>JAGNEJ010000033.1 GCA_018003315.1 Verrucomicrobiales bacterium
CCGTTCGTGGAACGCTATGCCCTTTACAACTGGGTGGAGGATTCACGGCGGCTGGTGTGGGACGACGGCTGGCCGCGGGCTGCCGGAGTCATTTACCGCGACAAGGAATCCCCCATCGGCCACCGGCAGGAATTGAAGGACTCCGACACCGGACGCACCGCGCGCTACCGGTTTGACGGCAGCCTGACCGACGACGGGGGCAACGGCCAGGATGCCCTCCGGGTGGGCACGCCGTCGTTTGTCTCCGGCAGGCATGGCCAGGCGGTGCAGTTCGACGGAGTCAACGACTACCTGCAGCTTCCGGAGAGTGTGGGAAACAGCACGGATTTCACCTTCGCCGCGTGGGTTTACTGGAATGGCGGCGCCAACTGGCAGCGCATTTTCGACCTGGGCGACGACACCCAGCACTATCTCTTCCTAACCACCAAGGCCGGCTCCGGCGGCGGCACCCGCTTTGCCATCACCACCGGCGGCGGCAGCGGCGAACAGCGGCTGGATGCTGCCACGTTTCCAACCGGTGTCTGGACGCATGTCGCCGTCACCCTCAAAGGAGACACGGGAAAGCTGTTCATCAATGGAGCTCCTTCGGCCACCAATGGATCCATGTCGCTCAATCCCGACGGCATTGGGGTCAAGTTCAACTACCTTGGACACAGCCGCTATGCCGCGGATCCCAATTTCAACGGACGCTTGGACGATGTTCGCTTCCTCACCTCGGCCCTGACCGACGCCCAGATCGCCTCCCTGGCATCGTCTGCGCCGCCTGCGTTTTCCGCGGCCAGTGTCGCCGCTCCCAACGCCATTGTTTACCAGCCCTATTCCGCCACCCTGACCACGCTGGCCTCCGGCGGGAGCGGTGGGCTGACATTCGCAAAAATGGACGGCCCTTCGTGGCTCAAAATCAGTTCGTCAGGAACGCTTTCCGGCACGCCTGGGTCCGCGGATGCTGGCGTGAACCGTTTCGTCGTCCGGGTCACCGATGCCGTCGGAGGGGCAGAGCTAGCAGAACTCACCGTGGACGTGGAGGCGCTGGCTGCGGTGCCGGTTACCGTTGCCTCCAGCATCTCCTCCGGGGCAAATGATGCGGAGGAATCCGCCGCCGGTGCCGTGACGCTGGACAGCACGGATCTGGAAATGACGCACGACCCAGCGCTCGCCGGACTCCAGACTGTGGCGCTGCGCTTCAGTCTGCAAGTGCCGCCCGGTGCTTTCATCCAGGACGCGCGCATCCAGTTCACTCCGGACGAAGACCAGGACGAAGCGACCTCGCTGACCATTTCCGTTGAGGCCGCCGACCAGGCCGCGGCTTTCTCCACTGCCACCGGTAACCTCACTGGCCGCACCCGGCATCCGGTCACCATTCCTTGGGATCCCGCCGCGTGGGTGGCGGGAGCAGCCGGTCCCGCACACCAGACCCCGAATCTGGCCGGCCTTGTCCAGAGCACCGTCCTGCGTTCCGGATGGCAGTTGGGCAATGCCATGGTCTTCATCTTCTCCGGCACTGGCCAGCGTACGGCAGAGGCATTTGAAAAGTCCGGCGGCACTCCCGCCCGGCTGACCGTCACGTTTTTTACGCCCAGCACGCGGTTCACTGCCACCGGCACCATCAGCACCAGCGAAAACGATGCCGAAGAGTCGGCCGCAGGCGTCATGAATCTAACTAGCACCGATCTGGAACTCGTGGCGGATGGAGCGCTCGGAAATCAAACCGTCGGCCTGCGCTTCACCCCGGTGGCCATCCCCCGGAACGCTTTCATTTCCACCGCCACCGTCCAGTTTGCCGCAGATGAAACCCAGAGCGGCGTCACCAGCCTGACCATCCAGGCCCAGGCGGCGGACAACGCCCCTGGTTTCACCACTGCCTCCAATGACCTCGGCAACCGTCCCCGCACCGCGGCTGCCTCTGCCTGGTCCCCTCCCCCATGGACTGTCGTCGGCGACCGCGGCTCCGCACAGATGACGCCTAACATTTCCGCCGTTGTTCAGGAAGTCGTCTCGCGTCCCGGATGGACCAGCGGCAATGCCCTCGTCCTGCTCATTGCCGGCACCGGACATCGCACCGCCTACTCGTTTGATGACACCGCGGCTCAGCCCGCAGAACTTTCCGTGCGCTATTTCAACGAAGTCCCCCAATTCACCTACGGGCGCTGGGCCGTGGATTTTGCGGATCTCAGCGGCGACCCCGCCGCCGATGACGACGGAGATTCCGTCCCGAACCTGGTCGAATACGCTCTGGGCAGGCATCCCCTTCAACCCGCCGCGCCGCCGCTTTTTCAGCTTGTTCCCGACGCTGGAGGCACGCTGGGATTCACCTGGAATTGTGCGTCGAACGCCCTTGACGTGCGCTGCGACCCGGAATGGGCCGACCTTCCTGCGGGGCCGTGGTCCACATCCGGCACCATGACCCGCATCATTGCGGACGATGGGATGCAGCGCACGCTGCACACACTCATCCCCGGCGGCAGCGTCCGCCGTTTTGTCAGGTTGCGCGTCCGCCTGCCCTGATCACGGCCCCTGGGTGATCCGCGCAAGCGAGACAGGACCGGTGACGTTAGGCAGTCAAGGCACATACCATCCGCTGCCCTCCACCACGGCGATCTCCACCTGATCCGCCCCCTCCTTGCTGCCGGGGGGAAATTTCACCAGCACCGTGGCCGGCTGCTGGACAGGCCGACTGAAGAAACGCTGCACCCAGTTGGCGATCGCCGGCGACCCTTTCGGAGCATAGGCATAGGCAGTCTGCTGGTCATCCGGACCGGTCATGACCAGACTCCAGTGGGTTTTGGGATCGCTGAAAGGACCGTTGTAGTAGTTTTTCGGGCGCAGAAAAACCCGCACCCGCCGGGGCGTCTCCGGACGGGTCCGCAAGAGTTCGGGCAGCGTCAGGTCTCCGGGTTCAAATCCGGTCATGCTGGGCCAGTCCACGAACACACCGGAGGGAGTGTGCGCCACCACGAAGGAAAATGGCGGACCGTTGGCAGTCATGGCCTGCACCTCCCACACTTTGTGGGAACCGATCCACAGCGGCGCGGAACGGGCATCAATGGATCCCGCCAGCGGCAAGGAGTTTCCCGCCGCCAACCAGCGCCGGATTTCCGGCTCCATTTTCTGAGGGTTGCGCGCCACGGCAAACAAATCCGCCGGGGTTTTCGCCGTCAGAAATCGCTGCACGACCGGAGCCACATCGTCCCACAGGATCTCCTTTTGCGGCGTCTCGGCCGTCTGCGTCGGCTGCGGCTGTCGCTTCACCAGCAGAAAGGCGGCACCCACCGCAGCGATGATGACCAAGCCCATTGCCAACAGCCAATTGTCAGCGACCAACTTCGGAATCCGGTGTTTCTGGGGAGCCTTGATGCCTCCTGCCGACAGGCTGGGAACGGGCAGCGCCACGAACGAATGTCCGCAAGGACACACGTCAGGAAACTCTCCGGTTGCCGGGTTCGGGTATTGGCTGCGCCGGCACTTCGGACAGACGCGTTCTCCCCGCCGCAGCCGGGTTGGCGCGGGCACTTCGTCAGCTTTCTGCGTTCTCACCACTGGGGATTCCACCGCGGTGGTGGCCGCCGCCGGGTCGGCATCCGCCTCCCATTCCTCCAATCCCGGCTGGTGCGCCCGTTCAATCCGGACGGCTTCCGGAGTCTCTTCGCACGGGAAATGGCAATGGCTGCAACGCTGGGCTTCCGGTGGCTTTACGGGATCCAGCGGGGCTCGCTTTTTACAGTTCCGGCAGCGATAGGTAAAAACAATCATGGGTGGTTTTCCACGCGGTCGCAGGCCGCCTCACAGCGGAATGTGACACACGCTCCCCCAACAGGCAACTCCAAGGGAGACATGGCAGGGAATCCTGTCAGGGTAGCGCAAACACCCTGGCGGCATCGCGGGAGGCCGCTCCGGATTTCCCGATGGGCAGCACGGCCAGGACGCGCAGGATGACGGGATCGTGATGCAGTTTGGCGTTGCGATCCACATCCGGCAGCGCCACCACCATGAACCACTGGTCTGCGGGAACCGCGCGCAAATCCGCATCCCGAACGATGGCGGAAATGGGTGATACCATCCGCTGCTGGGAACGTCCGCCCCGCCGGTCGGATTTCGCAGGCGGCCGGACCATGAGCACGGTTCGATCAAACGGCTGCCGAAAAAACAGGCGTCCGAAATCCGAAGCATCCTCATGAGCCGGAATGAATGTCCGGTATGGTCCCAGCCGGGCAGGCAGCACTCGCAGGGCGTCCACGCCGCCTGCCTTGGCCACTTCCGATGGGGCGGCAGATTCCACCCATGCGAGAATCTCCCGCCGCTCACTTTCGGAAGGTTCGGGCGGCTCCGCCGGATGTTTGGCTAGGATCATGGCTCCGGCACCTGTCAGGGAAACCAGTGCCAGCATCACCACCGCGCCGCCAACCAGAGGATTCTGCGCCGTCACCGCTGGATCCAGTGCGGAATGTTCTTCCGGCACAGGACGCATGCCGCCGGACAGCCAGCGCTGCAGCCACAACAGGGCACCTAACAGAATCAGCCACTGTGCCCAGTCGGCAAACACCGACGATCTCCGCAGCAGTGTGGCCCCGGCTACGGCATGGGTGATGGCGCAGCCGACGAGCACCGCAGCCAGCAGCGCCAGAAGCGGACGGTTCGCCGGTGTTTTCCACCACAGCAGCAGGAAGGCCGCTGCCAGCACTGCGGGAAACCAGGTTCCGTTTACATCCGGCCATTCATCTCCCGACGGAAGACTCCACTGCACCTGCCCCATGCCGTCCAGAAGCCACCAGACTGCCGGAGCGCTTCCGGCCCAGACCAGCAATGGAGCGGCGCCGCCGCCGCGCCACCACCGGTGCACGGCCGCAGCCAGCAACACCAGCAGCACGATCAAACCAGCAGCAGATGTCTGACCGACCGGATGGCAGGCAAATTTGAGGGCAGCTCGGCCGAGTTTCGCCGCATAGCGAACCGGATCTTCCCTCACGGTTTCGGCAAACCGTTTCATGAAATACGCATAGCGTTCCGGAGTGGGTCCAGCCACGGAGGAAATCCCGTGCGCTTCCAGTTCCGCGCCCATCCAGCCACCCAGCGGACCGTTGGTGGAAGCGGTGGCATAGAGCAGATCCGCCGTCTGCGTGGACAGGGTCGCAATGCCGTGGACGGATTTTTGCCTGGCCAGCCACGGAACGAACACCAGGCACGCTCCAAGACCAAGGGCGATGCCAGGGCGAAAATCCCAGCGCCGCCACCAGGCGCGGACATCGTCCTGACATGGTCCGGGACGCGACACCAGCAGGCAAAAGAATGGAAGTCCGAACAGCGCCACCGGGCAGGCCAGATTTCCCAGACCCAGCAGAATGCCCGCGAGCAGCAGCAGCCCGAGTTGTTTCCACCGTCCGCCATCCGGTTTCTGCCGCCAGTTCAGCAGAACCAGCAGGCCGGTGAGCATCAGCACCAGTCCGGCCTGTTCCGTCATGATGACGCGGACTTGATAGGCATGCTCGCCGGTGAAAACCACCATGGCGGCGGCGGCAAATCCCAGCAGGCGCGCCCCCAGGGCGCATCCGAAAAGAAACACCAGGCCGACCGAAATGCCGTGGCAGAAGGCATTGAGGATTTGCGGTGCGAGCACTGAGGGGCCGGAAAAGCAGAAAATGCATCCGAGCAGATAGGAATAAAACGGGCGCTGGCCGTCAAAGCCCCCGGCCAGTCCGCGGCCTTCGGTCAGGCTCAGACCCATTTCATTCCACATGACCGCATCGCTGTAAGGCATGCCCCGGATGGAAAGCACGCCGTCGTGGAAATCTGGATCGGCGGCGATTTCACCGAGGCGCAAACTGGCAGCCGCCACGGTGAGCAGCAGCGGCATCCATTTCCAGAGCCTGCTTCCCACGGGGGGAATGGCCGACGGTTGTCGCCGCCAGGATGCGGCGCCCAGCAGAAACACCCCAAAAGCCACGCCCGCGCTCCAGACCGGAATGGGATAGGGAATGCGCAGTGCGTAGGCGCGTCCGTTTTCCGAGGGATTTGTCAGGTCGGCGGTGCGCAGGAGGGCGTAACTCCTGCTGCGGGCGAGGTGATACCGCGGACCGCCACTGTTTTCGAAATCACGCCGGCTTCGGGCCGGGGTGCCCAGTGGCAGACCGTTTTCCAGAATTTCACCGCGATCCTCCACCAGTGCAGTGCGGTAGCGCTCCGGAATGGCGGCCTTCCATCCGTTCTCCAGCGGGAGAATTTTTGCGGCAGGAATGGGAATGGTTTTGGTCCACCCCAGCCCGTGCAGGCTCTGGCATAGCAGGAGGACCGCGGCCAGCGCACCCAGCAGGGCACACCACCGGGCCAGCGGCTGCGGGAGTTGGGGAATGGGAAGACGCATCATTCAAATCATCGGCGGACGGATCACCAGGCGGGCACTTTGGGCGGGACCAGGAAAAGTCTCAACTGCTGTCTGTGGTTCGCGGCATCCCGGCTTGCGATGCGGCAATGCCGGTGTTTCTTCCGCGCTTCATGTCTGCTGGCGTTCCCCCGCTTTCCTTTTTCCGCAGGGCTGCCGCGTATGCTGTTTACGCGGCATTCCGGTCGCTGGAAAGCGTGCTGCGGATCCTGCCGCTGGAAATGGCATTCCGCCTGGGCATGGTCGGAGGCTGGCTCGCATGGCTGCTGTTGCCCGGCTACCGCCGCCTGGTGCAGCGCAACCTGGCCATTGCCTTCGGCCAGGAACAATCCGCCGGAGAACTCCGGCACCTGGCGCGCCGTCACTTCGTGTTGCTAGGAGGAAATCTGCTTTCCAGTTTCAAGATCCCCTGGCTGCCTCCGGAGAAAGTGGCGGAACGGGTGGAATTTTCCGGACTGGAACATGCCGCGGCGGCCGTGCGCGAAGGTCGCGGGCTGATTTACGCGCTGCTCCACATGGGGAATTGGGAGATCCTTTCCCAAATGTCCCTGATGGCTCCAGGCTCCCGTCCGGCGACCATGTATCAGCGACTGGGAAATCCGTATCTGAACGCCCATGTGGAACGGCTGCGGGCCCGCACCGGCTGCACGTTGTTTGACCGGAGGGAGGGTTTTTTTGGTCCCACCAAATGGCTGCGGGAAAATGGGGTGATCGGCATTCTGGTGGACCAGCATGCGGGAGACGCCGGGACATGGTGTCCATTTTTCGGACGGCTGGCTTCCACGACGAATGCGGTGGAATTGCTGGCACAGCGCACCAAAGCTCCCATTTTGCCGCTTTCACTGGCCACGGTGGGAACGGCGCGGTGGCGGCTGCAGGTGCATGCGCCCCAGCCCACCGTGCGCAACGCGGACGCCGCCGCCGCGGATCTGAATCTGGTCCTGGAAAAAATCGTCCGCAGCTCGCCCGCTGACTGGTTTTGGGTGCATAATCGCTGGAAGACGCCGAATCCTGCGTTCCTCTTGTGCGAATACAAACGCGGCGTGGTGCTGCCAAACGACTTTCCCATGGAAGCCCTGCAACCTTTCTCCATTCTCCTGCGCTCCAGCAACTGGCTGGGAGACGCGTGCATGGCGCTGCCCATGGCCCGCGCCCTGCGCCGCGGCCGCCCGGATGCGCACCTGACCGTGCTGACTCCGGCCAAACTGGCCGGGTTTTGGAAACTGATCCCGGAAGTCGATGCCGTGCTGGAAATTCCATCCGGCGCGGGGCTGCTCGCGGTTCGGCGCTTGGTTCGCCGGAGCGGACGGAAATACGATGCGGCGGTGCTGCTTCCCAATTCCCTGCGCACCGCCCTGGAAGTGTGGCGCAACGGCATTGAACGCATTGTCGGCTACGCCGGACACTGGCGGCGGCGGCTTCTGGACCAGATCATCCCGCCGCTCAAGTCCGTAGGACCCACCCGGCACCACGCCGAGCACTATTTGCGGATGGCGATGCGGCTGGGGGCCAATGTCAGGGACCCTGGCCTTTATGCCCCGCTGCTGCCTGCGGCGGCGGAAACGGACACGGGCACCGTGCTGCGGCTCGGGCTTTGTCCCGGAGCGGAATACGGAGCGGCCAAACGTTGGCCGGCGGAGCGCTTTGCAGCAACCGCACGACAAATTGCCGAGCAAACCGGCTGCCACTGGATGCTCTTTGGGGCCGCGGGGGACACCGCGGTGGCAGCCGAAGTGGAAACCTCACTGGGTGGACACTGCGAAAACCTGGCGGGAAAAACCTCACTGGAAGAACTGGTCCATGCCTTGCGCCGGTGCCGCCTGCTGCTGACCAATGATACCGGCGCCATGCACCTGGCCGCGGCGCTGGGGGTGCCGGTGGTGGCCGTCTTTGGCTCCACAGATCCGGAATGGACCGGCCCCTTGGGCGGCGAACATGTCGTGCTGCGCAGGCATGTGGAATGCAGCCCCTGCTTCCTGCGGGATTGCCCGCTGGACCTGCGCTGCATGAAGGAAGTGGAGCCCGAACATGCCGTCGCCGCGGTCATGGGAATGCTGGCCGGACGCGTCTGACAGGAAAATGAATGCCGCGGAAGTTGGTGGGTGAAATTTGGCGAATGCAGGGCGAGTAATGCGGCAGCCCATGCCGCGAGACTACCATTTGAAAAGCAAACCAGGCCCGCCGCCACCCGAGGTGGGAGCCATCGACTTCGATGCGGAATTGAACGCACAACAGCTCGCCGTGGTGAAATCTCCCCCGGGAAAATCCCTGGTAATTGCCGGGGCGGGCAGCGGAAAAACCCGAACCCTGACCTACCGGGTGGCATATCTGCTGGCCAACCGCATCGCTGCCCAGAACATTCTGCTGCTAACGTTCACCAACAAGGCCGCACGGGAAATGCTGGAACGGGTGGAGATGCTGCTGCCGCACCGCACATCCGGCCTGTGGGGCGGGACCTTCCACTCGGTGTGCAACCGCATTCTGCGCCGGCATCCCCAATCCGTGGGACTGGCGCAGGGCTATTCCATCCTGGATTCCGAGGATCAGAAAAGCCTCCTGACAAAGATCATCAAGGATCTGGATGTGTCCGCTGCCGTGGAAAAGGCGGTGGGCCGCAAGTTTCCAAAGGCTCCCGTCATCCAGGGCTTCATCAGTTTTGCGGCAAACACCGGCACGCCGCTGGAGGAGGTGCTGACCCGGCAATACAGCGCGGACCCGCGACTGGTGGAGGCCGTGGCCAAAGTGGCGACCGCCTACGCAAAACGAAAGCTGGAATCCAACGCGGTGGATTTCGACGACCTGCTGGCGCTCACGCTGCAGCTGTTCCGCGAACATCCTGACATTCTCACCGGTTACCAGCACCAGTTTCAGTTCATCCTGGTGGATGAATACCAGGACACCAATGCGCTGCAGGGCGAACTGGTGGACCTGCTCGCAAACCAGCACGGAAACCTGATGGTGGTCGGGGACGATGCCCAGTCGATCTATTCCTGGCGCGGCGCAGACTTCCGCTACATCATTGATTTTCCCAAACGCCACCCGAAGGCGCGGGTCTATCGCATCGAGACCAACTATCGCAGCGTGCCCGAAGTGCTGGCATTCGCCAACGAAGCGATCCGGGCCAACGAGGAGCAGTTCGAGAAACAGCTGCAGCCCACCCGTGACGCCTCCGGCGTGCGTCCGGCGCTGGTGGCGCTTTCCTCACCGCAGGAGCAGGCGCTTTTTGTCTCGCAACGCATCAGGGAACTGCAGGACGAAGGCGTTCCATTTGCCGACATGGCCGTGCTTTACCGGGCACATTTCCAGAGCATGGAAATTCAAATGCAGCTCACCGAGGACGCCGTGCCCTTTGTCATCACCAGCGGACTCAGATTCTTTGAACAGGCGCACATCAAAGACTTTTCCGCCTTCCTCAAATTCGCGGCTAACCGGCGGGATGAAACCTCGTTTGACCGCATCGTGCGGCTGATTCCGGGCATTGGTGAGGTCACATCGACCAAAATCTGGGCGCAATGGCTGGCCTCCCCTGCGGCCAAAGGTCCGGCCGCGCCAGCCAGTTTTTCCCCCCACCTCATTGCGCTCAAGGTCCCCGCCAAAGCCCGCGAGGACTGGGATCAGTTTGCCTACACCATGGACGAACTCGTGGACGGCAAGGGTGGTCTGCGCAAGCCGGCGGAAATGATGCGATCCATTCTGGAAGGCGTCTATGAAGACTATCTGGCTGCTTCCTATGAAAATGCGGAGATGCGGCGGCAGGATTTGGAACAGTTCATGCGTTACGCAATGCGCTATGAAACCGTCGATGAGCTGCTGTCGGAACTTTCCCTGCTCAGCGGCCCGGAAGCCGCCTCCGAAACCACCCAGTCCGAGGAAGCCGTCTGCCTGAGCAGCATCCACCAGGCCAAGGGGCTGGAATGGGGCGTGGTCTTCGTCGTCTGGCTGACCGATGCCATGTTTCCGAACCCCCGCGTCATCGAAAGCGGCGGTCAGGCCGGACTGGAGGAGGAACGCCGACTGTTTTACGTGGCCGTCACCAGGGCGAAAAACCAGCTTTACCTAACCTACCCGCGAACCTGGCAGCGCGCCTATGACGGTGATGTCTGGCAGGTGCCTTCCGTGTTTCTGGGCGAGGTGCCCAGGCATGTGGTGGAGGAATGGCGTGTGGGCGGGTAGGGTTCATTGCCGAATCGCTGACTGAATTTCCTTCCTTCCTCCCGCCCCATCCGCAACGACCGTGGCCGAATCCCCGTCCAGAAACGCTTCCACTCCCGCCGCCCAAAAATCGGCCTGGCGGGAGGTCAACCGTCCAGTCATTGACCTGTTCAACGAATCCACCCAGCGGGAGGAACGCTCCCGGTTGCTGGGCAAGATCACCGAGTACCTTTTTGTCAGCATTTTTGTCATGACCCTGGTGGCTTACGAATGGGCACACTGGTATTTTCAATGGACACCGCGTCCGTTGGTGTTCGCCGCGCTGGGGATTCCCCTGGTGAGCTATGCCCTGGTCAGGGTTGCATTTCTCTGGCGGCGGCTGCACGGCCTGCATTTGCAGCAAAACGCCGCGCAGAATCTGAAGTCGTCCGTGGAAAATCTGTCGGAGTTCGGTTATTTCGTCTTCCACAACATCCGCGACGGCACCGGCTGGGACCTGGGTTCCGTGATCGTCGGGCCTCCGGGGGCCTTCACGCTCACCGCCCGCTTCGCAACGCGCAACGGCCGGTTTGGAGAATGTCTGGACCACCTCGACCGCCATACCCTGCACCTCGCGGGACGCGAACCCCTGGCCGATCCACTCGGCCACGCACGGCGTTCGGCCTTCGCCCTGTACAGCCTGCTGGCCACCGCCAATCTGGAAACCATTCCCGTGCAGCCGATTCTGATTTTTCCCGGCTGGCCTCTCGGGAAACAACCTCCCGGCGAGGAACGTGATGTGTGGGTGGTCAATGAGCAGGGTCTGGCTTCGGAACTCACCCATCTGCCAAAACTTCTGGAACCGAAAGACCTCATCGGTGTCTGCACTCTGCTGGAGCGCCACGCTGGCAAATAGCCGTTCTCCCTTCGCCAATGTTTCCCGTCATTGTCCGGGGAATTGCCGGAGCAACAGGCCGCATGGATCTCCCCCGCCGCTCCATTTCCTTGGTTGATTGCTGGTTGCCCTCGGAACTACCGAGCAGGCTTCCGAGAGCCAACGCCTGACTTGCGATGGAAAATTCCCGGAGCATGGTGCTCCCAGCGCATTGTGGCAAAAATGCCCGTGCAGCCCCCACGAATCCGAGGATTTGATGTCCCCGAATGCAAAAACCGGCTCGGAAAACCGGCCGGTTTGCAGAAGAAAAAATTTGGGGATCGCCTACTTGGCAGCCGCCTTGGCAACCGCGTGGGCCAAGCGCTTCTTGAAGCGGCTGGCGGTGTTCTTGTGGATCACGCCGGAATTGGCGGCCTTGTCCGAAGCGGAGGCAAATTCGTTCAGCTTGGCGGCCACCGCCGCTTTGTCACCACTTTCCAGCGCAGCCAGAACCGCCTTGCGGGCATTCTTGACCCGGGTCTTGAACGACTTGTTGCGGAGGGTGCGGGAGGCAGTCTGCCGGACGCGCTTTTCTGCGGACTTGGTGTTGGCCATAGGTTTGCTAAAGAATCAGGACTCGATTGGGAAAAGGGTGGCGAGATTACGATGGTTTCAATGGATGTCAACCGGCTAGCGCCGCGATTTTTTCGACTTCGTGCGGTCGCTCATGGCGACCTCCGGTCCGAGCTTTGGCGCCCCAGTGGCGGCGATCTGTTTGACGGTCCGTCCCGAGGATGGCGGCAGCATCGGCTGCTGCACTTTGGGCATGGAGCGCGACGGCCAGGATGCAGCGTAAACCGGCTGCTTCCGGACCTCCCCCGGCAGGCCGCTCTTGGTTACCGTCACCGGTGTTCCCACCGGGACTTTGTCAAACAGGTCCACGATGTCCATGCTGCGCATGCGGACACATCCCCAACTCATCGGGCGTCCGATGTTGCGCTCTTCCGGAGTCCCATGAATGTAAATGCACCGGCCAAAGGCGCGGCGATTCTTCGATTCGCAGCCCGCCAGCCAAAGAATCCGCGTCACGATGGGATCGCGTCCCGGCGCATCCGGCGGCAGCACCTCTCCGGTGGGTCGGCGGCTTTTGAATACCGTTCCCGGACGTGCCCCTCTGCCGATTTTCTGGGCGACCCGCAATTTGCCCAGCGGGGTGGCATAACTGCCGGGATTGTCCCCCACTCCGAACTTCGAAGTGGAACACTGGTAAACACGGACGGGTTTGCCATTCTGCAGCAGGGCAACCTTTTGATCTTTGACACTCACGCGCACTTCCCGCCCGGCAGTGGAGACGGAAGAACAACTGGAAAGCAGTGCGGCGACTCCGGAGAGCAGCAAGGCCGCGAATCCGGCCCGAATCCGGATTCCGGTCGCGGCATGGAGAGACTTGGTCCGTTTCATTAGGCTGTGGCTGGTGTGGAATCGTCCGATCCCTGGCGGCTGGGCAGCGGCAGCGACCCCAAGGCCACATACCAAAATCCCAGCATGAACAGCGTCAGAAACGGAACGGAAGTCCAATTACCATTTACAATAGCCATAATAGTAAGAAAAGTAAAGTATAAACCCAGCAAAATTTCCATCCCTGTGGCGACGGACTTGAGCGCCTTGTATTTCCCCTTCTGCTTGGATTTCCACGTATCTCCCTTGGTTTCAACGCCATACTTCGGCGTGCGCACGAATGGAGACTGCCGGTTGAGGATGGCCTCGATCACGGCTTTTCCGTTGTTGATCGACATTCCAATGCCAAGCGCAAGAAGTGCAGGGAGGTAAATAATTTCCCGAAGCCAAGTTTTCGGAAACAGGGTCCGCTGGGCGGTGATGTAAAACAGGCAGACGGATCCGGTGGTGATGACAAAAATCGGAATATCGAGCAGCCAGACGCGCAGCGAGGTGGGATCCTCCACCGTCATGCCGCGGGCTTGGTGTCCCACATCCGGCCAGACGAGGAAACACAGGAGCACCAGCAGCAGGTAGGCAAAATTTGCCGTGAGGTGAGCCGTGGATTCCAGCTTGAGAATCAACGGGATGTCACTTCTCCAGACTTCACCCAGAAGTTTTTTGCAGGTCTGCACGGAGCCTTTGGTCCAGCGGTGCTGCTGGCTCTTGAACCCGTCCATGTCCACCGGCAGTTCCGCGGGGGTTTCCACATCGAGCAGGAAAATGAATTTCCATCCCTTCATCTGGGCACGGTAACTCAGATCCAGATCTTCCGTGAGGGTGTCGTGCTCCCAACCGCCGGCGTCGATGATCGCCTGCTTGCGCCACATGCCGGCAGTCCCGTTAAAATTGAAAAACCTGCCGGCCCGGCTGCGTGCGGTCTGTTCCACTACCAGGTGACCGTCCAAAAACATGGCCTGAATTTTCGTGAGCAGGCTGTAGTTCCGGTTCACATGTCCCCAGCGGGTTTGGACCAGGGCGATTTTTTCATCCGTGAAGTAGTGCACCATTTCGTGCAGTACGGTGCGCGGAGGCATGAAATCGGCATCCAGAATGAAAATATAGTCGCCTTTGGCCGTGGCCATGCCGTTTTCCAGCGCTCCGGCCTTGAATCCGGTGCGGTCGATCCGGTGGATGTATTCCACATCGAATCCCTGCTCCTCAAGGCGGCGGACTTCGTCTTCGCAAATCGCCTTGGTTTCGTCGGTGGAGTCATCAAGGATCTGGATTTGCAGCAGGTGCCGGGGATACTCCAGTTCTGCCACTTTTTCGACCAGACGCTTGATGACATGCAGCTCGTTAAAGACGGGCAGTTGCACCGTGATCAGCGGCAGATCAGTGAAGCGCGATTTCGGTTTGGGCAGGTTTTTCCGATGCTTCCAAAAGAGGAAGATCATCGAATAGCGGTGGATCCCGTAAAGGGACAACCCAACGACTACGATGGAGTAACTCACTATCCAGAACACGGAGAGCCAGGACGATTCCATAAATGATTCGCGAAAAAAAAATTCCGGCTCAAAGTCCGGAAGATGCAGGGTTATCTTCCTTGCACTTCCGACTGCGTCAAGGCGCATTTCTGGAGGAGAGACCCAGCCGAATTTTGCTGCTTGGCGGGGTTTCGCGGGTCCTCCACCCGGTTTACACCTTGGGCATCACGAATGGCTCGCGGTAGTCCTCAGTCGCCAGGTTGTTGGCCGCATCGGCCAGTTCACCAGTGAATTTTTCGGCTCGGCCATCCATGGCGAGCATGGGACCGGTGACGATTTTCGCTTCGTCCGTTTTGATGCCGTTTTTCTGCAGATGCTCGAGGAACCGCTGGCAGGTCTCGCTGAATTCCGCGTTGCCCTTGATCGTCTCCGCGGCCTGCGCCCCGCCCATTTCCCGTCCGAGGCGGTAGGAAATGTTGGCCATGTGCGCCAGGGCTGCGGAGAGGTGGCCGGTCAGGACCTGGTGTGTCGGGGCGATTTTTCCGGAACGCATGCTTTCGAAGAACTTGTCCTGGTGGCCGACGCCGTCGTTGGGGCGCATCGATTTGTCGATCACCTTGTCGCTGCCGTTCTCATAGACGATGCCCTCGGCAATGTAGCCGCCCTCGCAGTGCAGAATGTTGCCCACCCGCACCCCGGTTTTGCGCCATACGGGCATGGGGCCCTTGAAGTTGAGGTTGGCATCCGGCAAGCCCCGCACTTCGAAAATAATGGGCACCGGTTTGAAGTCGAAATAGGCAATCTGGGTGTTTGCGGTGGTGGCATCGTCTTCATACCCGAAACGCCCGCCAATGCTGATCACGCTGGCGGGAAGTTCCTGGGGGTCGCCGATGAGCCACCTGGCCACATCCAACTGGTGCGGCCCCTGGTTGCCAATGTCCCCGTTCCCCCACGGCCACTGCCAGTGCCAGTCATAGTGCAGGCGTTTGCGCGGCACCGGTTCCGGCTTCCGGGGACCGGACCAGAGGTCATACTCCACGGTGGAGGGTGGAGGCTGGGGAGTGCCCACCTGGCCAATGCTGGGGCGGGTTTTATAGCACAATCCGCGTGAGAGCAGCGGTTTCCCGATTTTCCCGGATTTCACAAATTCGATCACCTTCTCCCACACCGGATCATTGCGCCGCTGCATGCCGTGCTGGCAGACTAGCTTGCCGGAATGCTTGCGGGCCAGTTCCGACAATTGACGGCCTTCCCAGATGTTGTGGGATACCGGCTTTTCGACGTAAACGTGCTTGCCGGACTCCAGCGCCCAGGCGGCAATGAGCGAGTGCGTGTGGTTGGGCGTGGCAATGATGACCCCGTCCACCTCCTTGCTTTCCAAGAGCTTGCGGAAATCCTGATAGTATTCCGCCTTGATCTGCGACTTTTCCAACTCCGCCCTGGCACCGTCAAGATTGGTGGAATCCACGTCGCAAATGGCCGCAACCCGCACCCCGCCGTGTTTCATTTTCCCCACGATTTCCTTCATGTGGTAGCGACCTCGTCCGCCGGGAGGATTCTTGCCAGGGTCATTGCAGCCGATGACGGCGATGCGCAGGTCGCCGTTGGCTCCGGCAGCACGGCACCAAGTGGACATGGGCACGGCCATGCCAGCAGCACTGGCGAGAGAACTTTTGAGAAAAATGCGACGGTTCGATTTCATGCCAGGCATGTTTGGTTGGAGGCTGAAGGGTCAGGCACCGTTCAAATGGATGGTGCGGTGAATTGGGAGCATGCTTTTCGCGGAAATGACGGGCAACCCGCAACCGCAACGCAATCACGTGGCATCGCCACTGTCTGGCCGCTCGCCACCACCCGGTTCCCCGCCAGCCCCGTGCGACTGGAGCATTCGTCCCGTTGCGCTTCCGAAAACCAAGCGGGAAGGATGGCCCGCAAGGATGGATTGCCGGTTGCACTTCACCCTGGGGTGCGGCACTGTCATTGATGGTACCGCCTCTGCCTCAAGAAGTTCAAAAGCGCATGGACGAATTTCTCGTCAGCAAGGGTTTGCGCCGCACGCGACAGCGCGACATCATCATTCAAGCAGCGTTTTCCACCCAGGACCATTTCACCGCGGACGAGCTTTGGGAAATGGCCCGCAACCTCGATCGGAAAACCTCGCGTGCCACGCTCTACCGCACGCTCGGCCTGCTGGTGGAAGCCGGCCTGCTCCGGGAAATCGATCTCGGACGGAATCAGACTTATTTTGACCCGAATTTCATCGACCACCCGCATCACAACCATCTCATCTGCCTGGACTGCCAGCGGGTGGTGGAATTCGAAGACCAGCACATCAGCCTGCTTGAGGACTGCATCACCCGCCGCCTCGGATTCCGTCCGGCAAGCAAGTCCATCCGCATCGAAGCCAGTTGCGAGCAATTGCGCACCACCGGCCACTGTCGGCATCTGAAAACCGCACACCGGTGAGGCCTTCTGTGCCGAAGATTCCAGCCTCCTTGAGCAGCCGGCGACCATGGCCAATGCTCTCCCCTGCCCCGGATGCGTCCGGCCAGACAAGGCATCGCTGACGGGCCACACCGCTCCCGCTGCCCGTTAGAACCGGTGGCCTTGCCGCCATTCAGGCTTGATTTCCAGCCCCTGCGGCACCAAATGGCGGAAGCTCCGCACCCCTGCTGGGCGTCCATTCCATCCTTCCATCCGATTGTTTCATGTGCGGCATTTTTGGCTTTTCCGGCTTTGAAGAACCCGGCCTTCTCGAAAAGATGGCCCGGACCATGAAGCACCGGGGGCCGGATGGTGAGGGATTTTACACCCAGCCCGGTTTCAGCATGGGCATGGTCCGGCTCAGCATCATCGACCTGGCCAGCGGCTGGCAGCCGATTTACAATGAAGACCGCTCCTGCGCGATCATCCTCAACGGAGAAATCTACAACTACAAGGAACTGCGCGCAGAACTGGAGGGCAAAGGGCACGTCTTTTCCACTCACAGCGACACGGAGACCATCCTCCACGGCTACGAGCAGTGGGGCATTGAAGGCGTATTGGGCAAGCTGAACGGGATGTTCGCGTTTTGCCTCCGCGACGAGCGAAATGGGGAATTTTTCATCGGACGCGACCGCACCGGGCAGAAGCCGCTTTACTGGCATCGCGAGAACGGGCGGTTCCTGTTCGCCAGCGAGGCCAAAAGTCTCCTCCAGTCACAGCACGTCTCCGCCCAGCCCAACGTCCCCGCCATCGACGCCTACCTTTGCCTGCGCAACGTCCCGGAACCGCAGACGATGTTCGCCGGCATCCACAAGCTGCGCGCCGCCCACTACCTCCACGGAACGCGCGATGGCAGCATCGCCATCAAACGCTACTGGGACATCACCCTCAGCGATGGAAACTACAAGTCCGATACCGAATACTTCGAGGAATACGAAGCGCTGTGGAATGACGCTGTCAGCCTCCACATGCGCTCGGATGTCCCGGTGGGGGCCTACCTCAGCGGCGGCGTGGACTCCTCGCTGGTGGTTGCCGGCATGATGCAGCACGCCAGCAGCATCAACACCTACAGCGTCGGTTTCGACTCCCCGATCGATGAAACGAAGGACGCCGCCGACACCGCAAAATTCCTGGGCACCAACCATCACGAAATCATCTGCCAGGCGGAAGATTTCAACCTGCTGCGAAAAATCGTCTGGCACATGGACCGTCCCGTGGGCGATGCCCTCATCATTGCCTTTTACAAATTGGCCGAAGGCGCCGCCAGAGATTTGAAAGTTGTCCTGGGTGGCGAGGGGGCGGACGAAATTTTCGCCGGTTATTCCTTTCAAAAAGTCATCCAGAAGGTCCACCGCGTGCAGCGGAAATTCGGCCCGCTGGGCGGCACCGCCCTGAAATATGGCGCCGCCACGGCCTTTCAGCTTACGCCCCACACCCTGCTCAACAAGTTCTTCGAATTCCCCGCCGATCTGGGCAGTCAGGGGAAAAAGCGCATTGTCGATTTCCTGAAAAACTACGGCCGCCGCGACATGATGAAAAACTTTGTCGCCCTCCGGACCCTTTGGGCGCAGGACGAGCGGCGCAGCGTGTATTCCCCCGAATTCCAGCATCTGGCCACGGAAGCATGGGTGCCGCCGGTGCGGGATGCCAATGGTCCGTTCCTCGACTGTCTGCTGAAGCTCCAGTTCGACGAATGGCTGCAGGACTGGGCGCTGATTCGTCAGGATAAAAATACCATGGCGCATTCCCTGGAATACCGCCTGCCGTTCCTCGATCACCGGCTCATTGAACTGGCCTTCCGCATGCCTCCGCATCTCAAACTGCAGAACATGGAGGACAAATGGATCGAACGCCGCCTCGCCGACAAGGTCTTCGCCAGGATGGAACGCAACCGTCCCGGCCACCGCCCGAAAATTCCGTTTTTCCTCCCCTTGGAATTCTTCTTTGAGCATCCGGAGTTCAAAGCCCTGGTAGCCGAAACGCTCAGCGAATCCCAGCTTAAAAAGCGCGGCTATTTCAACCCGGCTAAGGTGAAGGCCCTGGTGCAGAAAATGGAAACCCGCGAGTTCGTTTATTTGAAACAGGTGATGAGCCTGGTCATTCTGGAACTCTGGCACCGTGTCTTTGTGGACGGAGAAGGTGCTTGAACCCACGCGGATCCGCATGGCACGCCGAAGCGCCGCATCATTCCATGCTCAGGCCTGGACAGGCGGATGCGTTCAATCGAATCCAATGCTTGGCGAGGGTCCCGGGACTCACCTCCTCAGGCGAGGAAGGTGTTCCACGAGCATGGCGCAAACTCGTGAGCCAACCGGTGCCAGCATTGGCCTGCCAAAGAAATGCTTCTCCAGCAGCAGCTACGCGGATCATCGAGCCCAAAAGCAATGCGGCTCCAAAAAGGGATGAGCGCTTCACGACGGGAAACGGGCCGCTTCAGCCGCGAAGCGCAAGATTCATCAGCCATGCAGCCCCGGAGGTTCCGCAGGTCGGGCTCAACCGAGGAATGGATTCCCACCGGCTGTGTCCCGCATAGTGCATTCACATTTTCCCTTTTGGTCCGCCTTCGCCTTCACGCTTTTGGGACAGGAATTTTCACTTGGGGTTTCAGCACGGGCGTCCTATCCAATCGATGGATCTGCGCCGTGCGGCCCGCCAGCTCCGGAATCATGATTGGTCCGGCCAATGCTGCTTCGTGAGGGACTTGATAGGCGTCATCGCGACCCCATCAAGGTGGGCCGATTTCCCGCGAAATGTCATTTGCAGCCGGGTGCATTCCTCCACTTCGTGGCCTCTCCTGCCCTCCGTTCGCGCCCATTTCCCACCATGCCAATGTCGAAGCGTCATGAAAGCTCCCTATCATATCGCGGGAGCACCGCACCAAAAATGGCCGGTGTCACTCGGAGTCTGAACATTGAACCTTGAAACAACGTGCGACGGATGAATTTTCGATTGGTTTGCTTTCTGGTTCTGACGCCCCTGGGCGCGGCAGTGACGGGGGAGATTTCCCCGCTGTGGGGTCACCGTGGAGAGAAGTGGAATCCCGCGGGACGTCTGCCGGACGTGTCCTTCGCCGGGTATGCCTGCGGGGAACGCCCGATCCCGGAGCCGGAGGTGACCGCCAACGTCAGGTCATTCGGGGCGAAAGGGGACGGCGCTGCGGATGACTCTGCGGCATTTGCCGAGGCCATCATGAAAACGGCGCGGGGTGTGGTCTTCATTCCTCCGGGGAAATACAAGCTCACCCGCATTCTGGAGATCAGCAAACCGGACATCGTCCTGCGTGGAGCGGGCCCGGACAAGACCATCCTTGTCTGCCCGGTTCCCCTGAATGAAATCCGTCCCAATTGGGGTGCGACCACCGGGGGCCGCCGCACTTCGAATTATTCCTGGTCTGGGGGCATGGTCTGGTTCAAAGGCAGGGGCCTGGGGAAAAAGCTCGGCAAAGTGGCCGCGCCGGCCAGGCGTGGCGATGTCAGGGTCGTTTTGTCAGAGTCGGCGGCTGCGGGGCTTTCACCCGGAGGCTGGATCGAACTGCGGCAGATGGATGATGCCAGGAAATCCCTGGTGAGCCATCTTTACTCCGACGATCCCGGCGATGTCACAAAAATCGCGGCATCGCGGCACCGGGAATCATTGATCGCACGGGTCAAGTCGGTGTCAGGACCGGCCATCACGCTCGACCGTCCGTTGCGCACCGACGTGCGCCTTGAATGGAATCCCGAAATCGCAACCTGGGAGCCGTCGGTGCGGGAATGTGGAATCGAATCGATTCGCTTTGAATTTCCCGCCCGCAGCTATGGCGGCCATTTCACGGAACTTGGCTTCAATGCCATTGCATTCCAGGACGTGGCGCACTGCTGGGCGCGCCGCATTGAACTGGTGAATGCCGACAGTGGCATTTTCGCCAGCGGGCGCTTCTGCACCCTGTCCGGCATCGTCAGCAGACTGGACGGGAGCACCGCAAACAAGGGGGACTTCGGCCACCACGGCATCACCCTCGGCGGCAGCGACAATCTGCTTGCCGATTTCGATCTGCGCCAGCGCTTCATCCACGACATCACGGTTTCCGGCGGTTCTGGCAATGTGGCCCGGGCAGGACGCGGCTGGGATCTCTCCTTTGACCACCACAAACGCGCCCCGCATGACAATGTCTTCACCAACATCGACGCCGGTGAAGGCACGCGGCTCTGGCGCTCCGGCGGCGGCGACGCACTCGGACGTCATTGCGGCGCACGCGGCACCTTCTGGAACATCCGCTCCCAACGGGGCGGCCCTGCACCCGCCGGATTCGGCCCCGCCGACATGAATTTTCTTGGATTTGTTGGCGACCATGCCCCGGGCGTCTCCCCGCCTGACCTCTACCGCGCCCAGTTGGAGCGAAGGCTTGGGAAGTGAACGCCCGCTGGACGGCGTGCCGTGTCCTCACCGACCTGCAAGGAAGCGGGACCACATGCGAACCGCCTCCGGGGAGGAAGCCTTCAGCGTTTGGCTCCGGCGGTGCCTTTCGCCTGCGGCAGCACGACGCGGCCCAGATTAAAGATGGGGCCGTAAATGGCGTAGATCAGAAAAGCGACCAGAACGCCCAGAATCACAATGGTGATCGGCTCGATGATCTTGTCGATTTGATTGCCGATGGTGTCGAGGTCATCCTCGTAGTCGTTGGCAATTTCGTCCAGCATGTCGGTGGAGGATCCTGTTTCCGCGGAGATTTCCATGAGTCCGGAGATGGAGCGGCCTTCTGCGCCGAGCATGTGGGATTCCAGCAGGAAGGATTCGGGCAGTGCCAGTCCTTCCTCGGTGTGTTTCTGAACTCTGGCAAAGAATTCGCGGTAGATGACATTGGGGGCGCTTTCAGAGGTGATGCGCAGGGCGGTGGAGACCCGGACGTTGGCTTCCAGGAGCATGGCCAGACACCGGAAACTGATCGCGGCAGCGCTTTTGCGCACGATGCCTCCGACGGTCGGCAGCTTCACCAAAAACCGCTGAACGGAGGGGATCGCCATGAGCCTGCCCCAGTTTTTGAACAGCAGCACCACTGCAGCAAAGGGGAAAACGAGCACCCAGGGCGCATGGATGAGCAGGGAGGAGAGCTTCATCATGACCACCGTGGCGAAAGGGAGTTCCGCCTTGAACTGGCCGTAAAGCTGGGAAACGGCCGGCACCAGGGTAAAGCTCATGATGATGATGACCGCCAGCCCGATGAACAGGACGATGCCAGGATAGATCATTCCGCTCTTGAGCTTCTTGAGAATGCGCAGGGTTTTGCGCTGCCCTTTGGCGATGCGGCTGCAGACTTCCGGGAGCTGGCCGGCCTCTTCGCCGGCCCGAACCAGTGCCAGCATGGCGTCGCCAAAAAGGTCGTGGTGCCGGGCCATGGCGTCCGAGACTTTTTCCCCCTGGGCGATCTGGGCCGAAATATCGGCAATGACGCCCTTGTAGCGCGGAGACTTCACCCGGTTGGCCTGGAGTTCGAAACTCTTGATGGTGGAAATGTTCCGTTCCAGACAACGCCCGACTCCGGCGAACAGCGCCACCCGGTCACCCAGCGACGGTTTGGCGACGCTGATGCGGTGAATGGTCTCGTCGAGTCCCTCGATGCTTTGCACCTTGGCGGCTTCATTGGCGGCTCGCCCCGAGCCGACAACGGCCTTCGTGTCGTCATCCGTATCCACGAGGACGAGCGAGCTGCGCTTGGTGTTCAGATTCGTGAGGGTGACTTTTTTCAACATGACTGGAAAACGAATGACAGCCGGGGCAACTACCGGGTGCGGTAAATGGTCAGGGAATGGGTACGGGATGGGCGGGAAGTGCTCCCGGCGGGCGGAGCGCCGCCGGTCCAGTAGCCGGTGTTGCTGGCGGCGTTGCTTGACGGCTCCGTGCCATAAAGCGTGGCGGTGATCGTCTGTCCGGTCACCGCCCCGATTCCGGTGAGCGTGGTGTCCGCACTGGTCCAGGCAAGACTCACGCTGTCGTCAGGCGGGAGTACAGCGGTGATCTCTCCTGGGTTCAGCCCCAGTTGATAGAGGCGGGCGGCGTTTTCCTGAAAATTGAGCCCGCGGCTGATGCGGTGGTTCATTTCCTCCTGCGTGACCATGGCCATGCTCATGAGACAGGCCGCGCTGATCCCCATCATGAGGATGCTGGAGGCCACCAGCAGTTCGACCAGGGTGTAGCCCTGGACGGAGCGGCGGCGACGCCTGGACGGGGCGTATTTGCTAGAGCGATCCATTGTCGAGATTCAAGTGATTTTCCACCCAGGCCAGACGGGGAGCGAGACGGTTGAGGCGGCGAGGATCCGGCTCTGGCAGCAGTCTGAGACTGGCTCCGGTTGCGGATGGTGCGGCGACGCTGCCGTCGGTTTCGATGCCGCCCGTGAGCGTGATGATGCCCGGGCCGCCGAGGGCGGTGAAGGCCAGCGGAGTGTTTTCCGCAACCACCATCAGACGCCACACGGGCGCCTGGTTGGACTGGGGAAAAACACAGGAAACAACGCTGCCGTAGGCCTTCGGCGACTGGCTTGCAGGCGGCACTTTTTTGATACCCATGATGAACCGCCGCTTGTTGTAAATTTCCTGACACCGGACTTCCGTCAGACTCCGCGAAGTGACGCCGCCGGTTTCTACATAACAGAAGCCGACCGCACCCAGCGGATCTGCAATGGTGGCATCTGCCGCGCTCCTCTGACCGGTCAGGATGATTTTCGCAACGTGATTTTCGGCAATGATGTTCGGGAGCAGCGGCTCGGACAGATTGATGGTGAGGGTGCCGGTGGTTTTGTCAAAGGCGACGCCGCGTTCGCCGCCGGTTTTGGTTGTATCCACCGTCAGGTAGGGACCAGTCTGCACCTTGGACTTGAAGCTGTTGCCGCCATTGGCGGGGGAATCGATGACGTCCAGGCGTCCGGCAGTGTCCAGGGCCCCCGCGATGCTTCCTCCGCTTAAGATCGGAAGCGGGAGATTGCCAGGGAGGATGACCGCATTGGTCTGCGAGTCACGCGAGACCGGAAGCGTGCTGCTCCCCGCAGGCTGCACCGGGGGAAAGGCAACTTGAGTGGCCCGGGCGGTAGTGCTGAGGGCATCGCTCAATGGGGAAAAATACACGGCGCGGCCTCCGACCAAATCGAGGCTGCCACTGATGGTGATCTTGGGAAGCGGCGTGGAATTGACCGTGGTGGGGCGGTGAACCACGAGGAGATCGCCGCTGGTCAGCGGGGACCGGCTGTTGATTTCAAGCGTGAAGTCGGCTGCTCCAGTGCCGACTGCCACTGGAGCGGGATACGCATCGGAAACGGAATATGGCAGGGAGACGGCAAGCTGTTTTCCGTAGGGATAGCCATTGGATGCGGGGGAAATGGGATTGTAGCCGACCGGGAAGGTGGTGGATTCCATGGCATAGCCAGACCAGGATGTGACGGAAAAGCCGCCATTGAGGAGTCCGGTCGGCAGCCCCGGCAACGGCGCATTCAGGGCAGCGCCAGCATTGCTGGGGATGACCCCGGCGTAACCATACTGGCGGGCGATCTGGCGTCCGTTCTCCACGGCCAGGCGCCGCTGGGTTCCCGCGAGGGCCTGCTCAACAAACTGGGTGCGCTGCCCGAGCAGCATCGCCCATGCCGCAAACCCAACGGCAGCACCGGCGGTGATGACCAGTGCCAGAACCAGCACTCCACCGCAGGAGCGCCGACGGCTGGATGAATGAATCCTCATGGGGGAACGGGGCGGCTAGAGTGAGGGGAACATGGGAATGACAAAGGACCATCCAGTCTGGTTTTCGTGCTGCCGGTAGTGGTTCCGCGGATCGTTGACGGGAAGGGTTCCAACCGGACTGCCGGCGAGGCGCGGCTGCGCCGGATCCGGCCACCACACAAGATAAAAGGGGCGGTTGTCCGCCTTTTTGAAGGCGTCAACCGCGGTGCCTTCGGCCACGCTGCTGCGAACCCGGCGTTCAAAGCAGGCGAAGAGCGGACCGAACTGAGAGGCCGCAGGAATGGAACCGCTGGCCGACAGTCCGACGCCTCCGTAAAACACGTCATACATGTGGGTCAACTGCGTGCCATAGTACCGTTTTACACTGGCATAAACCCCAGGATTTGGAGTGGAGACGTCCAGCAGGTCAATGTCATACACGGCCCGGACGACGAGTTTGTCGATCTGATCCGTAGCCTGCAAAATGAAGATGGAGCCGTTTGGAGAACTGGCAGAGGGAACCCCCCGGTAGGCTTGGCTGAGAAACGGAAACGGATCGGAAGTTGAATCCGGGTAGAGTCCGGCCAGCAGGGAAAGAAAGGCGTTCGGGTGGTCCAAAGCGGAACCCGGCCCGGTAAACGGAATTTTCGGGGCCATTGCCGATGTGCCCACGGTGGTTTCAGGCGGGTGGATGTAGTTGACGTTGCGGATTTTGTCCGTCGCGGCAGAAGCCGGATTGACCGCGATGGCGCCCCGCGGCAGGCAAAACACCGCAGACGCCGCAGCAACGTCTTCCAGAAACACATTCCGCAGCACCTCGGCCTGGGCGGTCACTCCGTAGTTCGGTGCGGAATAGGTGTCCAGTGCACCGCCGGCCATCTGGTAAAACGCATTGGTGATGGCGCTGCCCACTTCGATGCGCTGAAAGGTGGTGGCACGGTTTTGGTGGATGCCAATGGTGCGGAAGGCAATGGCACCCGTCGTAAAGACCGCCGCAGCCAGGCCTCCAACCACCACCAGTTCCGTCAACGAAAAGCCGCCACGGCGCCGGGAGCGTCCCGGGACTTCACCCGCTCCAATCCGCCCAAGCGGACGGGCACGACACGGGGTGGTGGGCGGCGCTGAGGTCATCGCGGCTTACTTTTTGAGGGGATTGGACCGCTCCGGAGCGGCGGGGAAGGGGGATGGCGGCGCAGGGAGTTCGATTGGATCTTCCGTCTCTGCTGCGGTGGCGGACGCCGCACGCGGGTCCGACGCAGCGCGAGGAGCTTCCGCCTTCAGATATTCACCGCCGGTCGTCCTGGGCACCAAGAACTGGCTGGCCGTCAGATCCCCTTTGTCGCCGTAGGAGCGCACCATCTCCCGGATGCGCGCTTGATTCAGTTTGATGGGGCGCACGATTTTTCGCGGTGTCACCGAAGCCTGATCCTCCACCCATGAGATTTCCACCTTGTCCGCCTTGATGCTGCTGATGCGGAGCAGCACCGTTTGATCCGGAAGCAGCGGCGGGAGCCGGTCCCCCTCGTGCAGCAGGGCACCGGCAAAGAGCACGCCCTGACGACCGTCGCTGTTGCTGATGCGTCCGCTCAATGGCAGTTTGGCGATCACTGCCCGCAGCCGGGCATCCTCGCTCTCGGCGTCCTCCGCGAGAGGGGAACTCCCGTGGGAAGACCGCTCTGCAAAGGGATTGCGCTCCGTTTTACCAAGCACTTCCGCGGATTTCTCCTCCGGAAGGGGGCCCAGGGCGCGGATATCCCGTTCGGCAATCTTGATTTCAGCATCCTGGGCCGGCGTCAGGCCGGAGGCGCAGGCGAGCACAAGGCATACCAGCATGTTTTGTTGCATGACGCTGCGTGTGGTTGGATTCATTTTTTGGCTTCAGCCTTCGCCTGGACGATCATGGGCGTGTCCACCGTCAGGCTGAGTTTGACATCATTGGCGCGCTGTCCTTTGGAAAGGTTCACGGTGCTGATGCGTGAGGAAGGCATTTGCCGCTCGATGTGGCCAATGAGCCCCATGGCCGTCGGATAGTCTCCTTCCACCGCCAAGGAGCTGCGGAAACGCTGCGTGATGTAGGCGGCATCCTTGATGTTCTCCAGGTCGGTGCGGAAGGTGAAGGTGACCAGACCCTCGCCGCTTTGTTTGAGCACCCGGGTGAACAACAGCCGGGCTTTGGTTTCCTCGTTGGTTTCTTCGAGTTTGGGCAGCCACCGCGTCAGAAATGCGCGCAGCGCGGCGGTGTCCTGGTCCTTCGCGCGCAACAGGATTCCGGTGAGCCGCCGCTGGTCCGTGGTGGCGGCCAATGCCGTTTCTGCATCTTCCTGCTCCATACGGGCCGCGGCCATTTTCTTGTGCATCATCATGGCGGCCTGGAAGCAGCCCACCACCACCAGGAAGAGAATGAAGCAGGCCAGATGTTTGTTGTTCATTTGGAAAATCAGTTGGAGTGCGGCGGGTTACCGGCCTGGATCAAGGATTTCGGTTTTTATCCAGGTGCAGTCGAACGAGAGGTCCCGCTTGCCGCCTTTTTTGTTGTCGATGTTTTCCGAAAAGCTGCGGTAGGACAGCGCGTTCATCATGGCGTTGCGCAGGGCATCGATCTGCTGCGGGCCGTGGGGCGAGGTGATTTGAAGCCCCATCTGCACCTGGGAGGGGATTTCCTCCTTTCTCGCCAGCGTCATGGATGAAATCGTTGATTCCGCATCCATGCTGCGGGCCAGGGCCAGCACGATGGGCTGAAGTTGATTGGTTCCCTGGATCCACTGCTGGACTTCCTTGGCGTTTTTTTCCTCGGCTTCAATGGCGGCGAATTCGGATTTCAGCTGGGCAATTTGCGCCTGTTCCCCGGCGTTGGCCTGCCGGGCCTCGCGCGCCTTCTGTTCGGCCTGCCGCATCTGCAGGAACGCATGGGAACTCATCGCAATGGCTCCGAGGATGCCGGCGTACACCAGCAGCGGCAGCACCATGAGCGGTGCGGGCAGCGGCTGTGCCACGTCGAGACGTTCTGTTTTGAGGTCTGGGATCACGGTTTTCATGGCGAATTGTCAGGCAGGGTGGACCATTCGGGAACAGCGGCGCTCATTGATCCGTCAGGATTTTCCAAAGCTGGTGCGGGACGCTCACATCACTGACCTGGACGCCGGGCACCCGGTATTGCAGAAGGCCGGGAAATCCGGATTCCGCGTTGTCACTCATGAAGACGACATGGGTGTTAGGGCCGGCGTTTTGCAGCAGCGGCAGAATGATTTCCAGCACCGGCGTCATGTCGTCCCCATAGCAGTCCGTCCGGGATCGCAGTTCTGTCCAGGCCTCCTCCCGCTGGCTGAGGGCACAGACCGACCCTTCACAGCAAGCGACCAGAAGCAATGAACCGAATGGCTGTCCTGGATGGCTTTGACTGCGGGCGTGGCGGGCTTCGGCCACCTGCTCGATGAGATTCAGCAGCATGGCATGGACACCGCACGTGACCCTGCCGATGTTCATGCCTGCCTCGCGCAGTTGGGATTCCATTTTGGTGATCGCATCCTCATCGCAGGCGAGCAGGATGCTGGTGTTGCTTTCCGGATTGTGCGTGAGGCTGTAGCGTTTGCCCCGCTCCGCCTTGGCCCCGATGACCGCCTTCGGGTTGGTGCGCAACATTTCCTGGAGGCCGGCCCGGCGGCTCAAGTTCACTTCCAGGGTGACCATGCTCCGCGTGTTCAAGGACACCGCACACCAGCCTCCATCAGCCATGGCCCGCCAGTCCGGTCCCATCTGGCCAAGGACTTCCTTGAATTCCCCCTCGACGCTTCCGCCTTCGCTGAATTCCCCCCGCTTGTCCTGGCGAACCCAGGAGACTCGTCTGCGTCCCACATTCAGCAGGAGTGTTTTTTTGTTGGAAAAACGTTTTTTCCACGAAGCCGAAGAATCGTCCGGTTCCGGCCGGAAGGCGGAGAAATTCAGTACGCTGAGGATGTCTGCTAGTTTCATGGTGGCGGATGGGGGGGCAATGCTTCAGCGAATGGCAGGCTGGGCGGCCAGGTAGTCCTGAACTTCATCCTCGGTGAACCCGCTGGGCGGTGGAACGGCGCAAAACCAGCCTTCGTTGAAGCGCGCCTCCAGGCTCCGTTCAAAGCTGATCATTCCGCGCTTGCCGCCGGTCTCCAGCTCCTGGTCCAGTTTTTTGAATTCGCCGCGGCGAATCAGATTGGTGACGCTGTCATACTGCAGCAGCACTTCGTGGATGGCAAAACGCCGACCCTGCTTTTCATCGTAGAGCAGGCGCTGGCAGAGAATCATTCGCAGCGTGTCCGCGAGGCTCGCCTGGGCATTTTCGAGCCGTTCGGAAGGGATGAGCTTGAGGAATCGCTGCACCGTTTGTGAAGCGCTGTTGGTGTGCAGGGTCGCGACCACTACATGGCCGGTCTCCGCCGCCTGGAGCGCGATTTCAGCCGTTTCTCCGTCACGGATTTCCCCCACCAGAATCACATCCGGCGCCTGGCGCAGGGAGGCACGCAGCGAAGCGGCGAAGTCGTGGTCGTCCTCTCCAATCTCCCGCTGACTAACCAGGGAGGGCAGCCCGTCAGGATAGACGAATTCAATGGGATCCTCGAACGTCACCACATGTTCCTGCCTGCGTTGCGCCCGATGGTGAATCATCGAGGCAATGGTGGTCGTTTTCCCGCTTCCCGTGGCTCCGCAGACCAGAAACAGACCGTTCTTCGCCTCCAGGAATGCCTTGAGTCCCTGGGGCGGCACGTTGATCTGCTCCGGTTGCAGGATCTTGGTTGGCAGCAGCCGCAGCACCCAGCGGTAGCGCCCCTTCGTAACCATCCGGTTCACACGAAACCGCATTCCGCCAAACGACATGGCGTAATCCACACACCCCGGCTGGACCGACATCGTTTCGGACGGTTGGTAGATAAATGAGTCGTAATACAGTTTCCCGTTCGCCTTGTAACACAATGGCTCCCAGGGAGTAATGTAAAAGTCACTCACTCCAGTTTGCTGCGCAATCTGCTGCACTCGATGGCCCAGTGGGCTGTTTTCGTCGATGGAGTCCATTTCCAATCACAATTCGCTTTTGAATATGGAATTTATAATGTTTGCAGCCGATTCGCAACGTCAAAAAACCATTTTTACTATAGATTTTGAAATTCTAACCAGAAAAAAGAAATGCCATCCACGGAATTTCCTCTTCAATTTGATAGTGATCGACAATGAAGACTTATCGCTCTTCATTGATTGGATGGATTTGTTGATATTCGAACCATTGATTCTCGATTCTGAAAATTCACTCAAAACTGTTCGGAAAACACCCTTCATTTCCAATCCAGCTTGGATTTCAATTATAGCGAAATTTTGTAGAAATTACAGCCGGAATTGATTTCTTGCTTGAATGATGATTCAATTTAGACCATAATTTCCATAATTCCCAAGTTCCATTTCGATCCAAAGTCATCCTGCGCAGGCATCAGACATTCCCCTTGACTGGAAATGTGCGGGGCATCCCAACCGAGCACTCTCTGCACTATGAAGAAACTCTGTGTCCCTAATTCCCGGCAATGGTGGAAGGTTTTGCGCATCCTTGCTGCCGCCGTCGGAGTGCTTCCACACGGCAAAGCCGAGTCGCTCGATTCGAATGCTTCGCTGGAGGTCACCTCGGCGATGAAGGACCAGCAGTTGGTGCAGCCGAACGCGGAGGCATACGAAAAGGAAGTGGCGCAATTGCGCTCCCATGAACCGAAGGAGTACGATTTCGACCGGGCAATTTTGTCGGACGTGCTGCGCGCCTTGGCAACGGATGCGAACCTGAATTACGTGGCGTTGTCGGAAAGCCTGGAATCGGAATCCACCCTGGTAACCATTCATCTGAAACAGGCACCCTTCACGGCGCTGGAGACGGTGGCCAATGCCTACGGGGTTGCCCTGATTTTTGAGGGAGGGGTCTGGCACATGAGGCCGTTTGATGACAAAAAAATGATCGCTCGAAACTACCGCCTCAAATACAACCTGACGGAGGAGGTTGATTTCGGAGGCGGAGGCGGAATGAATGGTGCCATGGGAAGCGCGGTGGGAGCCGGTGGCGGCATGGGAGGCAGCACCAGCAGCATGAATGGCGGGTATGGCGGTGGAGGGTATGGCAGCGGCTACGGAGGCGGGAACGGAGGGTATGGCGGCGGAGGCATGAGTGGCGGCATCGGCATTGGCAGCACGGGAATTGCCGTGTCCAAAAAGGCCGACAGCATCATGGAAAACATCAAGGCGATCTTGGGCATTCCGACCCACGGCTTCCATGCCTCAGTGGCCGGTGAAGTGGCGGTGGGGGAGTTTGACCGCTCCCCGCTCATGGTTCCACTGGGAAGCGGTGTGGAGAGCGACAAGGCCGTGGAGGCGGCAAAGTCCGATGAGGGAGCGGATGCGGCGGTGGCCTGGAACTCCGACAACAACAGCTTTTTTGTGGTGGCCACGCGGCAGCAGCACCAGTGGGTGGAAGCCTATCTGACTTCACTGGACAAGGTTCAGACGCTCATTGGCATTGAGGTGAAATTCTTTGAAACCACCCGTGATCCGAAAAGCCAGCTGGGTGTTGACTGGTCGAAAACGCTGGATGGAGGCATTGCACTGAAAGGAACGGGCTTGGAAACGCCTTCTTTTGATTTGAACGATTCCCTCGCGAAGATTCTCGCTCCGCAGGCAGTAATTCTGAGCGCCACGGACCTGGATGTACGCATCCAGGCGCTGAACAAGGATCGCGAAAGTCAGTTCACAAGCTATCCCCGGGTGCTGACGCTGAACAACCGCCCCGTGACGATCCAAAGCGTGGTCAATCAACCGGTCATGGCCAGTTCCGCCAGCGTGACTCCGGGAGTGGGCGGCACCAGCACCCAGAGCATCTCCTACATGCCGATCGGGACGTCGATTGTCCTTGTGCCGAAGAAGCTCGATGAAGGGCGCATCAACATGCACGTTCAGGTGATTGTCAGCATGATCGTCGGTAATGAGATCGTGGGCGGAAACAAATACCCGGTGCCAGCAACGCGCGTCTATCAAAGCCAGTTGCAGGTGGAAAACGGCTACACCATTGCCATCGCGGGCCTGGATGAGGCGCTGGATTCCCGCGAGGGAACGGGAATTCCCATCCTCTCCCGCATTCCGATCGTCGGCTGGGCATTCAAAAACCGTTACCGCGACCGCAGCAAGCGGAGCATGATGATGTTCATTACGCCGACCCTGATGGATGCGAACGGAAACGGGATTACTGAAAAGCCGCTGTCGGAGCTGCCCCGCTACAAGGGGGACCTGCCGCGGCAGGCGCCGCAAATTTACGCGGATGGCAGCCTGCGGGGAGGGCCAGCCAAACTGGGAGATGCCATTCTGTGGGTGGATCGCGAACAGCGACGACTTGACCGGATCATCCGCGAACGCCGGGCAGAACAGGGACACCGGCAGGAATTGTCCCGCTTGGGCGATGTCGTCGAAGCGCTCGAAAGCTATCTTCCCACCTGTTCGCAGACACTGCCCGCGGAAAAGGCCGAACTCTACAACTGGCAGATCCAGCAGTTGGATGCCAAGGTTGGAAATCTCAAAGCCTGCTACCGCAAGAATGCACTTTATGGCCTGGGTTATGATCAAACCTGCGATGAATAGCAGGCCCTTCCTTTCCCAAGCGATCACAAGCGGGAAGATGGCCGCCGGACTTCCTCCGGCAGTGAACTGCAACGCTGGCCTTTCATGCGCTGGTTGATTCACGATTATGCCGGGCATTCGTTTCAGGTGCAGCTCAGCCGGGCGCTGGCCCGGCGCGGACATGAAGTCATGCATGCCTTCGCCGGGAGCCTGGAGACTCCGCGCGGGGAATTGACGCGCCGTGCCGACGACGCTCCTGGATTCCAAGTCCGTGAGGTGGCGATGGATTCTTCCTATCCAAAGGCGAAATACTCCTTTGTTCGCCGGCGCAGGATGGAGGTTGACTACGGACGTGCTGTGGCCGGCCTCATTCGCAACTGGCAGCCGGATGCGGTGCTTTCTGCAAACACCCCCACGGAAGCCCAGGGGTTTATCATCGCCCAAACCACCCGCCTCCACCGCCGCTTCGCCTACTGGGTGCAGGACTTTTACAGCCTTGCCGTGGACAAGCTGGTCCGCAGGAAATTCCCACTGTTCGGCGCCTTGATCGGACGGCATTACCGGTCGCTGGATCGCCGCCATTTTCAGGCGAGCAGCCAGATCGTGGCCATCACCGAGGACTTCGTTCCCATTCTGAAACAACAGTTTGGGGTTCCAGCCGGCAAGGTCACGGTCATTCCGAACTGGGCACCCATCGACTCGCTGCCCGTGATGCCAAAGGACAACGCCTGGGCGCAGCGCCATGGGCTGCAGAACCAGTTCGTTTTTCTCTACAGCGGAACGCTGGGAATGAAGCACAACCCCGAGCTGCTGCTGCAGCTGGCCCTGCAGCATCGCGGAGATGCCGCGGTCAGGGTCATCATCATTTCAGAAGGTTTGGGTGCCCGCTGGCTGCTGGAGCAGAAGTCGGCACGCGGCCTGGAAAACATCGAAGTGCTGGGCTACCAGCCGTTTGAGGTGATGCCGCAAGTGCTGGCGGCTGCCGACGTGCTGGTCGCCGTGCTGGAGGAGGATGCCGGTGTGTTTTCGGTGCCGTCCAAGGTGCTGACCTACCTCTGCGCACAGCGACCGCTGCTGCTCGCGGTGCCCAGGGTGAACCTGGCCGCACGCATCATCGAGGAAAGCCAGTCCGGCCTCTGCGTGGCCCCATCGGATGCCGGAGCCTTTCTCGCAGCGGCTGCCCGCTTCCGATCCGACCCGAAACTTGCTGCACAGCTGGGCGTCAACGGTCGGGCCAAGGCAGAGAAATCCTTCCGCATTGAGACCATCGCACAGCAGTTTGAAGAAATTCTCCTTGGCGGCGCGAACGTCCACGCCCCGAATGGAGTGCCGGTTTCCTGACAATTCTCAGGAAAGTCACGGGGGAACCGAGAGCCGTTGACCATTGGCGAACCCCCTCAATTCCAGCGTGCCGTCGCCACCAACCGCGATTTCCACGGCACCGGTTTCCAATTGGTCAAAGGCAACGATTCCTTTTCGCTGCAGCAGTTCCTTCCAGCTTTGCGGAACCTGCTCGCCGGAGGGGAAACTGGCATTCGAGAAAACCACCGCCCGCGGATTCACCGCGGTGAGGAATTCGCCCAGCCCGGAATGATCGGATCGATGCCGCCCCTTGATCAGCACGTCCGCCTGAACATCGGCTCCGGTTTCCAGCAGCCACTTCTCCGTGAGGAATCCGGCGTCGGAGACAAAGAGGAAGCGCCGCCCCTGACAATCCAATTTCGCGACCAGACAGCGGTTGTCAGCCAATCCCCAACCCAACGCGCCGGGAGGGTGCAGAATTTTCAGGGAAGCCTCCGATCCCAGTGCCAAAGTGGCGTGCGCATGCATCTCCACGGCACCGGACAGGAGAGGCCGGGGTTCCGGCGCAATGAAAATGTCGCCAGGGGAAAATGTCCCGGCAAGCTGCGCAGCCGCCCCGGAATGGTTCGCATCCGTGTGCGTCAATACCAGGCCATCCAGTTTGGAAACCGGGTACCGCAGCAGGTGAGGACGCACCGTACGCAGAAAGGATCTGCCGCCGCCGGCATCGAGCATCCAGTGCGCTCTTCCGCAGTGCAGATGGGCGGCTCCGCCACCATCTGGCAGCGCGAGCACCGTGATGCGGCATTTGGAATCATCCACCAGCCGGGCGATGTCCACCCGGACATGACCTCCCGGAACGGCGGCAAAAAATTTCGCCGTCCAAATGGAAACTTGCGCCAGCAGCCAGTTGGCGTTGTTGGCGCAGGCGGCCAGCCAGGCGGCCTTGCAGGCGGTGCACAGAATGCTGAGGCAGCCGACGAACAGGATTACGCTGGAGAACAGCACCAGAAAAAGATTTGCAACGATGCCGATGGGCGAAAGCAGCTTGAAATGGTGCAGCATCAGCGGTGCCGAACCCACGGCGCAGGCCATTGAGACGGCGATGCTTTCGCAGGCTTTCTTGCGCACCCACAGGCTCCACCGCTGCCATCCTGTGAGGAGACTTTGGGGAAGAAACGGGTCTGCCGTGCACAGCGGAGCCAGCGGCGCCATAAACCACCGGGTCATGAGTGCCAGTGCCAGCAGCACGCCAAAGGACAGTTGAAACCCAGGCTGGAAAAGCTGCTGGGTATCCCAGCCCAGCAGCAGCAGGGAGGCTGCTCCCAGGGTGTTGAAAATATCCCCCTTCCTGTCCACGAGCGGCGCGGCGAGGAACACGGCGGTCATCAGCGCAGCCCGCCACGCGGATGCCCGCAGGCCGGTCACAAAGACATAGAAAAACATCAGCGGGATGATCAGCAGCAGCATCCAGCGCCATGAAATGCCGAACGGCCTGAGGAATTGCCGCAGCACCCAGCCAAACAGCGCCACATGCAGGCCGCTGACGGCAAAAATGTGCATGGTGCCGCTGGCAATGAACGCGTCTTCCACATCCTGCGGGGTGTCCTCCCGCGTGCCTAGCACCATGGCTCGGATGGTCGCCGCGATTTGCGGATCATTTTCCAGATCCTGAGTCACCGCTGCGGCGATCCAGCGGCGGGCGCTGATGGCCGCAACCATGACGCTGGAACCGTTGCCATGGTCCAGGATTTGGCAGAACTGCCTGCCTGCCACGCTCATTTCCGCCCCGAATCCCTGCCTTCGGAGGTATTCAGCGAAATCAAACTCTCCCGGATTGCGCGGCCTGTCCGGTTCCCGTAGGGCACCCTCAAGACGAATCCGGTCACCATACTCCGGAACAGTGGCATTCCGGATGCGAACGTAGATTTTTTCCCGACTGGGGTGGTCATCCAGGCGTTCCGCCTGAACGGGAAACCGCCAGGCACCGCTCGGCTCCGCCTCGGGCTCGTCCGCCACCATTCCCACCACCACGGCATTCACGGTCTGGTCCCGGTCCGACTGGATCATTTTGCGAAGCGGGCTGTGATCGTTGATCCGATGGGCGAACGCAAAAACAGCCACCGTGAGCAGCCCAATGGATAGGAAATGCCGCCGGCGCATGGCCAGCCAAAAAGCGGCGATGGCCAGCACTGCCAAATGCCAGGTACGAAGACACTGCCAGAAATCCGCTGCCAAAATGCCGGCCACCGCCGCCAAACCCAGCAGAAAAAGCGGCTGGCAAAGACGCCTCCATGCACGGCGCAGACGCTGAACCAGGGAAATTCCCGAGAAAATCGTGGAGTCCGGCATGGCACCTTGATGCGGCGTTCATGCGGGGCCGCCTCGTTTGTCAGGAGAACATTTCCACCGCATACCGGCACAGCCGCCCTGGTTGCAGATCAATGCGGCACGCCGCTCCAGGACTCAATGGTGCGCTCCGCCGTGCTGCGCGATGAATTCCGCCTCCTCTATCTCCCGCAGCTTGTGCGTGGCCATGCCGGCGTGACGGCTTCCGGGATAGCGCGTCTGGACTTCGTTGAGGTAGGTTTTGGCCGTGGCGTTGTCCCCCTTGTTTGTGAAATAGAGATCGCCCAACCGCAGCAGGAAAAAGGCGGCATCATCCTCCGCCCATTCCTTCTGCAGAGCGTCATAATAGGTACCAATGGCGGCATCCACGTTCTCCAGCTTTTCCTGCTGAATCTTCGCGATCTCGACCACTGGGAAACGATCCGTCGGATTTTCCTCCGCCAGTTTCTGAAACTCTTCGATCGCCTCCTCGTATTTCCCGGAATTCAGCAGCGTCATCGCCTTCGCATTGCGATCAGGACCCACCTTCTCCCCGGAGGAATAAAACGCTTCGCCGACCTTGTCCCCCACGGCGGGCAGGACCCACTTCAGCACGATGAATCCGATGCCGGTGGCCAGCACGATGGAGTAAGTCAGCAGAACCGCCGCATTGCGCGGTTTCTGCTTCAATTCGGTCTCGATCTGCTTGTCGGTCACGTCGCTGAACGGGGCGCCTTCCGGCCATTCGTTGCGCCCCATGAGCAGCAGGCGCGTCTCTTCCTGCAGGGCATCCTTGTCCTTGCGGCAAAGTTCCTTGTAAGCTTCAAAGCCAATGAAGGCCAGAACCAGCACGACAGCGAGGCGAAAAAACAAATTATCCATGCCGCGAGTTTGAAGCAAATTTCAAGGACGGCAATCAGCAAAACGGTCCCTCGAAAAATTTGGCATCCGCCGATTGGAGAACCAAACGTGCGTTTGCGACTCGGCTGGCCGCACCGTCGAAAAACCGAACAGGAGCGGTGCGCTGCCGCACTGCCCCCGTTCCGTGTTGATGAGAAATGGCTGAATGCTCGCCGGTTAGCGGGAGTAAAGTTCGACGATCAACTGTTCGTTCACGAGCGGGTTGATTTCATCGCGGGACGGAACCCGGTTCACGGTCCCGCTGAGTTTGTCACGGTCGATCGTCACCCACTCTGGAACCGGAACCGCCTGGGTCAAATCCAGTGAACGCATGCCAAGCTGGTGGGAGCGGGCCGTATCCTTCACGGAAACGACGTCGCCCGGCTTGCACTGGTAGGAGGGAATGTTGACCTTCTCGCCGTTCACCCGGATGTGGCCGTGGCCGACAAATTGGCGGGCCGCACTCCGGCTGCTGGCTAGTCCAAGGCGGTAAACCACGTTGTCCAGGCGAAGTTCCAGCATTTGCAGCAGAATTTCACCGGTGACTCCCTTGCGCCGCTGGGCTTCGGCAAAAAACCTCCGGAACGGCTTTTCAAGCATCCCATACTGGTAGCGAAGCTTCTGTTTTTCGCCAAGGGCGATCGAATAATCACTCTGCTTTTTGCGTCCACCGCCGCTGCGGCTGCCATGCTGGCCGGGACCAAAGGCGCGGCGTTCAATCGCTTTGGTCGGCCCATAGATGGCCACTCCGAAACGGCGGGAAATTTTGTCTTTGGGCCCAGTGTAACGTGCCATAGGAAAATTGGAAAAGAGTCAGAATCGGGGGAAGGAGTTAGACGCGGCGGGCCTTGGGTGGGCGGCAGCCGTTGTGCGGCACCGGCGTGACGTCGCGGATGCGAAGGATTTCGATACCCATGTTCTGGACGGCACGGACGGCGGACTCGCGGCCGGCGCCGGGTCCCTTGACGCGGACTTCCGCTTCGCGCAAGCCATGCCCCATGGCCTGTCGGCAGGCATCCTGGGAAACCAACTGGGCGGCGTAAGCCGTGCTCTTGCGGCTGCCCTTGAAACCCATCTTGCCCGCGCTGCTCCAGCCCAGCACATTGCCACGCACATCAGTGACGGAAACAATCGTGTTGTTGAAGGTGGCCAGTACGTTCACCAATCCGGTGGTCACGTTTTTACTGCCCTTGGCCTTCACAACCTTGAGCTTTTCATCGTCGATTGCCAGCAGCGCGGCGGCATCCTTCGGCCCATCAACCGCAGGTGCGGCGGGAGCGGGAGCAGGGCTAGCTACCGGTGCGGCGGGAGCGGGAACGGGCGGGGCGGGCTTTTGCGTTTCGTCAGCCATAATGGGTCGTTTGAAAATGGTTTGCCTTGCGGTTGCGGATTACTTCGAACGCTGCACGCCCACGGTCTTGCGCTTGCCCTTGCGGGTGCGGGCATTGGTGTGGGTGCGCTGGCCGCGCACCGGCAGGCCTTTGCGGTGACGCAGTCCGCGATAACAGTTGATCTGCTGCAGGCGCTTCAGATTCATCTGCAATTCCCGGCGCAGGTCGCCCTCCACCAGATAACCGTTGGCCTGGATGACGGCCACCAGTGCGCCCAACTGCTCGTTGCTCAACTCTCCGGTGCGCAGATTCGGATCAATGTTTGCCTGGCCAAGCACTTTGCGGGCCAGACTGGGACCGATGCCATAGATGTAAGGGAGGGAAGCCTCAATGCGCTTCTCATTCGGAATATCGACTCCAAGAATTCGGGCCATGATTTGAACGTGCGGTTGCGGTGGTGATAATGAAAAAATCCTTCAACCCTGGCGCTGCTTGTGGCGCGGGTTCTTGCAGATGATGCGGACAACACCCTCCCGGCGGATGATCCGGCAGGATTCACAAATTTTCTTGATGGACGGTCTGACTTTCATGAAGGAATAACGAATGAGAAGGGGAAAAAACGCTTTGCGGCAGGAACTGCTTCCTGTGGTTCCATTGGCTCCAATGCCAAAACGGCTTTAAGCACATCGGCACCTCGAACCTGCAACTCCCGGCAGGCGCCGAAAATGGAAGGGCGGGACTCCTACCACCTCCGCCCCGTCACGCAAGGGGGAATTGCACTTTTTTATGCCGAAATTAAAATCATTAGAATCGATAATTTCCATAAATTACCGGCTTGCGATGCCCCCTGGCCTCGGCGAGTTGACATCTGACCAATCCGCCTTTGCTCCCTGCCCACTCGTTCCCGGAAGTGAAGCGTTGGCATCGGCCTTCATCCATTCAACACTCCTCGTCCATGGCTAGTTCGCTTGACCAATTTCTGCCAAAGACCCACCTGAATTTTCCAAACGGTGCCGTGCTGACCATCGGCTCGGTTGCCAGTGATGGCCCCACATTGCAGGTGGTTTATGTGGGTTTCACCCCAGCCGACTCCGCCACACCCAGCATGGAGCTGGAGATTCCTCCACACGCGGTAGAAGTGATCATGCAGCAACTGCAGCATTACGCCAACCAAGTGCGTTTCATCAACGGAGTGCCCATGCTGGAGTATCCCGCCCCCCATCCAATTTCGTCCCCGAGTGATGCGCGCACCAAACGCAGGACCCCGCGGAAAAAGCCGACGAAGGGCCAGCAATGATTACCCGAGGCCGTGCGATCGGGGTGTGCCGCCCAGGAGCAGCCTTGACAGCGATTTCAGCCCCGTTCAACCATCCCGTTTCTTCTTGTTTTTCTCCTCCTCTTTTTTGAGCCGGGTGTAGTCCAGGTAATGGAGATTGGCTTGGATGTTATCGGTGTTGGAATAGACGTAGGAGAGGAAAAACTCGGTAATGGTCGCACTCCGGACCTTCAATTCTTCGATCAGGCGCAGAACCAAGGCCGGACGGTGGCGGTTTTCCTCCTCAAATGCATCCCACCATTTCCGTGCGCTGCCGGTGGTGTTATGCCAGTCCAGGTCTGCGGACTTGACCTTCTGTGCCTCGTTCCATATCGCTTCGTCCGTCCAATGGCGAGTATCTGTAATGCCGAGCGGCAGGGCATCCGCCGCACCCCTGGCGATCACTGGATGCGGACGCGGTGGCAAGCCAGCCACGGCCAGATGGCGCAGTTCGGCATCAATCCGCGGCTTTGCCCGGCCTTTCTTTTCTATGCGTGGTTCGGTGCCTTTCGTTACGCAGTCGCCGTCGATGACCACTCGGCGCACGCCTTCCTCAGCCAACTCCGGCCAGCGGTGGTCCACGGAATCCAGCGTCTTGCCGATCAGTCGCGCCAGGCCGCGCGCTCCGGTACCCAGGGCTTCGGCTTCCGCAGCAATGCCATCCAGTGCTTCCTTGGTCAGAACCAGGTCGATGCCATGCACGCTGGCGAGTTTCTGCTGGAGGACCAGCGGGGAACGCTCGGTTTCACCGGCAACGATAGCTCGCAGGTCGGCCCGAGACAATTCGTGCAGCACGCTGACGGTGGCGAAACGTCCGATGAACTCGGGAATCATCCCGAATTTCACCAGGTCCGCCGTCTGCGCCTGGCACAGTGCCTCGTAAACCGGACGGTCCGGGATGGATTTTACTTTCTCGTTTGGCCTAGCTTGGAAGCCGATGATCCCGCGGCCGGTCCCCGTGCGCTGGCGCACGATCTCATCCAACCCCACAAATGCCCCGGTGCAGATGAAAAGCAGTCGGCTGGTGTCCACCGCAGGATGGTGGTTGCTTTCGTCACCCGAAGAAATGCGGCCATCCAAAAGCGTCAGCAGCGCGTTCTGCACTCCCTCGCCGCTCACGTCGCGCCCCCCGGTCTCTTCGCGGCGGATTTTATCGACCTCATCCAGAAAGACAATCCCGCGCTCCGCCTTGTGCGGGTCGTCACCCGAGCGGTCGAGCAGCGTCTTGACCAGGGATTCCACGGTGCTGCCCTTGTAGCCCACCTCCACCAGCGAGGTAGCGCTGGAAAGGCCCACCGGCACCCCCAGGAAGTCCGCCAGCGTCCGCACCAGATGCGTCTTGCCCGCACCGGTCGGGCCGATAAGCAGCAGATGGTGCTTGCCGAGGTCCGTCCCCTCCTTTTCGCGATGTGCCTGCGACAGGTAATGGTTATAAACCGCCACTGCCAGATCCCGCTTTGCCCGAACCTGCCCCCGCACAAAGCGGTCCAGGTGCGCGATCATTTCCGCGGGGGTGGGGAGGGCTTGGGGATTGTTGGCCATCATGATGGGTGGTGTTTGCGCTTGGTTGGGTAATCATACTCGAGTTGCCTCAAAATAAAACACACTGGGGGAGCGTGAACGAGTGGGGAGTTGGCGGATCGTTGCCTCAGAATGGAAGACACCGGGTGGACCCACCACCGGGCATGAGTCAATTGAGTCGAAAAGAGTATCTGGCAAAGAAGCACTTCGTGAAGCAATCGAAGACTGCATCCGCTGCACCAATGGCAACCCCAGGCCATTCGTCTGGCGCAAAAGAGAGGCACCGGGGGCTCCGCTGCGAAACACCATCGTCAATTGATGCAAGCAAGCACTACATTCCCAAACTGCACCGGATGAACGATGACGGAAAGCACTGGGAGAAGGGCAAGGAGGCCAGGGTCGTCCAGTGGATCAAGCAGGAAATCGGGTTGCATCCGCCGACGCCGGAGCAGCCAGGCGGGATGGACCCTTGGGGTTTGAACACCTGAAACAGAAGGCCCAAGCGCAAGGCCTTCATTCGGACGCTCAAACGGCATTGGAGCCTGGCGCTGCATCCGGTGAAGGGTCTGGCAGGCGGATGAGAAATTCCGTGCGCAGGCCGGGGGTGCTTTCGAGTTCGATGGTGCCCCCGTGGGCTTCCACCGCCCGTTTTACGATGCTGAGGCCCAGTCCAGTGCCTTTGACTTGCTGCCGTGAAGGACCCGGAGCGACGCGGTAAAAGCGCTTGAAGATGAAGGGCAGGTTTTCATGGGGAATGCCCACGCCGTTGTCCCGGATGCGAAATTCCCAAGCCTGCCCCTGCCGTTCAGCGCTCACGGTGATGACCAGGCGTCCGTCGTCCCGGTTTTCCTTGAGGGCATTCTCGATGAGGTTGAAAAACACCTGGTCCCAATAGAACTGGTCGCCAGCCACGGCATCCTCAGGGGGAATTTCGACCACGAAGCGGGCTTTTTTCTGGTCAAACAGCGGAGCGAGGCGCTCCAGCACGCCAGCCACGCATTCCCGGCAGGAAAAGGTCTGCTGCCGCAATGTTTCCGCAGCCGCTTCAGCGGCGGATTCAAATTTGGAAATGGCGAGCATGTCTTCGACGAGCCGGGCCAACCGTTCCCCATGTTTGCGCATGATTTCCAGGGACCGGGTCACCTGTGCAGGATCGGTGATGACTCCTTCGAGGAGATTTTCCAGATACCCGTTGATGATGGCCAAGGGGGTGCGCAGTTCGTGGGAGGCATTGGTGACAAAATCGCGGCGAATGCGTTCGGTTTCCTGCCGGCGGGTTTCATCGCGCATCACCACGCGGATTTGCGGTTCTGCCTGCACGCCGTCCCGCACCGGTGCGGCATTGACCATCAGGTAGCGCTCCTCCCGGCGTCCGCGGGGATGCACGGTGACGACGAACAAGTCCTCCACGCTGCCGTCCTTCAGGTGCAGCGCCCGGTTGACAAATGCCGTGATGCGGTCATCCGGCACCAGTTGGCTGAGTCGCCGCCCCAGCAGGGTCACGCTGGCATTGAAAATTTCATGGGCGCCCTCGTTGGCATAGAGGATTTCCCCCTGCGGGGACACCAGCAGGCAGGCCTCCCCCAGCCCGGAAAAGATGGCGTCGAGCACCCGTTTCTTGTCCGCAGCCAAATCCATTTCCCGGACCTTCCTCAACTGCCGCAGCCTGCGTGCCGTCCGCAGGAGCAGCCAGCCGAGCAGCAGCAACCCTGACAGCAGGGCGATGCAAAACGGATGGAGGACGGCAGGCGATGGCATGACGGCGTCCACGATGGATGGGAATGCCCAGGGCTCCAGCAGGAAAACAGCCGGGGTTCGCGTTGACGCCTAGTCGCTTTGCCTGCATGCTGGCCGACCATGAAATGCTCCATCGCCGCCAGTTTGTGCCTGCTCACCGCCACTGCCAGCCTCCTCCGAGCCGTCGATCCTGGTGATGTCGATGCCGCGCGGAAACTGTTCACCGAGAAGCAATCCGCCGTGGTGGCGGTCAGTGCCGTGGTGAAGCTGCAGATCAGCGTTGGCGGGCAAAACCAGTCGCAGGAGCAGTCCGTGGAGATGCTAGGCACAGTCATCAACGAACAGGGACTGACGCTGGTGGCCTATTCCGCGCTGGACCTTTCCAGTCAGGTCAAAGCCCAGGTGAAGGGGAAAATTCCTGCCAACATGAAGCTGGAAGTGAAGAGCGACTTCAAGGAAGTGAAGCTGATTCTGAGCGACGGCGAAGAAGTGCCGGGCGACGTGGTGCTGAAGGACGAAGACCTGGACGTGGCCTTCATCCGTCCGGATCCCGCATCGGATGAATTCAAGGCGGCCAAATGGTCCCCAGTCAGTTTGACCCCCCCTCCGGCGGAGCCGCAGGTGCTGGACGAAGTGGTGATTCTAGAACGCTTCGGGAAGGACCTGGGGCGCAAGGCATCCGTCAACTTCGCCCGCATCGTCACCATCCTGACAAAACCGCGGAATTTTTACGTGGTGAATGACAACAATGCCGGCACCCCGGTCTTTGACCTGAAAGGAAACCTCCTCGGCATCTTCGTCCGGCGCATTTTTGAAAAATCCGCCGCCACCCCGGTCATCATGCCGGTAAAGGACCTCGTGGACCTCGCAAAACAGGCGGAAGCCGCCCCAGCACCCAAAAAAGAAGAAACCGAGGAAAAAAAGCCGGAAGCCGCAGCCCCCACGCCAGGCACCGAATCGGAGCCGAAAAAAGACGAATAGCCCCACGCACTCCCCACCTACCACCACACCGCCGCCATGCACCGCCTGTCTCCTGTCATTCTCGCCCTGACCCTGACCGCCGCCGCCCACTGTTTCGCGGAGACTGCGAAACCGGAAGCCGGGAAACAGGTGCAGCAGTCCTTCACCCATGCCAGGCCGGACGGGACGAAGGCAGAACTTGGCTATTGGCTCTACCTGCCAAAACCTGATCCCGCCAAGCCCCCGGCCAAACCTCCGCTGGTGCTGTTTCTCCACGGGTCCGGAGAACGCGGCCACAACCTGGATCTGGTCAAAAAGCACGGTCCGCCCAAGCTCATCGGAAAGTTCCCCGAACTCGACGGCTGCATCGTTGTTTCTCCGCAATGCCCACCGCAGCAATGGTGGGACACCACCGTGGTGAAAGCCCTGTGTGACGCGGTCATCCAGACGCACCATGCGGATGAAAACCGCATCTATCTGACCGGATTGAGCATGGGCGGGTTCGGCACCTGGACGCTGCTGGCGGAACATCCTTCGTTTTGGGCCGCCGCCATTCCCATTTGCGGCGGAGGAAAACCGGACGCCGCCGAAAAATTCAAGGATGTGCCCATCTGGGTGTTTCACGGCACACGGGACGAGGCCGTCCCGCTCAAAGCCTCGGAGGAAATGATCGCCGCCCTGAAAAAATCCGGCGGCAAACCGAAATTCACCGTCTATCCGGACCTCGCCCATGACTGCTGGACCACCGCCTACAATGACGCGGAAACCTGGCGCTGGCTGCTCCAGCAGCACACAGCCAAGCGGCCTGAAAAATAAGGATCTTCCCGGATTCGTGTGGGATTTATTCACGGCAGCGAGAGGTCGAGTTTTCCGAGGTGGAAGAGAATGCGGACGCGGTCGTGTGCGAAGTTGCGGAACCCTAGGGCGGCGGATTTGATGGCTTGGATCATGCTGTTGAAGACTTCGGCCAAGGCGTTGCTGATGGGGTGGGCGAACCCGTTGAGCCTTCGCGGCAGGCTGGCTTTGAAACTGCGTCCGAGCTTCTTCATCAGGCCCAGTCGGCAGCACTTCCTCCACCGCGGCCTGATAGGCGGGGCTGCGATCCATCGTTTCGCCGCTCGTGGGATTGCGCGCCCGAGGACCCCTGGCAGATGTCGCCAAATGCGCTCCTGCCCCCCCCCCCGTAGAGGTGCAGCGC
>JAGNEJ010000099.1 GCA_018003315.1 Verrucomicrobiales bacterium
TCCCGCATCGAAGTGGAACCAATTTTCCGGATCCTTCACGCAGTTGCACAACGTCCCGTTTCCCCCCATCATCGCAGAGCATGAAACCAAGCGTCATCATCATCGCGGCAGGCGCCGCTGCTCTCGGAGCGGTTGGCGGGTATCTGGGCGGCAAATCCACGGCCACCCAGCAGGTAAATTCTCTTGAAGTGGCACTTGCCGCGGCCAAGGAAGGCGGAGCGGAAAAGAAAACTGCCGCAAAACTCTCCGCGGAATCCGGCGACTCCGGGGTGGTGATGCCCGGTCAGTTTCGCAATGCCTCGCTGCGGGAGATTTTTGCCTCACCCGGACCCATGGACCGGTTTCAGGCGGTCATGGCTTATGTGAAAGGCCTTCCGCCTCGTGAATTGGAAAGGGCGCTGACCGACGTGCGGGACCAGATGCGCGGCGGCGGGTTTGATCCGGAAAAACTTTTTGCCATGCACCTGCTGCTGGTGCGCTACGGCAACGAAAACTACGAAGGTGCCCTCAAGTATCTCAAGGGACAGGACCCCTTTGCCCAAATGCTGGGCACGGGGACGGTGCTGGCCAGTCTGGCAACCAAGGATCCAGCCCTGGCGGCCAAAGTCCTGGCCGAACAAAACCAGACCGGAGGCGGACTGCCCCGCAGCGGACAGATGGCTGCGCAGTCGATTGCCCGGGAATGGGCAAAACAGGATCCACAGGCCGCCCTGGCCTGGGCCAAAGAACTGCCGGAAGGAATGCGCGGCGGAGCCCTGGAAGGAGTGCTGGGCACCATGATGACCGAAAATCCAACAGGTGCCGCGAAAATCGCCATGGAAATGCCCGAAGGGGACGATCGTGCCCGGGTGCTTGGTCAGATGGCGGAAGGCTGGGCCTCCCGCAACCCCGAGGAGGCCATGAAATGGGTGGCGGGATTGCCGGAATCAGAACGCGGCGAGGCCACCAAACGGGCCTTGAACGGATGGGCGATGGAGGATCCAAAAGCCGCCGCAGCCTGGATCGGCACGCTCCCCGCAGACAGGCAGGATGAAAATCTGAGTGCCGTTGCCGGACGCTGGGCCTGGCAGCAGCCTGCGGAAGCCGCCGCCTGGGTGGCCGGGCAGGCGGAGGGGGAGGGGAAAAAGGAGGCGGTCCGCAATGTCATGGGTTCGTGGGTGGAAACCCAGCCGGAAGCGGCATCCGCCTGGCTGCGCGAACAGCCTCCGGGCCCCAGCAAAGACCAGGGAATCGTCGCTCTGGCAGGCAGCCAGGTCAAAAGCGATCCGGAAGCAGCCATGATCTGGGCGTCCTCCATTTCCGATGCGGAGATCCGGCGCAATCAGGTGAAATCCACGGCCCGCCAATGGATGAAAAAGGATGCCGCAGGAGCGGAAGCCTTTGTCCAGCAGACTCCGCATTTGACGGCGGAAGACAAATCCGCGCTGCTGACAAAATAGGCGGGTTTTTTCCGCCGGATTGCCGTTTGCCAAGCAGAGCATCGGCGATATTTTCCCGGTTCCCAAAACATCACCGCATCAGGAATCGCATTGTCATGAGTTCACCCACCAGCCCAACCAAGGAACCCTCCGCTTCAACTTCCGCCCCGGCTCAACCGGACCGCGGACCATGGATGACCGGAGCAGAAGTCTTGGTGCGCTGTCTCGAACTGGAAGGGGTCGAACTCATTTTTGCCTATCCAGGTGGCGCATCCATGCCCACCCACCAGGCGCTGACCAAATCCAAGACCATCCGCACGGTGCTGCCCCGGCATGAACAGGGTGGGGGATTTGCCGCGGAAGGCTACGCCCGCGTCACCGGCAAGGCTGGCGTCTGCATGAGCACTTCCGGGCCTGGAGCCACCAACGTGGTGACCCCCATTGCCGATGCCTACTTGGATTCCACGCCGCTGGTGGTCATCTCCGGCCAGGTGCCCACGTTCATGATCGGCCGCGGAGCCTTTCAGGAAACAGACTTTTTCGGCGTCACCCTGCCGATCGTGAAGCACAGCTATCTGGTCACGGACGCCCATGACATTCCGCGGATCGTGAAGGAAGCGTTTTACATCGCCCAGACCGGACGCCCCGGACCAGTGATCATCGACCTGCCGAAAGACGTGCAGGAGGCCAGAATCCAGCCGGTGTTTCCCGAGGAAATCGACCTGCGCGGCTACAACCCGCACCTGACCCTCGACGAGTCGGCCATCGACGAGGCTCTGGGCCTCATCCAGCAGGCGAAACGCCCGGTGATTTACTGCGGTGGCGGCATCATTTCCGGCGAAGCCCACGCGGAACTGCTCGAATTTGCCGAGCGCACCCAGATTCCCGTGACCACCACGCTCATGGGCGTCGGCGGATTCCCGGAAAGTCATCCGCTCTCCCTCAAATGGCTGGGCATGCACGGAACCGTTTTCGCAAACAACGCGGCCAATGAAGCGGACCTGCTGCTGGCCCTCGGCGTGCGCTTTGACGACCGCGTGACCGGCAAAGTGGAGAAATTCTGCGAGCACGGCACCATCATCCACATCGACATCGACAATTCGGAGATCAACAAAAACAAGATGGTGCGCCTGCCCATCCAGGCAGACATCGGCGCGGCGCTGAAGCGGCTCAATGAACTGCTGGCCAAGGCCGGGTGCGAACGGGTGAAAACCGGGTTTACCCGGTGCCCGGAATGGCATGCCCAGATCGCCGAATGGAAGCAGCAGCACCCGATGACCTATGACGATTGCCCGGACTGCATCGCGCCCCAATACGTCATTTCCAAGCTCTACGAACTGAGCGGGGGGGACATCATCATGACCACCGGCGTCGGCCAGCACCAGATGTGGGCGGCGCAGCATTACCACTTCGACAAGCCCCGCCGCCTCGTGACCAGCCTCGGACTGGGATCCATGGGCTACGGACTGCCCGCCGCGCTGGGGGCCAAATGCGCTTTCCCAGACCTGGAAGTGGTGGACATTGACGGCGACGGCTCCTTCCTCATGAACGTGCAGGAACTCGCCACTGCTGTGGCGGAGGGCATTGCCATCAAGGCCGTCATCCTCAACAACCAGCACCTTGGCATGGTGGTGCAGTGGGAGGACTTGAAATTCCAGTCCAACCGCGCCCACACCTTCCTCGGGAAACTGCATGCCCCCACCGACACCTATCCTGACTTTGTGAAAATGTGCGCCTCGTTCGACGTGACCTGCGAGCACATCACGAAGAAGGAGGAGGTGGAGCCCGCGCTGCGGCGCATGCTGGCAGCCAAGGAGCCCTATGTGCTCGACATCATGGTCCCCTACACTGAGCATGTGCTGCCGATGATTCCCGGCGGCATGACATACAAGGACATCATCACCACCTCCGAGGGCGTCCGCAAAGCCTCCCAGGGCGCGGTCCCGACCGCGCTTTGATGGCTTCAGCCTCCCCGGCAGACTGCTGCGGCGCCCGTCAGGACGCAAGGATGCGGGTGCATTGTCAGGGCAACCTCGCATGAACTCCGCAGACGGCATCATCATTCGCCCCGAACAGCCGCAGGATGCATCGGCGATCAGCCGAGTCATCGAACGGGCCTTCCAGTCCGCGCCGCACAGCGGCCACACCGAGCACTTTATCGTGGCGGCTCTTCGCCGCGCGGAGGCGCTTTCGGTTTCGCTTGTCGCAGAAAAGTTAGAACAAGTGGTGGGCCACGTGGCCTTTTCGCCGGTAAGATTTTCTGACGCTACCGCTGGCTGGTTCGGCTTGGGGCCCGTGGCCGTGCTGCCCGAATTCCAGCAGCAGGGAATCGGCACCACCCTCGTTCACAGCGGCCTTGCCGCCTTGCGCTCCCTGGAAGCTTCCGGCTGCGTGGTGCTCGGTGAGCCCGGCTATTACCTGCGTTTCGGCTTCAGGCACCGTCCGGAGTGCCGCTTTGCGGGCGCTCCAGCGGAGTATTTTTTGACTCTCTCATTCAGACATCCAGCACCGGAGGGTCCTGTCACCTATCACGACGCCTTTGGTGCCGAGGACTGGCCGTGAGAGTCCGCTCAAACGCGTGGCGCTCCCTTTCGCCGACCCTCACTCCATGAACACTGGAAACGCTTGGAAATCCACGCTGTGCAGGCAACCGGGTCGATGCCGTTTCAACAGAAAAATGAGGTACGCGGTCTGGGACTCGAACCCAGGACCAACGGATTAAAAGTCCGCTGCTCTACCGACTGAGCTAACCGCGCCTTCGTGATGGGATGAAAACGAGCAGGGTGAGGCGATATGCACTTTTTCGGCTGGTGCAAGGGAAAATCCGATTTCTCGCATGGCCAACGGGCTGCCAGTTTGGCGGGGCAAGTCGCTAATGGAGCACAATGGGGAGGGTCTGGCGCGGGTTGTTTGCGAAGGTTTGCACCGATTTGGTGAGTCGCTCGTGACCGCCGGTCCGGAGCGGGGCAATGAGCGCGGTGCGCAGCAGTGCTTGGGCGCACGCAGCGTTGGGATCACACGAGCAGCACCGGTCTGCAAAGCCCATGGCACTGCGCAGGCAGTGAATGTTGTTCTCCACCGTCAAGCGGCCGTTGGATTGATGCACCGATGCGCAAAGTCGCTGGCGGGCATTGTAGCGCAGGGGTTTGATCCACCGCTTTTTGGGCCGGTCGTTCGGGACATACAATTCCATCCGCTTGGGGTCGTGCTGGTGTTGAGGTTTCGTCACCCCTTCCCTCGCCTGCGAACTCCCTCACGCCAACCCCGTTCGGCTTGAAACTTGAAACCGCCATGCGCTTGGTTTACGGGCGGCAGAACTGTGATCCCTATTCCGTCTCGAATCCCTGGCTCGTGAACTTCAACGTCCGGCAGTTCTCGGTTACCGTGCGCACCACATTGTCAGGCACACCGGGAGGAACTACCGCTTCAATGTCGAGACGCACAGTGACATCGGCCCCAATGATGCTGGCAAGGTGAGCAATGACTTCTTCGGCAATCTTGCCAGCGTCACGGCCCACTCGTTGCGGGTCGAGCGTGACGGAGCCATGAAATCGCTTGGGCTTGAGTGGCTCAACAGGCTTGGGTGCTTCGGTCGTTCCCGATGGATTGGATGGTGTCGGGGATGTTTCCCCAGACGTACCCGAATCACCGATGTTGGGTGTGACTTGCGACGGCTTGTCGGCTTCCATCTGACGCAGAGCGGCATCCGGTTTAACCAGCAGGCCGAAGAGACTGTCCTCGGAAATGGCGATGTTCTGCCCGCTCCGCAGGCCAAGGTAGCGGCCCGTGGCTTCATCATATCCCTCAGCAAAGGCAAAACTTTCCTGCGGCCACATGAGCAGGCTTAAGCCTTCACGGATGGCCTGAATTAACACCAGAGAATCACGGAGCCGCGGCAGGTAGGTGTAGCGGCCAAAGTCTTCGATCAGTTGCTTGATGCTCACATGATCGCCCCGCCACAGGGGCACGTTGTCCATCTCCAGACGCAGGCGGGTTCCGGCGAGGGCAGTGACGAGCAGTTCGTCGTTTCGCAGCTTTTTGCTGGCCCGTACGGCGAGGGCATCCTGGCCGGTGAGCCGGAAGGTCTGCCATTCCAACTGCTGCAACGGCGTGGCCTGGAAAGGGACCAGAAGCCATTGATAAGCTTCCGGCAGCCGGGCATCCACCACGGCGGCAGCATTGTCGCGCTGGGTTACGGATTGCTTCCGCTGATGGGGATCGAGGTTCAACAGTTCCGCCTCCTCCACGATGGACTGCCACGCGAGATAGCGGCGGATGCCTTCGTCCAAGTCAAGGAGGCGCGACTTGTCCATCGCCAGAAAGACCAGGGCATTGCGGTAGAGGCGCGGTGAACTGCCTTTGCTGTCGAGCATGATGCGCGCGGTTCTGAGCGCCGGGCTTTCCGCGTCCTTGCTGTGCGGGTATTCCATGCCCAGCACCACCAGCCTCGCATCCATGTCGTCGGCGATGTCACCGCCGGATTTGGCCATCGGGTGAATGCGGCTGAAATCACCCTGCCGACGCACGTCGAGCCGCACCCGGCGGTCGAGGTCCGCCACCACGGAATCCGGGTCTGCTTTGAGTTGTTCCGCGCGGTCCTCAGCCAGTTTGGTCACTGTCGGCTGCGTGGAGTACCAATAACGTGCCCCGCCGTGGTAGAGATAAGTCGCCGCCGCACTGAGGCGCCGCAGGGCATCACCGAAAATGGCCGGCGACTCGCCTGGCAGCACACACCCGAGTTTGATGCGGCGGTCTTCGAGACCCTTCGTCGCCGCTTTGGAGATCGGGGCCGATCCCATATAGACCGTGCGGGCGACGCGGCGGCAGGCGGAGAATTTCCCGAGGTTCGGCACGTCGCCATCCGTGCGCAACGGCAGGGAATTGGGGCCGTCCACGTCTTTCTCGATCACCGGCACCCAGTTGTCGGAAAGGTAGCGCGTCAGTTCAAACTGCACCCGAGGGTCATCTATCGGAATGGACGACGGCATGATGAGCGGGCTGCAGTTGCCCTGCGCCCACAGGCTGTGAATCACCGTGGCCATGAGCCGCAGCACGCCGCGTGTCCGCTGGAACTTCACCAGCGTGGACCAGTCTGAGTAGAGCCGGTCGAAAATCTCCGGGTGAATCGGAAAGGCGGCCTTGATCCGCGTCTCGTAGTCCAGTTCGCGGCATTCCGGCGGAAACTCCTGATGCTGGGTGCGGTAGAGGTCGTAAAAGGCCTTCGCCACCGTGTCGCGGCTCACGAACTGTTCCTTCTCCACAAGCGGCTCGAACAAGCGCCGGCGCACGATTTCAAAGCCCTCCTCCGCGCTGGCCGGACGCCATGACGCCTCCACGCGGCCCACGGCATTGCGCAGACGGTCCAGAGCTTCGCGCCCGCGCTGACCGCCGACTTCGATGTCGTCCGCCTGCGCGTGGGGCGAGCCGCTGGTGTCGGAAGCCGGCAGGCTGATCACCAGCAGACACTGCTTCGCCAGCTTGGCGGACTCCGTCAGTGCCTGGGCGAAAGTGAAATGCGTCTCGAAACTCCCGCCCGGCAGGTCGCTCTGGTCGTGGAGCTGCCGCGCATAGGCCACCCATTCATCAATGAGGATCAGGCAGGGACCGTGCTCGTTGAAAAGCTCGCGCAGCGCGTCGCCGGGATTCGTGGCACGCTCGTCGTCCGCCGCGATGCGGGCGTAGGCTTCTTTGCCGCCGAGCTGCCATGCCAGCTCGCCCCACAGCGTGCGCACCACCGTTCCGTCCTTTTTCACGGAAGGGTTCCCGGGACTGATCTTGTTCCCTACGAAGACCACGCGTTTGACTTTGGGGATCACCGCCTCTGCCGCTTCGGCGAGGATCGCCTCCACGCCGGGCAGTTCGCTGGCGGCGGCGCCGGAAAACAGATGATACAGCGCCAGCATGGAGTGCGTCTTGCCGCCGCCGAAGTTCGTTTGCAGTTGCACCACCGGGTCGCCGCCGTGCCCGTTGAGCCGCCGCACGGCGCCCGTCAGCAGCCCTTTCAGGCTTTCTGTCAGGAAGGTGCGGCGGAAGAACTCCGCAGGGTCACGGTATTCGTCCGATCCTTCACCGATGTGGACCTGCCAGAGATCGGCGGCGAACTCCGCCTGCTGGTATTTGCCGCTCGCCACATCACGGTGCGGGTTCACCACCTCCCGCCAGGGCTTTAGTGCTCCGGCCACTGGCGTTTCCAGCGCCACGCCCGAACTGCGGCGGCGTTCCCAGCGGGCTTGTTCGTCAAAACGGACGCGCAGCAGCTCCATCTTGGCCTTCTCCACCTCATCCGCCTGCGGGGCGCTGATGGATGACAGCACCCGGGACATGGTGTCCAGCGCCCGGTAGGTGTTGTCGCTGTTGAAGGGCTTCTGGTGCGCCCATTCGTTCCGGACGGACAGCAGTTCGTTGATCATGCTGCGCTCGGCCTTCCCCAGAGTCATGGCAAAAACGTCCTTCCACACCCGGTCCATGATGACGAGCAGCCCGGCCGCATCGTGGGTGGGTTCGGTTCCCAGACCCGCCAGCCTGGTGTCACTCAGCACGCCTTTCACTTCCTGCGTCCACTTTTCACCCCAGCAGGTCTTCAACTCCCGCTCCACAAACGGACGCAGACCGTCCCGCAGGAGTTCTAAGGCTTTGCCGACGCGTTCGTGATTGGTGAGTGCCATGATAAAGGAAGCAATGAGATGTGATTAGAACAGTTCGCCAGTAGTCGGAACAGGAAGGGCAACGGTTAGCTCCCGTGCCAGACGTGCCAGTTCCGGCCAGCCCATGACGAGGGCGTTGTAGGCCTGGGCCTCGCGGCTCCACTTGCGATTTTCGCAGACGGTGAAGAGCTTGTAGGCTAGGTCACGCGCCACTTCTGCCTTCGCTCCGAGCTTGCGCAGCAGGCCCGCCGTGGGCTCGTCGCCTTTCTTCTCGTGGTAATAGACGCGCAGCAGGTGATGCGTCATCTCCCAGACGGTGAGCCGTTTGTCCGTCTCCGGATCCCAGTCGGCTTGCAGTGCTTCCGGCGCAATCAGTCGAACCTTGCTGCCTTTAACTTCGAGAATGCCGTCCGCCACGAGGCCGTTCAAGGCAGTGGCCTGGGCATTCGCCAACAGATTCGCCTGGCCGGATTCACCCCACTCGAAGCCTCCCTCGCTGAACCACTGCACCGCCCACCGGGTATCTTTGTCGAGTTCCTCCACGGACTCGCCCAGCAGTTCATCTTTCATACCGTTGATGATACCAAGCGCCGTGCGCACGCTCATCGGCTTGCCGCTGCTCTCCAGCACGGCGGCGTAGCGGGAAAACACCGCCATGCCGGGACCGATGGCTGCTTGGGCAAAGTCCACTGGTGCCACGTTCCCTTGTTGGAGGTGACGCAAAGCAGGAGGCAGTTCGCGTTTGAGTTCAGCGACAAAAGCGTTGCGCCCCACGCGCGGCGCGTCTGTAGGGCGCGGGCGGCAAGCGAGCACGATGTAGGAGGCGAGCGCGTTCGATCCCATTGAACGCATCCGCCATGTTTGTGAAGCGCGAACGGGCCACGTTGCGGTGATGCTGAAACCGCTGGAAAGCAGCGCCTCCAAAAGGGTTTCCCAGCCGGTCGTGAGGTCAACGCTGGCGCTGTCGTCGCCAGGCTCGTCTCCACCGTCCTCGTCATCGCTTTGCTTAAAGGCGTAATACACAGTCAAAGGAAACCGTGAGTCGAGACGCTCCCGAAGTTTGGAAAACGTCTGCCGAAAGCCGGACTCAAAATGCTCCTTAGCCTTATCCTTGTCCCCGCCGAACAGTTCTGGCGACGCGGTAAGTTCGGGCATCTTCGGCACGAGAACCGTGTCGAAAAGTGGCTTGTGCAGGTCGCCAATCGTTCGGCGCAGCCAAATGTAGAAAAAGTCGCTCAGCACCGCGTAGCCGATGTTGTCGTAGTAAGGCGGGTCGGTGCTAACGAGGAGTGTCTGCCCGGTGTTCTTTGATTCGGCGGCGTTCTCCTGTTTTCCAAGCGATGCCCGCTCTGTCGTTCCGAGAACTTCGATGCAGTCAGCGACGTAATCGCTACATGTCGCCCACGCACCAACGGCATCGCCAAGTATGTTGGCCTCGGCGAAATCCCACACCATCGGAACCGCTCCACGCCCAAAAAGATTCATCACCTTCTGATTCGTCTGGCTCCATCTCGTCAGAGAATTGCAAAAATCACCACTGCGGTCGATTGCGAGAGCGAGAAACGTCTTCACTGCTTGGGCGTAACCCTCACACTCTGCGGTAGTCATCTTCGCCGATGAAGCATCGCTGACAATATCTTCACCAACCTCGCGCACGAGGTCGCTCAGAGTGACCATTGCAGTGAGCTGGCGCGAAGTGAACATCTGCCAGTGCTTGCGAATGCCATATTTCTGAACGCGAAAACCGAGCGCTTCATCCGGCAAATCGGTGTCCGGGTAGTTCTCGGGCAATTCGACTCGCGCTGCAGCTTCTTGTTCTGCAGTCGGGGACAAGTAGAGTTTGCCTCGCTTCGCTTCGGCCACGATTGCGAGCAATCGTGCTCCAAGCCTGCCCGCACGTCCTTCCGCCCGGATGTGGTCGAATGGAATTGGCGCATCAGACAGCAAGCAACGACCGCCCTTTCGTTCAATGGTGCCCTTCAACGCCTGCTCGCCGTTTGTTCTCACCACGAATTGGATTGACCGGTTCGCCCTATCGACGACCGGCTCTACCCACACACGTTTCCCCTTTTCACTCGAAAGCGTGAACGAACGGACAAGCGGCACATGTGCGCCACGTGCTGCTGGGTCGGGACTCGCGACGGTGCGCGCCCACAGCCACGCGATAACGTTGGCCTCGCCGCCGCCGTGCTCTTTGGGCAGGCGCACCTTTGGGTAGAGGTGGCCAATTCTCTCCTGAGCGCGGGCGCGGATGAGGCGTCCGTAGTAGCGCACATCCGCCGCCAATCCGTGCGTGCCATTCCAGACATGCGATTTGTGGTGGCCGCTGCGGTCGTCCGGGTTCACCGGATGCTTGCCCACCCAGCGGGGAGCGATCTCAAGATTGCACTTGTTGAGCAGGACGGCGACGGGATTTAGGTCCGCCGCGTGCGCCTCGAAGCCGAGCCTAGCCGCTTCCAGCGGGATGGAGCCGCCACCGGAAAACGGGTCGAGCACGGGCGGGAGTTTGCCATCGCAGTGCTGGAGCATTTCCTTGCGTGCTTCCTCATACACCGCGGGCTGCTCGTGGAGTTTTTTCCCCATTAGCTTGCGGACGATGCCGAAGAGCCGCTCGCGCTCTGCATCCTGCTTCTCCACGCTCTTGCCCTTCCAAGCCGGATCATCCTCCGGGTCGGTGACGACGGAGGCAAAGAGCACCGCCCGAGCACAAGGCAGCGGCAGCCGCGCCCACCAGTGGTGAATGCCCTTCGGATGCGGCCCGATGCCTGGCATTTTGTCATACGAGGACGCATCGTTGATCTCCGGCAACGGCAGCGCGACCTCGATGAGCTTCTTGGGGTAAGCGGGGGTCATGGGCAGGCTGCTACAAGATTGGGATTGGCGGTGATCACTTGAATGCCGCCTTCTGTGTGGTCTGCGTCATCTGTGAGTAGCATGCAGCCGTGAATGCGGCAGTTCTCAACGATCATCTGATCATTCCAGTCGGTCGAACTGCTGCCGAACTCGGCCAGCATGGCATCCAAGTCCCATTTGGTGAACGGATGGTCCAACGACTGTGCATCCGCCAAAATAAGTCTGGAATATGTCTCCACTGCCTTTGCTGCCGCCGGATAGTCAGATGACTTCCTGAACTTCTTACGGCTGGCATATTTCCTTTTGCCGGTTGCGTCCCGGGGATCAATTCGGGCCCACTCTTCATCAAGCAGGCGGTTGACGACCTCGCACATCACCAGGGGGTCGAGACATGCTTTCGCGCCGTTGGTGTGAAGATCACTCCAAGCAGACGAATACGGTGCGATCTGGGCCTGCCTCCAACCGGGGAGAGCCATCGTGGCCGGTGAATACAGAAACAGCCAGATGTTGGCATCCGGCAAAACCAGTTCGCCTGAGCTGAAGTTGTAGCCAGTAACGTCGTGTGCCTTATTCTTCATCGCCGTATTCCTCCTTGATGGCTCGTTCCAGACGCTCCGGGTCGGCATAGTAGGCTTTCGACCAGGTTTTCGAGTGCTCCAGGGCAGGTTGAAACGCTTCCGCCAGATCCACGACCTCCACCAGCCGGTCCACCTCATCGAAGGGGATGTCACCACGATAGAGCTTGCCGATGGCGGCATTCAGGAACGCGGTGATTACCATGCGGATGCCTGCAAAGGAGAGGGCGACCGGCGTGCCCTCTTTGACGAGGGGATAGATTTCCTTGAAGACCATCTCACCGTCCGCCGCAGCGATGGCGCGCGGCTTGCCGATGAGTTCGGCGATGGAGATACGGATGGGATCAGGCATGAGGTGATTGGTAGTGAGTGGAAAGTTCCGGCGGCAGAGCGCCGGGGGCAGGCTGGGTTGGAATCTGGAGAGTGACAACAGTGCCGGGGAACGGATCATCGAGGGCAGCGAAGTTCTCCCCTCTGCTGCTGATGCTCCAGAACGCCTGGCCGCTGGCTATCCAGACGGAACCGTGCTGCTCGCAGGCAAAATGCCGCAAGAGCTTCAGCCCGATGCCGCCCGGTGTCGCTGTTTTGGTGGTGTTTCCTTTGGTCATGGCCCATTCCAGGGCATGAACCGGACTGAGATGCTTGCCGAAGCGTTTGGCGATTCGCTCGGGGATGGTGATTCCAGCATCCGCAATCGTCAAGTCCAGACGCTGCTGCGCCGGATAGTGCTGACCGCAGACGAAGACCCCGAGGGCGGACTCGGAATGCGTCTCTGCATTCACGAACACCTCACCGACGCACTGGAGTAGCTGAAGGCAGAATGTGCTGTCGAGCGGTGGCAGACCCTTGCCCTCCAGATAGTGGTCGAGGTAGTCATAAAAGTCCTCAATTTGTGAAGTTTCGAAGCACTTATAAGGAATGCATGTGGACGGTGCCTTGTCCGGTCGAACGCTGACCAACGGCCGAAAGAACCAATTCCTGAAGAAGAGTTCCCTCAGATGCTTGGGCATACCGCTGAACTCAAAACTTTTCTCGCGGTCTTCAATTCGAGCGAGGACCACCGCCAACGGAGCCACGAAAGTGGAATCGCACCGAAGTCCCTCCGCAAAAGTGACGACAATTCGTTCGTCCGCCGATCCCGCCAGGTCACAATCCATCCTCGCAAGGGCGGCGATTCCCTCGCGATCCGTGGCAGCGCATGACAGTCGGTATTCCATTCTCTCGGTCAGCCCGGCGGGGCAGCGCGGGCGAGCAGTTCACTAAAGTCGTAATTTACGCTCGTCACCCCAAAATCCGGCTCTCGCTGGAACGGACGGCGGACGTAATGGACGCGGTGTTCGGATTCCGAGAGGAACTCGACGATGGCGAGGATGAAATCGTCGGGCTTGTTCAGGGAGTAGAGAATTTCGTTTCTCGTCACGGTCAGCGTGGCCGCACCAGTGACGCGGCCTTTCACCTCAATGAAGCGCAGCTTCCCGGTGCCGGGGACGCGGGATTCGACATCGTAGCCGAGTTTCTCCATCTCCCGGTCCATCGGCACAAACCCCAGAGAGCGCTCGATGTCCATGATGACCTGCCGGGCACGGGCCGCGGCTGCTTGAGTGTCCACCGCCGATGCGGCGGAAGGCGGGGAAGTTGGCGCTCCCTGCACGAGCGCAAGCAGCCCCCGGGGCAAGACAAGCAGTCCGCCCAGGACAACGGGTGGCAGCGGGGAAAGCTGGGCCTCCAGTTTCAACTCCTCCATGCGCTTTTGCAGGCGGCCTTGCAAAAGATCGGCACGCTTCCTGGCTTCATTTGAGTTGAGACGGGCGTTCGCTTTTCCGGCCTGCTCCTGCTCTTTGAGTGCCTCAGCCCGGTGGTCCCAGTAGTTGATTTCCTTCGTGAGTCGGTCCTTTACCGCTGCCTCGGTCCTGGCGATCAATGCCAGGCGGCGCGACTTCACCTCGTCCAGATGCTCCGGGACAACCGTTCCGATGGCGTGGGTGCGGGCCTTGTCCTCCATGCCACTGGAGATCCAACCGCACTCGGGACGCGAGAGCAGGGCATCAACGGAAGGCTCACCTTCCTTCAGCGGTCGGTAGTCGAGGTAGGGAGCGTAATGCAGATGGCGGGCGTTGCCTGCGGAGTCGATCTCGACATAAAGCATTTGGCGGGAAACGACGCGGCGGTCGCCGGAGCGCGTGATACCTGCATCCTGAATGGTGTGTTCCAAATAGAAAAGCACCCGCGGCTGGTCGCCGGCGTCATTCTCATCCACGAGGATCGCCCCGCGTCGAAGCAAATCGCGGTGACGCTCCAGGACAAGATCGAGCGCGGAATCAAGGAGCGGATGTCCGGGGCAGACGAACGCCGCCAAAGGCTGGCCCTGGGGTTGAATGAGATTCTTCTCAAAGACGATGCGCTCGTAGCGAGTAAGCACTGGCTCACCGAGGCCAATCAACCGGTCACGATTTCGAATCGGCGCAGGAACGTGGGACACCTCGTAGCGCCTGGTTTCGCGCTGCCGTGCCGTACCGCCCAGCAGTCGGAAGGCTTCAAGGAAGAACGATTCAATATAATGCGGCTGGAGCCGACGTGCATCCGCACGCTCCATCTCCTCACGAATGCGATAAACACGGCTGGCATCCATCGCGTCGTGCGCCAGCGCGCGCTCTTCCAGCATGTCCTGAATGTGCGATTGGTCGAAGGCATTCGCGATGACGTTCGTGAGGCGCGCACGGACGTCGGGCATCTCGCCATAGCGAATCGCCTCGATCAGCAACTCACGCAGCGGCTTGCCGTCGAACTGAACGTTACCCAGCACATCGAACACCTGTCCACCGAGGGCCTTCCGTGCCTCATCTAGCTTGTCGAGCAACGTGCGGTAAACCTCCCCTTCGCGGGTCTCATCGGCGATGAGATTCCACAAGTGACAGACCTCCGTTTGGCCGATGCGGTGGATGCGGCCGAATCGCTGCTCCAAACGGTTTGGATTCCAGGGCAGGTCGTAGTTCACCATCAAATGAGCACGTTGAAGATTGATGCCCTCACCTGCGGCATCCGTAGCGATCAGCACTTTCACTTCCGGATCATGGCGGAAAGCCTCTTGAACTTTCAAACGATCCTCGCGCCCGACACCGCCATGAATGGCGACGACGCCATTTTTATCTCCCAGCAAGGTGCTGATGCGATCCTGGAGGTAGTTCAGCGTATCCCGATGCTCGGAAAAAATGACGAGCTTTTGTTTGGGTGATTTGTCGCCTGGTTTTGAGCCGTAGACAGGCGTGTCTTCGCAGAGCCGGTTGTCGAAAGCCGCAGGCGTGAAAATTTCACCGAGCAGGTGAGAGAGTTCGCTCCACTTCCGGTCTTCACCGCTGCGGCGGACCTGCAAAGCAAGGGACTCCAGATGCTTCAAGATTTCGATCTCCGCCTTGAACTCCAGAATGGTGCCAGCAGCAGTCGCCTGATCGAGAACCTGCTCCTCGGTGGCCTCCACTTCCGAGTCAGGTGCATCGTCGAGATCATCCAGATCGTCTTCATCAAGCGATGGTCCGGATTCCAAATCCCGTGCTGATAAAGTGGAGGCGCGCTGAAGCACCTCCAGTTCCCGAAGGCGAGACTCCAGCCGCTCACGCCGGCGGCGCAGAGACTGATAAATAGCCTCTGGCGAGGAAGCGAGACGGCGCTGGAGAATGGTGAGCGCAAAGCCCACGGTGCCCGCGCGCTTGTTGTTCTGGAGCGCCTCGGCGCGGTTGAACTCCTGACGCACATAGTTGGTGACCTCTTTGTAGAGTGTGGCCTCCGCAGCAGACAGCTTGTATGGCACCGTGTAAGCCCGACGCTCTGGGAATAGCGGCGTAGCGTCAAACTTGAGAAGCTGCTCCTTGACCATGCGGCGCATGAGGTCGGAGACATCCTGTGTGTGAACGCCATCACGAAACCTTCCCTCAAAGCGATCACCATCGAGCAGTGACATGAAGAGCTGAAAGTCATCCTCCTTCCCGTTGTGCGGCGTCGCTGTCATCAACAGAAAATGGCGGGTGAGAGTCGAGAGAAGCTGCCCGAGCTTGTGCCTCTTCGTGTATTTGATCTCACCACCGAAATGCGTGGCCGACATTTTGTGCGCCTCGTCGCACACGATCAAATCCCAGCGGCAGTCTGGCGCGGAGAGTTTGGCCTGCACGTCCTCATTGCGGCTGAGTTTGTCGAGACGGGCGATGACCAGGTTGTTTTCGAGAAACCAGTTGCCCGTGCGAGCCGCTTCGAGCTTGTCGTTTGTCAGAATGTCGAACGGCAGATGGAAGCGGCGATAAAGCTCGTCCTGCCACTGCTCCGCCAGGCTGCCGGGGCACACGATGAGGCAGCGCTGAAGATCCCCACGAGCGACAAGCTCCTTGATCAACAATCCGGCCATGATCGTCTTTCCCGCGCCCGGATCGTCCGCCAGCAAAAAGCGCAATGGCTGGCGTGGCAGCATGTGCTCGTAAACGGCAGTGATCTGATGGGGAAGTGGTTCCACGACCGACGAATGCACCGCCAGCACCGGGTCAAAGAGATGCGCCAGCCGAATGCGGTGCGCCTCTGAAACAAGACGAAACATGGCACCGTCACCGTCAAAGCTCCAAGGCCGACCTGCCTCCACGACCGCAAGCCGTGGCTCATCGTGCCGGTAGAGAAGTTCGTTCGCCACTTTACCCGCAGGGTCTTTGTAGGTCAGCTCCAGTGCCTCGGAACCAAACCACGTGACTTGCACGACTGTGACGAGACAGTCCGGCAGAATTCCGCGGACGGAGGCGTTTGGTTTTAGGTCTTCAAGTTTCATGGAGCGGTTCGCTGACTTTATGGAGGAGTTTCGGGACTCTGTCAGCGCGTATTTACTTGCCCCTATCAGCCAATGCCGCAGCGGCGCTCCGCAGCGCATCCTCTCCGACAGACGTGTAAATCTTCCCGGTGTCTCCCTCGTGCCCGATAATGGCATCGATGGCTGCCTTCGGCTGTCCGGCTGCTTCCAGCCAAGTGCGGGCGGTGTGGCGGAGGCTGTGGAAGCGCAGTTCGTGCTGCTCCCGGCGGTCGTCGTCTCCCGTTTTCTTGCCCTGACCGAACGGGGTATGCTTGCGCAGCTTGCCTTCAAAGAACAGCACTCGTGCCCTCAGTGACTCAAAGTTGGGCAGGCCCTTGGCGCAGCTTTTGAGCAGTTGGATGGCGCAGTTCAATCCCTCGCTCATGGCGTTGGTGATCCGGTGC
>JAGNEJ010000005.1 GCA_018003315.1 Verrucomicrobiales bacterium
GGTGGAATTTTTCGTGGATGGCACCCGGATCGGCGAATCGCTTGCCGCACCGTTTGCCGCCGCATGGAACAACCCGCCTGCGGGAAATCACAGTCTGCACGTTGTGGCCAGTTTCAGCGCCGGCGCGCCGCTCACCAGCGGAGCCGTCGATGTCTCCGTCGGTGCGCCGCCCGCCACCCTGATTCCCGTCGGCGGCATTTGGAAATGGCGCGCCAGTTCCGCCGCCCCACCGGCAAACTGGACCGCGCCGGACTTCAATGACTCCGCCTGGAACAGCGGTCCGGCACCGCTCGGCTATGGGGACGGTGACGAGGCCACCAATGTCAGCCCGGGCGGCAGCAAATACGGACGCCTGCAGTTTCGCCGCGCGTTCCATGTCGCGGATCCCCTCGCGGTGAGTGGAATGCTGTGCCGTCTTGTCAGGGATGACGCCGCCATTGTTTATGTGAACGGCGCCGAGGCCTTCCGCCACAATTTTGACGGAACCACCGCCCAGGGCGCGGGCGAAGACGAAAATGCCTGGCAGCAGGCCCCGGTGGACCCGGCGCTGCTGCGGCCTGGCGTGAACACGCTGGCGGTGGAAATCGTTCAGGAAAATCCTAACAGCAGCGACGCGAGCTTCGACCTCGCCCTGGAAGCGACCCTGGGTGCGGCACGGGCGAGGGGCGTGTTCCTTTCCGCTGTCACGCCGGTGATCCTTCCCGCCGTGCCGGTGCTGACGGCGGAGGTCCTGCCCGGCGCTTCCCTTGGCGTGACCCGAGTCGAATTTCTGGACGGCGGCGTGCCCATTGGCGTGGACACAACCTTTCCTTTCACCTTCACCTGGAATGCCGCCTCGCCGGGCACGCACAGCAGCGTCACCGCCGTCGCCACCGACAGCGCTGGCACCACCTTCACCGGTCCGGCGATTGCCGTCCTGGTGCGGCAGCCTGCCCAGGGAACCACCCTGGTGCGGTGGGGCGATTCCTGGAAATACTGGGACAACGGAACCGATCCCGGCGCCAACTGGGTGGGACGCACCAGTTTCGACGACAGCGCCTGGCCGCAAGGCCCGGGGCGTTTTGGTTATGGAGGGGACGGTGAAGTTACGAGCCTGTTTGTCAGCGACTCCAGCGCGAAACCGCCCGCGGTGTTTTTCCGCAAAAAATTCACGGTGCCCAATCCCTCCGCCTACGATGCCCTGAGGCTGCGCGTCATCCGCGACGACGGCGTCTCCATTCAGCTCAACCGCGTGGAACTCCTGCGCGACAATCTGCCGGAGGGCACCCTGACATTCAGCAGTCTGGCCAGTGCTGGCGTTGCGGATGAACAGACGCCCGTGGAGGTCATCGTCCCCACTGCCGGGCTGCGCAGCGGTGAAAACCAGCTCACCGCCGAAGTCCACCAGAACACCATCGACAGCAGCGACCTGAGTTTCGATTTGGAACTCGTCGGCTTGAAGTCGCCCGTTCCTGCCGCGTCCGCCGTGTGGCTGGTTTCCCCCGCCGCCGGGCAGACCGTTCTTTCCAATGGCCCGCTGGCCTGTGCCATCGCCACCGCCAACCTGCCAGGGGCCATCCAGCGCGTGGACTATTTCGCCGGCAGCGCCAAAATGGGTGAGTCCACTGCGGCTCCATGGCAGTTCACCTGGCCCAGCGCCCTCAAGGGAACCTATGCGGTTTCCGCCCGCGCCGTTCTGGTGAACGGCAGCACCCTGACAACCGCTGCGGTCACCGTCACCGTCAGTTCTCCGACCGTCACGGAGGATCTGGTCCGCAGCGGTTCCCAGTGGAAATATCTGGACACGGGAGTGACACCGGCAGCCGACTGGAACACCACCGCCTTCAGCGACAGCACCTGGAAATCCGGTCGCTCCCGCCTCGGTTTTGGCGGTGACGGGGAAATCACGGGAATCACTCCCGGACAGGTTGCGTATTGGTTTCGCAAATCGTTCTCCGTCCCCGCCGGAATGCCGCTCACGGGAGTGAACCTGCAGGTCGTCCGCGACGACGGCATCCAGCTTTTCCTCAATGGAAACCGCATCTGGCTGAACAATCTTCCCGATCCGCCAGCGCCAACCGACTGGGCGAACAACGCCATCAGCGGTGCCGACGAGCAAACCTGGAACACCATCGCGATTTCCCCGTCCGCCCTGCAGCCTGGGAACAATCTGCTTGCCGCGGAGATTCACCAGCAAAGCGCCGCCAGCACCGATGTTGCGTTCGATCTGGCCTTGAGCGTCCAATGGCTCACCCCCGGCGGCCTGGTCAATACGCCTCCAGCGGTCGCCCCGCGTCCCCTGCTGCTGCCCGTCGGCGGAAATGCTTTCAGCTTCACTTTTCCCGAAATTGCCGGACGCATCTACACCATCGAAAGTTCGCCCGATTTGCAGGCCTGGCTGCCGGAAACGACCCGCATCACCGGCGACAGCGGACTGCAGGTGCCGTTCACCATCAGCACGCCGCGCAAATACTTCCGTGCCCGCTGGCAGCCGAATCCTTGAACGCCGGCGCAATCCCCGCGAGAGTGCATCTGCGCAAAGACCGAAGGATCCCATCGAATCCAGCAGCGTTTCGCGAGGAAAAAAGCAATCCCCGCTTGCACTGAACGGGCGTCCCTTCGTAAGTTCGCCGCCCCGGCTCTCGCCAGGGGTCAACTGTATCGAACCACCAAAACAAGCAAACCATGAGCAAACTCATTCCGATGATCAGCTCCGGCATCGCCGGTCCGCTGGGTGTCCTGCACCTTCCCCGCCTTTGGCAGAAAGCCTCCCTGGGCGCGGTTGGCAAACTGAGCGATGATTACCCCGCCTGCGGCAAAGGGTATGACCAGATGGTCCTCGACGGCCTCGGCCTCGACCGCGAGGAATTCCTCGCCTTCATCAAGGACAACCGCCCCAGCTACCCGGAAACCGAAGCCTGGATTCTCCAGAAAAAAGGCGGCAGTCTGGATGCCGTTGCCGTGCAGAAACTCAATTCGGCCATCGCCGGTTACAACCATGATGACGCCACCCGCAAGGCGATTCTGGCGGCCAACAACATCGAGGACACCGGCACCATCAAGGATGCCGTGAACCTCAACAATCTCGACGACTGGTCCGCCTTCCACAAGGAAGTGCTCGCCTGATCCCGCAGGGAGTCCCAGGATCCCTGGCCCTGGCCGGATTCGGAACGTTTCCGAGTCCGGCCATTTTCATGTCTGGAGCCGTCCGCCGGATCACCATTCATTTCGGTTGAAAGCCGGAACACCCGCGGGAATGACTGGGAACTTCCACCCGCATGTCCCGGTCTCACGCCTATTCCGTCTTCATTTTCACCGCGGTCATCATGGCGGTGTTTTTCCTGCTGCCGATCGCAGTGACGGTGCGCGAAGCCTTCGTCGGACCGGATCACCGCTTCACGTTCGAATTTCTCGCCGGCGTGTGGGACAACCCCGTTTACCGCGAGGGGCTGTGGAATTCCCTGCGCATGGCGGTCTTCAGCACGCTGGCCTCGCTGCTGGTCGCGCTGCCGCTGGCGGTGCTTTCCAGCCGGTGCCACTTTCCCGGCAAGGCCATCCTGGCTTCCGCCATTCTGGTGCCGCTCATCCTGCCCCCGTTTGTCGGTGCCATTGGCATGCAGCAGATTCTCTCCCAGGAAGGCGCGCTCAACGCGTTTCTCGGCAAGTTCGGCCTGGTCAGCAGGGCCAACCCTCCGGACTGGCTGGGAGAGGGAAAATTTCCCGGCGTGGTGCTCATGAACGCCCTGCACCTCTATCCGATTTTTTTCCTCAACATCACCGCGGCCCTGGCAAATCTGGATCCAGCCATGGAGGAGAGCGCCGCCAATCTCGGGTGTCCGCCGTTGCGCCGGTTTTTCCGCATCACCCTGCCACTGGCCATGCCGGGCATTTTCGCCGGCGGGATCATCGTGTTCATCTGGTCGTTCACCGAACTGGGCGTGCCTCTCATGTTCCAATACAACCGCGTCACCAGCGTGCAGATCTGGGACGGCATCAAGGACATGGGCGGAAACCCGATGCCCTATGCGCTGGTGGTGGTTACGCTGATTTTCTCCGTCCTGCTCTTCCTGGTGAGCAAGCGCGTGCTGGGAAAACATGAATTCTCCACCAGCGGGCGGGCCGCCACCGCCTCACAGCTGCGCACGCTGGAAAAATGGCCGGGAATCGCCGCCACCGCCGCTTTTTCCGCGGTGACGTTCATTGCCCTGCTTCCGCATCTCGGAGTCCTGCTGACTTCCGTTGCGGGCGACTGGTATGGCACCGTGTTTCCAGTGGGCCTCACCACCAGGCACATCCAGGACGCCCTTGGCCACAGCATCACCCTGCCCAGCATCCAGAACAGCCTGCTGTATGCAAGTTTTGCCACGCTGTTCGATCTCGTGCTCGGCGTGGCCGTGGCTTTCATCGTGACCCGGACCCGGATTCCCGGCCGCCACCTGCTGGACTCCCTGGCCATGCTCCCGCTGGCCGTGCCCGGGTTGGTGCTGGCCTTCGGATACCTGGCGGTCACCCGTGAAGGCCAGCCGCTGAGTTTCCTCATGCTCGGCAAACACGACAGCCCCGTGCTCCTGCTGATCATTGCCTATTCCATGCGCCGGCTCCCTTACATTGTGAGGTCCGCCGCAGCCGGATTCCAGCAGACCAGCGTCAGCCTGGAGGAAGCCGCGCAGAACCTCGGAGCCACGCCGCTGCGCAGCCTCACAAAAATCACCCTGCCCCTCATCGCCGCCAACCTCGTCGCCGGCGCCCTGCTCGCGTTCGCCTTTGCCATGCTGGAAGTTTCGGATTCCCTCATCCTCGCACAGCGTCCGGAGGATTATCCCATCATGAAAGCCATTTACATCCTCGCCGGAAATCTCGGAAACGGCGAGGCCCTCGCTTCCGCCCTCGGTTCGTGGGCGATGATTTTCCTCGGCATCACCCTGGCTGGAGCCTCGCTGCTGCTGGGCAAAAAGCTGGGAGCGCTGTTCCGCGTCTGAGGTGACGCAGCTTGCCCGGGACGGCGTCGCCGGGGTCGAAGCACCGGCGAATGGGCGCAGACGCTTGAGCTTCGGGGGAGCAAGCCGTTCCCGTCCTGGGGGGTGTGAAAATTAGCGCCAGAGTGAGATTTTCTGGTTTGTCTTTCCCCGTTTTTGCTGCCAAATAAAACAAGCCCCTGTGGTGCCTCCACAGCGGAGGCTGACGATTCATTTTTGGAAGTTTCAACCCCGCACCTGCCCACCAAGTATGCCGACCATCACTGAAAACTCTCCAGCCGCGAAACCTGCCGCGAAATCCGAAAGCGGGAAGCTGCCGAAATACCCGGGCATCCGGGTGACCTGCAACGGAAACCAGTTGGTTGCGCAGTATGTGGAAGCCCGCATCACGGAAGGCGGAGTGTTTTACCCGATCACTCCGTCCACCGAAGGCGGTGAACTCTACCAGGCCGCCTACGCAGAAGGGAAACTCGACGTGTGGGGGAACCAGAAAATCGCCATTGAAACCGAGGGGGAGCACGCAGCCCAAGGCGGAGCCACCGCTCTGGCAGTCACCGGAAAACGCACCGTCAATTTCACCTCCGGCCAGGGCATCGTCTATGCCATGGAACAATACTACCATGCGCCGGGGAAAACCTCGACCATGGTGCTGGAAATCGGCGCCCGCGCCCTGACCAAGCACGCCCTGAACGTCCACTGCGGCCATGATGACGTCTATGCCGCGCTGGATACCGGCTGGAGCATTCTGTTCGCCAAGGACGCACAGCAGGCCGCGGACCAGGCGGTGATCCTGCGCAAGGTGAACGAACTGACGCTCAACCCTGGCATGAATGTCCAGGACGGCATGCTCACGACGCATTCGGAGCGCACCTATTTGGTTCCGGAGGCAGAACTGTTGCGGGAATTCCTCGGCGCCCCGGACGACATCATCGACACTCCCACGCCGGCCCAGGTCGAACTCTTCGGCCCCACCCGCCGCCGCGTGCCTTCGATGATCAACCTGCGGACTCCCGTTCTGCTAGGGCCGGTGCACAACCAGGAACACCACATGAACGGCGTGGTCGCCCGGCGCAACAATTTCAACGAACCCATTCTGGGCTTTCTGGAGGCCGCCTATCGCGAGTTTGGCGAACTGACCGGACGCCATTATGGATTGGTCTCGGAATACCGGACGGAGGATGCGGACACGGTGTTTGTGTCCCTTGGCTGCGCGGCGGAAAATATCGAGGAAGCATGTGACTGGCTGCGTGAACAGCGCAATGCTAAGGTCGGCTCGATTCACATCAACGTCCTTAGACCATTCCCGGAAGCTGCGGTCATTGAAGCCCTGCGCGGCAAGAAAAACGTCATCATCCTGGAGCGCACCGACGAAGGCATGGCCGGAGACAACCCGCTGGCCCGCGAAATCCGCGCCACCTTGGGCAAAGCGGGCGAGGGGCTGAAATATGGCGGCAACCTGCCCACCCTCACGCCGGAGGAAACTCCCCGCCTCTTGCGCGGGGCCTACGGCATCGGTTCGCGCGATTTCCGCCCGGAACACATTCTCGGCGCCTACGAATTCGCCACCGGTATGACCCTGCGCACGGACGGCAAGGGCGTCAAGGATGGCGAAACCTTCTTCGTGCTCGGCGTCGATCACCCCTACGCGGTCATTTCCAAGACCAATCCGTCGCTCCTGCCCGAGGGAGCGATCGCCGTGCGTTTTCACTCCATCGGCGGGTGGGGCATGATCACCACCGGCAAAAACCTCGGCAGCATCATCGGCGACTTCGGCCAGATCATCTCGGAGGAGAATCCCATTTACGACACGGACGGAACCCTGGTGGACCGGCTCCACATCATGGCCAATCCGAAATACGGATCGGAAAAGAAGGGTGCTCCGACCAATTATTACCTCGTGGTCGCTCCGCAGCGCGTCCGGGTGAATTGCGAGCTGAACCACGTCGATGTCGTCCTCTGCTGTGACCCGAAGGCGTTCACCCACACCAATCCCCTGGCCGGTCTGAAAAAAGGCGGTTGTCTCGTGTGGGAATCCAGCGATGCGCCGGAAACCGCCTGGCAGCGCATTCCGAAAAAATACCGGGCATTCGTCAAGGAAAACAACATTCGGATTTTCCTGCTGCCCGGTTTCGCGATTGCCCGGGAGGCCACGAACCGCCCGGACCTGCAGTTGCGGATGCAGGGCAATTCGTTTCTCGGAGCATTTTTCCGCGTGTCCTCGTTCCTGAAGGACTATCGCATCAGCGAGGAGAAATTCCGCGCCATCGTCCGCAAGCAGTATGAAAAGAAGTTCGGTCGTTTTGGTGAGGCCGTGGTCGATTCCAACATGAAAGTCATGACCGGCGGGTTCGAGCGGGTGGTGGAAATCAAGGTCGGTGAGGACGACGCCCCGGACCGCTCCAGCATGCGGCTGGACCCCGTGGCCCCAGTGGGGGACCAGCAAATTCTGCCCACCGCCGGCGTGCAGATTCCGAATGTCCACACGCTTCCCGCCAACCCGGAGCAGCCTGCCAAAGCCGCCGTATTTTCGATGCAGAAATTCGACAGCGAATTCCGCGCCGGACTCGGCTACCACCAGCCGGCCGGGGCTTTCGCCTCCGTCGGAGTCATGGCCGCCGGAACGGGGGCGACATCGTCCAAATACGTCGCCCGCCGTGAAACGCCGCTCTACATTGCGGAAAATTGCACCCAGTGCATGGAGTGCATCACCGCCTGCCCGGACACCGCCCTGCCAAACATGGCGCAGGAGGTCAAAACGATCCTGCGCACGGCCATCACCCATTACGTCACCTCCACCGACGACCGCAAAAAGCTCATCGAAGCCATTCCGCAGATCGATTCCGCGGCGCGGCAAAAGATGGTGGCCGCCGTCGAGAAGAAGGAAAAACTGCCGTTCAAGGAGATCATTCGCGGGGAGATTCAGGCGCTCAACCACGGCATTTCCCAAAAGGCCAAGGACGAGCTGGGCACGATCCTTGATCTGCTGCCAATCGCCTACGGCAGCGTGCCCGCCATTTTCCGCAGCGTGGAAAAGAAATCGCCCGGCGAAGGCGGAGTCTTCATGATTTTCGTTTCCGATCTCTGCAAAGGCTGCGGCGAGTGCGTCGAACAGTGCGGCGACCACATGGCCCTGAAGATGGTGCCCGATACCGAGGAGCTGAATTACACCCTGACATCCGCACAGGTGTTCTCCCGCCTGCTGCCGGACACTCCGCAGAAGTATCTCGGACTATACGACGACGAGGCCCCGCAGGACTCCCGCCCCGCCGCCCTGCGCAACCACCTCATGGTCCGCCGCAACTACGAAGCGCTGGTCAGCGGCGACGGCGCCTGCGCCGGCTGCGGAGAAAAAAGCATCCTGCGCGCCATCGCTTCCGTCACGGAATCCTACATGCGGCCACTCTACACCAGCAAGGCCAACCGGCTTTATGAAAAGACCACCCAGCTTCAGAATCAGGGGGCGCAACTGCTGGCCGCGCTTCACAGCGAAAACCCGGAAGTCTGCGAACGGTTCAAGCGCGCCTTCGCTCATCTGGTGATGGGCCTTGGCGGTGAGGACGATGCCGATACCACGCGGAGGTTGGAGGCCCACGGTCCCATCAGCGATGAACTGATCATTGGCGGCCTGTGTGCCGTGATGAATCAGGATGCCTTCAACCACTTCAAGCTGCAGGCCACCGACGGGCGGCTGGGCAATGGCATGAGTGTCATGCTCATGGGTGCGAGCACCGGCTGCAACACCGTTTACGGCTCCACACCGCCGTCCAATCCCCACCCCTATCCGTGGATGAACTCCCTGTTCCAGGACGGGGCCACCATTTCCTGGCTCATGGCCGAAAGCGTCCTGTTGGACCATTCCCGCCGCAGCGTGGCTCCGGAGCGCCTCGCCGATCTGCTTTTGTCAGGAAAAGCCGCAACCTTTTCCGAACACGACTACTGGGATCTGACCCACCTGACTGAACCGATCATGACGGATCAGGAAATCCGCGAGCTTCCGAAAGTCTGGATCGTCGGCGGCGACGGAGCGCTGGGGGACATCGGCTTCCAGAACCTTTCCAAAGTCATGCTGCAGAACCGCCCCAACGTAAAGGCGGTCATGTTGGACACCCAGGTGTATTCCAACACCGGTGGGCAGAACTCGGACAGTTCCACCATGCTGGGCGGCTACGACATGAACCAGTTTGGCCGCGCCACCCAGGGCAAGCTCACCGAGAAGAAAAGCGTGGCCGAAGCCCTCACCGGCGGGCACGGCTCGCCTTACGTGGCGCAAATTTCCATCGCCAACGCCGCCAAGCTCTACAAGAGCATCCTCGACGGGCTGGAATACCGCGGCACCGCCTTCTTCCAGTGCTACACCACCTGCCAGCCTGAACACGGCGTGGGCGACGACATGTCCGCCGCACAGGCAAAACTCTCCCGCGACTCCCGCGGCATGCCGGAATTTGTCTTCGATCCCCGGCTCGGCGAGACCAGCAACGAATGCCTCAGCGTCCAGGGCAACCCCAGCATCAACCGCGACTGGTGGGAGACCGCCTATTCGACCGGTGAAAAATACAACTACACCGTGGCCCACTGGGCGCTCACGGAAGCCCGCTTCCGCCGTCATGTGAAGCAGATCACCGATGAAGAGGCTGCCGGGATGGTGCTGCTCGACGACGTGCTGGTCCGCATCACCCAGGACGATGTGGTCAACCGCCGCATCTTTGATGAAACCCACCGCAGCCATGCCCCCGACTTCGGCGTTTACATCAAGGCCGAAAGCAATGGCAAACTGCGCTGCTATGCCGTGAGCCGCCAGATGGTTCTCTTCGCCGTCGAACGGCGCAAGGCCTGGCGGATGCTGCAAAGCAAGGCGGGCCAGCCGAACCGCGACTACGCCGCCCAGCGCGCCCTGCTCAAAAAAGTGGATGCCGGTGAAATTTCGGTCGCGGACCTGCACGGAAAAACGGCGGACCTTTACGCCGTCGAACTCGCCCAGATCAAATAACCTGCCGGAGCTGACGCGCCGGTGCGATGATTTCCTTTCCATCCTCCAGCGGCAGGCTGCTGCCGCTGTTCACCCACCGGTGCGCAGGATGAAGGAATGCTGCGCCAGCGGCTGACCGTTGATTTGCAATTCTACCAGGTGGCGTCCGTCATGGTGCCGCCGCGCCGACATGTCGCGGAAAACCTGCTGTTTTGTCAGGCTCAGCGCACCCCCGGCGGGCAGTTCCACCTCCCGCCATTTGAAGACTTTGCGAAAAATCGCCCCGCCGGGCCTCACGTAATGCACGGCGTAATCGACCGCCAGCTTTTGGGTGCGTGCTGCGGTGGACTGCAGGGTGGCAGAAAGCACCAACGTTCCTCCCAGGATCAGAGCCTCTGGACGCACCGTCAGTGAAGCCTCCACCGCGGCACGGCGGAATCCAAACAAGCGCAGCGCATCGGGATGTCCCTGCTTGATCAGCGTGCGGGAGGCGTGCCGGGCAACCCATGCCGTCCCGGCTGCGGTCAAATCCCACGCATGCAGTCGTGCCAGCACCCAGTCCGGGTGGTCCTTGGCAACGTCATTCAGACTGTTCGCCACGGAACGCCGGACGTAGAGGGACTCATCGCCCTTCAGCGCTTCCAGAATCGGCGCCAGCGGTGCCGGGTCCCTGGTCAGTTCCTGGAGGCGGACTCCCCAGGGCAGCCGCGGGCGGCTTCCTTCGCTGGCGAGTCGCCGCACTTTTTCGTCCTGGTCGTGCGTCCACCGGTTGAGAATGGCAAGCCCGCGTTCCAGATCCTGAACCAAAAACGGACGCACCGCGAATTCGGCTGAACCAAAGCACGTTAGCTGGCGCAGCGCCTCCATCGAATGGTCAAAATCCGCCAGCCCAAACCGGACCACGAACTCGCAGGCAAACATGGCCACAAAGTCATGGCCAATTTGCGGAGCGAGCCGGTGCAGCACGGAAAGTTTTGCGCGGTAGCTGCCTGGCAGCGCCGCATCCACCGCCAGGGCCGCCTGGCGCAGCCGGTCCATCAGCGAACGTTCGGACAGTCCGTCGAGCGTCAGGGAAAGAAACCGTTCACGGTCGAAGGTTGCTTCCAGCGCTCCCAGTTGCGCGGCCAGACGGCGGTAGCGCGGTTCGTTGAACCATTCCTTGAGCAGTTGCGGACGGGACTCATTGGGGATTTTCGGCGGCATCGGGCAGGTGGGGCGTCACTGTTTCAGCGGTGCCAGCAGTGCGGCAATGTCCGCCGCATCAATCTTCAGCGGACCACCGGAACCTTCCAGCAGCCCCTGCACCAGTTCCGCCTTCCGACGCTGCAGTTGCAGGATTTTTTCCTCGATGGTGTCCTGACAGATGAATTTGTAAACGAAAACGGTCTTCTGCTGGCCAAAGCGGTGGGCGCGGTCGGTAGCCTGATTTTCCGCGGCGGGATTCCACCACGGATCGTAATGGATCACGGTGTCCGCGGCGGTGAGATTCAAGCCCACGCCGCCCGCTTTGAGGCTGATCAGAAACACCGGCGTCATCCCGTTTTGGAACTCTCTGACCAAGGCCCCGCGGTTTTCCGTCTGTCCGGTCAGCAGGAGATGGCGGATGCCTTCCGCGTTGAGCCGTTGTTCGATGAGTGCCAGCATTTCGGTGAACTGGCTGAAGAGCAGAATGCGACGGCCATCCTCGATGAGCGGCGGCAGCACCTCCATCAAGGCATCCAGCTTGGCCGACTCGCTGACGTCGCGGGCGGCATCGAGCTTGAGCAACCGGGGGTCGCAACAGACCTGCCGCAGTTTGAGCAGCGCGTCGAGAATGGTGATCTGCGAGCGGTCCGCGCCCTTTTTGGAAATCTCCTCCTGCACCCGCTTGTCCATGGCGGCGCGCACCGTTTCGTAAAGGTCCTTCTGCGCCGCAGACAACTCGATCCGGTGAATGGTTTCGATTTTCGGCGGCAGTTCCTGGAGCACTGCCTCCTTCGTCCGCCGCAGCAGCACCGGCGCGATGCGCTGGCGGAGAAACTCCCGGCGTTCCTCGTTCCCCTCCTTTTCGATCGGATCGCGGAAGGCCGCGGCAAACCGCTCGCGGGTCCCCAGCAGTCCGGGCATCAGAAAATGGAAGATCGACCACAGCTCGCCCAGATGATTTTCCATGGGCGTACCGGTCAGGCAGAGTCGCTTGCGGGCATTGATCCGGAAGGCGGCGGCGGCGGTGCGGGTGGCGCTGTTTTTGATGTTCTGGGCCTCGTCGAGGATCGCATAGTGAAATTCACAGGCCGACAGCACCTCCTCGTCGCGGGCCAAAATTGGATAGGATGTCAGGATCAGATCGTGGCGCTTGAAATTGGCCAGCAGCCTGCCGCGGTCGCCGCCAGTGTAGATCAGGCAGCGCAGCTTCGGGGTGAAGCGGGCAGCCTCCTCCGCCCAGTTGAAAACCACGCTTTTTGGCGCGACGATCAGGCTGGGCAAGTCCATTTCTCCGGACTCCTTTTCAGCCAGCAGATGAGCCAGCGTCTGCAGGGTTTTGCCCAGCCCCATGTCGTCCGCCAGAATGCCTCCGAGGCGTGCTTCTGACAGGAAGCGCAGCCAGCGACAGCCGTCCATTTGATAGGGCCGCAGATCCGCCCGCAGCGCGCTGGGTTTCGCGGCGTGACGCCAAGGTGCGTCGTCGCCAAGCTGATCGACCAGGCCGGCCAGGCTTTCCGCCGTCCGCCGGATCATCAGTTCTTCCCGTTGGCGGAGTCTGGCCGCCAGTTGGGCGGCGCGCAGCCGGTGCAGCTCCAGTTTGCCATCCTTCAGCTGATCCGGTGCGACGGAAAACAGTTCGGTGAGGGTGTCCAGGATGCGGCGCATCCGGTTCGCCGGAAACGGAAGAAACTTTTTCCCTACCGGAAGCATGATCGGCTGTTCGCCCATTCCAGCCAGCTCTTCGAGCACCATGGCGCTGCCTTCGCTGCGCAGGAAGGCAATGATGAGCGGCAGCAACTGCACCGGCTGGCCGTCGATTTCCACCCCGCAGTCGATGGTGAACCAGTCCGGGCGGTCGCTTTCCTCGATGACTTCATACCACTGCGTGGGGTGCAGCACGTCCAGGTCAAATGAGGGCGCAGTGTCGATGAGCCAGCCCTTTTCCTCCAGCCGCTTCAACTCGCCGGTGAGAAGCTGGAACCATTGCGTGGGCAGATCCGGCGCCAGGACCAGTGCCTCGCGCAGCGCGGGCTTGCAGCCAAATGCCAGCACCGTTCCGAGTGGGCGCAGTTTTGTCAGGGTCAGCGCATCCGCAAAGTCGCGTTCCACCGGAAGATTCCTGACAAGCCGAACCACCCGGTCCTCCGCCCGCACCTGCGCCTGGGGCGGTCCCTTGCCATATTCAAAACGGAGTTCTGAAGCAGCGGGATAGATGAATTCCACGGCCGCCATGCGCACCTGCTGATCGTAGGCAAAGGCGCTGGTCCAACCGTAGTAGTTCGCAAAAACGGTGTCGCAAAACAGCCGCAGAACCGGACGCGGAATGGTGTCCCGTTCCTCGACGAGATGGAGCCTTGCCGGAGCGGGCAGGGCAGGCGCACGCGCCGCTTTGGCTTCAAGCCGTCCGGCCAGGCAATCCGCATCCTGCGGTGAGAGTTCCGGCAGGTTCAGCCAGCCGATGAGGAAACGCTCCGATTTTTCGCCGCGCACCGGATGCACCGTGGCGCTGGTCGTGTCGATGACGAGGAGCGGCTGCGTTGGAATGACCGCAAGCGACCGTCCTACCGCAGCCAGAACCGGCTTTTGCCGCCCGTTCTCCAAGGTTTGCCAGGCTGGCTGGACGGCGATGGGTTCGCGGCTCCACTGCAGGCCGGGACCGTTGATTTCCCGCCAGAAGGCCCGCCCTGACGCCGCAATGCGCGGCAGCACCACCGCCCACAGCGGACCGGCTGGTTCCAGTTTTCCGTCGGCAGTGCGCAGGTGGCGCAGCGACTCCACCAGAGGCAGTTCCGCAGGACTCAGAAAATCGGGCGCTGTCTTGAAACCGAGCTGAAAATCTGCGGTGCGGACATAGGCACCGTCCTTGGTCAGCCGGGCAGTGAGGAGGTCCAGCGCAATCCGTTGCGAGCCGGGGTCACGGGGGCGAAACACATAGAGCAACCGGTTGCTGGTTTCCTGTGGCGGAAAAAAATTGTCCTCCTCGTCATCGCCGTTTTCCAGTGCCTCCGCCTGGAGCAGCCATGACTCCAGAAAGGTGCTGGCAGGGACGGGCGGGGCCGCTGGCTTGGGTACCGCCGGTTCTGACCTCGGGACAGCGGTGGATTCCTGCGATGGCGGCGCCGCGGCTTCATCCAACTCCCGAAGATCCTCCCGCGGTGAATACCATTCATTGCGGGCCGCCTGCAGGATGCCGGCGACGTGCTTGCACATGCTCCCTTCTACGCAGGTGCAGGTGGAATGGATTTCACACTGTCCATACTTGATGCCCCGCGGCAGGACGGTGGCGCGCGCCTCCACGGGCTGCAGCGTCCGGGTGGCGATTTTCCCCCAAACCTTCACGGCATCGCCCGCAAATTCCGAGCGCAGCGCATAGACCATGCCTGCCGCATTGAAGGTGGCCGATGCCTGCACCGCATTCTGGTCAAATCCCGCATCCCGCAACTCATGCGGGAGCAGAAACTTGAGCCGAGCGCTGACTTTCGGCGGCGGGGGAGGTGGCATGCGGATTCTGTCCCGAAAATCTCCCCGGTTGCAAGACTCCGGAGGATTCCAGCCCAAAATTTTTCGCGAGCCGAGTGAATAGGAAATCTGCCGCAACAGTCAAACCGACCACACCAACCTCTCGCCTCTCATGAAAAATCCCATTCGAAAAATCCTTGTGATCCTCTCCGGTTCAGCAGCCCTGCTCCTGCTCCCAAGCTGCTACCACCATCTGCCCGACTTCGGTCACCACGGCGGAGGATACCATCATTCCTCGCACGGTTACGATCATGGTTACGGTCACGGTTACGATCATGGTTACGGTCACGGCCACGGCCACGGTTACGGTCACGGCCATGGTTATGGCCACAGCTATGGCCACGGCCATGGTCACGGCCACGGACATGGTTACTGAACGCAGTGCCTGCCGCAATCCACTTGCCTCGCCGGCCCATTTGGATTTTGAATGGTGCATGCTTGATGCGCTGCCTCATGGGCCGGAATTTCGTTTTCTTGATTCGCTCAGAAGTCTGGAGCCGGGTCAGAGCGGCTGCGGAAACTTTTTGCTGAAAGGCGACGAAGCATTTCTCCGGGGGCATTTTCCGGAGCAGCCGATCTTTCCGGGAGTGCTCATGATCGAAGCTGTCGCGCAACTGGCTGGAGTGGTGGCGCAGAGTGATCCGCACCTGCCGCCGCTTCCGAATCTCCGCCTCACTGCGGTCCGGCTGGCGAAGATTTTTGGTACTTTCGGCCCGGGAGAATCGGTGGAGATTCACGCGAAGATCACCGGACGGCTTGGAAATCTGATCCAGGCTGAAGGCAAGGTCTGTGCCGACGGGCGTGACCTCTGCCGCACCGAAATCACCTTGTCCGGAGATCATTCACCGCGCGGCTGATCTGTTCGCCCCGCCGAGGCTCAACGCTCGCCTCGCATCAGTCCCAGGAGATATCGCACTTCCCCATCGACCTGTGAATCATCGGCGACAGTTTTGCGGATTTCGCCGCGCAGCACGCCGCCGAACTCGCGCCGAAGGTCGGTGGCAGCCTGCTTGACTGCACCTTCGGACATGCCTAACGCGGAGGCGATTTCCTGGTATTTGGCAACGGTCAACCCGGTGAGCAGGCCGTGCAATTGATCGAACTGGGGGCCTCTTCCGCGCGAGACCAGGCGCTCGCGGAGCACGGTGATCGCCTGGTCATAAACGGCGCGAGCCCACAGTCGGTCGTAGGCTTCCTCCGCGGTGCCCGCTGTAAAAGGGACATCGGCCAGATTGAGTTCTTCGAGAGGAATCGGAGCCTGACCGCCTCCGCGCTTCAGCGCCACGGCGGCGCGGTGCTGGTCTGCGCGCCAGTTCTGCAGGGCGGTGAGGAGGAAGGAGCGAAACAGGCCGTTGCCGGGTTCGATGCGGCGCAGAAAGGCCTTGCTCAGGATGTGGGCAAAAAATCCCTGAACATCGTCGCAGGCGACGTGATGGTCCGCACCGCGCCGGCGCAGGAAGGCATAAAGCGGCTGCCAGTATGCCTTGGCAAGGCGCTCCCAGCCCCGGCTGGATTCCTCGGCATCCACCCCCTGCATCTGGCAGATCATCGACCAGGCAGTCTGAGGAAAGGCACCGGCATCAATGCACTCCGAGTTGGAATGAGGATCGTTGTCTGGGTGCTTCATGCCGTGAGGCCGTTTTTAACCACAATGCGCGGCCCGGGCAAGCGATCTCGAATTCGATTTTCCGCAATGGCAGGAACATTTGCGGCTTGCCTGTGACACGGGAATTCGTGAAGGACCGTATCAGCATCATGGATCCCCAAATCGACCAGGCCTGTCCGGAATGCGGCGCACCGCTGGAAAGCGATGGTGTCTGCCTGGCCTGTGCGTTCGGCGCTGCTCTGGCAGCCGACGATGCCGAAGTTGGGGCAGTGGCGGACGAAGGCTTCACCAGCTTTGCGCCACGGGAGGCGGGGGCGTTTGGAAGTTACACGCTGCTTCGTCGGCTGGGTGCGGGTGGCATGGGCGTCATCTGGGAAGCGGAGGAAACCCGACTCAAGCGCCGGGTGGCTTTGAAAATGATCCGTGGGTTCGCTTTTTCAACGGAGGCGGAGAAGAAGCGCTTCCACACCGAGGCGCAGGCTGTGGCGCATCTGGACCACCCTCACATTGTGCCCATTTTCGAGGTGAATGAGGCTGAAGGGCAGCCGTATTTCACGATGAAGCTGCTGGGCGGCGGCAGTCTCGCGGAACGGCTGATGCAGGGTGCGCTGCCAGCCCGTGACGCGGCCATGCTCATGGAAAAGCTGGCCCGCGCTGTGCAGCATGCGCACGAACGGGGCGTGCTGCACCGCGATTTGAAGCCGGGAAACGTGCTTTTTGATGTCACCGGTGAACCGTTTTTGACAGACTTCGGCCTGGCCAAGCTCGCGGATACGGAGGTCGGCCTGACCCAGACAAATGCCCAGCTTGGCACGCCGCAATACATGTCGCCGGAGCAGGCGGGCGGCTGCACCCGCAAGGTGACAACCGCCAGCGACGTTTGGGCGCTGGGAGCCATGTTTTTTCAAATGCTCACCGGGCGGGTGCCATTTCCAGGGGTGACGACTGCGGAAATCTTCAGCCGCATTGCACACGAGGATCCAGTTTCCATGCGGAGGCCTGGCATTCCGCCGGATCGAGATCTGGAAACGCTGTGCCACCGTTGTCTGGAAAAGGAACCGGTGCGGCGGTTGCGCAGCGCGGGATTCCTGGCCGGCGAGCTGGGCCGCTGGCTGCGCGGCGAGCCGATCCGGGCACGGCGGGTGACGGGATCGGAACGGGCCTTGCGCTGGACGCGGCAGCATCCCTGGCGGGTGGCGGCAGTGGCGGCTCTGGCGATTTCGCTGCTGGCGGGCACCATTGTCAGCCTGACCATGTGGCGCACATCGGAGGCGCACCGGAAGCAGGCGGTGGACCACGCGGAACAGGCGCGGGAAAATGCCAGGGCGGAGCGGTTTACGGCATACGTTGCCACGATGGGAGCGGCCCTTGCGGCGCGGGAGCGGCATGATTTTGCCAGGGCGCGGAAGTTGCTGGACGCGGTTCCGGAGGAGCACCGGGGGTTCGAATGGCGGCTGCTGCAACATCTGTGTGCGGGGGACCAGGCTGCCCTCTTTCGCCTGCCGGGTGGGGAAATTCCGGAAGCGATGTCCCCGGGACCGGATGGCGACTCGCTGGCGATCGTCTCGCATGAAGGCGTGCTGCACGTGTGCAGCCCGGACGGCCAACCCCTGCGCGCACCGCGCCCACTACCCGCCCCGGCACCGGAAAAAGAACCGGGGAAGCTGAATCCGCGGGACTATCACAGCCTGCACTATGCGCCGGGCGGACGGCATTTTGCGTGCTCGTTCCGCAACACGGTGCGCGTGTTCGATGCCGGGACGCTGGAGGTGCTGATGGAGAAAACCGGCGTCATTCAGCCGCAGAGCGCGTGGCTGGATGCGCAGCGGTTGCTGTTTGGCGATAACATTGGCGTGGCGGTTTCACGGGGACAGGCGGCGTGCATTTTCGATGTCGAGCACCGCACCACCATCCCGCTGCCGGGGCAATGGCTGGGACCGCTGGCGGTCTCGGGCGACCGCTCGCTGGTGGTCGTGACGGATGCCGCAACTTACGAGGTGGCGCTTTTTCGTGCCGCCGATCTCCCTGGCGCTGAACCACTGCGAACTGTCTCACCGCTCCACCGCTGGCATCCGCAGGCAGCGGGAAGGGTCAGCATGCTGGCGCTCTCCACCGATGGTGCCTATCTCGCCGCGGTGCACGGCACGCACGACGCGCCGGCCCGCACCCTGGAGGTCGCAGAGACGGCTACCGGCCATGTGCTGCTCGGGCAGAGGCTGCGCGATGCCCTGACCGATCTGGCTTTTCATCCCGGGGAGCCGCAGGTGGCGGTGACCAATGCCGATGGCACCGTCCGGCTCTTCCATTTTCTGCAGCCCGAGCCGACGGGCTTGTCCACCTATGATGACGACTGCGTGATGGGCATCCGCGAGCCGCTCAACGGCAACGATGCGCAAAGCCCGCCGCGGCGGCTGCTCACCCGCAGTGCCCAGGATGGACGCGCCGTGTTTCTGCTCGGCCATGAGGGAAGGGGCCTCGACGTTTGTTATGCGCCGGACGGCTCCCGTCTTTTCACCGCCGCCGCCGACGGCACGGTGCGCGGTTGGGCACCGCGTGTTCCGCAGCCAGCGGTGCGCCTTCCCGACGTGCGCGTGCTGCAGATGCAGTGGCATCCCGCCGCTTCGCCCGATGGCTCCCGGCTGCTCTATTCCGATTGGAAGGGCGCAGCGCACTACTGGCGGGAAGGCCGCGGAAGCATCCCCGTGTCGCCCAACCACATGCCGCTCGCTGTCCTGCCGCAGGGTCGGCTGGCCACCATGTCGCGCAACTCCAGTGACGTTCTGTTCTGGGAGGAAGCCGGCGACGGACTGCGCCAGACGGGACGGATCAAAGGGCCGGGCTTTGTCGAAGGTTTCACCGAACTGCTGTGCGGTCGCGTTTCGAGTGACGGTCGGCGCATTGCCGGCATGACTCCGGGGCGCATCTTCGTCGTGGACCTGGAAACGCAAACAACCTCCGCGCCGGGAGATCAGGGCTGGCAGGCCGGTCCCTCCCGGGCGTGGAACCTCGCCTTTTCGCCCGACGGACGCCACCTGGTCGCCACGGGCCTCGGTCACCAGGCGCGGCTCTACGATCCCGCCGACATTCTCCGGCCCGCAATCTCCCTCGGTACTTTCCGCAACTACGACACCGCCCTCGCCTTCCATCCTGACGGACGCCGCCTTTTCTGCGGCAATGAGGACGGACGCGTGCGTGTCTTCGACACCGCGACCTGGACGGAACGCCCTGAGGAAAGCTGGCAGGCGCACAGCGGTGCGGTTGCCGCCATCGCCATCAGCAACGACACCCGCCTCCTCGCCACCTCCGGCGACACCACGCTCAAGCTTTGGCTCATGGAAAATCCCGTCTCCGCCGCCCGCGTCGAGGTGCTGAGTTTTCCCACGTATTTTCCCGCCGCCTGGCTGCATTTCGGCCGGGATGAACACGGAGCCGACCGTTCACTTCTGCACTGCGAGCCCTTCAGCGCATTGGAAATCTGGCCTGGATCCCGTTGACGGGTGCTTCCGCACAAAATTCCCAAAAAAAAGCTCAACCTGCGGCTGACCTTCGCCGCGCGATTCCGTGGAAACGCTTGAGCCCGCAATTCCGCCTTTCCGGCGGGCATGGCTTCACTGCAACACCCAACACGAAACACCATGAAATACACCCTGCATTCCCTCGCCGGATGCCTGCTGCTCGGCCTCGTCCAGCAGGCGGCGGCCCAAACCAAGATCAAGACCACCCCGTGGCAAATTCACGAAGGAAACGAGGGCCTCATCAAATTCGCCACGCCGACCGACAAGGAAAAGCAGGCTGCGCTGGATAAGGCCACCCTCCCCTCACAAACCGATCGAGGGTGGACCGTCGCGCCGGCCAAAGATGGTGTGGTTGACTTTGATCGCCCCTCCCGGATTCCGCAATTTCAGGGCTTCAAGCAATTGGACTTTCTCTACTTCCAGACGGTGGTCACCATTCCGCCCGGCACGGAGGTGAAAACCTTCCAGGTCGAGTTCGACTCCGTGGACGACGGTGCCCGGGTTTACATCTTCAATTCAAAAAACCCTGACGGATTTTCCAACAAAGCTCACGACATCATCAAAGCCTCTCAAAAGGCCAAAGTGGACTTCAGCGGTCATGCCGTGGCTGGCGAGAACCGGATCGTCGTGGCGCAGTATGACCTCTGCGACCCCGGCAACACCATCCGCGGCATTCGCATCATCGTGGATGGCAGCGAGGTGACTCCGCCTGTTTCGGCCACTCGGACAACTCAGGAGTCTAAGCCCTTCGAGTCCGTCAGCCATGGCGATGTGCATGTTCGCACACCTGATGGCCTGGTCTATGATTTCCAAGGCACAGGCGAGTTCCTCTGTTCCATTTCCGACGACAAGAAGGCGATCGTGCAGACGCGGCAGGAGATGTGGCACAAAAACCCCAAAGTCTCCATCAATACCGCCGCGGCCATCTTGGCGGACGGTCAAAAATTCGAGTTCTACCTGAAACCCAGGTTCCGCTGGTTCATGAATGACAAGGAGCAGGATGCGCCTGGAGAAAACGGCGGAGGCGCCAGGGGACTTCCCGGAGGCGCCCGTCTTGATTACAGAGTCCTCAGCCCCGGGAATATCGAATATATCATCTACTGGAGCGACAAGAGCTTCGCCGCGCGGGTATTCGTCGTCACCGGCTCGCACCTGGATGTCGGCATCCGCCGCGACAGCGATGCCCATGCTTACCAGGGTTTCTTCGGCAATCTCGACAAGAACGCCATGAACGACATGACGCTTCGCGACGGTTCGATGGTGACGCCGCCGGCGGACATCGCCGGCATCAACAAGTTCACCGACAGTTGGCGGCTGCAGCCGGGGGAATCCCTCTTCAGCGATGTGAAGAACGCCCAGGACGCCGCGCTGGCGAAAAACCCCCACACCGACGTCCAAATTCCGAAAGACAAATGGGACTCAGCGGAGAAGGAAGTCAAAGCCGCGGGCATCACCTCGCCGCTGGCCGCCCGGAACACGACCTATGACGTAGCGCTGACCGGCGAAAAATCCTTCATCGAAACGGGCAAGATTCAGGATGCCGCGAGAAAGGCACTGCCGCCCGGGGAGCGCGCCGTCGTGGCCGGTGACAAGGCCAATCAGGTGGCAGTCGAGGCGGAGAACAAAGCGGCCGCCGCTGCCGGGTCGGCTCTGAAGGATCAGGTCACCGCCAGTGCTGCCGCCGGAAAGGCGACCTGGGCGGGCAGTTGGTCCTGGGCCGCTGACGACACCCAGCGGGAGGATCATTCCAAGCTGATCATGAAAAGCGAAACCGACTTCGTTTACACCTACGCCGGTCAATCGTATAACCTGAAGGGCAAGATCGGCCATTCGGGCGGGGTGCCCACGGCGCCGCTGTGTGTGAATCTGGACCTGCCGAATGGTGACCATCTCCGCTTCGAGTGGAAATCCCCCGATGAGGTGGAAGGCCACTTCTGGAAGAAAGGAAAGAAGGCCGGCATCACGAAAAACAACCCACCGGAAACCACCGCCGAACTGATGCGCGTCAAATAACAGCGTCATCGGACCCGGAAATCTTCCTCTCAGGGAGTGGCCGCACGGCCACTCCCTATTGATTTTTTGGTTGGCGCACCTCTGCGATGCTGTCTGTCCTGCGGCACCAATCCTCGATTCATTTTGTGAGGACTCCCGTGGGGAAATGATTCTGGCTGCCGCATCGGGATCGCACGGAGTTTCGCACTTTTACTCAAATTCCCCCGTGCCAAAGCCCTCCAATGCCGCTACTGTGATCGTCACTGACACGAGTTCCACCCCATGAAAATCATCCCACTCTGCATCCTGCTTTCCGTATCCGTTGTCACCGCCGCTGAAACGCAGCCTGCAAAAACTGAAGCACCTGCCAAAGCCATGGAAATTGTCCACGTAGATGCCGCACAGGCGAAGAAACTGCTTGATGCCAGTTCCACCAAACCTGCGGCGAAAGAAGCCCAGATTACGGTGATCGACGTGCGCACGCCAGAGGAATACGCCGCCGCCCGGTTAGGCGGTGCCAAGCTCATCGACATCGGAAGCGACACCTTTGCCGCGGATGTGGCCAAGCTCGACCGGAAACAAACCTATCTGGTGCACTGTGCCGCCGGTGGGCGCAGCACCAAGGCGCTGGAAACGTTCAAAAAGCTTGGATTCAAGAAAGTCATTCACCTGGACGGCGGCATCAATGCCTGGAAAAAGGCGGGATTTCCCGTCGAATCCGGCAAATGACTTCCGCCGTTACTCTTTGGGAGCGGCAAACGATTTCTCCCCCGGCAGCGGACCGGGGCGGGGCACGCGGGAGGAGGACGGGGCAGGATCCGGTTGCGGGTTCACCTTCGGCACTTCGATTCTGACTGTAGCGGGAGGGGGCGTCGTTTGAGGCGTCCCGGCCAGTGTTTCCGCGGAGCCAGGCACCGGCACCAGACCGTGCGGCAGGGACGGCTGCACGGCCAAATCCTGCATGGACTGCGGCAATCCGGCGGCCAGCTTTTGCGGGTTCTTTGCGGTGGTATCCGTTTCCTTTCGTGGCGGCTTGATCTTGAATCTCGGCGCGCCGGGATCCCAGAACGCCTCCTCATCTACGGCAACGGCGTCCCGCTGTGGCACTGCGGATTGGTCTGTGCGCAACTGAGCGAGCAGCACCATGATGGCCGCCGCCGCACCTGCGGTAACCAGGGTGGCCTTCCACGCAGGGCCGCGCTCGTAGCGCCGGCGTTCGCGGTGCTGACGATGTTCGAATGCGCCATCCATGTTGCCGGATGCGGTTGCGGCGGTGCGGGACAAAACCTGCATCCGCTGGGCAGTGCTGAGTTGTGGAGGGTTTTCCCGAAGGGCTGTTCGCAGGACCGCGGCCAGGCCAAGAATTTCCGCGCACTCCTCCTCCAGTGCAGCGGCTTCCGCGGGAGATGAAAAAGTCATGCGCAGCAGGTGCTGCTGCGGCACATCCAATTCGCCCAGCGCATGGGCGGTGACCGTGGAATTGTCGAGCGATTTCATACGGCAAAATTGGGTTCAGGCCGGGTCTGGATTTCATGGGACATCATCTGGCGCAGTCGTTTCAGTCCAGTGTGGATGAGGAATCCGACGTTCGAGATGGAAAGACCAGTGGCCTCGCTGATTTCCCGGTAGCTGAGATCCGCCTGGAATTTGAGCTGGATCACTTCCTGCTGGTTTGGGGGCAGGCGTTTGAGGAGTTGGATGACCTGGCCTGCTTCTTCGCCGGTTTCCAGGATTTCCGCCGGGCTGCGTTCACTGCTGACCGGTTCGCCCACCGACTCCTCCTCCATGCTGACCAGTCGCTTCCGGCGGCGCAACAGGTCGAGGCACCGGTTGCGGCACACGGTAAAAAGCCATGACTTCAAACCCGCGGCTTTCACTTTGCCGGGTTCCTGTTCGTAAAGTTTGAGAAAGGTATCCTGCACGGCATCGCGGGCCAGTTCCAGATCACTGAGGAGCGAAACGGCATAGCCCACCAACGGCCCTTCGTATTCACGCAATGCCCGGCGGACGAGGTCTGATGGAGTCTCTGGCGGCAGGCCGTGGTCCATGAAGTCATCTGGTTGAACAGGGAAACGATGGCCGCTTGCCGCTTCTTAGGCAAATCGTGATTTTATCGCGAATTCGGCCCATCCCCGCATCGCTGCCGCCCTCAGGCGGTTTTCCATCCGCGCAACTCTAGCATTTGCGAAAGATACTTGGCCAGCATGTCGAATTCCACATTCATGCGGCGGCCGGGGCCGGCCTGCAGCAGATTCGTCACCCTGTGGGTGTGGGGCGTAATCCAGACGGTGATGCGGTCCGTTGCCAGTTCTGCCACCGTCAGGCTCATGCCATCCAGACACACGGAGCCCTTGGAGATGACCAGACTCTGGAATTCCCGCGGCAGGCTGACTTCCAACCGGTGATCCTGTCCGACGGGGTCGTAGGCGAGGATTTCCACGGTGGCGTCCACATGGCCCTGCACAAAATGGCCGCTGAAACGGGAATCCGCCCGCATGGCCCGTTCCAGATTGACGAGGTTGTCAGGGCGGAGGGAACCCAGATTGGTGAGGCTGAGCGTCTGTGCCAAGAGGTCGAACGCGCAGCAGTCCCCGCCGCATTCCACCACGGTGAGGCAGACGCCGTTGACCGCCACGCTTTCACCCACCTGAAGTTCGCCTGCGAAGGGGACATGCTTCAGGGCCAGCCTGCCGCCGGCACTGTGCAGGAGCAGAGACTCAACCCGGGCGGTGGTTTCGACAATGCCAGTAAACACGCGAATTCTGCCGGGCTACTTTGACTGGTTCACCGTGCCGCAGTTCCACATAAAATACATGTCCTCCGCGCTGGGAACCTGCAGCGGACGCACGACACGGAATCCCAGAAACTGCGCGTCCGTGTGGTACCAGATGCTTTTTGGCAACTGGGGGTCCTGCTGTTTCCAAGCCTCTCTGGATCCGCGGCGCGAGGCGCTGCGGCAGGCTTCAGCGGGGCTCTTGTAGCCGCCGCCGCGCACCACCCGCGGGTAGAGCGAGACGGGTTTGTTGAACGGATTGTGGATGTCTTTCCCCGTGGCCAGGTAGGCATAGCCTCTGCCTTCATCCAATTGATCCAGCGTCCACTCGGCGACGTTGCCATAAACGTCGAACAACCCCCACGGATTGGGCTTTTTCTGCCCCACGGGCTGCGTTTTGCCCTGGCCGGTACCTTCGCTGTCGCTGTTGTCCCGAAACCAGGCGTAGTCGGCAAGCTGGGCGGCATCGTCCCCGAAGAAATAGGCGGTCGCCGTTCCTGCGCGGGCGGCATATTCCCATTCCGCTTCCGTTGGCAGGCGGTAATACTGTCCGGTCTGTGCGCTTAGCCACTGGCAAAACTTGCTGGCTGCGTGCTCGGTCATGGAGATGGCCGGGTAGTTGTCCTGCCCCATGCCAAAGGTCATGTCGGTGTAGGGAGTGGTGGGACTGGAGACGATGTCCACGTCGGAGTCGCCGGCCTTCAGCTGCTTTTTCGATCCGTCCTTCCATCGCGCTTCGGACGTGATCATGAACGGCATGTATTGGTCCCAGGTGACTTCACAGGCTCCGATCCAGAAGGGATCGATCTTGACGCTGACCTGCGGTCCTTCATCCTCTTTTCGTCCGGCCTCGGTGTCGGGGCTGCCGAGGAGAAAGGACCCGCCCTTGATGGCCACCATTTTGAATTCCTTTTTCGTGTTGGGAATGACTCCGGTGTAAGGATGCATGTCCGCCTCCGCCTTTTCCTTCTGGGTGGCCAGGATTTTCTCCCGGATGCGGCGCACCAGGTCCAGATTATCCGGTGAGGGCGGTTTGACTTCCTCTTTGGGCCGCTGCCGCAGCACCACGCCCTGCGGCCAAACCGCTCCCTGTTCGATCCAAAGCCGGATCTTTTCGATTTCCTCCTTCAGCAGCGGACCACCGGTTTTCTTCGGGGGCATGAGTTTTTTGTCATCGATGTTCCGGATCAGATCTTTGTAGAGGCGGCTTTCATCCGGCTTGCCCGGTTCCAGGCTCGATCCGTGCTCTCCCCCCTCGATGATTTTTTCGAGCGTGGTCATGTCCAGTTCGCCATCCGCACCTCCGTCCACTTTTTCGGCGGTGTGGCAGCCCACGCAGTTCATTTCGAACAGTGGCTGGATTTCTTTGACAAAATCAACGTGCTCAGCCGCAAGGGCGGCACTGGCAAAAAGGAGAAGGAAGGGAGAGGTGGAAAGGAATTTCATGCAGGGAATGGTGAGCGAATGGCGGGGTGGAGAGGGGATCAGACCAACTGGTATTTGCCAGGAAGCGGCATGGGATGCGGCGTAAAGCTGGAATCCCAGTGGAGCGATTCTGCCGGTGCCAAGTCTTCCTTGGATGCCAGCAATTGCTCCCAGGTGATGCGCTTTCCGCTGTAGGCGGCCATGCGGCCCATGATCGCCAAGGATGAACTGTGCGCCATCCACTCGCCGTCATTTTTCGCCTGGTGATTGCGGATGGATTCAAAAAGCTCGACGTGTTCCTGGTCGTACATGTCACGATCCCGCTCGGCGTCTTCCTCGGGGTAGCTCCATTTGGTCTCTCCCATGATCTGCACGCGTCCGCCATTGATGATGAGCGACCCTTTGGTGCCGGCGATGTGGTCGGCATTTTCGTTGGCACAGTTGCGAATTTGCCGATTGGCCACATGCACCAGCGCGCCTCCGTGGTATTCATACACGCAGTTGAAATGGTCGAAGATGTTGCCTCCTTCGGCGGGAATCTGGCGTCCACCGTTGGCAATGCACGATACGGGATTCGCATCCCGCATGGCCCAGGCGGTCTTGTCCACGCTGTGAACGGCCTGTTCGACAAGACTGTCCCCGGAAAGCCAGGAAAAGTTGTACCAGTTGCGGACCTGCCATTCGAGGTCGCTCATGGATTCCTTTCGGTCCCCCGCGGGCGGCATGGGTTTTACCGGGCCGGTATAATAGGTTGCATAGACCGAGGTGATGTCGCCGATTGCTCCCTGGTTGAGAATTCGATCGAAGGCCGCACGGCGGGACTTGTTGTAGCGCCAGCAGAATCCGCACACCAGGGACAGCCCCTTTTGCTTTGCCATTTTGGCGGATTCCAGGACGGAGCGAATTCCGGTCATGTCCACGGCCACTGGTTTTTCGCAGAAGACATGCTTTCCGGCTTCCACCGCGGCTCGCAGGTGTTCGGGCCGAAACCCGGGAGGGGTGGTCAAAATCACGACATCCGGGTTGGTTTCCAGGACCTTCTGGTAGGAATCAAGGCCGATGAACTGGCGGCTTGGGTCCGCGTTCACCCTCTCGTGGAAGGAGCCCCTGAGGCCCTCGATGGTCGCCTCGATCGGCCCGCCGAAGGCATCGCCCATCGCCCACAATTCGGTGTTGGTATCCATGGCAAGCGCGTTGCGCGCCGCGCCGCCTCCGCGTCCTCCGCATCCGATGAGGCCGATTTTCAGCCGTTTGGAGTCTGGCTCACCGAATACAATGTTTGGGGCTGACAGCGCGGCGGCGGTGGCGGTGGAAAGTTTGAGAAAAGCCCGGCGGTTTGGAGACGGCAGTGGATGCATGGTTGGGAAGGGTGGAAAGGACCGGCAGAAGGGGGTGAATTTTGACACACACCGGTCGTGTTCAAGCGGTTTCACCGCGTTCCGCTTCTGTGTTTGCGTGATTTGACCTGTGCAAAAACAAACGCGGCCTGAACTCTCGTCCAGGCCGCGCTGCAAATTGCTGATCAGGGCACCAACCGCTTATGGCTTTGGAGCCGCGGCACCGAAGGTGGTGTAGGCGATGGGGCTCAGGCGTCCGCCCGAAACGCGGATTTTAATCCGCTGGGTGGGGATGGGGCCGGATTCGGTAATGGTTTCCGTCTTGGTGGTGACAATGGCCGTTCCGTCAGGCAGTTCGATGGGCGGTGGCGTGGTGTCGATGGTGGTCGTGATCTGATGCTCGTAGGTCGCATCAATGATGTAGGCAAAACCTTTGGCCTTGAAGCGAACGGAAGGAGCGGTGCTGGTGATTTTTCCATTCCAGACCGTGTTGCACACGTAATTGGCCTGGCCGTTGCTGATGAAGTTCGGAGTGCCGTTGGTGGTGGTTGCTCCGGGAGGAGCGGTCATGCCGTTGGTCATGCCGGAGATTTTCTTGGAAACAAAATCCAGCATGCCGAAACAGTCTCCGTAGTAGATGAAGCCCTGGTGGAATACGACCGATTGGGCAAACGGGGAGATGATCGGCTCCAGTCCGGCTGAAAATCGAAACATGCCCGAGCCGTTTTTCATGGTCATCATCCCCTGAAAAACACCGCCCTGAAAGCCATCATGGGTGTTGTTGCTGTAGGGGCCGCCAACATGGGCCATGACCGGTGCGGCCTGGAATCCCATGGCGAGGAAAGCGATTGTCGCGACGAATTTCTTCATAGGTGTTTGGATTCTGGAGATGGGTGGCAGATGGGTCAAGATTTATTTTGATTCTAGCGAGGAATTCGATCCATGAGCAGGCGGAAGTGGCGGTGGCTGCCCGCCCCATCCGGTTCAGTGACTTTCATGAGGCGGACGGTTCCTTCTTCGGAAACCATGGCTGGGGTCAGGTTTTCCCAGGTGCGATTATCCCTGGACCCTTGGGGAGTCACGATCAAATCGCGCTGGGTGCGGTCAACGGAATAGGTGAAGACGATTTCTCCATCGACGACCCGGAGCTGCCGCTTCGCTGAGTTGCCGCTGGTTTGTCCAACCTCCAGCGCTTCGGTAACCATGCTTTTCGGCATTGAAGGCCGCTGCGATGTCGGAACGGGGACGGAGGCGGACTTCCGAATGCCGGATCGCTTTTCGAACCCGCGGGACGGGAGGCGGCGCGGCAGCGGGGCGGGGTCTGACGGAGCCGTGACTTCGTTCGAAGTTCCGGTCCGGACCATGGAGGGGGCTGGCGAGGTAAAGGAAATCTGGTCCACCCAGCCTCGATCCTGTCCGGCAGGGACCGGAGCCGCATCCTTCTCATACATCCAGCGAACGACGTGGCTGCCAGCAGGGATGGGAACCGATACATTGACAAAATTCGGATCCGGATCCGGTGCCACCGGAGCGCCGGAAATGGATTGTTTGACGGCACCGTCGATGAGGAAGCGGAGAAAATCCGAATCCTGCGCCGAGGAGACGGCCCAGCGGAAATTCAGGGTGCCAGGGCCGGTCACCGTCGTTTCAAACGAGGCGGAAGCAGAATCCGCAAGCCCGGCGGGGGAGGCGGCGGCGGTTCCTCCGGTCGCTCCGAGCGTGGGCTCTTCGGACCATTGTCCAGCGCCGTAAACATTGAAGGACATCGCCGGTGCATCCGTCGCCGTGGAAAGCGCCGGGACGGTGATGGTCAAATTGTCAATCACCGAATGGTCATCGGCCGCCCACTGGCTGGAACCGTTTTCATAGACCCAGCGAAGGGTGAACGTGCCGGGGGGAATGTCGAAACTCTCGTGCGTCCAGGGAACGATGCCCGAAATGTTGTTCAGCTCGCCTCCTGGCTCCATGAAGAAGCGCACGAAATCCAGTCCGAGAACACCGGAGGTTCTCCAGTCGAACTGCACAGTTGCCGGGCCGGTGACCGTGGTGGCAATGGATGCCACCTGGGAGCCGCCCAGCCGCGGACTGTAAAGCGCGTCTCCCCCGCTGACGGAGTCTTCCGTGGTGTAATACCATACGTCCTCGCCATTGGTTGGCGGAGCTGCCGGGTAGTCCGTGGTGAACAATTGCCCCGGCACGTCGAGGGCGCCTGCAATGCTGCGTCCTTCCCGCCAGATGCGGATGTAGGTTGTGGGCACCCAGGCATTGATGACCGGGTCCCACAGGCGGGTGATGTCGTTGCCGCAATAATTCGATGCCTGTACGGTGACGTAGAACAGCCCTTCGGTGGTTGGAATTCCGGTGATTTCTCCGGTGGCGGCATCCAAAGTCAACCCGGGAGGAAGTCCGGTGGCGGCCCAGGTCGCTTCCGGCAGGGGTTCGCAGCCGGGCGGAGTGGGTGGCAGCGCCCGATTGTTGATTTTCATGCGGAATGGCTGGTTGACCGCTCCGATGCCCACCCGGTATGCCTGGATGATGGGAACGGGCACATCCGGGCGCACCACCATGGGAACGACGCGGCTGGTTTCGCCCTTCTCATTGCGGGCAAACAGGGTCACGGAGAACGTGCCGCATTCCACGATCTTTCCGTAAATGCGACCGGTGAGCGGGTCACAGACCAGGCCTTTGGGCAATCCCGAGGCGCGATAGGAAGTTGGACAGGTGGACGCACCGATGGTGTAAAGGTCGTAGTATTGGCACAGTTCGATGCCCGTGGGGATGTGCAGCGGATCCAATGGCGTCGGGTAGGGAACGAGACCTTCATCGGTGATGACCGGGGGTGCGGACGGACTGCGGCCCGGTCCTCCCCAGAATTCCGCTTTGACATAGACGATGCGCCCATTGCTGCCGTTGACGGCGGCGTCGCGAACCAGCAGTTTCCAGTCACCGCCGGCACACTGGCCCCAGTTCAGCACGCTGCTGTAGGTCCAGATGGTGGGTCGGGTGTAGAATTCGCTTCCGCCTTCACTGAGGACGGCGGGGGAGGGACCGCGCTGTTGCAGGACGCTGACCGTTCCGCCCGGAGAGACCAGCCACACGTCCAATTCACGGGCATCCGGGTGGTCCACCTGGAGGGTGATCAGCGTGTGTTCCGTGCGCACCCGGGGGATGTTTGCCAGCCGCAGCGGCTTGGCGACAAACCGCACGCCTTCCGTGATGAGCAGTTCTTCCTGGTCCTCTACTTCCCGTTTGTATGGGGGTTTCAGGTTTTTGAATGTGACCGGCAGCACAGAATCAATCGCACGGCCAATGTCCAGTTGCCCAGCACCCTGATCGGGACTGAAATGGTAGATGGTTCCGTCTTCGGAAATGAAGTTTTGCCAGTAGAACCACGGATAGCCTCTGCCGACGGTGTCGGTTGCACCGCCAATGGGGCCGACCCATTTCAAGTCCTCCGCATAAGGCAGGGGCGGGGGAGGCGGGGGAACGACCACCGGAAAGTCTCCGTAGGCCCGCGCCGTGCGGATCAGCACGTCCTGCACATCCCGCCAACCCAGAGTCGGCTTGGCCTGCATCAGCAGGGCGATGGCGCCGGAAGCGACCGCAGTGGTTCCCGAGGAGAGCCTGCGCGGAGCACCCGGAGAGCGTTCCAGGCCGAGTGGAAGGCCGGGATAGCGCACGGGCGGGGTGTTGACCGTGTTATTGTCACCCTCAGCGAGGTTCCCATAAGAGGCGGTGTAGTTGGTGCGGGGAAGGTCCTGGCCACCCCAGACATCGGTGCCATCAATGTTCATCCCCTGGTCTCCAGTCCGGTCCGTAGTGGCGCCGTTGGCCGGTGCGGAAATGACGTTGCAGGCACCTGGGTTGTTGACCGGGAGCGGTGAGGCCACGGAAATGGTATAGGGCGAATTGGTTAGGTAGTCGTAATTGGCATCGCGCCCGCGGTGTCCGGAGTTGCCCGCGGCAAAACAGTAGATGGAACCGCGTCCGCCGCGGCCTTTGGTCGTGCCATCGAAAATGGCGTCCAGAACCGTTTGATAAACTGGCGTCCACGCGCGCCGGTGGCCCCAGCTGTTGTTGGAAATGTGCAGGGAACGATTCCACAGCAGGGCGGTGGCCAAGTCGTCCAGTGTGACCGAAGGACCCACGATGTTCAATCCGATCAGCTTGCCCTGCAGAGCAACTCCGGCGACTCCCTTTGCGTTGTTTCCGCGAGCCGCAATCAGTCCGCCCACACAGGTGCCATGCATCCCGTCGGTGGGATTGAAGATGTCCCGCTCAAAATTCCACCCGCCGGCGGCAAGGACATTGCCCACAAAATCTTCATGGCTGGTCTCCAACCCATCGTCCACCACGCCTACTTTGATGTTCAAGCCCTTGTAGATGTCCCACACGCCCTTCTTGGTCTTGGGTGGCGAGGGCAGCGTGGACAAGAGCGGATTGATGACATTGATGTCGTCAGTGGGCGGGACAAATCCAGTCGGCGGCGGCAGGGGAAAAAGCGGATCGGTAGCGGGGACGAAGCTGTCCCAGGTCACGTCATTCACGCGGATGGGAAAGTCCACGGGAATCCCGGAACTCAGGTGCGACTGGTAAATGAAATAGGGGTCATTCGGCACAAAATAGGTCTGGACGGCGCGAGGCTGTCCGCGTTGGGGCACCGCCATGGTGACACCCGGTTCCAGGAGCAGGGCTTCGGTCCCCTGCAGGGCATCCCCGCCATTGGCAAAGGTGATCTGCACGTAGTTGGGGTTGTAAATCGGCCGCGACATCGCAATGGCCTTGATCTTTGCCGCGAGGGCCGGAAGATCCGTCGTCTGGGGGACAAGCGCCGTCACTTTGCGGCGGATGGTAATTTCATCCTGGCCCACCGTGCCCACCAGTTCCACCTGCCGCTGCGAGGAGGCTTCCAGGCTCTTGGCATGGGCGATGACTTCGCTCAAGCTGTTCTTGGCCGGAATCGTCACCACCTGCGAATCCAGCGTGGCGGTGGCGCGCACCAGCAGCCGGTCGAAAGCGACCCGCACCGGCACACTGCTGTTGCCGTCGTTAAATTGGTATTTTCCATCCTCGCGAAGCCTCGGACGGAGATCAGCCGCAGGGGCGGTCAGGCCGGAAATGACGACCCATGCCGCTGTTAGGAGAGGCGTGGAAGAACGCATGGTATTGGGGAGTGGGGATTGAAATTTCAACGAATCGCTCCGATACTGCCATCAGGCCGCCTCTTGGGAAAGAAAAATTTTCATCCGTTTTATCATCCACCATGCACCCACAGGTGATCTGCATTGTAAATTTTTTGTAAATGCATCATTCAGCTTCTAACTCTTCGGATTGGATCGCACCTGGGACGTGGCGGACCTGGGTGAATCTTTCTGAATCCGCCCTGCTCGCCAACTTCGCCACCGCCCAGTCCCTGGCCTGCGGAGACCCAATCATGGCGGTGGTCAAAGCGGATGCCTACGGTCACGGTGCCGCGTGGGCCGCCGGGGTCCTTCAGGGCCATGCGCATTGCTTCGGCGTCGCCTGCGTGGAGGAAGCCTTGACCCTGCGCCGGGCCGGCATTTCCACCCCCATTTTTCTGCTGAGCCCGGCTTTGCCAGCGGAGCGCGCCGCGGTGGTGGCCCAGGGGTTTCGTCCAGTGGTGTCCACGGTGGGGGAAGCTGCGGATTTTGACCTCCTGGCGGCCAAAGCCGGGACGCGGCTGCCGGTCCAGTTGGTGCTGGACACCGGGATGGGGCGCATCGGGTTTACGCCGACGGCGGCCCTCGCGGCGCTGCCGGAGCTGCTGGCCTTCCACCATTTGCAGGTGGAAAGCATCGCCAGCCATTTTCCCTGTTCGGACGAGGACGCTTCGTTCACGCTTCAGCAGATTTCCCAATTTCGTCAAACCGTGGCGGAGCTGGCAGCGGGCGGGCTGCGTCCGAGTTTCGTTCATGTCGCAAACAGTGGAGGCATTCTGAACTTTCCGCACGCTCCCGGTGAACTGGTGCGGGCCGGGTTGATGCTCTATGGCGCCACTCCCCAGACCGAACACACTGCAAAACTTTCCCCCGTGCTCACCTGGAAGGCCCGCATCTCCCTGGTGCGGGAAGTCCCGGCAGGGCACGGCATCAGCTACGGCAGAACGTTCATCACCAGTCGGCCGACCCGCGTCGCCACCGTCAGCGCCGGCTATGCGGACGGCTACCCCCGCCCGCTTTCCGGGAAAGGGGCCGCGGTTCTCGTGCAGGGCTGCCGCTGTCCATTGTTAGGCCGGGTGACGATGGACCAGATCATGGTGGATGTCACCAACCTGACAAAATCCCCCGTTCCGGGCGAGGAATGCGTGCTGCTGGGCAGACAGGGAACCGCCGAAGTCAGCGCATCCGAACTGGCAACCCTGGCCGGAACCAACGAGTGGGAAATTTTCACCCGCATTGGACGCCGCGTCCGCCGCAGCACCGAAGCCGCGCCCGTGTAGCGGTCTGCCCGCGGAACAACGCTGTTATTCCGCAGGAAAGGCGGCGGATTGCCAGGAAAGTGCGATGCGAACGGGGACAACCAGCCAGCAGGACAACCGGCCGGCGGCGGCGAGAGATTTGGTTAGGGCACGGAGACCGGCAAAATGCCTTCGGCGGTTTCCTGCTGCAGGCGGAGCTGGCCGCAGGCGGCGGCGATGTCATGGCCTTTTTCCGAGCGGATGGTGGCGGGAATGCCGGCGGCATTGAGTGCCTCGCAAAAGGCGGTCTGTCGTGCCAGGGGCGGGCGGGTCCAGGGGAGTCCCTCCACGGTGTTATACGGGATGAGATTGATTTTGGCGGAGAGGTCTTTCGCCCGGCGGGCGAGTTCACGGGCCTGTTCCGGGTCGTCGTTGACTCCGTCGATGAGGATGTATTCGAAGGTGATCTTCTGTTTGCGCCGGTCGCGGAAATGGCGCAAAGCGGCAAAGAGGACATCGAGCGGGTATTTGTGATTGACCGGCATGATCCGGGAGCGCACGGCGTCGGTGGCTCCGTGCAGGGAGATGGCCAGCCGGACGGGCAGGGGCGCTTCCGCCAGCTTTTTGATTTGTGGGGCCAGTCCGCTGGTGGAGACGGTGATGTGCCGCGAGCCAATGCCCAGTCCCCACGGCGCCTGCAGGATGGTCAAGGTACGGAGCAGATTGGTCAGGTTGGCCAGAGGCTCGCCCATGCCCATGAAGACCACGTTGTCGATGCGGTGTCCGGCGTGTTGCTCCGCCTGAAGCACCTGTTCCACCATTTCGTCCGCCCGGAGGTTCCGGGTGAAGCCGGCCAGTCCGCTGGCGCAGAATTTGCAGTCGTAGGCGCAGCCCACCTGGCTGGAAACGCACAGGGTGCGCCGGTCGGCGCGTCCGCCATCCTCCGCCAGGTTGGCGGGAATGAGCACGCTTTCCACATACCGGCCATCCCCCAGGCGGAAGAGCAGCTTTTGCGTGGTGTCCGCCGCGCCCTGCACCCGGGCAAGCCGCAGGGTGCGCAGTGGACGCCACGCCGCAAGTTTCTCTCTCAGACTGCGGCTGAGATTGGACATGGCATCATGCTGCGTAACCCGGCGCTGGAAAACCCATTCCAGCACCTGCCGAACGCGGTAGGCGGGTTCCTCCCACTGTGCGAAGGCGGCGGCCAGATCCTCGGGCACCAGCCCGGTGAGTGCCGTTTCCGGCTTGATGTCAGCATCGTATCCCATGTCGTGCGGCAATTTGCAGCAGATATTCCCCGTGAAAAGGGGCAACCGGGTTCCGAAACCGCATTGGTTGGCATTGCCGCCGCACCGCGACCGGTGCTCCCAATTCAGTCTCCAAGGGCGACCCTAACCGCTAGGGCCAACAGCAGAATGCCGAACACAGCGTTGAGACCCCATTCCGCACGGCGGTAGAGGCGCTGGATGCCGGGGTGTTTCAACAGCCGCACGAACAGGCTCCAGAAAACCAGCGCCTGAATGACAACGATGCCCGCCAGCATCCATTTGCGCTCGGTTCCGCCGCCTTCCATGCCCGCGGCCATGAACGCACTGAGAAACAGGAAGGCCTTGGCATTGGTGATGTTGGTGAGGAATCCCTGGAGAAACGCACCGGCTGCAGTCAGCGGAGCGTCAAAGCCCGTTTCCCCCTCCGCCGCAGGTGACGCGGCGCGGCTTCGCAGACTCCAGAGCAGGCGCAGGGCGATCCAGGCCAGATACGCGGCTCCGCCCCATGTCAGGATGCGGAATGCCGCCGGATGCGCCTTGAAGACGGCGGCCAGTCCCAGGAGGGCCACGGCGCAATGCACGCAAAGCCCCGCAGAGATGCCGGCCACCGTCATCAGTCCGGCGTGCAGCGGGTGGTTCACCGCGTTTTTCAGCAGCAGGAGCATGTCCGGTCCGGGCGAAAACTGCGCCGCCAGCATGGTCACGCTGCAGGTCCAGAAAAAACCCCAGTCCATCTACAGATCGACCACCCGTTCGCGTTCGTTGAGCCTGCCGCACTGGGGACATTTGACCAGCGGTTCGCTGCTGAATTCATCGAAGCCGGTGCCGCAGATGACGCAGCAGATGCGGTATTTCAGGGCGCGTCGTTCCGCACGGCGCTGCTGCCAGACTTTGATCGTCCAGATGAGTCCCATGAACCCGAGCAGGATGCAGAGGTTCCAGATGATGAGCACGGGCAGGGTGGTTTGAAACATGGTCGAAACCGGGTGTCACCAGTGGATTTCCACCTCCGCCCACTGCAGACCGGGATGCGTGGACGGCTGGAAGCGCAGCCGGGACAGCGTCCCACGCAGGTCCGGTGGGGAAGCCGCCCCTTCCGCAAAACAGTGGCGGACGATGCCCGCCTGATCCACCCCGAGATGGAAGGTGAAGACGGCATCCGGTTCTTCCGGCGGAGTCAGGTTTTGCGGCCACTGGGGCGGACTCTGCAAAGCCCGGCTGGAGAGTGGAAACTTGACCAGGAGCTGGGGAACCGGCGGTGCCGCCGGCGCGGCCGGAGCAGGCTTGATTGGTCGCAGGCCTTCCACCACGGGCAGCAGCGGAATGCTGGCGGCGGCCAGTTCCGGAAGTGCCATCTCTCCCTGCGACGGCGGTTCCTGCACCTCTGGCTGATAACCGGCATAGGTGGGTTGGTAGGGCGGAATGAACTGGCTGATTTCTCCGGTGCCTGAATCGGTTTGGTCCAATGGAATCAGCGCCGCCGTTGAATGGTCTTCCAGGCTTGTCAGGATTTCGGCCACCCCCGGCTGGCTGGATTCCAGAAAGAGCACGGATTCCTCCGGCGGCAGGCGACGGGTGGAACCCGGCGTCACCACTTTGAAAAGGTAAAAACACACCGCATGCCCGAGCAGGGACACCAGCAGAAATCCGAACAACCGGACCCGGCGGATCTCCCGCCGCTTCCAGTTGAAGGTCAGCATGGGCACCCCGGATGGCGGCGGCAGCGCCGGGGCCGTGGTGGTGGAAACAGCGTCAGGCATGGTCCGTCAGCGGGCGGGTTCCTCCTTGAACCGTGAAGCGATGGCTGGCTGGCACCCCGCCGCCCAGATGATGTCCTGGACTTTCACCACCAGCCCGTGCGGAGCCAGGGCATCCGCACTGATGATCACCTGGCGGGACGCCTGCTTGGCGGCTTGAAGCTTTGCCGGCAAATCCGCCAGCATCACCTTTTCCCGCCCCAGATAGATTTCCGGATTTTCTCCCGCAGTGAGCGTCAGCACCTGGGCGCGTTCCAACGGCCGCAGGCTGGAGGCGGACATGGGCAACTCCACCCGCACCCCGGCGGGAACCACCAGCGAGGAGTTCAGCAGGAAAAAGATCAAGAGCAGCAAAATCACATTCAGCAGCGGAGCCAGATAAAGGAAATCCGTGCGGTGTGAGAGAGTGGAGGTGAGTTTCATGAAGCGCTCAGGGCGGATTCGGAATGCCGCGCACCAAGGCGGCGCAGCCCGGCCAGACTACCGCGCTTTTCCTCAAAAGCCAGAGGGAAACCACGGTGCCTACGTGCGCTTTGCCTGCAGGAGCACCCGTGAGATGAAGGGGAAGAACTGTTTCTTGCGGCTGACCACCCCGGCCATTTCAAACACCCCGTCGCCACGCTTTGGATAGTCGATTTCATTGACGATGGCCGGATTGCCCGCGGTCAGCAGCAGGCTGTCGTGCCGCAGAATGTCGGTGACCATGAGGCAGGCAAAGTCCAGTTCCTTTGCCTGGCACAGAGCGTGCAGCGCCTGCTGCAGGTCCGCGAGGCGCGGCGGGAGCGTCTGGAGGTCGAGTTCCTCGATCTGGCTGATGGAAATATGCCAGCCGTGTTCGGAAAATTCCTTGCGGTCCGTGTTCAGGATGACCTCCGGAGCAGCCCCGCGCAGCAGCGACCCCGCGGCGAAAAAGTCCGCGGCAAACCGGTCCACGTCGATGCCCGCCACTCCGGCCAGCCACCACAGCATCTCCCGGTCCATGCCGGTGGTGGTGGGACCGGAAAGTTTCAAGGTGTCAGAGATGATGCCTGCAGCCAGGCAGGTGGCGGCGGCCTTCGAAGGGGTCTGGCTGTGCATGGCAAACGTCCGCGCCACAATGGTGGACGTGCTGCCCACCGGTTCGTTGATGAATCGAATCGGTTCGCGCGAGACCAGATTTCCGCTCAGTCGGTGGTGGTCCACCACTTCCAGAATGGCTCCTTCCGCAGCGCCGGGCACCGCCTGGGAAAATTCGTTGTGGTCCACCAGCACCAGGCGCTGCCGCGGCGGATCCAGCAGGTCGGACTTGGAAAAAACCCCGATCAGCTTCCCGCCGTCCTCGCTCACCACGGGGAAGAGCGCCTGCGGCGAATGCTGGATTTGCGGCAGGATGTTGGCGATGAGCGTTTTGGCAGTGAAGGAAAGAATGTCCTTTTCCACTGCATCGGCAATGCGCCTGCTGCACCGGATCAACTGCACCGCACTGGCGGTGTCATGTCGGCAGGAAATGACCGCCGTGCCCTGCGTCCGGGCTTTTTGCTGCAGGTCTTCGGACAGATGCGCCCCGCCAGTCAGCACCATGGCCCTCACTTTTTCCCGGATCGCAAATTCCTGCACCTCCGGACGGTCGGCGACGATCAGGATCATGCGGCTCACCGGATACTGGCGAATCCGCGAGGTCATCGTTTCCACACTCGAGGCGCTCACCGTCAGGATGAATTCCTCCTCGGTGCCAAGGTCCTTTCCAGAGTCGATCTCTCCCTCCAGCGTGCGGGCCATGTTTGCCAGGCTGGTGCGCACCCGCCGGGCGTGGGCTTTGGATTCCAGGCTGTGCATCAGCAGGTGCAGCAGCCCCTGCACCGAGGCCAGCCCCGTGATGCGGTTCTGTTCATCCACGATGGGCAGGACCCGGATGCCGGCCTTTTCCATCCGCAGATACACGTCCAGAAACGACTCGTCCTCACGCGCCTTCACCACATCGGCACGGCAGATGGTTTCCGCCGTGGGCCGGATGTCCATCACCAGGCGCGGCGGTTCCAGCCCCGCCTGTTCCAGCACCCAGCGCGTCCGCGGATTCAGTCCACCGCAGCACGCCGCCACCGCATCGGGATACCGCAGTCTGCGCAGCAGTTCGGCATAGCCGATGGCCGAACAGATCGCATCCGTGTCCGGGTTTTTGTGCCCGATGACAAAGATCGGCTGCCGTCCGGCGCCGGTTTCACTGAAGTTGGCGTGTTCCATGGGGAAATGATTTCCAACGGCGCGGGGGTCTCGCCGCCGGGTGGACAACCGTGCTGGGCCTTGCGTTACATCACCATTCCGCCATCCACCGTCAGCACCTGTCCGGTGATGTAGCGGGCTTCCTCACTGGCCAGAAACAGCGCGGCATGGGCAATGTCCTCGACCATGCCAAAGGCCCCCAGGGGAATCTGCGCCAGAATCCCTTTTTTCTGTTCCTCGCTGAGCACGCTGGTCATGTCCGTCATGATGAACCCCGGCGCGATGGCATTGACCGTCACGCCCCGCCCCGCAAACTCCCGCGCCAGGCTCTTCGTCAGGCCGATCAATCCCGCCTTGCTCGCCGCATAGTTCGCCTGCCCCGCCTGGCCGATGAGTCCGATCACCGAACTGATGTTGATGATCCGGGCGTTTTTCTGCTTCAAAATCGAACGCTGGAACGCCTTCACCGCATTGAAAGCCCCCTTCAGGTTGGTGTCCAGCACCGCATCCCAGTCTGCCTCGCTCATCCGCAGTGCCAGACCGTCCCGCGTCACCCCGGCATTGTTCACCAGAATGTCCACTTTTCCAAAATCCTCCAGAATCCGCTTGCCGGTCTCGGCCATCGCCGCCGTGTCGGCCACATCCACGGCATAGGCCCGCACCGCTCCCGGACGCACCGCGTTGATTTCCTCTGCCGCTTTCTGCGCATTGGCCTCGGTGCGGCTCACCACCGCCACGCTGGCTCCAGCCCGCACAAAGGCCTGCGCCATCGCCAGTCCGATGCCGCGTCCCGCTCCGGTCACCACCGCCACTTTGTCTGTCAGTTGAAACATGCCGCAAAATTCACCGCACCGTCACCAAAACGCAACCGCGGAAATCCGCCGCCCATTCGCCCCGCCAACCTCCCGCGGCCACCACTTCCGCAATCACCCGCTGCGCAGCAACTCCCCGCGGCGCAACGCGCCCCCCCAGCGCCGCACTCACCGGCACGTTCAGCAGGGCATTCCCATGGTGGAAAAACCAAACAGCCGGGCAAAAAAACATCGTATCGCCCCAGCCACGTACCAGCATTCCCCTGAAACGACTTGTCGCTTGCCTGGCAGGAAATTGCTTTTGGGGAGGGGCGAGTCGGGTTGAGCCTGGACGTGGAGCGGAGACGGGGTGTGAGGGGGATCGGCCCGCGGCTCATCATCTTGCCGATGTCGTTGATGATGGCAAACGCCACCGGTTGGTAGGCCACGGTGATGTCCTCCGGCGTCAGGCTCAGCGCCCGCACCAGGTTCGGGTCCATCGCCGCCATGCGCCGCTCGAATCCCTCCGCATGCCGCCGCCGCGCCTCCGCTTCCAGGTCCTTCACCAGCGGCAAGCGCGCACTGGCCGCCTGCCACTGCCGCGCAAATTGAAACACCCGGTCCTGCATCAGGTTCCCGATCTCCCGCCGCGCCTTCGGATCCCCGTGGAACGGAGAAAACATTTCCGTCAGCGCTCCCGGAATGTCGGCAGCGGGGATGGTGGAGAAGGATTTCCCTCCACCCAAGCCCGTGCGCTCCCGGACGGCTGCGAGTTCCGCCGCGGTGGCCTTGCCGATTTGCAGGTCCACCACAGCAACCGAACCATCTTCCGCTGCAATCGCATTGCCCGGCGTCTGCACGTCCCAAACGGCAAGTCCCCGCACCGGATGAACCCACCGTCCGGACGAGGCTTCGACAAAACCCCGCTCCGCCAAGGCACCGCCGGTCTCCTCAACGGTCGCGTCCCTGCCCGCCACAAAAGGCTGGCTGATGACCAGACGAAAATCGGCTTCCCCCGGAAGCTGCACCACACCTTCAATCCGCACATCATCACCGAACGTGCGGTTGTGCCAGTCCCAGCGCTCCAAATAAGCCCCGGCATCATCCCCTTGCGCTCCGGCCATGCCAGGCTTGGTCAGCTTGGCGACCCGGCCGGTTTTCGGATTGAAGAAAACGATGTGCTCACCGCCAGAGCTTAATTGCTCTTGGCTGGTAAAAATTTCAGGATCAGTGGTTTTGCCTCGCGCTTCTGCCCACGCCACGACTCCGGATACGCTGGCGATTGGTCGCCCAGGTTTCCGGCGCTGGCTTGCATCTGCGCCTTCGCTTGCTCGAAGGTCACGAAGGATTTTTGCCGGACTGCTGTCGGCTTCGTAGTCATGCGCAAACCTGCCACGCGCTGGCTCTTTGGCAATCGAAAACGACTTCACCATCCCTGCCGCTTCCGCGGCCACGGCGCGGTCATAGCGTGTCTGGGCATCCAGGCCCAGAGCCTGGTCGATCAGGTCGGGCAGCGCCAACCCGTCGAGCTTGCCGCTGGTGCGGGCTTCCTCTATCGCCATCGCCCGGCGGAACACCGCACGCAGAAACGCACCCAGCGCCTTGACCATGCCGGCCAGTTTGCCCTTCATGGCACCGCGCCAACTGGGCAGCGGTCCGTCCTTGGCCTGGCTCTTGCCGTAGAGCGTGGCCACGGCCACGCGGGAAAAGGCCTCGATCACATGCCGGTCGCTGGTTTGCGCTGCGTCACCCGGCAGCAGTTTCTCTCCCGTGGCCTGCTCGAATTCGCGCAGCGCGGTTTCCAGGAATTGGCGCTGCCCGCCTTCCAACATCTGTTTGGCAAAGTCTTCGGTGGTTTCCTCCGTGACCGTGAGCGGGCTGTGCCCCTCATACAGCCGCACCACCACCCGGCGCACGCCTTCCCGGAATTCCGTTTCGCTGTCTGTTTGCCAAGAAACAGCTTTTGAGGGGGGCGGGTCGGATTGAGCGTGGACGTGGGGCGGAGACGGGGTGTGAGGGGGGCTCGCGCCTGAGCGTCACGCCGGAATCCCGCCGGAGAAATGTCAGCTTCCGCCAGCCATTTGCAGAACGGTGAGTGGAGGCGCATTCGGGCTGCAGGTCTCCAGGGACAGCCGCCGCATCAGTCCGCTGGCTTCCCGGTTTGATAGGAGCGAAGGGCCTTCTCCAGCAAGGGAAGGAGTCCGGTTTCACCGGCCCTGGCCGCTTCGATGGCGCGGGCTTCCGTGGCGGCGGCGGATTTGAAATCACCGGCGGCGGCGTGAGCAGCGGCGAGGGTGTCGAGCATGGCGGCGGACTTGCCGGCGGTCAGGGTGACGGCCCTCTGCGCAAGGGCCAGTGCGCGGACAGGATTGCGCACTGCGGGATCCCGCGTTGTGACGAGCAGGCCCGCCAGATTGTTGAGCACCGCTGCCGAGTCCGGGGCTTTTTCAAGCGCCGCCTCGTAGGCAGCGACGGCGGCGGCCGGCAGGGCGGGCGCAAGTTTGCCGCCGAGTGCCCCTGCCATGGTGACGAAATCCTTGTGAGGGCGCAGCGTCGCACGGTGCTGCCGGAAAAAGGCGGCGGCTTCATCCCACGACTGCTGCAGCACGAGTTCGTTGAGCCAGAAGGTCGGGTCGGGTGTGTCAGGATCCTGCATCCAGCGGCCCGACCAGGGCAGGGCTGCGGCACTGCGGACGGCAGCATCGTCGGCGACGGCGGCGGCGGTGTCGGAAAGGACACGCTCAAGGCTGACGGGTCCGCGGTAAACAGCGGCGAGCCGGCCTTTGCCGTCGAGCAGAAAGCTGCACGGCACCGGCAGGGAAACGATGGCGCCAAAGAGCCGACGGTGGGCCGTGTTGAGGCGGCGGAAGGCTTCGTCCGTGAGCACTCCGGCGGGGAATGGGATGCGTTTCTCCTTCAACCATGCGAAGGCGTCGGCGGGCGTGGTGTCGTACTGCGTTTCACGGCCGTCCGCGCTCAGCAGCGCGATGTTCAGTCCGGCGGCTTTGATTTTGTCCGCGGAGTCGCGCCAGGCGGTGAGTTCCGCAGCGCAGTCCGGGCACCAGGAGGCGAAGACATTCACCAGCAGCGGGCCTGACGAATCCGTGACGGTCCAGGGCCTGCCACCGGTGCCCCCGGCCGGAAGCGGCGGAAACAGCACGGGATGGAACAGCGTGACCGCACCGGCGAGGTCGGTTTTCCTGGTTTTCAGTGGGGCGGGTGCCGTCGCGGGTGCGGCATCCTTCAGACTGACGGTTTGAGGAAACGAAGCGCCTTCGACGAATGAAATGGCAGTGCCGGGGCGGCAGTCCTTGATTTCCTCTGTGGTGCCGCCGGGCCATGTGATGCGCACCGATGCGATGTCCGGCTGCGTGCCGAGCCCGAAATGCAGCCACCGGCTGCTCTGACCGAGAAAGCCTTCGCCGAACTTGACGGTGCGGATGATTGGTTTGTCAGGCAGCGCCTTCAGGCGGACCTCCGCGCGGGCGCCCGCGGCGTCGCGGGCGGCTTTGGTTCCCTCCAGCCGGAGCAGCAGTGAAGGTCCGGCGCGGGGTGTGTCGTTGCGCAGGAAACGCAGCATGGGTGCGGTGCGGCAGGTCATCCAGACATCCTGATCCCCGTCACCGTCCCAGTCGGTCAGGGCGAGGGCGCGGGCGTCGTCGGGAAAATCAAATCCGCTGACGGCGCTGGCCGTTGCGAAGGTTCCGTCGCCGAGGTTGAGAAAGGCGCAGTTGGGTTCGTTGCCGCTGAACGAATTGCCGGCATCGATCAGGTAATCCACGCGGCGGATGGCGCTGCGGTAATCGCTCTTCAGATCGAGCACCTTCTCATCCGGGGTCAGGGGCGAAGTGGAGACAACCTGCCTCCAGAAGACACTTCACAAATCGTCCGGGATTTCATTCGAGATGAATCCATTGGCGACGAGGAGATCCGGCCAGGCATCCTGGTCCACGTCGGAAAAGAGCGAGGCCCAGCTCCAGCGTCCGAGCGTGATGCCGGCGCGGACGCTGACATCGTCAAAGCGGCACTCCGGCGCGGCGAGATTGGCGAAGAGCGTGTTGCCGCGGGCCATGTGGCGGAAGTTGCCGCGCAATTCCTCGGGCAGGTCGGGACGGAATCGGTCCTGCGCGGTGATGCGGCTGCCAGCGGAGGAAAACATGGCGCCGAGATGGATGTCCTGCCAGCCGTCGCGATTGAAGTCACCGCTGCTGGCGCTCATGCCAAAGGCTCCACCGCGCAGGCCCGCGCTGTCGGCGGCGTCGCGGAAACGCGGCTTTCCGTCAGGGCCGCGTTCCTGGAGATGGAGATTGTTGCGCCCGAAATCGTTGGCCACGTAGAGGTCGGCGAGACCGTCGTTGTTGAAGTCATCCCAGACGGCGGCGAAACTGAAGCGGCGGTTGTTGGCATCGAGCCCGGTCTCTGCGGTGGCATCCGAGAAGGTGCGCCAGCCCCGGGCGGGGGCGGGGCCGTCGTTGCGGATTAAAAAGTTAGGCCCGCCGTTGTTGGCATCGAAGTAAGGCATCGGAACCGCGAGTTCACCGCCCTCGCCGGCGCTGGGATAGTAGCGCACGGCATAGAGGTCGGTGTCGCCGTCATTGTCGTAGTCGGCGGCCGCGAGACCGTAGGCATTGAGTACGGGAGGCAGGCGCAGGCGCAGCGCGAACGAGTCCCCGGTGTTTTCGAGAAAGACGAGTGCGCCCGTGGTTGCCAGGGCGAGGTCGGGATCACCGTCGTTGTCGAAATCGGCGAAAAGCGCGCACTGCGTGCTGTCGAGCACGTCCACCTCCCACTTTGCGGAGGCATCGGTGACGGTGTGGTCCGGCTGGTGAAGGAACAGGCGATTGGGCAGGCCGCCGGGCTGGCAAACGTAGAGGTCGTCGAGGCCGTCGCCGTTCACGTCGGCCACGGAGATCCCGTGGTGCCCGAATTTGAAGAACGGCAGGGATGCCTGGAGGCGCAGACGGTAGTGGGAGTTACCGGCGGAAAATTGTTCCGCCGCCGCAGGCGTGCTGCGGAGCACGGATGCCGTTTGATCCGAAAACCAGGGGCGGGCGGACGGCGTCTCCACTTCCTCCCATGCTTCGCAGGAAAGGGCGCGGAGTTGCGGTGGACTGCCGGGCCGCCAGGTGGCGCGCCAGGTGGCGTTAACTTCGCAGCGGCCAGCGGGCGACGCGCCGTCGAGGTGGACGAGATAAACGGTTTGAGCGTCGCCTTTGGCCTGGTCGGCAGGAAGCGAAACGTCCACCGTCTTCACCTTGAGATGCAGCGCCGCGCCGGGCGTGAAGATCGCGCACACCGGAGCGAGGGCGGCGCGCAGCGTCACCGGTTTTGTCGCCTTTGCCGCGCCGCCGCGCCGGACGGTGGCAGTGGAAAGGCGGGCGGCGGGTTTCAAATCGGGACGAAAGGCAAAGAGTCCGCGGAGTGTGGCGCTGTTGTTCCGGCCGGCGGCGACGGGTGCGAGCAGCCGCTTTAGTTCCAACTGTGCAAGTTCGGCGAAGGCTTCGGAGTGCCAGCCTTCCGCCGCCGGCTCGGGCAGCCGGTTGTCATCGGAATCCCGTGGCGCAACAACCGCCGGTTCCGCTGCCGGAGTGGAACTGGCAAGACACAGCACCAGGCCCAAAACAACACAACCGGCTGCAGGTGCAGCCGGTTGTGCGAAGCCGTTCAGTTTGCGTGAAAACACGTTGCAGCGTTATGCGCGCCGCCGACGAAAGGCAAGGCCGACTGCCATTGCCAGAATGACGGCTGCGGAGGGTTCCGGAATGGCTGTGGCATCCAGTCGAAAATTATCCACATGGAGGCGGATACCGCTGATTTCCTGGACACCGATCCGGATGTTGCCCGTAGGTGCCACGGCACCGGTGGTATAAGTGAAAGTAACATCCCCGAAGGCGGTGGGAGCCGGAACTGTCAGGGATGTGTCGTAGTCCGTGTACCAGCCGGAGCCAGGTGTGTAGAGACTGTAGGGACCGTCGAAGGGTCCGGGGGAAGGGAGTGGTTCCAGCGAGGATGCCAAAAAGAAGCGCCCGGTGCCCGCGCCGGCACCGCTGCGGTTTCCGACACCGACGGTGAAGGTATAAGTGGTGTTCGGTGCCCAGGCGGCACTGAGATTCTGGTAGATCATTCCATACTCGTTGCCGTCAAAACCAAGGTGATTGGAGCCGTCGGAGGCGAATCCGGGGATATGCTCCAGGAAGTTGGTGTTGTCGCCGCCCTGGGGGTCGGACCACCCAGTGGGAACAGCGTTACTCCAACTGCCGGCACCGAGGATGTCGGTTTCAAAACCGGAATTGGTGATCGTCACTCCAGCCGCTCCGGAAAAAGAGAGGGTGGACAGCAAAAACATCAGAGACAGAAATAGGGGTTTCATGTGAAATGAAAGAACGGTTAAAAGTTAGTAACTGCTATAACAAGGCGTGCCGAGGTTGTCAATTTTTTTTGGCAAAATGTCGCCCCGTCGAATTGCCTCCGCCGGTCTGCCGCCTGCGACTCCTATTGGGTGAGGCGGCGCACGATGCGAAAGCGCAAAGTCGGGCTAAACCAAACCCCGGCGCACCGCCGCCCGCCGCCCGCGCCAGGTGATGGCACCCAGCAGCAATCCCGCCGCTGCCACCGCTCCGGGTTCCGGGACGGGGACGAGTTCCACGATGCCGCCGTTCGTGAGAAATTTCGCTCCGCTCCCGATGGCCGTGGTGCCGCTGTCGCTGTAAAACTGAACATCGGCGAAATCCGTCCCTGCGGTTCCGCTGGTGAAAAGCAGCCTGTCCGTTCCGTTGATGTTCCAGAGTGTCCCCGTCCAGTTCCACACGGCCAGTTTTTTTCCGGCTGTGACGGACAATGAAGCAAAGGTGATGTCGGCATCACCGCCGCCCATGTCGATGACCGAGTCCGACAAGAGGGAAAGCGCTCCGGTTGTTTCCGTCACCGTTCCCGAAAATCCGAGCGCTGCAGAACTCAATGAATCGCGGTTCAATTTGACGCCTGCGGCGTTGTTCAAACGATCGCCCGCGGTGCTCCCGACAAGCAGAGTACCGCCGGTAATGTTGATTTCGGAAGTTTGAGTCAGTGCGCCGGTTCCGGACAACTCCAGCGTGCCGCCCGAGACCGTCGTCGTGCCGGAGTAGGTGTTGCTGCCGGTGAGGGTTTGCGTGCCAGTGCCGATTTTTGTAAGGGCGAGCGGGCTGCCGCCATTTTGGATCACGGCTCCTGAGAATGTGCCGCTGCCGCCCGCCGAGCCGACCGTCAGCCCCGTCCCGAGCCCGATCAGCGGGTAGTTCTGGACCGTGCCGCTGCCCTTGAGCGCATTGATCCTCTCGCTGACGCCGCTGCTTGCGGCGAGCTGGAAAACCGCACCAGCATCGACGGTGACGCTGCTCCCGTCAGGAATCGCCTCCCCCGCCGTGCCAGCCGTCGGTTGAAGGACCGTGCCTGTGCCGGTGACGAGAATGTCGCCGACGAAATCATTGGCCGGATTCGTGAGCGTGGTGCGCTGGCCGCCGGTGACCGTGAGTAGGCCGACGTTGCCGGTCACTTTGCCATCGAAGGTCAGCCGGTCGCCCGCGATTTCGCTGCTGAACGTTGTCGCGCGGTTCAGCGTCACCGTGCCAGTGAAACTCGCCGCATCTGCACCGCTGCCGGTGTTGGTGGCGCCGAGCGTCACCGTGCCGCTGCCTGCGGCACTGACCGTCACCGCATTGCCGATGTCCGCACGATTGTTGAGGTAGAGCGCGGTGGTTGCCGCACCGTCGCCGATGGTGATCGAGCTGGTGCCAAAGCCCGTATTCGAGCTGGTCTCCACGCGGCCCGCGCTGATGACGGTCGGACCGGCATAGGTATTCGCACCGCTCAGGATGAGCTTGCCCGCGCCAGTCTTCGCGAGTGTCGAATCGCCCGCACCGTCCCGGATCAAGCCACTGATCGTCAGGTCCGCGTCCGCCGTGCCGTCGGCGACGTTGAGCGTGATAATCTGGGTGGGATGGACTTTGATCAGCTCAACAACGGACGCGATCGTATTGCCGTCGTTGCCGCTGAAGGTGTGCGTGACGCCCGCGGGGAGATTTCCCGAGCGAAAACCCGCGGAGGTGGCGCTCGTCACCGTGCCATTGGTGAGGTTGAGGGCGTTGATGTAGTTGAGCGCGAGGGCTCCCGTGTTTTTGGAGAAGCGGAGGGTGCCGCCGTTGATGGTGTAGGTGCTGGTGCTCTTTGTGAGCCAGTCGCCATCGATTTCCAGCGTCGCGGTGGGGTTTACCGTGTAGGTCTGCGCCGTATTGAACGTGCCGTCATCGAAGCCTGCCGTGCCGGTGAATTTCAGGGTGCCGCCATTGACGGTGATGCCGCCGCTGGCGGAGTTGCCAACCGAGGTGATCGTCTGCGTGCCGCCTCCTTCCTTGCGGATCGCGAGGGAGTTGGGGTCCGGTCCATTGAGCAGCAGACCGCTGAAGCTGCCGCTCCCGCCCGCGGAGCCGAGCACCAGCGTTTGCACGCCGCCCACGCCTTCATGCCGCCGTATCGTGCCGCTGCCGGAAAGGGCGTTGATCGTTTCCACCGATCCGACCGCACCGGCGAGCTTCACCAACGCACCCGGGCCGATGTCGATGCTGCTGCCATCGGGGATGTGCTCGCTGCCGGTGGCCACGCCGGTCTGCAGGGTCGTGTTCGTGCCGGTGACGACGATGTTGCCGACGAAATCGTTGGTGGTGTTGTCGAGAACCGTGCGCTGTCCGCCCGCGATGGTGAGCGTGCCGACGCTGCCGGTGATCTTGCCGGTGTAGGTCGTCCGGTCGGTGCTCGCGGCGGTGAGCGTCGTCGGTCGGTTCAGCGTGAGCAGGCCGGAGAAAACGAGGTTGCCGCTCGCGCCCGTGGTCGAGCCGATGGTCGCCGTGCCGGTGCCGAGCGCGGAGACGGTGATCGGCCGCGCGACGTCCGCCGTGGTGGTGAGCAGCGCCACGTTGCCCGCGCCGGTGGCCGCGTCGCCGAGCACCACGCTGGCCGTGCCCAGCGCGTTCGCGTTGGCGCCGACGTTCACCGTGCCGTTGCTGATCGTGAGCGTGCCGCTGAGCGTGTTTGCCCCGGTGAGCGAGAGCACGCCCGCGCCGGCTTTCACGTAGCTGCCCGCGCCGGCGAGCACGTTGGCGATGGTGATGTCGTCGCTGCGGTTGTAGGTCAGCGTTGCGCCGCTGGCGACGGTGACCGTGCCGGTGCCATGCGCGCCGGTGGTGCCGCCGCCGCCGATGGTGAGCGAACCGGCCAGCACATTGGTCGTGCCGGTGTAGGTGTTCGCGCCCAGGAAGACGGCGTTGCTCGCCTGTTCCACGTTGAAATGCGTCCCGCTGCCCGAGATGACCGTGCCCGCGCCGAAGGTCACCGTCTTGCCGTTCACGCCATAGACGTGGAGCGTGTTGCCGTTGCCGAAGACGTTCGCGCTGTTGATGACCAGATCGCCGTTGATCGGGTTGAACTCGCCCGTGCCCGGCTGCCCGGTGTTGATCGCCAAGTCCATGGCGAGCGTCTGCGTGGCGGTGCTGTAGTTTTCGATTTTGCCGAAAAGATCGATCGCGTTGCCGCTGAGCGAAAACGCTCCTGCGGTGGCGTCGAAGAAGATCGAGCGGAAATCATCGAAGGCCGTGTAGTTGTTCACCGGGGTGAGCCGCGTGGTGCCCGCGAAGGTGAGGTCCACCGTATTGCCAGGGGAGGGAGCACCGTCGGGATTCCAGTTCGCACCGGTGCCCCAGTTGTCATCGCTGCCGCCACCATCCCAGGTGGTACCGGAGTTTGCCGCGTGTGCCATGAGCAGGTAGCCGAAGGAATGGATGAGAATGCGTGAGGGACGTCGGGGAATCATGGTTTGTGAATTTGCCTGTCTGATTTTCCTTGAACGGTGCCGGTGGGAAACCCCGACTGCAGGCAGAAATGCTGCCTAGCATTGCGCTTTACTGCAACGTGGACTTTTTTTTCAAGGGTATTTTTTGAAAAACTGCCCGCCAATGTCTCTGTAGCAAGAAATTGGCCCTTCTCGGAATGGTGTGGAAATTTTCACAGCAGCGAGCGGTCGCGTTTTCCGAGGAGGAAGAGAATGCGGATGCGGTGGTGTGGGAAGTTGCGGAACCCTCGGGCGGCGGATTTGAGGGCTTGGATGACGCGGTTGAAGCCTACGACCAGGGCGTTGCGGATGAGGTGTGCGAACCAGGTGAGCCATCGCGGCAGGCTGGCTTTGAAACGGCACCTAGGCTTCTTCATTGGCTCCAGTCGGCAGCGCTGGCTGCGGCGATGCCACTTCCCAGAATCCGCCGAAACGCTCCTTGAGCTCCCAGGTCCGCGATTTCTTCAGCGTGAGCCGCGCCAGGGCTTTGAAGCGGGTGGGTTTCTCGGAACTCAAATTCAGGGTGGTGTCTCCCTGCGCTGCGGTGTTTTCCCTAACGAATCTGTAATGATGCGGGCGGATGTCCGCTGGCCGCTGCGAGGTTTCCATGCCCTGCCCACCGTGTTCACTCCCCGGTGATGAGTTTGAGATAGGCGGTTCCGTGGGCGGTGAGCTGGGCACTGGAGCCGGTGCCGGAGAGCATTTCCCGGGTGTTCCAGAGATGGTTGCCGGCAAAGGGCTTTACCCAGGTGAGGCGCGGGGTTTCCGTGCGTTCGGACTCCGGGGCGACAGAGAGCGGCACGCCGGAACCCGCGAAGGTAACTTCCCAGGAAGCGGCGGCCTCACCGGGCAGACGCAGCCACGGATAGCGCAGCACCATCTCCAGCTCGCTGCCTCGGTTGGGGAGACGCACGCGATATCCGGGCTCGCTTTCCCGGATGAAATCCGAAAGGCGCAGGGTGGGCTGGCGACCGACGGCGAGCAGCCATCCGGCTACATCCAGTCCGACCAGATTCAGCCCGTTCATCGTGGGATTTGGCGCGGTGGACGGCGTGACGGTCGCCTCATTCCATTGGGCATGCCTGGCGGAAATCAGCAGGTTCAACTCCACATGGACGTGGGAGCGGCGGCGGTTGATGCCCGTGCCGGTGTGTCCCATGATGCCGAGCGCCCCGCCGCAGGCGACCTGCTGGCCCGGCACCGCATCCACCCGGGCGAGGTGGGCGTAGAGGCTGAAAAACGGTCCGCTTTCCGTGGCATGACGCACAATGACGTAGTTGCCATAGTTGCTTTTGCCGGCACTGACATTGGTCATGACCACGAGGCCGTCAGCCATCGCGTGGACGGTGTCCAGCGGCTCGCCCTTGCTGTCACGGCGCACTGGCGCCACGTCCATCCCTTCGTGGAAGCGGCTGAAAACCACGGTGCCGTCCGGGGCTGTTTTTGGGTCCCTGACAAATCCATACATTCCGCCCTGCCAGACTTCCACGGACTGGCCGTTCACCGTCCGGTCCACGAACATGTAGTAGCGGTTTTCCCTCCCGGCCAGGATGCCGTCGTTGGCCGTTGGAAGCTGAAAGCGCAGTCCACCTGGGGCCGCCGCCGGTGGTCGCTGCCGGACAGGCGGCGGGGCAGACAACGGCGGGGGACGCAGCGCCGGGGTTGGGTTTGCTGGCGCGGACGACGGCGGTGCCGTTTGCGCAGCAGCAGCCTGGGGTGTCGTGGCTGCCGGCTGTCGGAGGCAGCCGCGCGAAAAAACGAGGAAGGCGAGCGAAAATGCCAGCATCGCCACGATGGCCACATGGGAACCCCGCATGCCGTTGGCTGGTTGCCTTACTCACCTTCGTCCGGGCGCCGCCGCGAACTTGCCTCGTCCGGCGGCGGTGCGCCCAGTTCCTTGTACTTTGCCCGCAGGGCCTTGACGTCCTCCTCGCTCAAGCCTTTCCAGACGACGATGGTGTGGTCGTTGCGCCGCGGTTTGTCGATGCGCAGGAAATCCACCGGACGGCCGTTGACGATGACTCGCATCAGTTTTCCGGAATCGATGGCCGCAGTCTGCAGCAACGACTCCCAGCCGCTGTTGTCCAGTTTGAACGCTGCTCCAAAACTTCCGTCGTCCGCGGGAAACACCGCGAATCCCTTGAAATTCTTGTTCGTCACCACCGGTGAAATCCGGAAAAAATGTTTCTTGCCATCCGGCCCTTTTTCCGGGTCCGCACGCACCATGCGCTGGCCTTCGAATTCGTCTCCCTCCGCATGAAAGGAAACGGACAGACCGGGAGACTTCCCGCCGCCCGGTGCCAGCGCCGGAAGTGCAAACAACCACAACAGGGGGAGCAATCGCTTCATCGGCGCACATAGTTCCATTTTCGCGGAACCGGTCAACGGAAATCCCGCCGACGTCACCAGCATCCGCGTGGATCCAGGCGGGATGCCTGGTAGCGCGGCTTTGGGGGCCGGTTCAGGCAGGGATCGACGGAAGACAACGCCTTGGAACGACTGCTCAGTCTGTCCCCTTTTCGCCACAGGAGACGATCACCAAGCGCTCCATGGCGCGGGTGCACGCCATGTAGAGGCGGCTGGCGTTGAGCCGGCGATGCCTCCGACGTTCCTCCTCCGGCAGACTGGGATTCTGCTCGAGATTTCTGAAATCGCGCAGGCCGCAAAGAATGACAACGGGCCGCTCCAACCCGGTCGCGGCATCCAGGGTGCCGAGCAGAATCCGGCTGGACCGCTCGTTCGGAGGGGCATCCAGATTCGCCGGCTCAAGCCCGGCCCGCATCAGATGGTGGCGCACATCCTCCACCTGACACCGCCGTGCGCAAAGCATGAGGATGTCTCCCGGGGGTGCGCCTCCGGCGACCAGTTGCTGGACCTGGCGCACGACGGTGGCGATTTCCTCCTGTCGAGACTCAACCCGGATCTCCACAGGCTGGGGGCCATTCCGCATGGTGGAATTTTCGATGATTTGCAGGACCGGAGCCTCGGCGTCGTCGCGGACGCACGCTTCGTATCTGGCAGCAGCAAAACTCAGAATCTGGAGTGTGTTTCGATAGGGTCGGCTCAGGACGATGGATCGCCCCTTGACCTCAAATCCGGCTTCCCGCCAGGATTGGCCCCGTCCCAGGAATCCCTGGGCGGGGTCGGCACAGAGAAACAAATGCCCGCCGGGCAGCAGTGCGCTGCGGATGAGCTTGAACCAGGTGGGTGCAAAAAACTGGGCCTCGTCCACCAGGATGAAATCATAAGGCAGGCCGCGATGGCCCTGGTGCAGCATGCTGAAGGCGCGGCGCGACCAGTCGGTGACGCCCGCGGTGTCGAGCCTGCGGGAGTATTCCTCAAGCAGTTGAAAGATGGCCGAACGCTGGGTCTCGCGGAGGGCCTTGGTGCGGCCGGTGCGGGGCGTGCGGAGGTATTCTTCGACACGTTGCAGCCCCTGGTCGTGAATCCAGTCGAACTCGTCCTTGAGAAAGCGAGGATCGTAACGGCTCTCCGGAAGAAAGGAATCGCGCTCGTAATCCTTGAGCACGCGCCCCGCCCCTGGCCAGCGCCTGCCCAGCCACGAGTAGAATGTCAGGAACTCCACTCCGCCGCTGCCGCAGATGCGCTGAAAGCGACCTTCCAGATCGGAGCACAGGGCGCGGTTGTGCGTCAGCACGGCAATGCGGGCGCTGGGGTGAAATTGTCTGAGCATCGCCGCACGGTGGACAAGCACCACGGACTTCCCGGTGCCGGCGGCCCCGGTGATGAGCCGCAGGGAAAAATTGCCTGCGGCCTCCCGCCCTTCATCAGGCAGCCACAGGTCCAGTTTGACGCAGCGGTCCTGGTCGTAATCCAGAAGCTGGGGCAGCAGGGACAATTGTTCTTCCCCGCGGTGCCGACGACGCTCGGTGGCGCTCGGAGGTGCCGGCTGGATCACCGTTTCCGGCGCCAAAAACGCACGCAGCAGGGTCAGGTGCTCTTCGGTGACCGCAGTATGAACCGGAATGCGCTGCCACGCGCTCAGGAGGCGGGCCGGTTGAGCGGATTCCTTTCCGGCCAGCAGCACGTCATCCATGTCCAGGGCCGGCCACTGGCGGCGCAGTTCAGCCTCCGGCCAGAATGGGCATGCGATCATCAATGCCGGAGCCGCCGAGATCGCACCACTGGCCTCTTTCCATGCCTGTTGAATCTCCCGCAGGCGGGCCGCCAGAGAGGAAAGGCTGCAGGGCAACGCTGCCGGGTCGAAGAGCTGGCCTGCGGCATCCGGCGGCCCTGCTTCCGCGCTCACCGCCAGGCAGGCGATGCGCCCGCTCTTGTCCGAGACAAGAAAGTCCGGCCAGCCACCGGCAGAAACACGGGCCTCCCGCAGTTTGGTCATGACCAGCCCGTGCGACTTCAAACTCAACAAGGCCTTGCCGACCACCTTGACGGCATCCAGCCTGCGGCGCAGCCGCGCTTTGTTTTCATTAAAAGACATGTTCAAACCGGGCAGCGCTTTCCAGCAGCGAACGGAACAGCAGGGCATCCTCCGCCGCTTCAGGCTCCTGCGGATGATACCTGGCCAAGGCGGTGGATGCCAGCACGATGGTTTTGGTTCGGGCCCGGGTCACCGCCACGTTCAGGCGGTTGGGCTGAAAGATAAAACCGGCATGGCGCAGGAGAAACAGGGGTTCGGAAGTGGCCAGCGACACGATGACCACTTCACGCTCCTGGCCTTGCAGCCGTTCCACCGTGTCCACCACGCAGCGCCGCGAGGCCTCCTCCGGCAGCCTCCCGCGCAAATGATGCCGGATGCGGCGGGCCTGTTTCCGCCAAGGAACTACGATGGCGATTTCCTCCGGCGGCAAGCCGCCATCCTGCACCAGGGCGGCCACCAGTTTCGCGGCGGCCAGCGCCTCCTCATCCTGCATGACCTGCCCGTCGGCATGCTCAAAGGCCACCCATGCCAGCGGGTGTGCCGCATCCAGCACCGGCGCCAGCGGTCCGCGCACCGTCCGTGGCAGTGAAAGCCTGCGCTCTTTCACCCCCGGTGCCGGCTCCAGTTGTCCCTGATAGAACATGTCTGACGGCCAAGCGGTCAGTTTCCCATTCATGCGGTAGCCGGTATTCAGCATCGTGGTCTCCGCCAGTTGCGACAGCATTCGGAAGCACGACCATTCCCGGGCCTCCCGCTGGTCCACGCTGGTTAGGACGGGACCGAGCTGCTCGCCGTCACCGAAGAACAACCACTTCCTTCCAGTTAGCATGGCCATCACCGCCAGCGGCATGGTCATTTGCCCGGCCTCATCCACAATCACCCGGTCAAATTCCACGTTCCGCAACCGCGACGCCAGCACAAACGGAGTGGCTCCCACCGCCCACCCCGCGTCATCCAGCGCCAGCGGACATTCGCAAAAACGTTCGTAATTCCTCCAGGCCGAATGGCGGGTATAGACCGGCCTGCCGACCTTCACAACGCGGTCCGCTTCCCCCAAACGAGCCACCACGGCATCCAGCGCATGGTGGATGGCCCGGTGGGTAAAGGAAGTGATGAGCACCCGTTCGCCGGCCCGCACGCAGCGGGTTGCCAGTTCCGCCAAGGCGCGGGTCTTTCCCGTGCCGGGCGGCCCCTGCACCAGATGACAGCACCGGGCGCAGAGGCATTCGGCCACCGCATCCCGCTGCCGCTCATTCATTTGGGAATCCGCCAACGCCTCATACTGCTGCAAAAAATCCGCGGCATCCCCCAGCTCGTCACCCTCCAAAAACGGGAGAATGCACTCGCGCCCGATGGCTGTCTGCGTCACCGCTTCCAAGGCACGCAGGTAGATCACTTCCAAGTCCAGGTCATCCGCGTCCACCACACACTCGCACCCCGCTGCGGTGATCCAGGAATCGTCCCATGTTCCGCCCGTGCACAGTTTCAGCCAGATGGCATGTTCCTCCTCGCGGAACAGCGTGGCCCGCCTGCATCCCAACGACTCCGCAGCGCTGCTGACTCGCACATAGTCCCCCTCCCGCAGCCGGGATTCGTTCCCGTCGCTGAGCGAAAATTCGGCAACGCCCGGATCTCGTTTGTCACACCCGCGCCAGCGCAAGCCTGCCAGACACCAGCCATCCTCCACTCGTTCGCGAAGCGGTTTCGCCATGCGACGCTCATACTCCGCTCGTCGCGCGGCCGATTCCTCCCGCACCAACTGGCGCATGCGGTCGATCTGCTCAAGACCGCTCAGGATTCGGAAATTTTTTGGAATGATTGATCGCATTGATCATTTCCATACGATCGCATTTTTGTGTTGCCTGCGTGGTGGACGCTGCAGCCAGCCGCCTCCCCCGGCATCCAGCGGATCGACTTCACCCTGTCGCAACGGAAATGGGCACACTGCTCCCCGGGCAGGAAATTTCTCCCGAGCCGGGCATGGGGCGGGCCTGCTCGATCAGCGCAAACCGAGTTGAACGATCAACTCTCCGCGGCGGGAGCGGATTCCACAGGCGGTGCTGCCTCTGGCTTTTTGGCTGCCGGTTTGCGAGGCGCGGTTTTTTTCTTGGCGGGGCGTTTTTCCTTGGCGGCACCGCCTGCCTTGCCAGCCTTGAGGTTTTCCTTGCGGCGTTTGGCGCGTTCCTTGCGGCGTTTGGCTTTGATGGTTTTGTTGTATTGTTGTCCCATGAGATGAATGGTGAGAAAATTCGGTTTGGGCGTCGCTTTTACCTGCTGCCATCCGCGGGTTCAAGTGGAAACAACCATCCGGACCACGCCTGGCCGGTAAATTTTCCTGCTTTGCGCCGTGCTTTCAGGCGTTTGGCGAGTGACAACCACTCTCCTTTTGGATAAGGGGCGGCATGCCGAAACTTCCTCCTCCCATTCCCGATGCCGAGCTGGTGGAAACCGCGCGCAACGTCATGCGTGCCGCCAAATTTCCTTTTTTGGCCACGGAGGAGGCGGGCCAGCCCAGGGTGCGCCCGATTTCGCCGGTCCGGGTGGATGGCTTCACGGTGTATTTCGCCAATTTGCGCAGCTATGGCAAAACCCGCGAACTGGCTGCCAATCCACGGGTGGAATTGTGCTATCTTGCCGACAACCACGATCAGGTGCGCCTCACCGGGCGGGTGGAAATCGTGACCGACCGGCAGGTGCTGGAGGAAATCTGGCAGGACAACGCCCTGCTGCGCCGATATCTGGGCAGCATCGACAACCCGGAACTCATCGTCTATCGGATGCTGCCGACTCGAGTCCGCTTCATGCGGGAATGGGCGCTGCAGTACCAGGAGCTGCCGACGGACTGAGGTTGTCCCGATCACTCCATGTCTGTGGACGCCTCGGATTTTGCAGGAAAATGCGGGTTCCGCGCAAAGGCGAATTCTTCGACAATTCGGCCGCCGATCAGGTGGGCTTGGATGATGCGTTCGAGCACGTCCGGGGTGCAGTGGCGATACCAGACGCCTTCCGGGTACACCACCGCCACCGGACCATCACAGCAGACCCGCAGGCAGTTGGCTTTCGTTCGGAAAACCACGGGTTGCGGCCCGGCCAAACCAAGTTCCTTGAGCCGCCGCTTGAGAAATTCCCATGCTTCCAGACCCGCTTCCCGGGTGCAGCATTTGGGTTCAGACTGGTCGGCACACAGAAAGATGTGCCTCCGGTAGTGTTCCAACCCTAGCGTTTCGACGGTGCTGGAAAGTTTTGCCGATGGGGTCATGCAGTGCCGATGACCACACATTCCCGTGCGGGCCTCAATTCAAAAAATCCATCAAACCGCGTAGCCTGCCCAACCCGCGCCGGATTCGGGCCTTCACGGTTCCCAAGGGGGTGCCGATCTTCTGGGAAATTTCAAGCTGTGAAAGTCCCTCGAAAAAAGCGAGTTGAATCACCAGGCGCTGTTCATCGGAGAGCTGCATCACCGCGCTCCGGGCTTGGTGGGCCAACTCATTGACCGTGGTTTCGTGGGCCGGGGAAGGCGCTTTCCAGCCTTTCAGAACCTCCGATTCCTGCTGGTAGCCAGAATTCAGCCGCTGACGGCGATCCCGACTGCGAATCCGGTCGATCGCCCGATTGCGCGCCAGCGTGGTGATCCAAGTGGACGGCTTGCCCCGCTCCGAACAATACAGGCCTGCCTTGGCCCAGATGCAGGCAAAAACTTCCTGGGAGACATCTTCAGCATCTTCCTGGCTGTGCAGAATTTGCAGTGCGGCTGCATAAACCAATCCGGAAAACTGCTGATGCATGGCAGCGAAGGCTTGGCGGTCCCCATTGGCGATGTTTCTCAGGAGCTGCCGAAGTTCCTCTTGCTCCACGTCCGGGTCGGAAGACTCAACCAACGTCAAGTTTTGCTTCATAATGCAGCAAATTAGTAACACTTATGCATGACTTGCAAATCAATTTTTTTGCAAGGTGTTAAGAATTCGAAATATCAGTTCGAAAAATCCTTTCCAGGCAATTGAGGATGAAACCATGCGGCTGCCTGGGGACGGGACGGCCCGGCACGACCGCGCATGGCAACGCCAGGCGTGTAATCGCGTTGACGCGACGCCTGATTGCGCGACCAATCTGGCTTCATGGCCGAGTCCCGCAGCGTGCAGTTCAACCATTTTGGTGTCCCTGACCGGGTCGCCGAAGTCGTGCAGACCGAAGTTTCGCCACCGGTGGGGAATGAGGTTTTGGTGCGCATGGCTTATGCGCCGGTCAACCCCGCAGACCTGAATTACCTGGAGGGAACCTACGGGAAAGTTCCGCTGCTTCCGGCCTTTGCCGGCAACGAGGGGGCGGGGTTCGTGGAGGCGGTGGGACCGACAGTGGCGGGGCTGAAGCCCGGGGATTTGGTGCTGCCACTGTGTCCGCCGGGGCTTTGGCGGCAGCGCCTGCTCCTGCCGGCCAGTCAATTGATTCCCCTCCCCAAGGGGGTCGATCCGGTACAGGCGGCCATGCTCCGGGTCAATCCGGTCACCGCATGGCTGTTGCTGACCCATTTTGTCAGGCTGCAGCCCGGCGAATGGGTGGTGCAAAATGCCGCCAATTCCGCCGTGGGGCTGGCGGTCATCCAGTTGGCGCGAAAAGAGGGATGGCGCACCTTGAATCTGGTGCGCCGCGCAGAGGCAGCGGAGGCGTGTCTGGCGTGCGGAGCGGATGCGGTGCTGGTGGAGTCCGATCCGGATTTCACCATCCGGGCTGCCGAAGTGCTAGCCGGTGCAGCGCCCCGTCTGGCGCTCAATGCGGTGAGCGGGGAAAGCGCCCTGCGCCTGGCCGGACTGCTCGCTCCCAGGGGAACCCATGTGACGTTTGGGGCCATGAGCCGGCAAAAACTTTCCCTGCCGAACCGGTTCCTCATTTTTCAGGAGCTGACTTTCACGGGATTCTGGGTGAGCCGGCATGTCGAAACCCAACCATTCTCGGAAACCGCCGCATTGCTTGCCGGGCTTGCCGCCCTGAGTGCGGCGGGGACCCTGCGCCTGCCTGTGGAAAAAATTTATCCACTCGAGCAGGTGCAGGATGCACTGCGCCACGCGGCACAAGGCGGGCGCAGTGGAAAAATTGTGCTCGATTTGACCGGTTAGGCTGCCCCCGGTCGAAAGGGGCTCGCGGTAAGGGAAATTCCCGGGAAGTTCCGTTCGGCCACCATCGCCGCTGCCGCTGCAGGCATGCCGGTGCATTCCAGTTGACACTCTGGGTCGGGCGCGTAGATGGGACATTGGTATATGGTTTAACCGCCACTTTCTTCTCCCCATGAACGAACCTATACCACTGGGCCTGAGCTTCGATGATGTTCTCCTCGTTCCGCAACTGAGCGAGATCATTCCCTCCGAAACCGATGTGCGGACACGGCTCTCCGCCGAGTTGCCGCTGAACATCCCCGTCCTTTCCTCAGCCATGGACACCGTGACCGAGGCGGAACTGGCCATTGCCCTGGCCCGGGAGGGTGGCTTCGGGATCATCCATCGCAACGTGCCGGTGGAGAAACAGGCCGAAATGGTGGCGAAGGTCAAGCGCTCCGAAAACACCGTCATTGAGAATCCGTTCACGGTCAGTCCCGAGCTTTCCCTCGCAGACCTGCTGCGCATCATGGAGGAGCGGGGCGTTGCCGGATTTCCCGTCGTCAATGCCGACGGACGCCTCGTCGGCATGGTGACGACCCGGGATGTGTGGCATGTCGACAACCCCAAGGCCCGCGTCGCTGATGTCATGACGCCGCGGGACAAACTGGTCGTTGGCCAACCCGATACCAACTGGGAGCAGGCCCGGGCGATTCTCTACCGGCATCGCATCGAAAAACTTCCGTTAGTGCGTTCCGATGACACGCTGGCGGGAATGATCACCAGCCAGGACATCAAAAAGCGGGCAATGTTTACGGAAGCAGCGAAGGATGCCCGCGGACGACTGCGGGTTGGTGCCGCCATTGGGGTGGGAGGCGATGGCCTGGCCCGCGCCGATGCGGTGATCGAAGCCGGAGCGGATGCCATTGGCATCGATGCCGCCACCGGACACACCAGCCGCGTCGTGAGCATGGTGGGCCAGCTTAAATCCCGCCATCCGGAAGTGACGATCATAGCGGGCAACGTGGTCACCGCCCAGGGGGCGCGCGACTTGATCGCCGCCGGAGCATCCGCCGTAAAAGTGGGGGTGGGGCCGGGCTCCATTTGCACCACGCGGGTCATTGCCGGCGTGGGAGTGCCGCAGTTTTCCGCCATTCAAAATGTGGCTTCCGTCTGCCGGGAGCACGGGGTGGCGGTCATCGCAGATGGCGGCATCCGCTACTCCGGGGACATCGTCAAGGCCCTGGCTGCCGGTGCGGATGTGGTCATGCTAGGATCGCTGCTGGCTGGGACCATGGAGAGCCCGGGAAACCTCGTCAACCACCAGGGCCGCACGTTCAAGGAATACCGCGGCATGGGCAGCCTCAAAGCGATGCGCCAAGGTTCCGGGGACCGCTACGGACAGAATTCCTCTGGGAAACTGGTCGCGGAAGGCGTGGAGGGGCGGGTGCCGTATCGTGGAGCGCTGCGCGAGGTGCTCTTCCAACTGGTTGGCGGTCTGCGGTCTGGCATGGGCTACCTCGGCGCGAAGACTCTGGAGGAACTGCGCACCAAGGCCACCTTCGTCCGGATTACTCCTGGAGGATTAAAAGAAAGTCACGCCCACGACATTGTCATCACCGAGGAGCCGGTGAACTACCAGAGCCTGTAACCGGCCAGCCAGGAGCTGCTGATGCCACGCCGCTGCATCGAGAGTTGTCGTCGCCACAGCCTGTGGCTGGCAGTCCTCCTTGCGGTCGCAACTGGGCGGATTGCCGCAGCCGGTGATGTGAAAGCAGCGGCGGCATCTGCACCGGATGTGCTGGCGACGGCCAGGAAGGTGGCTGCGGAACGATTCAAGGGCTTCACTTACGGTCCCGCACAGGCGCAGCGGCAGGTGGACTGTGTGTAGTTCACGGGTGCGGTGGTGGAGGCGCTGCTGCGGCGACCGTTGCACAAAGCGGAGACGGATGCGCTTTACATCCGCTATCCGTTCGCCGATCTCCAGGCGGCGGTGGCGGGCGGCGATGCGCGGACGAAGGGCATTCAGCATGCGTTGGCGGAAATCATGCGGCAGGGCACCGTGGTGGAACCCGCGCAGGTGCGGCCTGGCGACTTCGTCCAATACTGGATTCAACGAAAGGGTGGCGCATGGGCCGGACACTCCGCCATCGTGACGAAGGTGTTCACCGATGCACACGGGGCCGCCGCGATTGCCATTTACAGTTCCAACAAGTCCACCAACGGCATCGCCGAAATGAATTTCGGCGGAAAAGGCCTGGGGATCCGGGGCGAGGACCGGCGATTTTACTTCGTGCGGTTCACTGGGGCGGCGAAGTAAAGGCCTGGAAAATTCCCCCCGCGGTGCATTGCATCCTCTGACGGTTGTATTGTAGCATCCCGCGCTCCCACCTACTGGCTGCTGCCAATCCCGCATCCCACCCGCACCATGAAACGCCATCGTATTTTGGCCGTCACTGCCGTTCTGGCGGTCGGCGGTTTCCATTTCCTAACATCGGAAATGGCATCGCCGCCGCACGCACCAGAGGCCCTCCCCGCGAGCCCTGGAAGGCAAACCGAGCCGGTGCCGTCGCCGGGAACCACTGCCGCCACTCAGCCGGTGTTGGTCGCGGCCGCCCCGCTTCACGAGTTCCGGGACTGGCTCACCCGCTGGCAGGCTGCTTCGCTGGAGCAAAAGCCGGTGCTGGCCGCGGAAGGCGCGGCCCTGGCCAAAGTGCGGCGGCCAGCAATGCAGCGGCTGATTGTAACCAGGCCGGCGCTGGCATTGGAGATGGCGGTGCGGCCGGTGGTGCGGCAGACTTTGCCAGCGGAGGTGGTGGAGCACCTCGAAAAGCCGGTGAGTGCGCGCGGGGACTACAAGGCCTACTTTGGACGCCCGCAGGAGGGTGCCGTGTTGCCGCCGGATGCAGAACTGGTGCTGCGCTATTTCGAAACGCCCGCGGGCGAGAGCTACAAGGCGCATGTTTTTGGCGAAATGGAGTCGGCGACATCGCGGAAGGATGTGGCGCTGCGCGGCTATGCCATCGGCCGCGAGATGGCGGTGGCGGAGAATCCGGTGCGGCAGTTGGACCGCGGCGAGCGCATCGCGGCGGGGACCGTTGTGGACGAGACCTGCCCGGTTTCCGCCACGGTGACGCCAATTTCCACGGTCGAGGAAATGACCGTGGAGGACGAGACGCCGGTGGTGGAGCTGGGCGGACGGCTCATCCGGCTGTGCAATGGTTCGCATGTGCGGGTATTTGAGGAGTCGCAGCGGTGGGCCAGCGGCGGGCCGGGCGTGTCGGGTTATTTCCAGGACGCCTATCCGGGCACGTCGTCGGAGGCGATTGGCAATTTCCGCTGTCTCTACATCCGCGTGACCTATCCGGATCAGATGCGCGCGCCGAATTCGGAAGGCCGCGCGTGGGAAGACATGCGCAATGTGAGCCGTTTTTTCCTGGAATCATCGTTCGGAAGGCTCACCACCACCACGACGGTGACGCCGCTCGTCGTCATGCCGCACACCAAGGCATGGTATCTCGCCAAGGACGACGAAGTGGACGGTCTCGGTCTGGTCCACAGCGATGCCCGGACGCAGGCGCGGCTGCTTGGTTATGATTCGCGCCAGTACAACTGTACCATCGTGCGCGTCAATGAAGGGCCGCGGCTCAGTGGTGTTTCCTGGGGCGGTGGCGACAGCGTGTGGGTGACCTGGAATGGCATGGATGTGCTCAATCACGAATGCGGGCACTCGCTGGGGCGGAACCACGCCAACTTTTGGAAAACCAGCGACGGCTCGGCCATCGGCGTGGGCTCCAACCAGGAATACGGCAACAGCTTCGACGTGATGGGCGGCGGTGGCGGCTTCGGTGCGCATTATACTTCCAAATCCAAACGCGATCTCGGCTGGCTGTCGGACCCGTATGTGCACCGCCCGGCGGCCACGCCGGCGGCAAACGGCGTGTATCGGATTTACGCCTATGATCAGCCGCAACTGGAGGAGGGGAAACGCTATGCCTTCCGCACGGAGAAGGATTCGAAGCGGCGTTTTTTCCTGGAGTATCACCCGGCCATTGGCGGCGAGTGGACGGACAGCGTGCTCATGCTGCTGGACGGGCTCGGCACAAACTGCGGGCATCTGGTGGACACCACGCAGCTCAGCCCAGGCGGCAAAGGCGACGGCGGCATCCGCGTGGGGCGCACCTTCAGTGATTTTGAAAGCGATCTGCACTTCACCGTGCTGGGCAAAAACAACACCACGCCGCCGAGCATGGACGTGGTCATGAATCGCGGGCCGTTCCCTGGGAATGTGGCCCCGGTGATTTCCGGCTTCACCGCTACTGCGACGAACATCGCGGTGAATGGCAGCGCGACGTTCACGGTGACGGCCAGCGATGCCAACGGCGATGCGCTTGCCTATCATTGGGACTTTTGCGACCGCTACGTGACCACGAACACGCCGACCATCACGCGGCAGTTCACTTCCACAGACCAAATGACGGTGCATGTCACCGTGAGCGACATGAAAGGCGGCACGGCCCGGCGCAGCACGGTGGTGACGATCGGAAATCCGGGACGTGCCGTGGTGCGCGGCAGCATCACGGCGGGCGGGCAGCCGCTCGCGGGCGTGTTGGTGACGAGCGACACGGACAAATACTGCTACAGCGACACCGACGGCACCTACGCCCTCGCCGACCTGAGTTCTGGCTCCCGCACGCTCACCGCTTCGCTGGCGGGTTACACGTTCACCGCTGGTTTCACCAACCCGGTAGCAGCGGCTTCCAATGGCACGGTGAACGGCGCGAACTGGACCGCAGAAAGCGCGGCGCAGGTTTCCATCACGGCGGCGGATGCCGCGGAAGGCGGCACCGCGGGCCGCTTTGTCATTTCCCGCACGGGCGACACCAGTGCCGACCTCGCTGTCAATGTCGCTCCGGCCTCAGGCCGTGCGGTGAAGGGCACGGATTACACGTTTGCACCGGACTACGCGGACGCCGGTTCGCTGGAGTCGTTCACCATTCCCGCCGGACAGTCGTCCCTGACGGTGGTTGTCACGGCAGCGGACGACACGACGGAAGAAGGCCCGGAAACGGTGCAGCTTCAATTGTCAGTGGGCGACTATCAGGTGCGGAGTGGCGGCATCGCGTCGCTGACCATTGCGGACAACGACACCACGCTGCCTGTGGTGAAGGTCGAAGCATCGGACAGGTACGCCACGGAAACCGCGGGCGATGCCGCCACGTTTTTCGTCAGCCGGACCGGCGGCACCGCCGCCGCGCTGAATGTCACCCTGGCCTACGGTGGCACGGCCACGCGGGGCTCGGATTATCCGTTGTTGGGCACTACATTCACCATTCCCGCCGGTCAGTCCGGTGCGCCGCTGGTGGTGACGCCGACGGACGATGCCGGCATCGAAGTGCCGGAGGATGCGACGGTGACCATTTCCAACAACGCAGCCTACATCGTGGACAGCACTGCCAGCGCCGCGACGGCGACGATCACCGACAACGATTTGCCGGCCGTCAGCGTCACGGTGCTCGACGCCACACTGAATGAAGCCGGACGCGGAACAGGCACGGTGGTCATCTCGCGCACCGGCAGCCTGAGTGCGCCGCTCACGGTCTATTACGGCCTGCAGGGTCGCGCACTGCACGGGTCGGATTTTGTGGCGTTGCCAGGCCAGATCACCCTGCCTGCAGGTGCGGAGTCGGTGCCGGTCATCCTCACGCCGTATGATGACAACTTCGGCGAAGGGGACGAAAGCATTACATTCAGCCTAACGGTTTTCGACAACACCTGCACGCTTGGTTCCAACTTCAGCGGCACGCTGAACCTGGTGGACAACGAGGATCCGCCGCTGGTGACGGTGACGGCCAATTCGCCTGCGGAGCCATCGTCGAACGGCACGTTTACCTTCACTGCCTTTGGCAGCGTGGCCGGAAACATCACGGTGCACTACACGCTCAGCGGCACCGCCACTGCCGGCAGCGACTACACGGCACCGTCCGGCAGCGTGACCATCGCGGGCACCGGCGGGCATCAGAACACCGCGACGGTGACCATTCCGGTGCTGAACAATTCTGCCGCAGAGGATACGGAGACGATCCTGCTCACCATCACGCCCAATGCCGCCTACTCCCTCTACAACGACAGCAGCGCGGTGATGCGCCTCAAGGACGACGACACGGAGACCGTGTCGGTGAGCACGCACAGCAGCGGACTGGCCGAGCCGGACGATTCCAGTTCATTTTACCTCTCGCGGGTCGGCACCGCTGGCGATCTGACCGTGAACTACACCCTCAGCGGCACCGCCGTCAACGGCACGGACTACACGCTGCTGTCCGGCAGCGCGGTCATTCCGGATGGAGCGACGGGGGTGGATGTTCCCGTGACGCCGCTGGACGACACCGAACGCGAAGGCACGGAAACGGTGACGCTCACCCTCGCAGCCGGAATCGGCTACGGCATGGAGGTCGCGGGCGGCACGCTGCATTTGAATGACAATGACCTGCCGTCGTCACTGCCGAGCATGGGCTTCACCGCCACCAGCAGCGTTGCCAGTGAGGCTCCCGACAGCATCACCGGGGAATACCGCGACATTCCCGTGACGCTGCCCTCCGCCATGACGGGCACGGTGACGGTGGACTGCGTCATCGAAGGCGGCACCGCCGTGGGCGACGGCGTGGACTATCACCTCGCCGATGCCGCCAATGGCAATGCCTACATCACCGGCACCACCCTCACCTTTCCGCCGGGCGTCACCTCCCGCAATGTGCGCCTGCGCATTGTCAGCGACAATCTGCTCGAAGGCAGCGAGACCGTCCTCCTCCGGCTAAAAAACCTCAACGTCGGCGGCAGCAGCGTGCGCCTGTCCGGCAGCCGCGACGAGCATGCATTAACCATTTCCGACAACGCCGCGGCTCATCCGGTGCCGCGCGCAAGCTTCCTCACCGCCGCCACCACGCGGAATGAAGCGGACGGCACCGAGCCGCTGCTCATCGCCGCGCTGGACGTGCCGTCGGCCTCTGCCGCCAGCGTGAACTACACCGTCACCGGCACCGCCAGCGCCGGCAGCGACTACACGCTGGCCAGCGGCACGCTCAGTTTCGCTGCTGGCGACCTGTTCAAAAAACTGCCGCTCGTCATCCTGCCCGACGGCGTGGCCGAGGGGCCGGAGACCATCATCATCACCCTTTCCGCACCCGCCGGCTGCACCCTCGGCGGCATCAGCACGCACACCATCACCCTCACGGAAAGCAACGCTCCGGTGTTGAGCCTGCTCGCCTCCACGCCGGAATGCAGCGAAGACAGCGGCAGCGGACTCTTCACGGTTTCGCGCACCGGCGGGGCCGCCGGACTCGCGGTGACCGTCCGCTATGCATTGGGTGGCACCGGCGTTGGCGGCGCCGACTTCGCGGCCCTCAGCGGCAGCGTGGTCCTGCCTGCCAACCAGAACAGCGTTTCCATTCCCGTCACGCCCATTGCCGATACTGCGGAAGAGCCTGACAAGACGGTGATCCTCACCATCACCGCCGATCCCGCTTACGAAATCAGCCTCGAAAACGAAGCCACTATCACCATCCTTGACGACGATGCTCCGCCCGTGGTGACGCTCCTTTCGCCCGCGGTGACCAGCATTTCCATTCCCGCGGGAGTCGGCCTCATGGCCCAGGTGGAAGCCACTCGTGAAACACCCAACGGCACCGCCCATCCGCCCGTCACCTGGAGCCAGGTGAGCGGACCAGGCACCGCCACGTTTGAAAATCCATCCCACCGCATCACCGGCGTCACCTTCTCCGCTAACGGGAGCTACGTGCTGCGCGCCAGCGCCACGCACGGGGTGACGGTGAGTACGGACCTCGCCGTCGGCGTGGGAACCACCACGGTACCCGGACAGCAGATCGGCGTCACGACCGCGCCCGGTTCGGTGAGTGAGTCCGCCGGCAGCTTCACCATCAGCGGAGCCGGCAGCGGGCTGAGCAGCAGTGGCACGGCGGACGGCTTCTACTTTTCCGCCGCCCCGCGCAGCGGAGACTTCGACCTGCGGTGCCGCATCGTCAGCATCACCAACCCCGGCGGCAACAACGGCTCCTGTCGTGTGGGGCTGCAGGTGCGCGCGGATGCTTCGCCCGGTGCTCCCTATTTGATGAGTTTGCACAAGCCCACTGGCTCACACTCCCGCAACAACCGCAACGCGCCGGGCAGTGCCGCGGAGTCCAGCGACGGAGGAACACAATACACCTTCCCGCGATGGGTGCGCATCGTGCGCAGCGGCAATAACTTTTCCGCTTTCCATGGAGCGGACGGCGTGAACTGGACACAGCGCGGCAGCACCAAGACCATCCCGGACATGGGCGCAGCGCCACTGGTTGGGCTCGCCATCACCAGCGCCGAACCCGCCACCGCCAGCACCGCAGTCATGGACTCGCTGAACTTCACCATCGCCGGGAATGTCGGCCCCCATGTGAATGCCGGTGCGGCGCTCAGCGGCGCTGGGCCATTTCTCCTCGACGCCGCGGTGACCGACGACGCACAGCCGCTGCCAGTGAGCCTCACCAGCCTCTGGAGCCAGCGCAGCGGCCCCGGCACCGCCACGTTCGGCAACTCCAGCTTGGTGGATACCGGCATCGGTTTCTCCACCCCGGGCCTCTACACCGTGCGGCTCACCGCCACCGACGGCCAGGTGCAAACCTACGACGACACCACGATCAATTGGACTTCGCTTCCGCCCATCGAGCAGTGGCGTCAGGCGAAATTCGGCGCCAACGCGGGGAATCCGGCCATCGCCGGCAATCTGGCCGACCCTGAATTCGACGGCTGCACCAACCTCGTCGAATACGCCCTCGACCTGAATCCGCACGCTTCCTCCCAGCACCAGTTGCCGTTCGCGACGCTGGAGGAAACCGTCATCGCCCTCATCTGGCGGCGCAACACCGCAGCGTCTGACATCAGCATTCAGGTGCAGACATCCGCCGATCTGGAAACCTGGACCACGGTGATACCGGTGAACCAGGTCATCGGCACCGACGGCGGCACCCAGGTCATCCGCAGCAGCATTTCCCGCACCGGCCAGCGGAAATTTGTCAGGCTGCTGGTGCTGCCCCCGCCGTGATGCGGGCACGACGCATGAAATTCCCCGGTGTTTGGACCTGCCAAGGAAACAGCGACCTGGCCGGTGGCGGCCGGCGGTGTTCAGGATAGGCCCCCGCCTGCTTCCGCTGAGGGTGAAGCGAAAGGGAGATTTTGCCGGCGGCCTTCGACCCACGTCCGGGCTGCGGGACACCATGAAAATCTGCTGCACGACCTTGTTCCGATCCGTCGATTTCCGCCAATCCGTAATTTTTTCGCACTGTGCGCCGGGGACATTCCACCTAGCGTCGCGCCCATGTTCGCCCGGAAACTCATTGTTGCATTCATCACCGGCGGCGCCCTTGCGGCGGTGCCATTCATGCCAGCCCAGACGCCCGAGTGGATCTGGTCGGCCAAGACGGCCAAGCCGCATGAAACCGCCTATTTTCGCACCTCCTTCACCCTGCCCAGCGTTCCGGAAAAAGCCGTGCTGCGCGTCAGTTGCGACAATGGTGCCGCCGTGGTCATCAATGGCCAGGTGGCGGGGCGCAACCGTGACTGGATGGAACCGATCGCCGTCCCGGTGCAGAAATTTCTGAAGGCCGGAGAAAACTGGATCGCGGTCAAGGCAGGCAACGACGGCGGGAGCCAGGCGGCGCTGTTGGTGGAGATATTCACCGGTGAGTCCAAGGGCGGCAAACGCCTGGTGGTCAGCAACAGTGGTTGGAAATGGACGGCGAATGCGACCGACTGGAAGGCGGCGTCGGCGAATCTGAGCCAGTGGCAGCCTTCGGTAGTGGTCGCACGGTATGGCGACCAGCCTTACGGCTCTGTTTTTGAAACGGCACCGGCAGGCAGCGCCACCGCTGCGGACACGGTGACCGCTCCGCCGGGATTCAAGGTGGACCTCGTTTACACCGTGCCCAAGGCCGAACAGGGGTCGTGGGTGTGTCTGGCCAGCGATGACAAAAACCGCCTGCTGGCCGGCGACCAGAACGGTGCGATTTACCGGATCACCCTAACTCCCGACGGCGGGGAGCCCAAAGTGGAGCAACTCAAGGTGAAGACCAGCCACGCCCAGGGACTGCTGTACGCAAACCATGCGCTTTACGTGGTCGTCAACGGTCCGGGCAGCGGCTTTTACCGCCTGCGCGACACCAATGGCGACGATCAGTTCGACGAGGAAGTGAAAATCCGGGACATCAACGGCAACGGGGAACACGGGCCGCACCAGGTCATTCTGGGGCCGGACAAGAAATCCCTCTACATCACCGGCGGAAACCACACGCCCATTCCCAATCCGGAAAAGTCGCTGGTGCCGCGGCTCTGGAAGGAAGATCACCTGCTGCCCCGCATGTGGGATGCCAACGGCCATGCCAAGGGCATTCTGGCCCCGGGCGGATGGGTCTGCAGAACGGACTTCGAAGCGCGGCAATGGACGCTCATTTCCACCGGCTACCGCAATGAATACGACCTCGCCTTCACCCCCGACGGCGATGCCTTCACCTACGATTCCGACATGGAATGGGACATCGGTTCGCCGTGGTATCGTCCCACCCGCATTTGTCAGGCCGTGCCCGGCAGCGAATTCGGCTGGCGCTCCGGATCCGGCAAGTGGCCGTCCTATTACTTGGACAGCCTGCCAGCCACTGTGGACATCGGTCCTGGCAGCCCGACCGGCATGGTGGCCGGCACTGGAGCCAAATTTCCCGCCAAATACCAGCGGGCCATCTATGCCCTGGACTGGACCTACGGCACCATTTACGCGATCCACCTGAAGGCGAACGGTGCCTCCTGGGCCGGGGACAAGGAAGCCTTCATCACCGGAAAACCGCTGCCCGTCACCGACGCCATCATTCTCCCGTCGGACCGTGCGATGTATTTCACCATCGGCGGACGCAACACCCAGTCCGCGCTCTACCGCGTGACCTACGTCGGTCAGGAAACCACCGCACCAGCCGCCCCCCTGGAACTGACCGCGGCCATGAAACAGCGGAAGGATCTGGAAAGCCTGCTGGACGCCGCACCGGATGCCCGCGTGGTGGAAAAAGCCTGGCCACACCTTGGCAACCCTGACCGGTGGATCCGTTTCGCCGCCCGTGTCGTCATCGAAAACCAACCCGTCGCCTCTTGGCAGGACCGCGCCCTGGCCGAAAAGGGCAGCGCCCAGTCCACCCTCACCGCCCTGTGCGCCCTGTGCCGTGCGGGCGGCGCCGCCCTGCAGCCGAACGTGCTGGAAGCCCTCGGCCGTGTGCAGGGCGCCGCCCTGCGCGAGGCGGAAACGCTGGACTTGCTGCGGGTTTACGCGCTGTGTTACACCCGCATGGGCAAGCCGCAGGATCCCGCGGTCTTGGCACAACTGCGCGGACGTTTTGAACCCATGTTTCCGGCGCCATCGAATGCCCTGAACAAGGAACTCTGCGAACTGCTGGTCTTCCTCGATTCCCGCCAGGTGGTGCCCAAGGCCCTGCAGCTCATGATCACTGCCAAGGACGACGACCACCAGGACTCCCCCGGCGAAGAAGTGCTGCGGCTCAACGAAAGCTACGCCAAAGCCTTCAAGGAAGCCCAGGAATCGCGCCCGAACCGCCAGCAGATGATGTTTGCCTACATCCTGCGCAATGCCACCGAAGGCTGGACTCCCGACCTGCGTCGCCAGTATTTCCGCTGGTTCAACGGCACCGCCAAATGGCGCGGCGGCAACAGCTTCGCCGGCTTCCTGCGCAACATCCGCGCCGAAGCCCTGGGAAAAGTTCCCGCCGATCTCAATGCGGAATTGAGCAGCATCTCGGGTGACCTCCTCGCGGTGAAAAAAGAACTGCCCCGCGCCAAGGGCCCCGGCAAACCCTATGACCTGGATGACCTCCTGAAGCTCGCCGAAGGCCGCCTCAAAGGCCGCAATTTCGAAAACGGACGCACTCTGTTCCAAGCGGCGCTGTGTTCCACCTGCCACCGATTCGCCGGTGAAGGCGGCGGCGTGGGGCCTGACCTCACCGGCTCCGGCAGCCGCTACACCCTGAAGGATCTGTTCGAAAACATCGTCGATCCCAGCAAGGTGATCTCCGACCAGTATGAGTCCACCCTCATCGAAAAGACCGATGGCTCGTCGCTGGTGGGGCGCGTGGTGGGAGAGGAAAACGGAGTGCTCAAAGTCGTGGAGAACCCGCTCGACTACGAAAAACAGACCGATGTGAAAGTCTCGGACATCAAGACGCGCAGCAAGTATCCTGTTTCCTCAATGCCTCCGGCCCTGCTCGGCACGCTCAATGAGGATGAAGTGCTCGACCTCACGGCCTTCATCATGAGCGGCGGCAACGCCCGGGATAAAATGTTTCAAAAATAGGACCAGCCCGTGCTTTTCAAGCGGTGCGGTCCGTGCATTGTTCGCCGCGCCCCATGCTGTTGTATCTGGTCAAGCGCCTCGGCGGAATGGTGATCGTGCTCTTCTGCGCGGTCACCGCGGTGTTCTTCATGTTCCAACTGGTGAAGGGCGGACCGTTCGACAGCGAACGCAGTCTCAGTGAGGAGGCAAAACTGGAAAAACTGCGCCAGTTCAACATGCACCGCCATCCCGTGCAGAACTACCTGGCCTATATGAGCGACCTGCTGCACGGCGACATGCGGGTGTCGCTGAAGGCGCAGAATTTCAAGGTCACGGAAATCATCGGTGCCTCGCTGCCCATTTCGGCCAAGCTCGGCGGTGCCGCCTTCCTCCTGGCGGCGGGCGGCGGCATTCTGTCCGGTGCCTACGCCGCCTCCCGCAAACAGCGGGCAGGCGACCGCATTGTCCAGGGCGGGGCCATGCTGTTCATTTCCACGCCCACGTTCGTCACCGGTCCGCTGCTGGCCCTGGTGTTTGCCATCGGGCTGGCCTGGCTGCCGGTGGGCGGGTGGTTCTCCTGGAAACATGCCATTCTCCCCACCGTCTGTCTCGCGCTCTACTACGGAGCCAACGTTTCCCGCCTCATGCGCAACAGCATGGTCGAGGTGCTCAATCGCGATTTCATCCGCACCGCCCGTGCCAAGGGACTGTCCGAATCCAGGGTGATTTACAAGCACGCCCTGAAAGTGGCCCTGGTGCCGGTCATCAGCTACCTGGGACCCATGGCCGCCTATCTGCTCACCGGTTCGATGATCGTCGAAAGCGTGTTTGCCATTCCCGGCATGGGCCAGCATTTCGTCAATGCCACGCTCAACCGGGATCCGTTTCTGCTCATCGGCGCGGTCATCGTGTACTGTCTGCTGGTGGTCATCTGCAACCTCCTGGCCGACCTCCTGCTCTGCCTGGTGGATCCCCGCGTAAAACTCCATGCCTGACGCTGCCGCCGCCACACCCAGCCTGACCGGAGCCGCCGCGGGCGGATCCACCGGCTGGCAGCGCCTGCGCCGCAACCGCACCGCCATGGCAGCCATGACCTGTCTGGCGCTCATTGTCCTGGCATGTTTTTTGGCGCCGCTCCCGATGGATCCCGCGCGACGCGATCCCTCACCAAACACGTTTTTCGCCCCCGGTGCGGCCGGGGTGGTCAAAAATGCAGCGGGTGCGGAAACCACCCTCACCTATTCCCTGGGATCCGATGTCAGCGGACGCGACCTCCTGGTGCGCGTGCTGGAAGGCGGCCGCGTTTCCATCGTCGTCGGCCTGGCCGCGGCGCTTTTCAGCCTGCTCATTGGCACCACCGTCGGCCTGGCTGCCGGTTATCTTGGCGGAGCTGTGGACGCCCTGCTCATGCGCGTCGTGGATGTGCTTTACGCCATTCCGCGCCTCCTTTTCATCCTCGTGGTCATTGCCACGCTGGACGGACCGTTCCGGCAGGCGCTGGATGCCTGGCGGCTGGGGCTGAACGACTCCCGGCGCTTCGACTGGCCGTGGCTGGCATCCGTCATGGAGGATGCCACGCCGTATTCCCGCATCATCCTCATGATTCTCTGCCTCGGGTGCATCGAATGGCTGACCATGGCCCGGATCGTCCGCGGCCAGGTGCTGGTCCTCAAGGAACAGCCGTATGTCGCCGCCGCCCGCGCCATGGGCCGCAAGCCCTGGGCGATCATGCGCCGGCACCTCCTGCCCAATCTCTGGACGGTCATCCTGACCTACCTCACGCTCACGGTGCCGATCGTGATTCTGGACGAAAGTTTCCTTAGCTTCCTCGGCTTGGGCATTGAGGACCCCGCCGCCAGTTGGGGCGCACTGCTCAAGGAAGGCGCGTCCGCCATCAACCCCATCGAAAGCCGCTGGTGGCTTCTCATTTTCCCCGCCGCCCTCATGAGTCTCACCCTGCTGGCGCTCAACTTCATCGGTGACGGTCTGCGCGATGCCTTTGACGTTCGGTAAACCATCCGCCCCCATTCCCCGCCCTGGCCATCAACCCTGTCTGCATGGATCCTGCCTCCCAGCCCCAACCCGCCTGCGATCTTTCCGTCGTGGTCCCGCTTTTCAACGAGGAGGAAAATGTCGCCAGCCTTGTCGGTGAAATTTGTCAGGCACTGGCCGGTAGGAAATTTGAAATTGTGCTGGTCGATGACGGTTCCACCGACCAAACCGTGGCGCGCATTCCCGCGCGGACGGAAGTCCGGGTCCTGGAATTTGCAAAGAACACCGGCCAGAGCGCCGCGATGTATGCCGGCATCCATGCGGCGCGCGGTGCGGTCATCGCCACGCTGGACGGAGATTTGCAGAACGACCCTGCGGACATTCCGCGGATGCTCGACGAACTCGCACAGGGCTTCGACCTGGTCTGCGGCTACCGCGCGAAACGCAAGGACACCTTTTTCCGCCGCCTCCAGAGCCGGGTGGCCAACCTGGTGCGCAGCCGGTTCACCGGTGACGGCGTCCGCGACACCGGATGCAGCCTGAAAGTGATGCGCCGGGAGTGCCGCGAAGCGCTCATTCCTTTCAAGGGCATGCACCGCTTCATGCCCGCCCTCATCAAGGGCATGGGCTACAAAATCAGCGAGGTTCCCGTGAACCATCGCCCGCGCCTCGCTGGCGTCAGCAAGTACGGATTCGGCAACCGCGCCCTGCGCGCCACCCGCGACATGTTCGGCGTGCGCTGGCTGCTGAGCCGCCAGTTTCAAATCCGCTGCCGCCGCCGTGACTGATTCCGCGCCTACCCGTTCGCGGCACTGGTGCGGAATCTGACTCCCGGCGCACACTGCCGCCACCATGCGCCTTCTTCCTTTGACCCTCGCGGCGGGCCTCGTCGCTGCCATTGTCATCACCATCGGCCGTCCGGCCGCTGGACCCGCGGCGGCAGCCACACCCACGGTGGCGGAAACCGTGCGCATTGCCGAAACATGGCGCGCGGCGCACCGCACCATCGACCTCCACCAGCACATCGACGGCAAGCCTGACAATTTCGCCCGCGCCGTGCGCATCATGGACCGCTCCGGCATCGGAATCGGCGTCAATCTCAGCGGCGGCACCGTCACCAGCAAGCCGGACGGGAAGTCCGAATTCGAACGCGTCAAGGCATTGGCCGACGCCAACCATCCCGACCGTTTCGTCCACTATATGAATCTGGACTATGCCGGGTGGGATGATCCGGACTTTTCGGACCGCGCCGTGCAGCAGATCGTCGCGGGACGCAAAATGGGAGCCGCCGGACTCAAGGAATACAAGCGGCTGGGCCTTTTCCTGCGCGACCGCAACCGGCAACTCATCAAGATCGACGATCCGAAACTCGATCCCGTCTGGGCAAAATGCGGCGAACTGCAGATGCCCGTCTCCATCCATGTGGCCGACCCGCGGGCGTTCTGGCTGCCCTTCGACGCTGCCAACGAACGCTGGAAGGAACTCAAGGACCACAAAAGCTGGTGGTTTGGCGATCGGGAAAAATTCCCCGCCCGGGAAGAACTGCTCGCGGCTCTGGACCGCGTCATTGCCCGCCACCGCGGCACCACGTTTGTCTGCGTGCATTTCGCCAACAACGCCGAGGATCTCCAATGGGTGGACCAGGCACTGGAACGAAATCCTAACATGCTGGCGGATGTCGCCGCCCGCATTCCGGAAATCGGCCGGCACGATCCCGAAAAGGTTCGCACCTTCTTCCGCAAGCACCGCGACCGGATTCTCTTTGCCACGGACTTCATGGTTTATGACCGCCTCATTCTCGGCTCCGGAGGCGACGCCGAACGCCCCACCGACGACGACGGCTGCGCCTTCTACGCCAAATGCTGGCGGTGGTTTGAGACCAGCGACCGCAACTGGCCGCACATGACTCCGATCCAGGGCGACTGGACCATCGACTCCATTGCCCTGGATCCCGACATCCTCCGGCGGGTCTATTTCGACAATGCCCGGCGGCTGCTCGCCCGCTCCCTGCCGCCGCCCACGCTCACCGTGCGGTTCATCCGTCAGGATTTCCAGCCGAACGGACGCGGGGACACCTCCGTCTGGAACCAGGCGGTGCCCGCATCGCTGGAATATCAGTCTCACGATGCCAGTGTGCGCCCGGCGCTTTCCACCACGCTGCGGGCGCTGTGGTCGGACCAGTTTCTTTACCTCCTCTACGAATGCCCGTTCACCGAGTTGACCACCTTCGAACCCGTTGCGCAAAAGGAACGCCTGGGCCTGTGGGATCGGGACGTGGTGGAGGCCTTCCTTGCCCCCGATCCGGCACAGCCGAACCACTACGCGGAAATCGAATGGGCGCCCACCGGTGAGAAACTCGATGTCATGGTCCGCCTCCCTGAGAAGGATTTTGCCTGGACCTGTCCGGTTGAATTTTCGGCCAGCGTGGATGCGACCGCAAAAATTTGGCGACTGGAAGCCCGCATTCCATTTTCCTCTTTTGGGGACGCCCGGCCAGCCGCCGGCCAGTCCTGGCGCGCCAACTTCTACCGTCACGATGCCGCATCCAAGTCCGGACTTGCCTTCAACCCCACCCTGACGCCCAGTTTCCACACGCCTGCGCGCTTTGGCTGGCTCAAGTTTGCGGATTCCGCCCCGGCTCGGTAAGCGCACCGCCCTCCGGAAATCCTGCCACGAAAGTTGCGGGGCGGACCGTTTGCGGTTTAGATGCCAGCCATGCGTCCATCCTCCCTTTCCCGACTCTGCTGGCTGGGAACCGCCGCGCTGCTCTGCGGGTGCGATGCCTTCAAGGTGGATGTCGGCACCAAGGATCCCATCAAGCTCGACCCCATCGACATCAACATCCGCATGGATGTGTACCAGCATTCTTCCGACAAGGTCGGCGAAGGCAAAAAGGACGAGGACGAAGCCAAGGCGGCACGCGAGCGCCTTTACAACCGCCAGCAGCAGGTGCAGGAAATGAAAAACAACCGTTGGGTCGTGGAAACCCACCGCGGCGAACTCCAAATCCGCGAAAAACCAGCCGGAGACAATGGTGCCTGGGTGGAAAAAACCGTGAAAGAGGAAAACGAGGACCGCAAGCTCCTCATGCGCCTCAAGGCCAAGGAACTCAATCTGGACCTCCATGTCATCCAGGAGGAATTCTGGAAGGACAACGTCGAGAAAGCCTACCAGGGCGAATGGATCGAAACCGTGGATCCCTCCCGCCCCGGCATGTTCAAACAGATCCAAAAAGAATCCCGCCCCGCCGCCAGCGGACAGTGACCCCGCTGCCGCGGCGGCGGTTGGTCGGAATCCCTGACAGGACTGCCGTCCGCCGGATCAGCCTTGACCAGGAACACCCGACGCTGCGCGAAGCCTCACCAGCCTTTCATCTCGCCCAGTGCGCGAATGTAGCCGACGCATTGGCTGACGTCTGCCAGGCTGTGGTCCCAGTTGGTTTCGTATTCGATGGACACATTGCCCCGAAACCCCTGGGCGCGCACTTCCTCAAGCATCGCCGGCACATTCGCCTTCCCGCAGCCGAAGATCTGATCCTCACTCTTCTCATCGATGCGGTCTTTCAGGTGCATGGAATGCACCCGTCCGCGCAGCGTCTTGAGGCAGTCGAGGGCATTGAGGCCGCTGCGAATCCAGTGGCCGGTGTCGGCGCAGGCGCCCAGCCGCGGGTCGCGGTCCTTCACGAGTTCCATGACGTATTTTGGATCCCAGACTTTGTAGTTCGCATTGTCCGGCTGCCGGGGATGGTTGTGGTAGCAGACGCGGATGTCATACTCCGCGGCAAGTTTTTCCAGCAGGGCAATGCTCTCCGTCGATTCCGTGGTCACTCCGTATAAATTCCATTTCTTGGCGAAATCAAAGATCTTCCGGGCCTCCTCCTCCTTGTTGGGAATGCCGACCACTCCGTAATTCATTGGCGTGATTTTCCACTTTGCGAGTTGATCAGCCACAGCCTTTTGCTGGTCGTCCGTCGCGCTGTGGTCCCATTTCAGATCGGGATGCTCTTTGCTGAATTTCTGTCCGGGAAAGAACTCGATGACCGTGCTGCCGGAACGCCCGGCGAATTCGATTGCCTCCATGACGGAAAACATCCGGAATGTCCACGCTTGCGGCCCGAGATGAATCCCGCCGACGGTCCGTGCAGCGGGTGGCGCTGCTGTGGCGACGCGGGAAAGGAACGGAACAGCAGCCGCGGAAAGCGCGGTGCTCCGGAGAAACGTGCGGCGGTTGAGGGGCGGATTCATGGAACTGGTTGGTTTAAGGTGGATCCCGCTGGCCGACCGCCAGGGACTGGACAATGCTCTGGTGGCGGTGGGGTGCGCAGTGGTAACAGGACGGGAGTTGGCGGTCAAGGGCAAGCACTTCCCGCGGACTTCTCCGCAAAGGCGGATTCAGAATCGCAGTCTGGAGTCGGATTTGAGCCATGGCGGCAAAGGCTTGACGCCGGTTGTGGCGCTTCACCCCATATGGCAAATCGGCGAATGGTTCGCGTGGTTGGCGGGAGCGGAGCGGCAGTCGAAACCGCCAAGTGGCAGCGTGGGGCAGCGCGACGAACCCGTCAGCCAGGACGGCTGCCAGGGTGGCCTCTCAATTGGTTTTCTTGAACACCGCTGCCTCGCCAAACACCTCATTCCAATCGCTTTCGGGAGCTTCCAAGAACTTCCTCATGCCCTCGGGACCGAGCTTTTTCTTGTCGTCATTGATCACGCGGAGGGCGATTTGTCCGGGCTTTTTTTCTGCAATCCAGGCCAGGTTCCAGACCTCGTCGTCTTTACCTGGCATCTTCCCCTCCGCTGTGCCGAATGCACGCAACTGCAGCAGATCCCTGTCGCGGACCTTCAACTGCCTGGCTTCAAAATAGCAGCCGTTTTTAACCATGGCCGGGTAATGAATGAGATAGCGGTCTGCCTCGAAGAGGAAGCACAGGGCGGTCTCGGTTTTGTCATCATTGTTGCCTTCGTCGATTTTCCACGCTCCGGAAAGACTGCCATCAGGTTTTGCAAAACCGTCCTTGAATACGGCCTCTTTGAAGATGCACGAGGAGAGAGCCAAGAAAGCGCCAGACAGCAGGATGATGCGGGCCACGGTGTTCATGGGGCAATCAATGCACCTGAAATGCCGTTGCCGCAAGTCTTTGACTGCGAGATTGGCGGGACCTCGACGTCAGGGGAAGCAGAGGGCACAGACGCTGGCGAACCGGCGGCAGTCAGCGCAGCGTCGCCCGGGCGCGCAGGAAGAGCCGTGGTGCATCCGCTGTCGTCCATCGGATGAGCACACTGCCATCCTGTGGCCGCACTTCCTCCTGACACGCGACGGAGGCCGACGACCATGACTGCAGATCTGTGGAAATTTCCAGCGCCACCACGGCATCATCCGTGCCGGGCACACGGGGTTGTTCGATGATGAGGCTTGCGCCGCTGCGCTGCCATGTGAGCCGGTGCCCGCCCAAAGCGTAGTCGAGCGGGGAGCCACCCGTGAACGGCACGCGGTCGCCGCTGCCGGGTGTGCCGCCGGGGGGAAGGCTGGTGCGCCAGTTGGCGGGTTCATCCGGCGCTCCGCCGACAAAGGTGAGGCTGTAACCGGTGCCGTCCGCAGCAGCGGGCCAGGGGCAGGCGTCGGCATAACGAATCGCTGCGATGCCGGCGCCGTCGGAGGCTTTGAGCGTCACCAGATCGCCCTGGTTGTCGAGGCGTCCGGTGAATTCGCCAGCCACGGGCATGGTGCCGTAGCGCAGGGCGAACGCGGCACGGTTTTTCACCACCACGGCGCGGGTGCCGGGTGCGAGCGACCAGATGTCGCCGTCATTGAAGGCAAAAGCGATGCCCTCTCCGGTGTCGCCGCGCGTGAACTGCACTCCGGCGAGGCTGACTTTCTGTGCGGAGGTGTTCGTAATTTCCACGAACTCAAAGTCGTCGGCATTGGCAAAGCCGGCAGCCATCTCCGCAGCCGTGGGAGGTGTGGGATGGTAATGGATTTCGCTCACCACCAGATTGGTCGCATCGGCTGCCACGGCATCAGTGACATAAACGCCCACGGTTTGCGCACTCCACACCGTTCCACTGACATGGGCGCGGGCGAAGACCTTCGCATCCGCCGTGATCTGGATGCTGTTGCCAACAGGCGGCGTCGGCACTGGCAGAACGCCCCCGGGTGGACGCGGGTCCGTGCCGTTGAGCGTACGGTAGATGGTGCCGGCGGGGGCGGTGAGCGTCACGGTCTGCCCGGTCGGCACAATGATGCCCCCGGCGGGCGTGAGCACAGGCGGGCTGGTGTATTGCGAGTCCACCCAGTCGCCGCGCTGCGTGAGCCACGTTTTCATGGCGGAGAGGCGCGCTGTGAAGTCCGCGGCGCTGGCAACGCCATTGAGCATCGCTTTGGCGGCGCTGATCTCCGCACTCTGGGCGTCAATGATGGCATTCATCCCCGCATTGCTCATGGGTCCGCGTCGAAAGGCGAACCAGCGGTCGATGTAAAGCTGCATGAAATCCGGATCCGTGAAGAGCCGGGCGTACCAGATTTGGTTTGAGCGCCAGCGCAGGTTCCCGGTGGCTCCGCCGCCCACCTGATAGCTTGCCCAGTTGTAGTCCCACACTGGACCCATGCGCAGCTTGCCGTCGTCGCCTTTCCACGGAAACATGCTGATGAGCATTCCGTCGCCGTTGCGGGTGATTTCATTGAAGACAAAGTACTCCGCGAAGTCGCGCTCATCGAGCCATCGGCGGTAGCCGTTCACGGGATCGCGCCAAAGCGTGTTGTTGTAGAGCACGTCCTCGAACCTGCGGAACCAGTCCTCGATGGCGGCGCGCTGGGCGGGGTTGATTTTGTAGCCGCCGGGGTTGTCGAAATTCAGGAAGCCGTTGCTCTGCTGCGGCAGGTCATCGCCGACGACGGTGGGATTGTTTGGCGTGGTTTGCTGAATGCGGTTCGGCCCCGCAGTGCGGAAGAACTGCGGCGTGGTGGCCCCGTTCTCCGCAGGCCAGCCGGTTTCCGGCGCGGCGTCCATGCGGTTGATGTTGGTGATCCAGCCGCCGCTGGAACCATCGGCACTGAGTTTTTCAAAATCCAGTCTGCCGCTTCCCCGTGAGACCTTTTCCAGCACGACATAGACGCCGCGACGGTCGGCCAGGGCGAGGTCTCCGCCGTCTTCATTGACGAAGAGTTCCACCCAGCGAAAGCGCGGCGCATCATGCCCGCACTCCCGCGCGAGCTGGTAGAGGAAGGTATTGAAGAGCAGCGACGGATCCTTGTTATTGTCAGGATCAGGAAAATAGAGCACCCAGTCGGAGTGCTCCGGCATGTTCAGCACGGACGCCGCCTTCTCTCCGCCGGTTTCATTCCAGGCCTCCACCGCATAAGGCTTTTGCCGCCAGGAACTGCTGAAAGCCCCACGCCCGCGGATCCCGATTTGACTGGCCATTTGCGGCGGCCCGCTCAGCGTTGCTGTCGCCCCCTGGCGCTCCCACACCGCCCAAGCCGCAGCCTGCCGGGGCACCTGAGCGATGCCCGCGCCGTTTCCACTCCAGCCTTTCTGCGGGATCGGGCCGCTGGCAAAGTTGTCGATGACCATGATCGGCAGGTTGGAGGTGTAGCCTGCCAGCGTCGGCCCCGGTTTCATCCACGAAGCACGTGCGTCCGCGCTGCGCTGGCCGTAGCGCTCGGACCAGGCGGTGACCTTTGTGCTTGAGGTGATGCTCAGCGGTGCGGTGTAAAGCGTGGCGGTGGTGGTGTTGTTGAGCCGGTAATAAATGGCGGCCCCCGCGGTGGCGCAGGTCAGGGAGAGACTGAACGGTGCGTCTAAAATTCCCGATGGATGTGAAAAAGCGACGCGTGCCGGCAGCGGCGGAGCGGGATCGTTCGCCGCGCCGGGCGTCGGCGTCATGAAGCCGGAGAGCGCCGGATCCGCGCCAGCCAAGCCAAAGCTCATGTCTTCATCCTGCGGCGGGAATGCCGGTGCGAAGGCTTGCAGCGCGGTCGTTCCGTTCGTGAGTGCGAGATATTCCCCGCCCTTGCTCAGTCGGAAATTCGCGTGCAGTTCGCCCGCCAGCGGTGCCCGGTTCTTTGACGAAAGGAAGACGGTCTTGAATTCCCCAGCCGCCAGACTCACTGCGGGCAGCGCCCACTTCTGCGGCTGCGCGGCGTTATCCGTGAGATGGAGTCCGCCAAGATTCACCGGCGAGGCGGTGGGATTGTGCAGTTCCAGCCAGTCGGAGTATTCGCCGTCTTCATCCGCCAGCGTGCTCTTGTTCTCTGCCATGAATTCATTGATGACCACATGGCCGGCGGCCTGGATGACCGGCACGGTCAGCGCACGCGTGGTGGTGCCGTGCGCATTGGTGGCGGCCAGTGTGTAGGTGGTGGTCACGCTTTGGGTGAAACTTGCCTGCGACTGTCCGGTGACATCGCTGCCATTGAGCGTGACCGTGACGCCGTCCGTCGTCCAGGTGAGCTGCACCTGCCCGCCAGCAGTCACCGCGGGAGGCGAGGCGGTGAACGTTCCGATGGTCGGCGGGCGCAGCACGTCGTGATAGGCATCGGCGTGGGCGAGAATTTTCGCGTCCGGCAGCACCGAATCATAACAGGTCACGCGATACACCGTGCCCACCATGCCCTCGCCGTTGGAAGCATTCGCCCCCAGTCGCCCGACGCCGCTGGGCATGCCAAATGCCGGGGACACGCTGCTGTTCGTGCCTGCCAGCACGCCGTCCACATAGAGCCTGACGGTGTCCGCACCGTTCCAGACGTAGGTGATGTGGCGAAGCGACTCCGGCGTCGGCACCGGGGGCGTGAAGAGATAATCGGCCACGCCGATCTGGGTCATGCCCAGCTGCGCGGTGTTGTTCCACTGCTCAAAGCGCAGGTTGCTCACCGTATTCGCTCCCACCGCCAGATACCCCGACGCCGTGCTCGGCGTGCCCTGCACAATGAACTCAAATGTGGCATCGCCGGTGATGGTGCCAAAGTCAAACGCGGCGCTGTTGGTGCCGGTGAAAGTGACGGCGTTGGTCAGCTTCGACGCTGGCGTGGTCGCGTCCGCGGTGATCGCAGCATCGTATTCTGTCAGGGCCGCACCAGCGGTGCCCGCAACCAGCAGTAGCAGAAGGGGGAGGGTTTTCATGGGACGGTGGCCAGTGTAGCTCTGACCGGCGAACTGGGAAGCACTTCCTTGTTCGGTTCGCGAAGGTGCCCGGGCAGCCGTTGCTCCGGTTTGTTTCTGACACTTCCCCCTGTGCGCCAGGCGCTCGCGGAGCGATGCGACCTGCCAATGCCGTTCAGGGAATGGTTAGAAAATCCTCGGCATCGACCCGGGCGAACTGGATCTGCATTTCCCCTCCTGCAGGATCGGAAATGACGAGAGAGTCGCCGTCGCCAGACGGGGAGATTTCGAAGCCGGGCAGGACGCGGCCCAGGGTTCCTGAACGGGTGCCGGCCTGTGGCTCGGCACTGGCGGACGGGCGTCCTGGATCGGGCTGGCTGACTGAAACGATGCGTCCGTGATGCTCCGACGCGAAGCATGGGCAGACGGTGAGAGCGAGCCGCCGCTTGAGGCGCAGTTCCAGTGCCGCCGGAAATCGTCCGGGGGGATTGAAGCAGTAGAGGCTGCGGAATTCCTTTTGGCTGCGGGGGATCTCAGCCAGCAGTTTTTCCCCGAGGTCCGCCCCCCCGACGAAGATGTCCGCCTCGCGCAGTGCCGTGGCATTGGAGATGATGGTGCTGCCGGCAATGAGACAGTGCCAGAGTCCCAGAATGGTGCCGTGGGCGCAGGCAAAGCCGTCCGCGCAGTAGAGCGCTTCACCCTCGCGGCAGACGTCGGTATTGGCGAGCTGTTCCGACTGGAGGAGCACTTCCAGATGCGTCAGGGAGCGGAAAACGACTTCGCCCTCGGCATCTGCATCGAGCCAGGCCACGGCTTCATCGCGGCTGGTGACGTGGCGGTTGCGGCTCAGGCGATGGATGCGCCAGGCCAGCAGGGAGCGCGGCAGCGCATGGATGAAGGCCACTTCCATGCCCAGGCGGATGGCGTCCATGGCGGCGAGTTCCTTCCCAAGGTTGATCCAGCGGACATTTCCTGGGACATGCCCGGGACCGCTGCCGATGGCGGCGTCGATGCGGCACTTGGCGAACGCCTCCTCCAGCCGTTCCGCAGGGAGCCGGACGTTCACCGGAATGGAGCCTGCCAGGCGCAACGCGAGATTGGCCAGAATGCAGTGATATCCGGATGCGAGCACGGCCACGCGGCGGCCCTCCATTTCCTCATGCCATTTGCGCGCCAGGGTCCATGCCTGTCCCAGCAGCATGCCGCGGGAGACCGGGTTGCGCCCCTGGACCGCCCAGCGCCAGGGCTGACGGCAGAGCGCGAGGCTGGTGGCGACCTCCAGTCGCGGGCGCAATTCACCGCGCAAGAGCATGGCCTCGCCGGCCAACTGACGCAGGCTGCGCCGCGCCCAGGCGGCGCTGACGGAATCCGCCGCGGCCGCGGAGCCCCAGCAAACGCTGACCTGGTAGGCATAGCGCTTGGGCCATTTGCGGAAAAAATCCCCCCGCTCATAGGAAAAAAGCGAGCCCCAAAGGTCATCGAGCACCACCGGGATGACGGGAGCACCACTGCGGCGGGCGATGAGTTCGAAGCCCTTGCGGATCTCGTTGAGCATGCCGGTGCGGGTGATCTGACCTTCCGGGAAAATGCAGACGAGGTCCCCGGCAGCCACGGCCTCGGCCACGCTGACAATGGCATCCTTGGCCCGCTGGCGGCTCACTGGCACCACGTTGAAGAGTTTCAGAAACGGGCCGATCCATTTCATGGCATGAAACTGGTCCCCGGCAATGAAGCGCACCGGACGGTCACAGGAGGCCGAAATGATGAAGGCGTCGATGTAGCTGACATGATTGGCAATGAGCAGCGCTCCGCCCTGGGCGGGAATGTTCTCCGGGTGGATGGCACGGACGCGATAGACCAGCTTGATGACCGCCAGCAGGACAAAGCGGATAAAATTCTGCGGGATGATGCGCACCACATAAACCGCCGTAGCCAGACACAGCAGGCCCAGCAGGACAAACTGGAGCCGGACGCCGCCGGTGCCAGTCAGTCCCATCATTTTCCAGAGAGCCTGGACAATGATGCCGAAGAACATGCCCAGCGAGTCAAACAGAGCGGATGCTGCGAGCTGCCGCCCTCGTTTTGCCGGTTCCACCAGGTCCTGCAGGTAGGCGCTGAGGGGGACCATGAAGATGCCGCTGAAGACCCCCACGATGAACATGGTGCCATTGAAAAGCAGCCCGCCCAGCGGCAGCACTGCCAGCACCCAGCAGCCAACCGCCATGCCCAGGCCGCCGATCGGCACCAGACCGAGTTCGATGCGATTCACCGAGATGACGCCGACGATGACACTGCCGACGGCAATGCCCAGGCCCACCCAGACGAGGAGGAATCCGCTGGTGGCGGACACCTGGGTTTTATCCACGGTGATGATTTCCCCCACCTGCACCAGCAGCAGGGCCAGCAGGGTGGCGGCGAACCAGAAGAAGGCGACACCCAGTGCTGTCAGGCGCAGGATGCGGATGCGCACCAGTTCTCCGAGATGGAAAAAGTGCTCCCACAGCAGCCGCCAGCGAAACGGCTCCGCGGAATGGGACGGGGTGGTGCGAATGCGGGCGGACAGGCCCATGGGAACCAGGGCCAGCAGGGCCAGCCCGAGTGACGGCCAGTAGGCGGCGATGTTTGGCACATAGTGCGGAGCGAACCAGCCAAAGAGCGCACCGCCCAGGCACGGACCGGCCACCAGGGCGACCAGCCCGGTCCCTTGAATCCAGGAATTGGCCATGGCCAGGTGGCGTTCCCCCACCAGTTCCTTCACGATGCCTCCCTTGGCCGGTCCCATGATGGTGGCCTGGGTGGCCAGCAGAAAGAAGCAGAACGTGGCCGTCCAGAACAGGTCGAAGTAAAAAGCCAGCGAAATGGCAGCCATGCCGCCGAACTGGATCGCCGAACACCAGAAGATGATGTTGCGCTTGGAAAACCGGTCCGAAAACCAGCCCGCCATCGGAGCAAAGAGGATGAGGGGGACGGCCAGGAGGATCGCGCCAACGTGGGCGTAGGTTTCCGCCTGGGCCTGCGGCAGGGTGACGATGGCCAGCCCCAGCAGGACATACTGGGCGATTTTGTCGTTCAGCGAGTTCTGCGCCTGGATGACCACCACTTTCCACAGCGAGGAAAAGCAGGGACGTTCCGCAGGATTCATTCGGGAATTGTCAGGAGTGAGGGCGGGCTGGTGCGCCGCGGGTTCAGAACTCATGTGGGGCCACTCTATGCGCGGTGGAGGCTGGGATTCAATGGCTTTGCACGCCTGCGGTCACCCTCCCAGCCCCGGCACGCGGAGGATGGAGAGCAGGTGGTGGGTGCAGTGGCCCTTTTCCCGGTGCCAGATGCCGGCGGCGTCCAGGCGGTCGATGCGGACACTGCCGCTGGCATGGAGGACCTGGTCCGCGCCATGCACGAAGCCCACATGGTGGCTGGCATCGCGCGCGTTTTCGAAAAAGGCCAGATCGCCCGGCAGGGCCCCGGTGAATGGAACAGGGAGGAGTCCGGATTGTTGTTTTTGGTCGATGGAATCCCGCGGCAGGCCGATGCCGAAGACGCGCAGGGCCATCTGCACCAGCCCCGAGCAATCCAGCCCGAACGGGGTGCGCCCGCCCCAGAGGTAGGGGGTGTCGAGGTAGCGCAGTGCCTGGCTGAGCACCCGCGATGCGGTGGGCGGCTTGGCCGGCCTGCGGATCACGGTGCCGGAGAATGCGTAGGACTCGCCGGCGATTTCGAATTTGCTGCGGGTGAACCGCGGCAGCGGAGAACCCAGCACCAGATGCAGTTTGCGCCCCGCTCCGGTGGCGGGAGCACAGACATCGCCCACCCAGGCGGTTTCCTCCTCCGGACCGGTGGACGTTTCGACAAGCTGCCGCCCGTCCACCCAGCCTTCATAGCCGTCGTAGTCCAGGCGCACCCGGCACAGGTGGCCGTCCGTTTCCAGAATCTCTCCGCCCTCGCCAAACAGCACCTGGCTGGTCTTTTCGCTGGTGACATCCGGCAGCAGCCGCATGGGAACGCAGCAATAGTTGCAGACAATGCGGGTGGGGGAGGGCATGGAAAAACGTGAGGCGGGGAACAAACAAACAAACAAACGAACGGAACGGGAATGCAGCCGTTTACGGCGATCCGGCAACCCGGCAGGGAACAATGACCGCATCCTCCATGCCGTGGATGATTTTTTTGTCGGCAGGGCAGATGGTGGCCAGCACGCCTCCTAACTGAATGGCACCGCCGTCGGCGGGCGCAAAATAATACGGACAGAGCCGGACCCGGCCTTCCAGGATGCGCTGCTGGCCGCTTTGGGAGTCGTAGTAGGGGTGCTGCACCAGCCGCCCCTTGTGGAAGCGCTGCAGCACGTAGGGGTTGGCCGGGAAGGAGGCCATGGCCTGCTGCACCGCCTGACGCCATTGGTCATGAGAAACGTCGTGCCCGATCACCACGCTGCGGCTGCCCCAGGCATTTTGGGAAAAACCGCTGAGTTTCAGCACCAGATGGCGCTCCTGCTGCGTGAAGCCGGCCAGTTCCTCCCAGGTGGTGATGTCCAGCCCCGGAATGACCGCATGGTGCGGAACCGGTGCGGGGTCCACGATCCAGCTCCGCGGGATGATCCGCGCCAGCTCGTCCCGCTGGTTTTCCCGCAATTCCCTGCGCCAGAGATCCCGCAGGGGACGGCTCCAGAACAGTGCCAGCCACAGTTTCTCCTCCAGCCATGGCTTGATGGGGGCATTGATGGAAAGCCGCCCCGCTGCCTGGGCCTCCAGCATGTCGCGCCAATGACGGATGTTGGGCAGGTCAAAGAGTTCGAAGAACCGGTAAATGTCGCGCTCCCGAGGCGCATAGGTTTCGGCCTCCACCACTTCAAAGGGGCCGTTGAGCTGCTGCGCCAGCCAGCGCATTTCCGGAAAGTAATCACCCGCCTCCTTCGACACCGCAATGTCCGCCCCGCGCGGGAACAGGGAGGAAAATCCCTCCGCCATGCCGCGGTGGCCGCCCACGATTTCCCACCGGGTGTCGGCTTCGGCATACGTCTGCCCCAGCCATGCGGTCAGTCCGATGCCGCCGGGCACGCTGTCGATTTCCGTGAGGGCGAATCCGTCCTCCGTCAGCAGCAGGTCCGGGCGGATGATGCCCGGAAGCGCTCCGCGCAGCGGTTTGGCGCGCGCCAGGTCGAGCAGATCGGCTGGTTTTCCGCGGTCCAGATAGTCGGCGATCCACGGGGGGAGGCGTTCGGACAGGCTGCGGTGGTAAAAGGCATTGCAGGCGCTCAGGAACAGGTGCAGCCGGTGACCGAGCCGGCGAAGCTGCTCCACCTGGCGCAGTTCCAGCGGGAAGGGTTCCGGCGAAAAATGCCAGGTTTTTCCGGCAAACATGCCGCCGGACGGCATGGCTTTTTCCAAAACGGAGAGGGGAACGGACATCGTTGGCGGCCAGGGTTTCAGCGTTTCGGTTTTTTTTTCAAGATGTCAGGATGCGCAGGGCGGAGCGCAGCAGGGTGGAAGGATCGGGGTCCGTTTCCGGCGTCACATCCAGCACTTGTTTCACCGCCTTCTGAGCCTCCACCTGCTTGTAGCCGAGGTTGATGAGCGCCAGCATGACATCGTTCAACAGCACCTGTGGCCCGGCTAGGCCGGGCCGCAGGCGGGACTGCTGCCAGGCCTCGGTGACGCCGACCTTGTCCTTGAGTTCGACCACCATGCGTTCCGCCGTTTTGCGGCCCACTCCCTTGATTTTGGACAGGGCGGCCACGTCGCCGTTGACGACGCTGTTTTTGAAATCGGCCACGGACATTCCGCTGAGCACGGCCAGGCCCATCTTCGGGCCGATGCCGGACACGCGGTCGATCAACAGTCGGAAGAGGTCGCGCTCCTCCACGGCGGCGAATCCGTAGAGCGCCTGTTCCTGTTCCCTGACATGAAAATGGGTCAGCAACTGCACTGCCTTGCCGGCCTGCGGCAGGGCGTCATACGTGGAGGTGGGGATGAAGCATTCATAGCCCACGCCCTGCACATCGACGACCGCCCGGTCCGGCAGGCTTTCAACCAGAGTTCCGCGCAGAAAGGTGATCATGGCCGGGAACGTAACCGCCTGCACCAAACGTAAAGTCCAAAGTGATTCGGATTCCTGGTTGACGCCGGTCAACTGGCCGCGAAAACGGGAGGCTCGTTTCCCGGCATCCCCACAGAGTTTCTGGTGACACCGGCGGCATCCTGCGGGATGCATTTGCTCCAACTGAAAAACGCATGAGAATTCACCTGAAGCACATCGTTAGGACGGGATGGGCAGCCGCTTTGCTGGCAGCCGTTTGGCAGGCCGCAGCGGCTGATGCGGAAAAGAGCGGGGAAAAAGCGCAGCAAACCCAGCCGCTGCCCGGAGTGGCGGAGGCCAGAGTCCGCGCTCGGCTGCTTTACGAGGCGCTGCAGGGTTCGCTGATGGTCATGCACCGCGATTTTTTCAACCGGCATGAGCACAAGGTCGTGCCGTCGGAGGCGATGCGGGACATTTTCAAGGCACTGGAGGAGCAATGGGGCGTGCGGTTGCGGTGGATCGCCGCGGATGAAACCCTCATGAACGGGGACAACAAAGCCCGCGATGAGTTTGAAACCAAGGCGCTGGTCGCCCTGGAGGGCGGCGCGCTGGAGCAGGAAGCCGTGGAGGCCGGACGGTACCGTTTCGCCGGGACCATCACGCTGCAAAACCAATGCCTGAAGTGCCACACGCCGAACCGCAAAAGCCTGGAAGACCGCCATGCGGGACTTTCCATTTCGATGCCGGTGGATCCGGCAAAGACACCGGACCCGGCGAAAAAATAGGCCATCATTTTCCGGAAAGGGCAGGAAGCGGGAGCGCAGCCCGGTCGCCGTCCCCGCGGCCGCGGGTTCACCAGTTGCAGTGAGGGCGTGGGCGGTGTACGGGGGGTCCATGCATGAAGTCAAAGACACCGTCCGCGCCGTGGTGCGCATCAGCTATGACGGACGGGTTCACAAGACCTTCCGCGGCCACCAGGCACGGGAGCGGTTCGAAAACGAAGTCAGGGTGCTGCGCTACCTGGAGGAAAAGGGCTGTAACTTCGTGCCGCGCCTGCTGGAGGCCGATCCGGAGGTGTTGAAAATCACCACCAGCAATGCCGGCACCCGGGTGGACCACCTGAACGAGGAGCGCATGAAGGAACTCTATGCGGAATTGCAAACCTATGGCGTGCGCCACGAGGACCCGTTCCTGCGCAATGTCACTTACCGGGCGAGTGACGGCAGATTTTGCCTGATTGATTTCGAGTTTGCCACCATCCTCGACGGTTCGGCGCCGCCATCCCCGCTGCCCATGCCCCCGGAGAAATGAACGATGTCTGACAATTCCTCAGCCGATTCACCGCCCCTGCACTTGCGCTGGTCCGGCTTGACGGATCGCGGCAGGGTGCGTGCCAACAATGAGGATGCCTTTCTCACCCTCGCTTTCGATTCCCAGAATCTGGGCTACCTCGGCAAAAACGGCACGGGCGGGATGGAGCACCAGGATTATGTCTTTGCCGTCAGCGACGGCATGGGTGGTGCCAAGTCCGGCGAGTTCGCCAGCAAGATCGCGGTGGAAAAAATCCCCCAACTTCTACCCGCCAGTTTCCGACTGCACGCGCAGGGATTGTCTGCGGACTTCGCGGACATTCTGCCGGAACTTTTCGAGCGCACGCACCAGGCCCTGACAAAACTTGGCGAGTCCTACATGGAATGCGCCGGCATGGGTGCCACCCTGACCCTGGCCTGGTTTACGCCGGGATGGATGTATTTCGGCCATCTGGGCGACAGCCGCCTCTACTACCTGCCGGCGGCAGGCGGCATCCGCCAGATCACCCGCGACGACACCCACGTTGGCTGGCTGCGCCGCAATGGGCAGCTCAATGAACGCGAGGCGCGCAACCATCCGCGCCGCAATGTCCTGCAGCAGGCGCTGGGAGCCAGGCACATGTTCATCGACCCCCACGTCGGCGCGGTGGGCTGCGAACCGGGCGACTGTTTTCTGCTGTGCAGCGACGGACTCATCGACGGACTCTGGGACCGGAGCCTGGAGGAGGAAATCCGCAGCCCCACTCCCGCCCTGGCCCACCTCCCTCCGGCGGAACGCCTCGTCCGCTCCGCCGTGGCCGAATCCGGACGTGACAATACCACCGCCGTGGTGGTGGAAGTTGGCGCGATTCCGTTTCCCGATGGCACTGCTTGACACCAGCCCCATCCACCTTTGTATCCTGCCATGAAAATCCCCCTCCTCGCCCTCGCGCTGGCCCTGCTGGTTTCCTTTGGTGCCGGCTGCAAGTCCAAACCCACCACGATGACGGACCAGATGGCGCCAGCCTTGTCCCCTGATGTGGCCGTCGGCAGCTATTACCGCCTGCGCGGCATGACCACGAATTTTTACCTCCAGCAGCCGGACTCGCTCATCGCCATCATGCCCGCCAGGATGCTGGGCCCCCGCAGCGTGGTGCAGTTGCTGGACCCCAATGCCGGCAACGGCTGGGCCCGTGTCCGCACCAGCAGCGACGACATCGGTTATGTCAAATTCAGCAGCATCAAGATCGTGCCCTTTGAGAAGCAGCCCCGTGCCCCGAAGCGCAAAAAACAGTGGTATGACGAGTGAATTCCCCGGACATCCTCACGGCACGATTCCCGGGGATCCTTCGCCGTTGCAGGGACCGCCTGCCGGTTGAAACTGCGGACCGTTCCATGCTCCCTCCGCCGCATCACCACGCGCACCGCGACGCCTTGCCACCTGCCGGACCATCGCTGGCCAGGCTGCTCTGCGTCGTTTTCCTAACGGTACTGGCGTGGGCACCGGGATGGAGTCATGCCCAGAAAAAAGCCTCCGCTGCAGCGTCCAAAAAAACGTCCGCCGGCAAAGCAGAATCCGGTGCGGTAAAGAAAAACCCACCGGCTGCCAAGCCAACCGCCACGGCGCAGCCACCCAAGCTCCCGACGGCCGCGCCCCCCAGGGCCGAACGCATGGAGTGGAAGCCCCGTTATTACAAAGGGCGCAGCTATGTGCCCGTCGAGGCGGTGGCCGCCTTCTACGGATTCAGGAATTTCAACGTAACAGGGAAACAGGTCTCCATGACCATGAACGACCCGCCCATCAAGTTCGAGGCCACCGTGGGCGAAAAACGGATGCGGCTAAACCGGATGGTTTTTTATTTCAGCTTCCCCATCGTTTCCTTCAGCGGACGCCCGGCGATGATCAGTTCCTTCGATGTCTCCAATCTGCTGGACCCCATCCTGCGACCCCAGGCCAGGCGGGACCCCGCCGTGCTGCGCGTCGTGGTGCTGGACCCGGCCGGGGGCGGGGTTGAGGGCGGCATCACCACGGAACATGGTTTTGAAAAGGAGGTGACCCTGGACGTGGCCAAACGCCTCAAACCCCTGCTGGAACGGGCCGGTTTTACCGTGGTTATGGTGCGCGAGGGCGACGAGGCCGTGTTCCCGCTGGAACGCGTGCGGCTGGCCAACCTCATCCGCGACGAAGCCGTTTACATCAGTCTGCGCGTCAATTATTCCGGCGCTCCCAATGCCCGCGGCATCGAAACCTCCACCCTGCCGCCAGCCAGCACCCCGGCCACCTTCGAACCGGAAACTGACCAGCTCGACAAGCGCTTTTTCCCCGGCAACATCAGCGACCGGGAAAGCATGGCCCTGGCCACCCTGCTCCAGAACAATCTCATCACCGGAACCAAGGCAAACGATCTTGGCATCAAGCGGCTGCGCGTCGAAGAACTGCGCGGCATTGAAATGCCCGCCGTCGTCTGCCGACTGGGCTTTCTTTCCCACAAGGAGGAGGGGCCCACCCTCCTGCGCAACGACTACCGGGAAACGCTGGCGCGATCACTCTGCGCCGGCGTGCAGCGCTACGCCGCCTTTCTCAGCAAAAACCTCGAACAGCGCAAGGCGGAGGACGCCCGCCGTCCGCTGTATTTTGGCAAACTGCAGGCGACTCATCTCGATTCCTCCGCCGGCATTGCAGGGGAGCGCATCACCATCCGCGTTCCCATCATCGCCGCCCCTAACGTCGTGGTGGACCGCACCCGGCTGGAGGTGCAGCTCTTTGTCTTTGAAAAGGTCAACGGCATCGAACTCGACATCACCGTAGCCAACGCCCCGAAAATCGAATGGCTCACGGTGCTCCCCGACTGGAAGGGAACCCAGACCGAAATCTTCCAGGTCCTCTACGAACGTCCGCCGCTCAGCCCCGCGGAAACCTTGTTATACGGACGCCGCCAGTACTACGGTTACGTCGCCCGCCTCATTTACAACGGGCAGCTCCTCGACGAATCCGCAGACCCTGGCAACTTGAAGCGCTGCCTCTACTACTTCACCCCGGTGCGGCCCTGAACGCCATTTTCCCCGCCATGAAACCCATTGTGCAAATTTCCCTGGACCTCACGAACATCGACGAAGCCCTGGACACCGCCGCCCTGGCCCTGCGGGCTGGAGTGGACTGGCTGGAGGCAGGCACGCCGCTGCTCCTCGCCGAGGGACTGCACGGCGTCCGCGCCTTGCGGAAGGCCTTTCCACAGACCCCCATCGTCGCGGATTTGAAGACGATGGACGGCGGCTATCTGGAAGCGGAAATGATGGCCAAAGCCGGAGCCACGCACGTCGTGGTGATGGCCCGCGCCCATGCGGAAACGATCAAATGCGTGGTCAAAGCCGGTGCGGACTTCGGCTGCAAAGTCATGGGGGACAACATGGTCTGCGACGACATGGTCGCCGCCGCCAAATGGCTGGAGGATCTGGGCTGCGATTATGTCATCCACCACATCGGCTACGATGAACGCCGCGGCATCGCCGCGGCTGGCCACCGCATGCCCAGTCCGCTGGACCGCCTGCGCGAAGTCGTCCAGGCGGTCCGCATCCCGGTCCAGGCCGTCGGCGGCCTCAGCCTGGAACAGGCCGTCGCCTGTCCGCAATACGGAGCCCCACTGGTAGTGCTCGGCGCTCCCCTAACCATCGATGCCGACGCCTTCCGCACCGCCGACGGCGACCTGGAAGCCTCCCTGCGCCTGATCTGCGCCGCCATCCACGCCCAGCACACCACGGCCTGAAGCCGCAGGAAATCTCCCCTTTACGGAAACGCCCTGCCGCTTACCTTCCACCGCTGCAGAGCGCAACGGAAGGGTGGCTGAGTGGTTAAAGGCACCTGACTCGAAATCAGACGTAGGGTCACACCTACCGTGGGTTCGAATCCCACCCCTTCCGCCATCCAGTTCATCAGGAACGAATTGGCACTTGAGAATCCTCCAGCGGAAATGAGCCGCCGTGGAACTCAAATACGCAACATCCGAGTTCGAACGCCAGCACTTCGCCCTGCTCGCGCTCATGGGCATCTACGGCATCGAACTGCTGCCCGACAACATCGCCGAATGCCGCGCTAACCTGCTGGACGTATTTGCCACCTACTTGAATCTCCAGCCGGAGGACGCTCTGTATCGCGCCGCGTCTTTTGTGGTTTCGCAAAACCTCGTCCACGGCGATGCCATGAAAATGCGCACCCACGACGGCGAATCCATCCTCTTTGCCGAGTGGGGCCATCTGGGTAAAGGCAAATTCCAGCGCCGGGATTTTCGTTTGGACTGCCTGACCGGCTCCTCCGCCTACAGCCGCGAGGACTCGCTGTTTGCACAACTCGACAAATACGAGCTTTTTACGCCCACCAAAACCTATCCGCCCATGAAAGTCGCCGAACTCGCCGCTTTGGAACAGGAGGGCGGGGCATGAGCCTGCAAGTCGACTTCACCCTGCGCGGGCGGTATCCGGATGTGCTGACGTGCATCGCCAATCTCTCCAACGTCGAAGTCTTCACTCCGACCGAGTTGGCCAACCGCATGCGCGACACTCTAACCGAGGCTTGGGCGGCGAACAACAAGGGGGCGAATCTCTGGACGGACCCATCCATCACCTTTCTCGACCCCTGCACGAAGTCTGGCGTCTTTCTCCGCGAGATCACCCGCCGCCTCACCGAAGGACTGGCACAGGAAATTCCTGACCTGCAAAAGCGGGTGAAGCACATCCTGACCAAGCAGGTCTTCGGCATCGGCATCACCCGCATCACCAGCCTGCTGGCGCGGCGCAGCGCGTATTGCTCGAAACACGCCAAAGGCAAACACTCCATCGCCCAATCATCGCCATCAACCCCAATCGCAAAAACGATTCGGACAATTTGGCCCGCCCTTTCAGGGCTTGGTTTCGATTCTCCATCCAACCCAGGGCGTTGCCCTGGGCTATCATTGGCCCGCCCCTTTGGGGCTAACGGGCTTTGTTCTGCCCAATTCCCAGGGCGTTGCCCTGGGCTATCGTTGGTTCGCCCCGTTGGGGCTGTCGGCCAGCGCTAACGGCGCGATCCATGCCAGCCCAGGGCAACGCCCTGGGACAACGGCGCGGTTTACAAACCCAGCCCTGAAAGGGTTGGTCCAATCATCGCCACCAACCTCAATTGCAAGAACGATTCGGGCAATTTGGCACGCCCTTTCAGGGCTTGGTTTCGATTCTCCATCCAACCCAGGGCGTTGCCCTGGGCTATCATTGGCCCGCCCCTTTGGGGCTAACGGGCTTTGTTCTGCCCGATGCCCAAGGCGTTGCCCTGGGGTATCGTTGGTTCGCCCCGTTGGGGCTGCCGGCCAGCGCCAACGGCGCGATCCATGCCAGCCCAGGGCAACGCCCTGGGACAATGGTGCGGTTTACAATCCAAGCCCTGAAAGGGCGGTCCAAAACCGCCACCAACCCCAATTGCAAAATTGAATACGCCGCCGTTCTGGAGGAACTCACCAAAATGGAGAAGAAGGAACTCAGCGACGAGGAGAAGGAGTTCAAATCCAAGCGCAAACTCCTGCAGGAGAAGCTGATCAAGTGGATGAAGGCGCGGTGCGGTGTCGGGGAAGTCCCGCCCATTCGGTGGGGATTGTTCCCTGGGGTTCACCGCTTGGTCTCCATGGAGCACAATGGGGTGCCTGCGACAAAATGCGGAGGACGACGGGGGATCCCGGTGCATCTTGTCCAGAACCATGTCCGATTCCACTCCGCCCCATCGCTTCCGTTCCGGCGGGACGCCGCATGCGAACCGCCGCGGCCCCCGACACCCGATCCGTCCGCAGCACAAGGGTCCGAAGCCGCCGGAAGATCCGCTGGTGCAAACCCTGCTCCGGCTGGCGGAGGAAACCTCTGCCCTGCTTGGTCCGGCGCTGCCTGCGGAATTCTACCGCACGGTTTTCGGCGGGCTCCTGCAGCGCCATTCCATTCCCCACCAATGCCAGCCCCTGACCATCCTGCGCCATCGCGATCAGATTGCCGACCGGTTTTCCTGCGACTTTCTCTGCGGCGGCACGGCCCTCGTCAACATCCACTCCACCGCAGCCGGGGAATTTTCCCATGACGAAATCGCCGCTGCGGCTGCTTCACAAAAACAGTTCAATGCCCGGCATGCGCTGCTCCTTGATTTTAGCCGGGAGGAACCCAGCCACCGTCGGCTCGCCCAGGCTCCGGATTCCTTTCCGTCCGTGTCGCAGGAACAAATGACCCGCGGCATTCCGGTGGACAAGGCGGACGAACCCCGCATCGCCCTGCTTTGCCGCAGCCTGCTGCGCATCGGACGCGCCCACGGTCTGGGGTATGCGGAAAAATCCTATCTCGGCCTCCTGATGGCCGAATTTGCCGCCGACTCCCTCGACTGCCGTCTGGAGCCCGTGGTCACGTTTTCCGCAGCCGGACACACCTTCGGTGAAATCAAGCTCCGCCACTGCATGGAAATCCAGCGCAGCGGCGTGCTCCTGGTCACCGCGCAGCGCGAGGGCATCCGCATGCTGGATCGCGCCTGGCTGCACACTGCCCTGCTCCAGCTCCACCTGCCCTGGGGTCTGGTTGCCCATTTTGGACGCCGCCATTTTGAATGGCGCTGGGTCACGCTGCACGACCGCCCCGCAAAATGAAGGCGGGGAGCCTTTCGACCCCCCGCCTTGTCTGCCTGTTCTTCGCTTCTCCAAAGCTTATCCGACCTGCACTTCCACTTCCTTCGGTTTCACCTCGGCCCGTTTCGGGATGCTCACGTTGAGCAGGCCGTTTTTGAATTCCGCTTTGACCCGGTCCGCGTCGGCGTCCTTCGGCAGACTGAAGGTCCGGCTGAAGCTGCCGAAACTGCGTTCCAGAACGTGAACCTTTTCGTTGTCGGTTTTTTTCTCGAACTTCCGCTCGCCCTTGATTGTCAGGATGCCGTCCCGCACGGTGACTTTGACATCCTCGTTTTTCACGTCGGGGATTTCCGCCTTCACCAGGTATTCCTGGTCATTTTCCGTCACGTCCACCGACGGCACCCAGGGTCGCTGGGGAGCGTCCTCCCGGAACAGATCCGGAAGATTCAACATTCGGCTGGCGAACAGGTCGCGGAAGGGATTCCATTGGGTAATGCTCATGGTTTTGTTTCTTGGTTTGGGGTGATGTTTTGTTTGGTTGCTTTTGGCAGTATCCTATTCAGCTTGATTTGTGCCAGAGATACTACGGTATTCGCATAGTGTTAAAAATTAGTGATTTGTAAATTTCCCTATCTTGAATATCCTTTATACCACGATGCGAAAAAGCGCCACTCTGCCTCATTTCAGATCCAGCCAGTCACAGCGAAAAGGGTCTTTTTGACACTATTCATTGCTTTCCAAAACAACCTCACCAAACCGTGGGAACGTGTGATTTGAGCGCGAGTAATTTTCTAGAGGCCGCGGCGGTGCGTCGCGCCTCGGATTGGGCGTGTGCGGGGCTGATTATTATCGCTTGCGAAATCGGAATCGGCGCTCATTTTGCGGACTCCCGGAGCCCTCCCCTACTCTCAAGTGTCCGGGCTCCGTCACCTTTTTGCCTTTGTCATGAAATTACCGACCATTGCCGCGCTGCTCACCGTTGTTCTTGCTGCCACTGTTCCGGCTCGCGCCCAGCAGGACATGAAGATTGGGATTGTGGACATGAACCGCGTGTTCGGGGAATACTACAAGACGAAGGACGCCGAACAGCGCGTGAACGTGGACAAATCCACCGCCAAGAAGGAACTGGACGAGCGCTCCGCTCGCTACCGCGATCTGATGCAGAAATGGTCGGACAAGCAGAAGCTCATCGGTGACAAGCTGATCAACGAACAGTTGCGAATCCAGGCGCAAAAGGAGGCCAATGCGATTGCTTCTGAAATCAAAAGTCTGGAGCGCGACATGGAGGAATTCCGCCGCCGCCGCGAAGCCCAACTGCAGCAGCAGGTGGTGTCCATGCGCAAGGGATTGCTCGAAGACATCAAAACCCGGGTCGAGGACAAGGCCAAGCGGGACAACTACGACATTGTTTTTGACAAGTCGGGCAAAAGCCCGCTGGGAGTAAATTTTCTGCTGTTCTCCAAACAGGGAATTGATTTCACTGATGACGTGCTTGCCGAGTTGAACAAGAACGCCCCGAGCAGTGCGGCTGAAGGTTCCAGCGGCGCTGGCAAGGCCGAAGAGAAGAAAGAGGAGAACAAGTAACCGGTGGAGTTCGCGCTTTCCCAGGTGGCGGCACTGCTGGCCGGTGAGGTGCTGGCTGGTGAGGGAGCCACGGTGTCCGGGGGTGCCACACTGGCCGAAGCCGGCCCGCAGGATCTGAGCTTTTTCGGAAACGAGCGCTACCTTCCCGACCTGCGCAAAACCAAGGCGGGAATCGTGCTGGTGCCTCGCGGCCATGCCGAGCGCCCCTCCGGTGTCTGCCTGGTGGCGGTGGATAATCCCTCCGCGGCTTTTGCCGAATTCATGAAACACTTTGCACCGCCCGTGCCGGTGTTTCAGCCCGGCATTCATGCCACAGCGGTGGTCGATCCCACAGCCAAACTCAACCCTGAGAGGGTCTGCGTCGGTCCATTTGTGGTCATCGCCGCCGGGGCGGAAATTGGCGACGGCACGGAAATCGCCAGCCATTGCCATGTGGGGCGGGACGTAATGATTGGACGCGACTGCCGCTTGTTTCCCCGGGTGGTGATCCTGGACCGCTGCGTGCTGGGCGACCGGGTGGCGCTGCATTCCGGCGTAGTCATTGGAGCGGATGGCTTTGGCTATGAATTTGTCGATGGTGTGCACCGGAAGATCGACCAGACCGGCATCGTCCAAATCGACAGCGACGTGGAAATCGGCGCCAACACCACCATCGACCGGGCGCGATTTGGAAAAACCTGGATCGGTGAGGGCGCCAAGATCGACAATCAGGTGATGATCGGCCACAACTGTGTCATCGGAAAGCACGCCATCATCATCGCCCAGGCTGGGATCGCCGGCAGCACCCGGATTGGGGACTATGCGATCATCGCTGCCCAGGCGGGCGTGGGCGGGCATCTGGAAATCGCCCCGCGAGTCATCGTGGCGGCGCAGGCTGGCGTCACCAAATCCCTGTCCAAACCCGGCCAGTACATGGGATTTCCCGCCGGTCCCGTGTCCGAAATGCGCGAGATCCTCGTGTGTCAGCGCAGACTGCCGGCTTTGCTCAAGCGGATTTCCGCGCTGGAAAAACAGGTTTGCGCGTCTCTCCGTCCGCCGCCAGATCCAACGGACTAATTTCCTTGCCGATCCTCCATTTGCAGTCATCGTAGCGATTCCCCCAGTTTCTGACCGCCTTTCGCATGAAAATCCGCCTGAATCTCCTGCTTTCCGCCCTGCTCACCGCCGCCGCCACCGCTGAGCCTCTGAAGGTTGGCATCGTGGACATGAACCGGATTTACCTCGACTACAACAAGACCCGGACCAACGAAGGGGAGATCGAGAAGGACAAGGCCGAGGCCAAAAAGGAGGTCGAGAAGCGGATGAAAAAATTCGAACAGCTGCGCGGGGAGTATGAGGAGAAGAAAAAGGTCGCGGCCAACACCGCGCTGGCGAAAAATACCCGGCAAAAGGCCGAAGCGGAACTGGCCTCGAAACAGGCGGAAATCGAGGCACTCGGACGGGAAATCCAGGAATTCGCCCGGCGTCGCCAGGCGGCGATTGCCGACAAGCTCAACCGCATGCGCAAGGAAATCATCGGCGACCTGCACAAGGTCGTCGCCGACGTCTCAAAGACGCAGAATTACGATCTGGTTTTTGACAAATCCGGGCGCTCCCCCAGCGGCGTCGAGGTGCTGTTGTTTTCCAAGGACGCCATTGATTTCACCGACGATCTTTTGAAAGAGGTCAACAAGGCAGCCCCGGCTCCGCCATCCAATGCGCCCGTGCCTCCGGCCAGTGGCGACGGTGCCGGCAAGGAAGGGGAAGCCAAGCCCCCCGCCGCCTCCGGGAAGGACCAATAGGTTTCAGGGAATTTGCAGGCGGGTTTTTCGGGATGATTCCGCTGGAGGACAACGCCGAAGACATCATCGGCAAGGCCATGCGCGGTCTGGCAATGAGCGCGGAAACGCTGGCCGCCGCAAGCGCCGCATCCGTTTCCGACATCACCGCCCTGCGCCGCGGCGCATTCGATCCCGCCGTCGCTCGCAGGGTGGCCGGACTTCTGGGACTGGACGCCGCATCGTTGGAAGGCATCGGACTGCACCAGTGGCGTCCTGCTCCACAGCAGGTGGAAGGGCTCCATTCGTTCCGCAGTGAAGGAGGCATGGCTGCCAATTCCTATGTGGTGCATCACGCCACCAGCGGAACCCTCCTGGTTTTCGATACCGGGGAGCAGTCCGACGCCATGCTGGCACAAATCCGGCAATTAGCCGGTGGAGTCCGTGCGATTTTCATCACCCACACGCACCGGGACCACATCGCCTGCCTGGACCGGCTGCGACTGCACTTTCCCGCCGCTCCGGTATATGTGGGCAGGCTGGAACCGCTGCCGGGAGCCGTTTTGGTGGAGGATGGGCAGCGGTTCGACTTCGGCGCGCTTCAGGTGGAATGCCGCCTGACCACCGGACACTCCGCCGGCGGCATCACCTACGTCGTGGACGGACTGGAACGCCAGCTTGCTCTGGTGGGCGATGCATTGTTTGCCGGATCCATGGGAGGCGGGATGGTTTCCTGGCACGATGCCCTGGAGAACAACCGGCGGAAAATCTTTACTCTGCCGGATGCCGCGGTAGTCTGCCCCGGCCACGGCCCGCTGACCACCATCGGTGAGGAAAAGCGCCACAATCCCTTCTACCCGGAATTCAAGCAATCGACCTAACGACGCACCATGAATGAAAAAATCGCCTTTGTCGGAGTCGGACGCATGGGAGCCAACATGGCCCGCCGCGTCCGGGAGGTGGGCTGCAGCGTCACCGCCGTCCACGACGTGAACCGGGCCGCCGCACAGGAACTGGCAGCGGAAATCGGTGCCAAAGCGTGCGACAACCTCGCCGAAGTCACCGCCGCAGCGGATGTCATTTTCACCGTGGTTACCAATGACCCGGCCATGCGCAGCATTTTTTTCGGTGCCGGGGACAATCTCCTCAACGGGGCGGCAGGCCGGACATTCATCAACTGTGCCACGCTCTCCCCTGCGCTTCACATTGAAGTCGAAAAGGCGGCGGAGGCGGCAGGAGCCCACAGCATCGAAGGCTGCATGGCCAGCTCCATCACCCAGGCTCGTCAGGGCACGCTGCAGCTCATGATTGGGGGGAAAAGGGAGGTTTTCGAGAAAGTCCAGCCGCTGCTCCAGCAAATGAGCGCCGTCCTGACATACGTCGGCCCCGCCGGCAAGGCGGCCGAAGTCAAGGCGCTGGTGAACATGGTCATGAACATCAACACCGCCGCCCTGGCAGAGGGACTCGGTCTCGGAGCCGCTCTGGGTTTGGACCTGGCCATGCTCAGCCAGGTTTTCAGCGTCACCGGCGCCAACAGCCGCGTGCTGCAAACGGACGGCGAGGACATGATCAACCGGGACCATTCCTGCTTCTTCAGCGCGGAACATGCCGCCAAGGATTCCAACATCGCCCTGGCCCTGGCGAAGGCGCACGGCCTGGACCTGCCCCTGGCAGCGGCCACCGCACGTCAGTTTGAACGCATGGTGGAATTTGGTCTCGGCGATCTGGACAAGTCGGGCATTGCGGAACTGACCTTTCCCGGACGCACGGCCAATCCGCAGTGATCCGTCGCCGGCTTCCGCGGCGGGTTTACGCCACGGGTCGGGCTGCGGTTACCGGCTCCATTCCAGCATTCGGAGGATGGGCTCCTCGGCACGCTGGCGGATTTCCTCGGGAATCTCCACGCGGGGCTCCAGCCGCTCCAGACAAAGGAAGAGTTTTTCCAGGGTATTCATCTTCATGTAGCGGCAGTCAGAGCAGGCACATTTGTCAGTGGGGCCGGGAATGAACACCTTGTCGGGAATTTCACGGCGCAGCCGGTGCAGCATGCCGCTTTCCGTCACGATGATGAACTCCCGTTCGGACCGGCCCTTGCAGTAGCTGACCATTTTTTCGGTGCTGCACACCTCATCGGCCAGCAACCGCACCGCAAAGGTGCATTCCGGATGGGCAACCACCGGGGCGTCCGGGTGCTGTGCACGGATTTGCTGGATGCTTTCCCGGGTGAATTCCACATGCACATAGCAGGCACCCTGCCAGAGGTCCATCTTGCGCCCGGTCTGTTCCATGACCCAGCCGCCCAGATTCGCATCCGGCACAAAGAGAATGTTCCGGTCCTTCGGCACTTTTTGCACAATGGTCTTGGCATTGCCGCTGGTGCAGATCACATCACTGAGGGCCTTCACGCCGGCACTGCAGTTGATGTAGGCCACCACGTAATAATTCCGGTCTGCATGGCGCTTGAGATACGCCTCCAACTGATCCGCCGGACAGCTCTGTTCCAGTGAACACCCGGCATCCTTGTCCGGGAGAACCACGATCTTCTGCGGGTTCACGATTTTGGCCGTTTCCACCATGAAATGGACTCCGCAGAAGGCGATCACCTCCGCCTGGGTTTCCCGGGCCTTGTAGGAAAGGCCCAGCGAGTCCCCCACGTAATCCGCCACTTCCTGGATTTCCCGAATTTGATAGTTGTGCGCGAGGATGACCGCGTTGCGCTCCTGCTTCAGGCGTCGGATCTCCTGCTGCAGATCAACACTGTGGGCGGATGGGGCGGATGTGACCATGCTGGAAATGTCGTAATGGATGGGAGACGGAGGGGAACCCGGATTGCGGTTCTACGGCATCTATGCGCCAGTTGTCGCCGCCGTGCAACCCCGCAACGGTTCGTCTCACTGGAAAACAAAAACCCGGACTGGCATGCCAGTCCGGGCGTTTGAAAACCGGCGGAGCGGGGCTTACTTCTTCAGCTTGCCGACGAATTTGTCAGGGTTGGCGTCGAACTTGGCTTTGCACTTCTCGCAGCAGAGTCCCACGGTGACCTTGTATTCGGAGTTCTGCTCCTTGTCCGCGGCTTTTCCGCTCATGAGGCATTTGCCGGAATCGGCCTTGTAGGCGGCGACCTTGTCGGCGAACGACGCAGGGTTGGCGTCGAACTTGGCCTTGCACTTCTCGCAGCAGAACGAGACCTTTTTGGCGTAGTCGGACGTGGCCTTGATGGTCGTTTTGCCGCTGACCGGGCACTCCTTGTTCGCCGCCTCAGCGGTGGCGAAACCGATGGTTGCAGCCAGGGCGGCGATCAATGTGAGGATCGATTTCATGATGGTGGTATTGGTGGTGTGGTTTGGCAGTTTGGTGAGAATGAAACCTCCCCCTCGCGCCAGTGCGGGGTTTGATTCCGCGGCATCCATAACGCATCAGGAATGATTTTGGAATGCCGAAGTTTGATTTTCCGCGTAGGCGATTTTCATGACGGAATTTTAATGAACCATGACGTAGGAAAGCACGTTCAGGCCCAGGGCGGTGGCGTCCGGAGCATTGTAACCCAGGGCGTAGGGAGCCACTGCCCGCTCCCAGCCGGCGCTGAGATCATACGGGCAGTAAATAACCGACAGCGTCCCGTCGATGTCGATGCCATACATCTCCGGCTCGACGTCAATCCGCCCCTTTTTCAGGGCGGCCAAAGACGGTCGGGCCTTGACCGTGGCAAGCTGCAGCGGGGCATGGAACAAATCGTGCCCCGGACCGAGTCTGCGCAAGTGTCTTCCCGGAACGAGTTTTTCCATTTCCTCGCGGAAACTTTTATCGAAGCTCGGACGCCCGTCGCTGGCTTCGGCAAAAAGCACGCCGCCATTGGCCAGGAACCGCTGGAGGTTGGCCCGCTCCCGTTCCGTGAAGCTGAAATCGGTGGTTCCCGTAAGGAACAGGAAGGGCATTTCGAAGATGGCCGGGGAGTCTGCGGCCACCTGGAGCAGTTCAAAGGAAACCGGTGCTCCGGTGGTTTCGTTGAACTGGTTCAGCAGCATGGGAAATGCGGCCGTCCGCGTGAGCCACACCCCGCTGTGCTTCAACTGGCCGACGCGGAATTTGCCGGCGGTCTTTTTGTCAGGATTCACCAGTTCCACGCTTTTGCCGATGCTGCGCCCGGCGTCCCGCATGGCGGTGACGTAGCTGAAAATGTTCGCCCCGATTTTTCGTGCATCGGCATCGGCATATCCCCAGCTGTCGTGCGGATTGGCCTCCCAGCCGAGGGAGAAGTCCCATCTGGAAATGAAAATGGCGGTGCGGTTGTCGAGATCGATCCCCTCCAGGAACGGATAGGGGTCTTTGACCATGCCATCCTTGACCATCCGTTCGCGGAAGCTCACCTTGTCCACGGGATAAAATGCGCGGAACACCGGATGGTCCATGCGCAGGCGGTAGAGCGGGCGTTCCGGCAGGATTTGGGCTGCCGCCGCCAGGGCGGAATGATAGGCGTCCGGATTTCCCACCAGGGAGTTGAAGACGATGGTGCCGCCGCTGAGCAGGTATTTGCGAAGCGCATCGGACTCGGCTTTTGCAAGGGTGAACGGCTTGTAACCTGATTTGTAAAGCACCGGATTGGCCGCCACATCACGCGACGCCTCGGTAAACGTCCGGGTGGCCAGGCTGAAATGGACGTTCATTTCGCTGCTCATGAAGTCGAGCATTCCCTTGAGATCATTCGGCGTTCGCGCCCAATCCTCCAGGTCCCCGGTGCGGATGCGCGTCAGCAGCGTCGGGGGATTCGGTGGATTTTTCTTCTCCTGCCGTTTCAGCGGCACCACCGGATACGGCAGCGGCGGCAGCGATTCAGCGGAGGACACCTGGGCTGGCTTGGGCGCGGGCAGTTCGAACGGGGGCGGGTCCGGCGGTTTGGGTTCTGCTCCCGCCATCCCGGTGCCCGCCGCCAGCAGCACCCAGGCAAGGATGCCCCGATTGCCATGCAATAACGATTTCATGCGGACAACCAGTAGCCCCGCGCGCTGCGGTGAGCAACGGCAGAACGGCGCAGTTACGGCATGGGGGATTCCCCGATGCCGACTCGTGGTGGGGAGCGGGCGTTTGGGGGGCGCAAGCGTTGGCACCTTCCGGAAATGCGGTGTCGCGCGCCGCCGCGCATCCGGCGGAGGTCCTATATCCCAACTTTCCAAAGCGTGCAAAACTGGCTCGTCCCACCAGAACACACATGAAATCCAATCCCTGTTGCCTCCTGTTGTTCCTCGCCACCGCAGCGCCAGCCCTGGCATGGCCCTATGCGTTGAAATCCGGCATCATCGGCGTGGACCAGGCGGTGACCACAGGCACCGGCGGGGCGCGCTTTGACCAACCTCCGACAGCAGTCAACTTTGCTGGAAATGGCCGTCTCCAGTGGTATGCGGGCGGACAACTGATGACGAATGCACCATTTCCCGGCAGCCTGACCCTGCCAGGGATCCTGCTGCTGCAAACACCCGGGGCCACGGTAAAGGAAATGGCTTCTGCAGTGTGCGACGTGGACAGCGATGGTGACCTGGATGTGGTGCGGGTCAACGAATGGGTGGGCAATGCCAATATTTACACGTTCCATGTTTTCCTGAACAGCGGTGCCGGCACGTTCACCGCTGGGTGGCGCTACGACTGGGTGGACAATCCGGGGTGGAGTGAAGGCCAGCATTTCCTTCAGCTCTGTGCGGGTGACTTCAACAGCGACGGGACGCAGGATGTCGCCGTGCTGGAGACCTACAACAACAGGAACAGCACGCCCAATCCGGACCGCGATGAAGGCCGCCTCTTCATCCGCTGGAACAACGGTGCAGGAGATTTCACCAACACCTCCACGGTCAAGAGCACGGGCCTTGCCAAAGAGGCGCGTGTTTCCGCGGCGGACTGCGACCGCGACGGCGACCTCGACCTGGCCTGCACCCGTGACACGGTGTGGCCTGCGGACGGTGCTGAACCCTACTTCGGCGTCTTCCATTCGCGGCTTTACCGAAACAACGGATCGGGCACTTTCTCCCAGAGCGATCTCAGCGCCAGACCGGCGGCGTTTGCCGATGTGAACCGCGACGGATGGGTGGACCTGGTCAGTTCCACCGATGTGGCGCTGAACGACGGCACCGGCTCCTTTGCCACCCAGGTCACGGAGGTGGCTGGTGCCGTGGCGGCATGGACCCATGCCGACGCGGATGGGGACGGCATCAGCGATCTGATCCGCGCGGAGGGTGTCAGTCTCGTGCATTACAAAGGCGTTGGGAACGGTGCCTTCGCCGCATCCTGGTCGCGACTCGTCACCCTGCCCGCCGCGGCGACGGCCCTGGGCAGCGGCGACAGCGATGGTGACGGCGATCTGGATTTCTTCGTCACCCTCACGGACGGCAGTTTTGCCTTGGTGGAAAATCGCCGGCTTCACACCGTGCCGGGAACGACGGTTGGATCGATTGCCGCAGCGCCCGGCATCACGGCCCTCCACTGCGCCGATTTCAATCTGGATGGCATCCCGGATGTGGCCGGGCTGGCGCCATCGAGCAAAAGCATCTGGATCATTCCAGGCAAGGCCAACGGAACCTTTGACACGCCTCAGGCCAAGCTCACCGGCGGCCAGACTCCGCACAGCATGGCGGTGGCGGACTTCGACCGCGACGGGCGTCCCGACATCGCCTACTCCCGTCCAGCGGCGGGCGATGTGCGCCTGGCGCGCAATGTCAGCGACAGCCCGGCGGCCTGGGTGGACAGCGCCATGCTCACCGGCATGGCAGGCGTGTCCCAGTTGGTCACGGGCCAGCTCGGCAGTGTCGGGAAATTTCCCGATCTCCTCACCTCGAATGCCACCAATGGCCAGTTGCGCTGGATCTACTAGAACAACACCGACTGGTATTACCAAACGGCCTACACCGCACCGCCGCCGTCCGGCGCCATCCTCGCTGCGCCCATCACCTCTGCGGGAACCGGCCATGAAATCGTTTATCTGCACAGTTCCGCCAGCACCCGCACGATTGGTGCCCGGCAGATGAACCCCACCTGGTCCGCCCTCGGCAGCACCTACGGTTTTCCCGTCACCAATGGTCCCCATGCGGAAAAAATGGTGTGGGGCGACACCAATGCGGACGGCAAAGGCGAGGCGGTTTTCATTTCCGGCGATGGCTCACTGGCGACGTGGCAGCCGCTCACCGGTGTCATCACCGGCCTGCCGGCCACCGACGGTGCCATCCGCGACATCGCCGTCGCCGACTGGGATCGCAACGGCCGTGCGGACATCCTTTGCGCCACCTCCACCGGGCTGGAATTGGTTTACTGGTCGCAGGTGGCTCTCTCCTGGGAAACCGTCGTCCTCGCGAATCCTGCGGGCGGATGCCAGGCCGTGCAGTCATGCGACAGCAACCGCGACGGTTGGCCCGACGCCGTGGTCAGCGACGGCACCCAGGTGCGCAGCTTTCCGAACTCTCCCCGCCTGCTGCGGACGGGCTACACCCCCAGCGCCATTGGCATCCAGCTTACGGGCGGCGTCAATCAGACGGAAACCCTGCAAACCATGGCTGCAGCTACCGCAGGGCGCGCCGGTTCCGCCAGCGTGAGTGCGGACGTGGATGCGCTCATCACGGGGGCGGCCTTTCGTTTTGCCCGCCCTCCGGCCGTCGGCTCCGGCGATCTCTACGGGCCTGACCTCACCGGCAGCGACCTGGCCTCGCTCGTCACCGCCATCCGGTTCAAAGCGGACGGCGTCACCATCGGCAGCGTTGGGCCGGCCGCCATGGCGTCCGGGGGACGTCTCGACATCCCCTGGCACACCGTACTGGGAAATCTTGTCAGAGTGAATCCCGGCGTCCTCGTCACCCTCACGGTGGAAGTGGTTTTCAGGCCGGACGCCCATGAGTCCGCCATCAAAGATTTCTATATCATTCCGCAGGGCCTTTGGTCCGTGCCCGATGACGATCTCACCCCCGTCACCCCCGGCGCAGGGGTTCCTGGAAATTTGTCCACCAGCAGAGCTACGTTGGTCACGCTTTCTCCGCCACGCACGCCGCTGGACAACTGGCGCGAGTGGTATTTTGGCGCATGGGACGCCAGCACTGGCACCGCTGCCAACAACGCCGACCCCGACGGCGACGGCGTGCCCAATCTGGTGGAATTCATCCACGGCACCAATCCCCTCCTGCATGACGCTGCGGGCAATGCCCAACGCGGCCTCACGCTGCTCCCGCTGCCCAACCTGCAGACGCCGGTGAAACTCCGCTTCAGCACGGACGACGCCGCATGGCCCGAAGCCCGCGTCCGCATCAGCCTTCAGCAAGGCACCACCACGGGGTCGTGGTCCACCCTCGCCACCCGCGCCGGTGGTGCCTGGTCGGGTCTCGTCCCCATGAGCGTTTCCCAGCCGGAAGGCCGCACCGACCATCTGTTTAATCTCCCTCAAACTCCTGCCTCCGCACCCCGCTCCTTCTTCCGTCTCAAGGTCGAGGAACTTCCCTGAGCAGCTTCGCGGAGCAAGGGCATCCCAGCCTTTCCGGCTGCTCCTGGCTTGGCAGGCCTACGCAGAAGTTGCCTTGTGCATCCGGCGACACCATCAAGGTTGCCCGGTTGCTGCTCCATGAAATTTTACGCCATTCTCGTTCTGAGTTTTCTGTCAGGCTCAACGGCCGGTTCGCTGACGGCGCAGGAACCAAAACCTGCGGATCTCTATGCCCCTGACAATTTGATGGCGTGGTGCATCGTGCCGTTCGACAGCAAAAAGCGCGGCCCGGAGGAACGGGCGGGCATGCTGGAGCGCCTCGGCCTGCGCCGCCTGGCTTACGACTGGCGGGCGGAACATGTGCCGACGTTTGATGCCGAAGTCGAGGCGATGCAGCGCCACCGCATTGAAATCACCGCGTGGTGGTTTCCCGGTGCGCTGGATGCCGATGCCCGAGCCATTCTGGGCGTGATCGAGCGGCACCGCATTCACCCGCAGTTGTGGGTGACCGGCGGCGGTACCCTGTTGCAGCCTGGAAAGGAACATGCCGCCCGCATCGAAGCCGAAGCGGAACGGATCCGCCCCATCGTCACAGCCGCCGCCCGGCTCGGCTGCCAGGTGGGACTTTACAACCACGGCGGATGGTTTGGCGAACCGGAGAACCAACTGGATGTCATCACTAGGTTGGAAACGGACGGCCTGCGCAATGTCGGCATCGTTTACAACTTCCATCACGGACACGCCCACCTGCCGCGCTTTGGGGAATTGGTCAGGAAAATGAAACCCCGCCTGCTGGCGGTCAATCTCAACGGCATGGTGCGGGACGGAGAGCAAAGCGGGCGGAAAATCCTGACATTGGGTGCGGGCGACCAGGATCTGGAAATGCTGCGGGTGCTGCAGGCCAGCGGCTGGAAGGGCCCGGTGGGAATCATTGATCACCGTCCGGAAACCGACAGCGAGCAGACGCTTTCGGAAAACCTGCGCGGACTGGCGTGGCTGCGCGCGGAACTGAACGCCCCTGGCTCCGGCGGGAAACGCCCAGGTATGGGACCGGCGCAGCCTGGAAGCTCCCTGCCGCCAGCTCCGGCAGCGTTTTTCCCGGATGCCCTTCCGCTGCACCCGGAAAACCACCCGTGGCATCTCCATCCGGTGAACCGCGACCGGATCTACGATTTTTATGCCAAGCAGGCGCGGCGTTTCGCCGCCGTTTCCCCGATGCCGGCGCTGGTGCCATCGTATCCGGGTCTGGACGGCGGACGGCATGGCCACTGGGGCAACCAGAATGAGGAAATCTGGCGCGATGCCCGCTGGAATGACATGGATGCCGGAGGCCTGCAGTGCGGGATCGTGGCCATCGACGGAAAAACGATCCCCCGGGCCGTGTGCGTGCAGTTGGGCGACCAGCGCGAACTCTCCGCCTGCTTCAATTCCGAAACCCTGACATGGGAAGCGGTCTGGAAGGGCCCCCGCCTGCTGCGGTCCGACTCCTTCCGCTGGGGCATGCTTCACGCCCTGGTCCCCGACGGACAACGGCTGCCTGCACCGGCAAGCGCATCCGCAGCACCGGGCAGCTTCACCTGGCATGGCTTTTACCGTCAGGGGAAAAAGGTCCTCTTCGCCTTCGCCAAGGACGGTGCCGAATGGCTGGAAACCGCCTGGGTGGAAAACGGTTCCTTTGTCCGCAGCCGCGAAAAGGCCGGCGGAATCCTCGGAACGCTGGCGAAAGGCGGGGCGGCACAGTGGCCGCAGATTCTGGAATCGAAGGGACAGACCGGCAGCGGCAGCCCGTTTGCGGTGGACACCCTGACATTTCCACCGACGCCGTGGAAATCCCTCTGGCACGTCGGCGGGCACGATTTTCTGCCCAACGGCGCCGCGGCGCTCTGCACGTTTGAAGGCGAGGTTTGGATGGTCAGCGGGATTGATGCCGGCCTGGAACGGCTGCGCTGGAAACGCTTTGCCAGCGGGCTGAACCAGCCGCTGGGATTGAAGGTCGTCGATGGCAAGATCTGCCTGCTCTGCCGCGACCAGTTGACCCGGCTGCACGATTTCAACGGTGACGGCGAAGCCGACTTCTACGAGTGCCTGTCCCGTGCCTTTGAAACTCCGGTGGGCGGGCATGACTACCTGACCGGACTCGAAACCGATGCCGAAGGCCGCTTCTACTTCGCATCCGGCAAGGGTGGAATCCTCCGCCTTTCCATCGGACGAAATTCCGTGGAAACCCTGGCGACAGGTTTCCGAAATCCCAACGGATTGGCGGTGGGGCCGCAGGGGAAAGTGGTGGCCGCTGCGCAGGAGGGCGACTGGACGGCAGCCTCGCTGCTCGCGGAAATTGTTCCCGGCGGACACTACCGCCACGGCGGACCGCGGCCCGGTCCGCTCGGCAATCTGCCGCCCACGATTTATTTTCCGCGCGGCGTGGACAATTCCTGCGGCGGCCAGGTGTTTTGCGACTCCGACCGCTGGGGGCTGCCGGAGGGTTCGCTGGTGCATCTTTCCTGGGGAACCGGCACGGCACTGCTGGTCTTGCTGGAATCCCTCGACGGGCAGACACAGGGATGCGCCGTGCCGCTGCCGGGGGAATTCCGCTCAGGGGCGCACCGCGGACGCTTCCGTCCGCAGGACGGCCATCTCTACGTCGCCGGCTGCACGGGCTGGGGCACCTACACGCCGGAGGAGGGATGTTTCGAGCGTCTGCGCTGGACCGGCGCTCCCGTCCAGGCTCCGGTGGCCGTGTATGCGCATGAAAACGGCCTGCGGTTTGATTTTCCCACCCCGCTCGATCCGTCCGCCGCTCGGCCGGAAAAATGGTTCGCGCAGCAGTGGAATTACCTGATCGGTCCCGCCTATGGCAGCGACGAATACTCCGTCCGCTGGCCGTCCACCCCAGGGCATGATGTGCTGAAGGTGGAAAGCGTCCACCTGCTCGGCAGCGGCACCGCGGTGTTTCTTGAAATCCCGCAATTGCTGCCCTGCCACCAACTGCACGTGCACGGAGAGGTTCCCGGATTTGTCAGTCAGGATTTTTTCCTGACATTGCACCGGCTGGGCCAGCCCTTTGCCGGATATCCGGGCTACAAGGCGGTTGCCAAACATCTTCCCGGCCACGCTGCCGGAACCGCGCAGGAAGTGCAGCCGTCCGCGTTTGAAAAAGGCATTCCGGGGCGTGCCATCAAAATCCAAACCGCCGCCGGACTGGTGTTTGCCCAAAAGGAACTGCATGCCAGGGCGGGGGAGCAGCTTTCCCTGACGCTGGAAAACCCTGACCTCATTGCGCACAACTGGGTGCTGGGCACGCCCGGCAGCATGGAGCGCATCGCCGACCTGGCCGACCGCGCCCTGACGGATCCCGCCGCGCTGTCCCGCAGCTATGTTCCGCAGTGCCCGGAAGTGCTGTGCCACACGCGCCTTGTCGAGGCCGGACGTTCCATCACCATTCATTTCCAGGCCCCGCTGCAGAAGGGAGACTATCCTTTTCTCTGCACCTTTCCCGGCCACACCCGGATCATGCGGGGCGTGCTGCATGTGGAATGACCGCCTGACCCTGACAGGTTTTCTCCCGTTGCAGGATGCGGCACCCCCGTGGATAGACAGCGTCTTTGTTCATGCCGCTGTCCCCACTGCATCTGCTCACCGCCATTCTGCCGGTTTTCGGCATCATGGTGCTGGGTTTCTGGTTCCGCCGCCGCGGATGGCTGGCGGAATCGGCCGACCGTTCGATTCTTTTTCTCACCATCAATGTCACCTATCCCGCCCTGATTCTGCGCAAGGTGCTGCGGGATGAAACCCTGCATGATCCGGCCAACATCTGGCTGCCTGCAGCCTGTGGGGCGGGATTCCTCACCCTGGGAATCGCCATTGCGTGGCTGGCTGCACCCATCTTCGGACTGCGCGGCGGGGCGGTGCGCCGGACCTTTGCCTTGTCCGTTTCCGTGCAGAATTACGGGTATCTGCCATTTCCCATCCTGACGGCGCTCTTTCCGCACTCCCCCTGGGCCGGCGTGCTGTTTGTTTACAGCCTGGGCATTGAGATTGTCCTTTGGACCCTGGGCGTCGTTCTTCTCACGGGACACCTTGGACGCGCCGCGCGGCATGTGTTCAACCCGGTGGTCGGCAGTATCATTGTCGGACTGTTTCTGAACCTCAGCGGCATCGACCGCCATGTTCCGGACTGGTCGCTGCAGTTGGCGGAAATGCTCGGTGCGCTCTCCATTCCGCTGGGCTTGTTAATGGCCGGGGTGTCACTGGCGGACCTGCGCCGGCTTCCCGGCCGGTCATCCGGTTGGGGCGTTCCGTTGGGCGGACTGATGCTGCGCTTGGTAGTGCTTCCCGCCACCATGCTGCTGCCCATGCTGTTCTTGTCGCCCTCGCTGGAATTCCGCCGCGTCATTGCCATTCAGGCCGCCATGCCTGCGGCGGTTTTTCCCATGATCATGGCCCGCCGCTACGGGGGGGATGAGCCGACGGCCGTGCGGGTCATCGTGTTCACCACCCTGGCCAGTCTGGCGACCATCCCCTTTTTCGCACCCGCGGCCCTCCGCTGGCTTGGTGTTGGCTGAAATGCGGATCCCGTCCGCGCGCCCTGCTTGCTTTTGCGGCTGGGTGGCGTTTGCTTCCGCTTCGCATGAGAACCGCCATTTATCCGGGCAGCTTCGACCCGATCACCAACGGGCACGTCGATGTCATCGAACGCGCTGCGGACCTGTTTGACCGGGTGCTCATCGCCGTGGCACGCAACAGCGAAAAGCAGCCGCTGTTCTCCGTGGAGGAGCGGCTCGACCTCATCCGCCGAACCATGGCGCACCGGGCAAACATCTCCGCAGTCACCTTTGACGGCCTGCTGGTGGAGTTCGCCCACCGCGCCGGAGCCAGGGTCATCATCCGCGGATTGCGGGCGGTCACCGATTTCGAATATGAATTCCAGATGGCGCTCATGAACCACCGGCTGCAGCCGAAAGTGGAAACGGTGTTCGTCGCCGCCCGTGAGGAGAATACCTATGTCAGCTCCCGGCTCATCAAGGAAGTGGCGCGCCTTGGCGGTCCCATCGAGGGCTTGGTTCCGCCCCCTGCAGCGGCCGCCTTGAGGGAGCGATTCGGTCCCGCCGACGGCGCAAGCCAAACGCCACGCGGTCCTGCCTGACTTGGCGCAGCACTCCGCCAAATGAAATTCAGGCGGTGATCCGGAGCGGTGCTTTGGCCTGGAAAGCAGCCGCCATTGGCCATGATTTGACGGTTTTCAGGCGAAGTCGTTCGTGGCATGATCCGCCTGCATTCCTCACATGATTTCACTGCGCCACCTGTTCCTGCCCCCGGCAATCAGTTCGCTGGTTTTCGCCTCCCTCCTCCCGTCGGCAGCGGAATATACCGATGACATCGGCTATGTGCGGCTGAAGGCTGAATTGGGGGCGGCGACGCCGAATGGTGCCGGCCTGAGCGTGGCGCAGATCGAGGCTCCTTCCAACGGCGCCTACGCTCCATTGGGCGGTTCCGGAACCTTCACCGGCACGCCTCCGTTTGCCGGAAAACAATTCACCCTGAAATCCGGAGACAGCCAGGGCAGCTTCCATGCGAGTGAAGTGGGACGGCAATTTTATGGCGATGCCCTTTGGGGAGGAAGATTTGGCATGGCCACGGGCATCACAGGCATCAACTGCCATGAAGCCAACAACTGGGCTGGCAGCGGCATGCTCACGCCGATTTTCGGGGCGCCCTTTGCGGAGACGAAGGCGGTGCAGAATCACTCCTGGGCCAACGGTGCGACCGCGGGCAGCGAGGCGACGTTCACCGACTGGCTGCGGCGGCTGGATTTTGCCGTGCGGCGGGATGGATTTCTCTGTTCGGTGGGCACCGCAAATGACCCGTCGGGGGATGTTCCCGTGCTCCTCGCCTCGGCGTATAACATTGTTTCCGTCGGTGTCAGCAGCGGCCAGCACAACCACGGACTGACCATTTCCACCGGCGGATTCGACGGCCCCGGCAGGGTGAAGCCGGAGATGGTCGCGCCGTCGGACTTCACCAGCTATGCCACCGCCATGGTCAGCGCGGCCGCCACCTGCCTGCGCCAGGCGGCCGCCACTGCCAATTCCCGAAAACCCGAAACGCTGAAGGCGATTCTCATGGCGGGGGCCACCAAGCAGGAATTCCCCGGATGGGCGCGCACCTCCACCAGGCCGCTGGACCTGACATTTGGAGCCGGGGAACTGAACATCCATCACAGCTACCACATTCTCATGGGCGGCGAGCAGCCGGTGAATGCTGCCGCTCCCGTGGCCGCGACGGGATGGGACTACGGAAGCATTTCTCCCAGCGACACCCGGGACTATCTCATCACCATTGCGCCGACGATGAACGGCGCTGAACTCTCCGCAGTGCTGGCCTGGAACCGCATCATCACCGACTCCATTCCGGGCCCTGGCTTCTCCCCATCCCCCTCGCTGCCGAACCTCACCCTGACGCTTTACCGGACTCCCGGAACGCCGGGAGTCCAGGTGGATTCAAGCGCCAGCCCGGTGGACAACATCGAGCACATCCACCAGCCCAGCCTGCTTTGCGGCACCTTTCGGCTCCGAGTCACTTCCTCATCCGCGAGCGACTACGCCCTGGCCTGGCGGGTGACGCCGCCGGAGCCGCCAGCCATCCGCTACGCCGCCGGGCCCGCCGGCAGCCTGACATTTTCATTCACGAGCCTGGTTCCAGGGCAGGCCTACGAGCTGGCGGTTTCTCCGGATCTTGCCTCCTGGTCCACCGTGCACGCATTCACCGCTGCCACCGCGACTCTGGCGTGGGTCATGCCGTTTCCACCCGAATCGCGGCGGTTCTACCGGCTTCAATGGACCTGCCAGTGAAGCAGGATGGTGCCAGGCGATTGCGCCACCGTGCGATGCCGAACGGTAGGTAGAGGACCAGATAAAATGTCAGGGAAAGACCCGCCAGCACGAGGATTTGAGCGGGCGACGGCGGTGCGGGCATTTTGTCGAACAGGCTGGGATTGTCAGGACGGCGACAGATGAAGGCGTAGTTTGACCCCATGAGCAGGTTCACCGTCGCGACCACGGTCAGATAAACCGCCGACCACCCCCAGGCCAGCCAGACGCCCTTCCAGCGCGGCCAGCAGCGCCAGGAAATGGTCAGGTGAAATGCGGCGATCACCACTCCGGCGTGGAGCAGGAAAAAGACAAAAAATTCCGGATGTGGAAAATCATGCTGAAGGTTCGGTGTCAGCAGGCCGTTGAGCGTGCCGGACATGCCCCAAAAATAGGCAATTTCCACCAGCATCTGGCGGCGCAGCAGCAGGGCGAAACCGGCGACCAGGGCCGCGACGTCGCAGTATTGGAGCGGCAGGATGTTGTCTGCATCCAGTGCTCCCATGGACGCGGCCACGCCAAAGCGCAGCGGAAACGCCAGCAGCAGCAGAATGGCGAGCGTCCGCTCACCGCTTTGCGCCCAGGGACTGGCTCGCCGGCTCAGCAGCAGGAGCAGCACGCTGGTGCCCAGCGCACCACCCAGCACGGCAAGGTGGGACGGGCTGAAAATAACGATGGGTGGAGTGTCGCGCCACATGCGGAAATGGGGGATTGGAGGGAAATTCCCTGGTGGCAATGGTGTCGCGGTGGAGTATGTCCGGCAAGAATAATCAACCCGCTCCGCCATGCCCTCCCAACCCCGCTTGCCTTCCGGCCTCCCCGGTGAATTCGACCCGAACCAGCGCGACCATTCGCAGGGCGGCGGAATTTTCCGGGTTGGCGCACGCATGGCAGCAGTGCTGGCGTTGCTGGCCGTGGCCCTCGGTGCCATGGGAGCCCATGCACTGAAGGAAACCCTGGAGGCAACGCCCAAGGCGCTGGATAACTGGAGGACCGCCGCCCAGTATCATCTCGTTCATGCCGTGGCGCTCTATTTCCTGGCACTGCGTCCGGTGAAATGCGCCTGGTGGCTGCTCTTTGCCGGCACGGTGCTTTTCAGCGGCTCACTCTATCTGTGGTGCCTGACACAGGTGAAATTTCTGGTGCACCTGACTCCCGTCGGCGGTCTGGCCCTGATTGCTGGCTGGCTGGTGCTCGCCTGCAAACTGCCCCGGACCTCGGCCTGATTCGCCGCCCATGCAGGACCTTCGCCGCGCCCTGCTCGAGCATTTCGGGTTCGCCGAATTTCGGAACGGCCAGGAAGCAGTGGTTGCCGCCCTGGTGGCAGGCCGTTCAGCGCTGGCCCTCTTTCCCACCGGTGCCGGAAAGTCCCTCTGCTGCCAGCTTCCAGCGCTGTTGCGCGAGGGAACCGCCCTGGTCATTTCACCGCTGGTCGCCCTGATGAAGGACCAAGCGGAAGCGCTGCAGTGCCGCGGAATCGCTGCGGAGCGGCTGGATTCCACGTTGTCCCCTGACAAATCCGCTGCGGTTGAAGCCGCCTTTGCCCGCGGTGCGCTGCGCCTCCTGTTCCTCTCGCCGGAACGGTTTGGAAATGACTCCTTCGCGAACCTGGTGCGGGGAGTGCGCATTTCCCTCCTGGCCGTGGACGAGGCCCACTGCATCGCCGAATGGGGGCACAATTTTCGTCCTGACTACCTGCGCATTGCCGCGGTGGCGCGGAAGTGGAAGCTGAAGCCGGTGCTCGCGCTCACCGCCACCGCCAGACCGCAGGCCGCGGCGGAAATCCGCAAGGCGTTTGGCATTCTCAAGCAGGATCATTTTCAGACCAGCTTCCATCGGCCAAATCTCCATTTCCGTGTCACCCCCTGCACCGCCGAACAGCGGCTCGAGTTGCTGGAACAGCGGCTTTCCGGATCCGGAGCCCTGCCGGCCATCGTTTACGTCACCCGCCAGGAAACGGCGGAAGCCGTGACCGCACACCTGCAAAAGTCAGGCATTGCCGCACGCGCCTATCATGCCGGCCTGCCTGGCGAGCAGCGAACCGAAGCGCAGGATTGCTTCATGTCAGGCCAATGTCCGGTCATCGTGGCCACCATCGCCTTCGGCATGGGCATCGACAAGGCGGACATCCGCAGCGTGATCCACTTCAACCTCCCGAAATCCCTCGAAAATTACCTCCAGGAAACCGGCCGGGCGGGACGCGATGGCCTTCCCGCCCGCTGCGAATGGTTCGCTTGCGGCGACGACCGCGTGGATCTGGAAAACATCATCTGCGGGGCCGTGCCCACTCCGTCCGCAGTGCGCCAGACCGTCGAGTTTCTGCTGCGCCAGGGCGAAACGTTCGACGTTTCACTCCACGAACTTTCCCGCACGCTGGACATCCACGCCCAAGCCCTGGAAACCATCCTCGCCCGGCTTGAACTCCGCGGCCTGCTCCGCAGGGACAGCGTGTTTTTCGCCAAGGCGCGGGTCACCCATCTGGCTTCCCAGACGCGAACCCTCAGCGGCATGGAGCCGCCGCCGCGGCGGCTCATGGAAAATCTGTTTGCCCAAGGAGTTCCGAAGGGCCGCAGCCTGACAATCGATCTCGCCGCCGCCGCCGCGAAACTCCGCAAACATCCCCGGCAACTTGGCGAAGCCCTCCGGGAACTGGAGGCTGCCGGAGAAATTCGGCTGGAATTGTCAGGACTCCGCCAGGTTCTGCGAACCAGCCGCCGGAGCAGGCCCGATCCCCAGGCCGAAGCGGCGGATCTCTGCGTCCTGTTCGCCCGGCGCGAGGAGCAGGACCTGTCCCGCATCGACGAAATGCTGGCCTATGCCGCACAGCCCGCCTGTTCCACCCGCTGGTTACTGGAAAAATTCGGTGAAAAGCTGCCGGAACCCTGCGGCCACTGCGCCAACTGCCTTTCCCCGCCGGACCGCAAGCGGGCAATTCCCTGTTCACCCGTCAGGACCATCACCGCAGAGCGGTTGCACACCGTGCAGCACCTGCTGGCCGAAAGGCATCCAGCGCTGCGCTCCCCCAGGCAGCTCGCCCGATTCCTCTGCGGCATCGCCAGCCCCGCCGTGCTGCGGGACCGCCTCACTCGGCACGATGCCTTCGGCCTGTTGAACGGCCTTCCTTTTCAGGAAGTGCTGCTGCACATGGAGACGCTGCCGCTTTGAACACGCACCGGCGGACGGACCTCCGCGGCGGCCGATCACCTGCTGCCTCGATCCAGCACACAGCGGCATCCGCATGAAATCAGCGAGACTGGGGGACATTCTCCGCTGCCACTTGTCCGCGTGGTGCATCGCCAATGGCAGCGGGACTGCGCGGGGAAAAACTGGTCGGGCTGGCGGGCTGGCTTGTGAAGGCATGGCTGGGCTTGGTTTTACGGGCTTTTGTGCATCGCTGAGTTCTGTCGCCGACGTGGGGAACTGTGGGTGCGATGGGTGGTTTTGCTGAAATCTTTATGGATTTCAGTGAATCTGTCCCCAACCAGTCCCGCAGCCGGCGGATTGCCGATTCGTTGATCCGGTTGACGGGGATTCTTCATGGGTATCGTCTACCACGCCGACACTGCCGATCAATGTCTTTCGTTCTGCAACATGCTGTCTAAGGAGGGGCCTGCTAATCGGAGTCGATCCACATTCTGACCAGTTCCACATCTTCAAGAGCGCCCGACGGATCGAACTTCACCAGCCATTCGCCGCCGCTGTTCCAGCCGTCATGTGGGCGGTGGCCGAACTCAATGTGAAAGGTACGGTCACCGCATGCCTCAGCCCGCAGAACGTAACCAAACGCTGAGTCACACCTTGTCAGGACATCCAGGCTTTGTCCTTGAGCCAACTCCTCGTAAATCAGGTTGAAGGCCGCGCAGCGTGAAAAGCTGAGGCCTGATTTCAAAAATACCCTCAACCGCAGATCTCCCAGTAAAGTTCTGGCATTAGCGTTCCGGCTTCGCCAAAGCTGCGCCTCGCTGAGATATTTCCAGCCGAACGCATGGTCGCTGTCGCCGTGGGTCTCGCGGTGTTTCCAGCGCTCCATACCCTCGGTGAAGGTTGGCTGATGCCCGGCAGGC
>JAGNEJ010000100.1 GCA_018003315.1 Verrucomicrobiales bacterium
CTCTTCCTTCCTCCAGACTCAGCCTCGCGACTGACGCCCTTGGATTTCAGCTAGCACTTCCCCTTGCCGGGTGTGCGACGGACTTGAACCGTCAAGTGAATGCGCCCTGCCGGGCGCACTAAAAAGAACCGGACGGAGACGGGTCTCCGTCCGGTTCCAGAATGCGCACCAGAAGCTGTCAGGGAATCAAGGATTGCGGCGCAGGAAGCTGGGCACGTCAAGGTCCTCGCCTTCCTCCACCGTCGGTTCGGTCTTTTCAAAGCGGCCCCGGTTTCCGTTCTGCAGTCGCTCGTCGAACGTCTGTTGCTGGGCGTTTGCCGCGTGAGGTTTTCCGGAAGGAGGCGGTGCAGCCGGTTTGAATGGCGAGGCTGAAGCGACCGGTTTGTGCGGAGGTTCCGCCATGCGTTCCTGCGGTGCCGGACGGTTCGCTGGTCTGCTCTGCGGTTTCGGTGTCCCGCTGTTTCCGTTGCCGCCCTCAGGTTTCGACTTCATGAGAATGTCGCGGATGGCGAATTTTTTTGCCGGCGGAGGTGCCACGGGTTCGTCTTCCTCCTCCTCATAGTGTTCCGCCTCGTCGGTGAATTCCTCCTCCTCATCGTATGCTTCAACAACCGGCTTCGGTGCAGGAGATGCGGATCGGCGTGCGGCGGGCGGCGGCGGAGTCGGCTTCGATTGGACTTCTTCTTCCTCGAAGAATTCCTCCGCTTCGGTTTCCACTGACTCCCAGGATTCCTGAGGTGGCGGGGCTGCGGGTTTTGCCGGTGCAGGGCGCGGATTTTCCGCTGCGGCACGCCTTGCCGGTTTTTCAGCAGGCGGGGTTGGAATGGCCCGGGGAGACTCCACCGGTGACTGGATCCGGAGGACTGGAAGCTCGGCGGGTGCTTGCTCCGACACCACTGGAGGAGCGGTTTGCACGGCGACCGGAGGCTTCTGTTCTGTGCGGGCTGTCGGTGGCGCCGCGATGGGTGCCGGTTCGGGAGGTGCGGGTGCGGCGGCCGACGGCGCGGGGGCGGCTTGCGCCGGCGCACTGGCGGCGAGGCTTGGTGCCTGCGGAATTTCCACCGCACATTCCTTTCCGAGCGAGGTCAGGAGGGTGACGCTGATGTGATCGCCCAGTTTGGCATCGGCTGCGGCGCCGAAGAGCAGGTGGGCATCCTCGTTGACGTGCTTCTGCAGCTCGCGCATCAGCGTTTCGATTTCAAACAGCGTGATGTTGGATCCACCGCAAATGTGGACCAGGACGTTTTGAGCCTTGGCCAGCATTTGGCCGCGGTCAAGCAGCGGGCTCTTCAATGCCTGACTGAGGGCATCGAGCGCCCGGTTTTCGCCCTTCGCCAGGCCGTAGCCAAAGAGACAGCGGCTGTCCGTGTTGCGCAGGGCGGTGATCAGGTCATCCATGCCGATGCGGATCAGTCCCGGCTGGGTGACGAGACTGGTCACGGCGCGGATGCTCTGCCCAATGATGCGGTCTGCCAGTTGAAAGGCTTCCTGAATGCCCTTCTTGGGCAGGATGAGTTCACCCATGCGGTCGTTCTCGAAAGTGACCAGCGCATTTGCCTGGCGGCGCAGGACTTCCAGTGCGGCAGCGGCCTGCTTGGTGCGGCGGCGGCCTTCAAAACTGAACGGCAGGGTGGCAAAGACTACCACGAAGGCGCCGGATTCGCGGGCCAGCTTTGCCACGAAAGGGGCAGCGCCGGAGCCGGTGCCGCCGCCCAGGCCGGTGCAGATGAAAATCATGGACCGGCCCTTGAACAGATCGCGCAGTTCAGCCTCGCTGCTCTGCGCTGCTTCGAGGCCCAGTTCCGGATCGCCTCCCGCGCCCAGGCCCTGGGTCAGCGACGGACCCATCTGAATCTTTCGCCCTGCCATGGAGTTGTTCAGGATGCGAACGTCGGACGCCATGCAGATGAGTTCTGCTCCAGGCATTCCCTCCAGTGCGAGGCGGTCGAGGACACTGGAGCCGGAGCCTCCGATGCCGACGACACTGACGGAAAAGTTCGACGGCTCGCCTGCCGTCCCGCTGGTTTCGAAGTTGAATTCAATCATGGTCGTGTGGTGGTTGGAATGGTGGATTTGGGATGAGTAAGGAAGCGTCCTTGTCTAACTGAAGATGGCATTGAGGAGACGGCTGGCGCCAAAAATGCCGCCGACCCTGCCTTTGAAGCGACTGAATGCGGACAGGGTGGCGCGTTCAGCCTCTAATTTTTGCGCGTAGCGAATGAGCCCGATCGGGGTGGCAAACTGCGGGCTTTCGAAATTGGCGGACAGTCCGCTCATGGGAGTGAAGCTGCTGCGGCGCACCGGAAGTTCGAAGACTTCCTCGGCGAGGTCGGCAATGCCGTTCATGAGGCTGGTGCCGCCGGTCAGGTAAAGGCCTCCGGCGAGCCGTGCCAGGGTTCCGCCGGATTTGACCCGCTTCTTCACGAGCTGAAAGGTTTCTGCCAGGCGGCTGCGGATGACTTCGTTGAGGAGTCCGCGGTCCACCGTTTTGGAATTGAAGGTGGCGTCGCCCTCCAGTTGCAGCATTTCCTGCTGTCCGGGTGCCAGCAGGCTGCAGCTTCCATGCTCGGTTTTTAACCGCTCCGCGCGGCTCAGGGGGACTTTCAGGACGATGGAAATGTCGTTAGTGACGTGGTCGCCACCCACGCCGATGGATCCGCTGTGTAGGATGGCGCCGTCATCATACACGACGTAATCCGTGGTGCCCCCTCCGATGTCCAGCAGCATGGCTCCCTGCTCCCTGGCTTCGCGGTTCAGAACGACTTGTGCGGAGGCAATGGGGCTGAAGACCACATCCTCCACGTCCAGCGGGAACTCGCGCAGGCAGCGGATGGTGTTCTGCACCCGGGTGCGGATGCCATGAACAATGTGATAGTCCGCCTCCAGCTGTTTTCCCAGCATACCCACCGGATTTTGCACCTTTTCCTGCCCGTCCACCAGATAGTGGCGGATGATGCGGTGGATGAAAATGTTCTCCTGGGGAATGGCAACTTCACTCGCCAGCTCCTTGACTTCATCGACGTCCTCCTCGGTGATTTCGCTCTGAACGTCGGGAATGGCGAAGATTCCGCGGCTGTTGCGGCTTTCAATATGCGGGCCGGTAACGGCCAGGATGACCTTTTTGATCATGACGTCGCTGCGGTCTTCCGCACGCACCAGAGCATCCTGCAGGCAGGTCTGTGCCGGGTCGAAGTCCACAATTTCCCCCTTGCGGACCCCGTTGGAGCGCGCCTGGCCGACTCCCAGAATCTTGATGGTGCCGTCCGGCTTTACGTCACCCACGGCGACGCAAATTTTCGAGGTCCCGATTTCAAGTCCCACATGAATGTTTTGCTTTGGCATGGTGCTGGTCGGCTGGGTTCAGTTTCCGCGCAGGATGGCTTGGATGTCGCGATCCTCCTGCGCTAGGTTTCTTTCGCTGGCGGGGCCGCCCTGGACGGGACGCGATGCCGCCGCCGCCGCCACCGGCGGCTGACTGGATGCCGGACTCGCAGTGAGTGGGCCGGGACTGCTGGTCAGCAGGGATTGCTTTGTGGTGGAGGGGAAAAAGGTGGCCGGTACGTTTTGTTCTGCGAGCAGGGAAGCGGATTCCAGATTCTTGCCCTGGGACTCCGCCCATCCGTAGATCGCCGCGAGGCGGCTGACCTGGCGCGGGATGTTCTCCAGACCAAAGACAACCTTGGCATCATCCGAAAAATTGGCCAGAATGGAGTAGTCGTTCAGCACGTCCAGCCTGAGGACGCTGAAGGGCCGCGGCCAGCTTTGACGGCGCACCGCTTTCAGGAGTTCCAGGGCCCGCAGTGCTCGCAAATCGGCCAAGGGCTTGCCATCCTCCGCCCATGTCAGGGCGGGCACTCCCAGTACGGGCAGGTGCGCATGGTGTGACAGCAGGGCGCGGCACGGAAAGACCACGCCTGCTTCATCCAGCAAACGGCCCTTGATGGTGTCGCGGGGAAGGATGTCTTTTGCCGCACATTCAAGCCAGGCAACCGGACGGCGCTCCTCCAGTCGGATGTCGATCCGATTTGGAAAAAAGCGCCGCACTTCTGCAGAGCGGATTTGCGGCAGGGTTAGGAGTGCGTCATGCACCGTCTGCAGGTTTACCTGCATGACATTGACATCGGAACGCAGGCCGGTCACGTCCAGAATGGTCTGCCGACCCAGCCCGCCGCGTTCAGAGGAAACATTGCTTTCATACCCAAATTCGCCCACGGTGAAGGCGTCGTTCAGGCTGGTGGTTTCCCGCCACACCCGGGCCGCAAAAGTCAGCAGCACCACGCCCACAGAGGCGAAAGCCGCACATTTGGTTCCTAGCATGGCAAGGCGCCAGCGGCGGCGGCGCCGTTCCTTCTTGGATGGAAGCACTGATCCCACCGGGTCATCCGGGCGAACACATCCCGCATTCGCTCGAAACCGGAAGCGGAAGTTTCCCCAGGGTTTTTTGTGGCGGCGTTTCATGTTCAGGCGGCGTTCTGGCAGGGCGGGCGATACCGGGTTACCGCTGGAGGGCGAGTGAAAGTTCCAGGATGCGCAGGCAGAGTTCAGGGAACTCAATGCCGGCGGCGCGGGCGGCTTTGGGAAGCAGACTGCTGGCCGTCATTCCTGGTATGGTGTTGACCTCCAGAACGAATGGACAACCGTCCTCGTCGAGCAGCACATCGACACGGCTGTAAACCTCCACTCCCAGTGCGCGGTGTGCGGCCAAGGCGGCTTCCTGGACCCGGCGGGTGGTGGCCTCCGGCAAATCCGCTGGACAGAAATAATCGGTCCCACCCTTGGTGCTCATCCAGGGGTATTTGTTATTGATGTCGTAAAATCCGCTCCGCGGCTGGATGTGGATGACCGGCAGCGCCTGGTCGTCGAGAATGCCAACGGTCAGTTCCTTGCCAGTGATGAGCGTCTCCACCAGGGCTTCGTTGCCATACTGCGCACAGTCCTCCAGTGCCGGTGCCAACTGGGCGGCTTCCGTGACCAGATGAACACCCACGCTGGAGCCTTCCTTCGGCGGTTTCACGCAGACGGGAAGAGGAATTCGGATGTCTGCAGGCAACGCCGGCAGACGCACAATCTGGTATTCCGCCGTAGGAACCTGCTGGGCAACAAACAGCCGCTTGCTGGCTGCCTTGTCGAAGGCCAGCTCGCTGCTGCGCACCCCGGCACCGGTGTAGGGAATGCCCCGGGCCTCAAGCGCCCGCTGCAATTGCCCGTCCTCGCCAAACGTGCCGTGGACCACATTGAAAACAATCTCCGTTCCTGCTGGAAGTTCAAAATCCGCATCCCGCACATCCAGTTCCATGACTTCCGCACCCGTTTGCCGCAACGCCTCGGCCACGCCGCGCGCCGAAGCCAGCGAGACCTCCCGTTCTGAACCGGGCCCACCTTTTACCAGTGTGATTTTTTTGCTTTTGAGCATTGGTTATGGAAATCTACCCAGAGGTATGATTACACAGGTCGGAGAAAATTCTAGGAAATTCCAATATTTGATGCGTGTTAACAAAAAACACCGGCCATTGCACGCAATTTTTCACGTTTTTGCGAAAAACTTTCAGGAATCCAGTGGTTCTCCGGTGGCTGGAGCGGCGGGTTGGCTCGCAGGTGACTCATCTTGAGAATCACGCAACGCATTTGCTGGCTGCAAATTTTGGTTGCGCAATCGAGTGGATTGTTTCATTAAACCCCGGTTTAGCGGTGGAATGCAAAAGCGCGGTTAGCTCAGTGGTAGAGCACCACTTTGACACGGTGGGGGTCACTGGTTCGAACCCAGTATCGCGCACCACTGAAAAACGAAGGGCAGCGGACGTGAGCGGATAGCGGATAGCGGAATGGAATGGAAGGTTCTTCGCTGATTTCAGTGGGTGGAAACAGTCAAGAGGCGACGGGCCGGAGTTCCGGCTCCGCACCATGGCCGGGGAGCCACAAGCAGTAGCGGGGGCGGGGCGGCCCGGTGCCGGTCGGTGGCTCCGACCGATCTGGTGCCGCATGTCGGTCAAACTGCCTTCCAAAGTGGTCCGCACAGTCCTCTGTGCGGTTCTGGTTCTGGTCCTGGGTCTGGGGATGTTTGCGTCGCACAAAGGACTGTGCAGGCCGCTTTATTTGGACAGGATTTCCCGGAGTGTGGCCTGCTTGGCCTCGCTGGGCGGGAGGAAATCAAAGGCGCGGACGAAGCGGAATTTGTCCGCGGTGGCGACCGCTGGATTTGTCAGAATTTTGGCCAGGAAGCCGCCGGTCTTTGCGGCCCGGCTGATCCAGATCACATCGCGTCCGGCGGGAGTGTCCCACTGCTCTCCCACTGCGGCCAGCCAGGCGTCAAAGCACTCGTCCCAATGCAGTGCGGCTCCAATGCCAAGAGCGGCCAGATACCACTTGTCCTGGCCGTCATGCTGCCTGGCAAACTGCGCCCAAAGCCTGGCGGATTCGCTCCCCTTGATGTGGCGCAGGGCAATGAGCGCTTCCCGGCGGACGACCTCGCTGGGGTCATTGATCAATCCGGCAAGGATCGGCAGGAGGTCCGCTTTTTGCTGCCGGGCCAGACGCAGGCCGGTGATGCGCAAATCGGGATTTGTCTCCTTCAGCGCCGCACTCACCCACGGCTGGCATGCGGGAGCGAATTTGCCCAGCGCCCAAAGCGCCCGGGCGCGGAGGTGGGGTTTGGCGCCGCTTTGCCAGAGTTTTTCCAGTGCTGGCAGCGCCTGGTCCTTGCTGTTTTCCAACGCCTTCCATGCCAGATAGCGCGTGGCTTCATTCGGGCTACAAAGCGCTGTGACGGCTCCCTCCGCGGTGCTGAAATCCGGTGTTGATGCCGGGTATTTGGCGAGCGCTTGCGGTGGAGCCACGCGGTAAATACGCCCGTGGTCCAAATCGCCCATGGCGTGGCCGCCGACACCCGGGTCATACCAGTCGGCGACAAAAAGGCTGCCATCCGGCGCTGCACAGACATCACTGGGGCGGAACCAGCGGTCACGCACGCCCAAAAGCAGGTTGCTGATGGATGCGCGGTAGCCGGCACCGCTGGTCTCCACAGGATAGGCCCGGACCGCATTCGGACCCGCATCGCAGTGAATCATCCGGTTCTGCCAGGCTGCGGGCAGCAGCGTGCCTTCATAACAAATGATGCCGGTGGGGCTTCCGGCGCCGGTGTGCAGGAGATTCGGCACCACTCCCGGATCATGGAGATGCCAGTGGGCGGCCTGCACCTCTTCCTCCGTTTTCGCATCGCCCTTCTGCCAACTGTCGCCGGTCATCTCGTCCCGGTAGCCATAGTTGCCGAACTCCAGGACGAAATTGATGCGCACCCCGCGGTTGCCGTCATCGTCGTTGTCGCTCTGCCAGACATTGCCAAAGCTGTCCACGCAGCATTCCCAGTTGTTGCGGAAATTCCATGCCAGGGTTTCCAGATTGGTGAAATCCGGATCGCAGCGGAAGATCATGCCCTCTTGATAGGGTTTGCGGCTGTTGTTGATGACGTTGCCGAAGGCATCGGTGATGGGTTTGCCGCTGCCGTCCCGCAGTTCCCGGCCTTCGTTTCCAAAGTTGAAATACAGCTTTCCATCCGGGCCAAAATGGAATGCGTGGATGCCGTGGTCGTGCTGGGTTCCGGAAATGCCGGTGAAGACCGCCTCGACCCGGTCCGCCTTGTCATCGCGGTTTTCATCGGTGAGTTTCAGAACCTTGTCGCCCACGGAAACGAGGCAGACGTTTCCCAGCACGCACACGCCGTGGGGCGAGCGGAAATCCGGAGCCTGATAAAATACCGTCTGCTTTTCCGCCTTCCCGTCGCCGTTGCCGTCTTCGAGAATGAGAATGCGGTCGCCCTCCGGACGCTTTCCGTTGTGGCCGCGGTAGTTCACGACTTCCGCCACCCAGACCCTTCCACGGGCATCGACGTCGATGCTGCTGGGGCTTTGGAGCAGGGGTTCCGCGGCGTAAGTGGCTGCGTCCAGGCCATCGGCGACATCGAGCGCATGCAGTGCGGAAACCGGGTCTTTCGGCCCGCCGCCGTGGCCTCCTCCGGATGGGGCGACCACTGGTTTGGTCGTCCAGACCTGAAACACCACGGAAGGTTCCTGGCCCTGATCCACGCCGCCCTTGTCGAGCGCCCCTTTGGCTCGAAACCGCCGCGTGCCAGGCGGCAGGTCATATTCGATCACCGAACTGGCATGGGTTCCGATGCCCTCCGCCACCGGCTGACCGTTGACCACCAGCGGCTGGCCTGCGGCATTTTTGTTCAGGTTCACCGACCCCCAGTCGCTGGCGGCCCGCACCCATTTCAGTCCGGTCAGTTTCCTCTCTCCATAGTCACCGTGCAGGCGCGGTTCCACCCAGTCGCTCCAGTCCGTGGCGAAGCCGTTGCCGCCATCGGTGACCACCAGATAGAGTTTGCGGGCTCCTGTCAGGTCTGCGTCGATGGACACGGCATGTCCGGAGGTTTCGCGGGTGACGACAGGGCTGGAATACACCGGCTTGCCGGGGCCGCCAGGCTGGGCGGAAGGGGCGGTGAGTTTTGAAACTGTCGCGGCGCCGGCCGGGTGCATTTGCGCCAGGGAATGGGTGGCGGCGATTCCAGGGAGGAGAAGCAGAAGGGCGTGCAATTTCATGGCGACGAGGGAAAAGGCTGGCCCGGAATAGTGCAGGAACCGGGGGAACGCAAATGAGTGGCGCGACGCGACAACGGAAGCCGAGGGGCTTCGGATGCAGGGTTTGGCCGAATCCTCGCATAGGATTTTTGGGATTGCCGCGGCGAGGCTTCCCCCTTACGCCTACAACAAACCAATTCCGATCCCGCCCAATTGTTTCCCACCATCCTTCCATGAAAATCCTCATTGCCTATGACGGCGCCGAGTGTTCGAAAAATGCGATTGTTGAACTCCGACTGGCCGGCCTGCCAGGCGACACCGCAGTCGAAGTGGTGACGATTACGGATGTGGTCATTCCTGCGGGCTTTGATGCGGACAATCTGGTGGATCCCAAATTGCCGCCGGATGTGCAGTTTGCCCGCCGGCTGGCCCGGGATGCCATGCTCGATGCCAAAGCGACGGCCGATGCCGGCGCAGAATGGGTGCGCCGTCATTTTCCGGACTGGAATGTCAGCAGTCAAACGCTGGCCGATTCGCCGGCCTGGGGGATTGTCTGCCGCGCGGCGGAAACCAAGCCCGATCTCATCGTCGTGGGTTCCCACAACCGCGGACGGTTGGGGCGATTCTTTCTGGGAAGCGCTTCGCTGAAGATCCTGGGCGAGGCCGACTGTTCGGTTCGGATCAGCCGGCCAATGGATGCCGCCCCTGCCGCTCCGGTGGTTCTGGTGGCCGTGGATGGCTCCGCCAACAGCTTCACGGCCGTTAACGCCGCCAAACAGCGCTTCTGGCCGCCCGGCACCAGGATGGTGCTGGCAACCGTCGCCGACAAGGAGATGGAAACCTCCATGCTGCTGGAGGGTACCTCTTTTTCCGGCAATGATGGCCAGTCATCCTCCGCTGGCGACCGCATCGTGCAAACCCTCCGGCAGTTCACCAAGGATTTTTCCAGTCTCGGCGTGGCCGCCGAATTCGAATTTCATGCGGGAAATCCCAAGGAAATGCTGATTTCCCTCGCGGAGAAGATCGGGGCGACCACGCTGATGCTCGGAGCGACCGGCAACCGGGCGAAGGCTGGACGGAGACTCGGCTCCATTGCGACGGCCATTGCCACCCATGCGCCCTGCTCCGTGGAAATCATCCGCGACTAGCCAATCCATTTCTTCAGCGTTCAGCGTCCGCATTCCGCGGTCCAGGCCTCCATGCCGCCGGCCACGCTGCGGACCCGGGGGTATCCTTTCTGCCGCAGCAGGGCCGCGGCTTTGGCGCTCCGCACGCCCGATTTGCAGTGCACCGCAATGTCCTTGTCCCGCGCCACTTCGCCCAGGCGCGCCTCCAGTTCGCCCAGCGGCACATGCCGGGAGGGTTCGATGCTGGAGAGTTTCCGCTCCCACGCCTCCCTAACATCTAGCAGGAGAAAATCGTCCGGTGGATTTTTCAGCAGCACCGCCAGTTCCCTGACTGTCATTTCGCCAGGCTGCGGCTTGCCGCGCCATGCGCAGGCATCCGCCGTGCCGCAGAAGGCATCGTAGTCGATGGGTGCCGTGATGTCAGGCGCCTGCCCGCAGACTCGGCACTGCGGGTCGTGGCGCAGTTTGAACTCGCGGAACTGCATGCTCCGCGCGTCCAGGTGCAGCAGGCGGCCGATGAGCGGCTCGCCGATTCCGGTTAGCAGCTTGACGACTTCCGTGGCCTGAATGAGTCCGACCATTCCCGGCAGCACGCCGAGCACGCCGGCCTCGGCGCATCCGGGAACTGCCCCCGGCGGCGGCGGCGTCGGCACAAAGCAGCGGTAGCATGGCCCGCCCAGATGCGGGGCAAACACCGTCGCCTGGCCCTCGAATTTCATCACCGAACCATACACGTTGGGCTTTTGCAGCCACACCGCCACGTCGCTGCTCAGGTAGCGCGTGGCAAAATTGTCCGAACCGTCCAGAATGACATCGCAGCGCGCCGCGAGACGCAGGGCATTGGCCGCAGAAAACCGTGCCACATGCACCTCCACGCTGACATGCGGGTTGATCTCACGCACTCGGAGCCGGGCGGCTTCCGCCTTTGACCGGCCCACATCTTCGGTGCGGAAAAGCAGCTGCCGCTGCAGGTTGGAAAGCTCCACCGTGTCTGCATCGATGATTTCAATGCGGCCCACTCCAGCCGCGGCAAGATAGGAAATGGCGGGTGACCCCAGCCCTCCCGCGCCGATGCAGAGCACCGCGGAGGCGCGCAGTTTTTCCTGAGCGGCCATGCCGAACTCTGGCATCAAAAATTGCCGCGAATAGCGAGTCAGTTCTTCCGGGAGAAAGGGCATCACCCGGACAACATCAAATTTTCACCGCACAGCGCAAGGCGCAAAATGGCGGGGCGCTCATTCCGCCGGAAGCCCCGAAATCCGCAGCGCCAGAAACACATGGCGCAAGCCATCGCCGCTGTCCGCCACCAGAATCAGCGATCGCCCGCCTCCCCGCAGCGCCGGCCCCAGGGCGATTCCTTCGTAATTTTTCTTGCCCGTGGCCTTGTCCATGAGGAGGGTCTTGCCCGCAACCCTAACGGAATTTGCTTCCAGGGACGGCAGTGGCGACGTGTCCGTGGCGCTGGAAAAATCCGCGAGAAAAATCCGGCAGCGCAGCGACAGCAGGCCAAACCCCCGCTCCAGCACCAGCAGTTTCCCTCCCGGCAGGGCGCAGAGGTCCGCCACGCCGCTGCCGGAACCCTGCAGGCGCATGGCCGCCGACTCGGTGCGCCAGGCGAACTGGCGCAGCGGACGGCATCCGGCACTAAATTCCTGCAACCGGACCAGCGTGCCCTGCTTTGCATCAGCCAGCGGACCATCGACCAGCAGGGCCTCCTCGTTCGCCGTCCAAAGGCGGTTTCCCGACGGACTGATGGTCAGCGATTCCAGGCTCAGATTGGTCCGGGACTTGCGGAAAATTCCCGGCAGGGCCACGCGCCCGGCCTGACGGCGGTCCAGGGTGAAACTGTCGATGCCCGGCCCCTGCTCCGCACTGACAAACAGCCGGGCCGACGGCGCATGCCAGGCGATTCCTTCGAAATCCCTCAGGTCGGTTGGCGGCATCCAGGCGGCGCCCACTGCACCATCGAGAATCCTGCCGGATGCCGGGTCGATGCGCAGTGTCACCGGCACGATTCCCGAGCGATCCGACACCGCATAAAAGCGGTCTCCTCCGGCCCAGGTCAGCCCGCTGAGTCCCACGGCGGTTTCGGCTTGGAACGCCTGCTCGCCGCAGGTTGTGATCGCCAGTTCTGCGAATGCTCCGCCTGGCAGACAGAACTGCGCCGCAGCCAGGCAGGCGATGGCAGGCAGGGGAAAAATCATCGGACGGTGAGTAGTCCGCGGTGCCGACACCGTCAAGTTCCGTCCGAAATGCGGCGTGCCGCGCAGGCCTTCGACAGTCAGGGGATCAAGGAAAACGTGAGCCTCAAAAATTTTCGGGGTTCGTCGTCGGCGAAGAGAACACACTCATGGATGTTCCGGGCGGCAGTGGCCTCCACGAGGACCGGAGCGGGGCCTGGAGTCCAGCTTCCGGCGGTCATGGTGGTGCTGATTTCGGTGCCTGCGACGACGCCGGTGACCGTGCGCGGCGAGGAGAACGCAATGGTCAGGCCGGCACTGGATCGCGGAACCACGGTGCAACCGCCGCCGCTCGCGCCCCCGAGAGCTGGCAGGCCCAGAAAATAGGCGGCCAGATTGGGGCATCCGTCGCCATTGGGATCGTCGCTGGTGGCATTGTTGGCGGGCGTCAGGCCCTCGTTCACTGCCCAGGCGGCGTAGGGCACGGGCACCGGACCGGTCACGGGCTCCAGTGCGGTGAGGCGGATGGCGTTTCCAACCTGTGCGACGCTGAACTGCGGCTGCCCGCTGCCATTGAGCGGGAGATCAAGCGCGGTGAATGCGCCGGTCATGCCACCGGAGGTGATGACATCGAACGTGGATCCGGCGGGCACATTGAGTCCTGGCAGTGCGATGACCTTCAATTTGCCAGCCAGCGAAATCGTGCCCTGCACATCCAGCACGTCGAACTGGCCGGGAGCGCTGCCCGCCAGTTCAATGGCGATGCTGGCCGCGGGTGACTGAATGACGTTGCCGACGGTCAAACGGCCGGGCGAGTTGCCAGGGCTGAGGGTGCCGCGATTGTCGAGCAGGATGAATTGAATGACGCCGGCCCCGGTGATGGTGTTGTCCATGTTGATGAGCGCGTCGCCCGGCAGCGACCCGAAGTAGTTGGAAATGCGGCTGGTGCCGTAGGGGATTTCCACCGTGCCGCCACCTGAAAGCGTGACCGGCCCGTCCACGCGGAGGTAGGCGCCCGCTTCCACGCGCATCCAGTGGCTGTTGGCGATGGAGCCGACCAGACGCAGCGTGCCGGTGACTTCCGTGCGGGTGTCGTGCGTGAGCATCCCCTGCGTGCCACCGTCGTAGAGTGCGTTGGCCAGCACGCGGAATTTCCCTCCGCCGAAGAGGCGCCCTCCGAAAAGCAGGGCGGCATCTTCGAGGTCCACTTTGGAGGAATGGTCGGCCTCAATGCTGCCACCGGCATTGTGATAATTTCCGTCGAGCAATTGCAGCGTGCCGCTGCGGGCACGCAGCCTCCCGGCATTGGTCATGGTGCCGATGCCGCCCGCGCCGGGATTGATGGACAGCACGCCGCTGCCTGGCTCGGCTTCGGTGCTGTAGTAGGATTCGATGACGCCGCGGTTGGTGAGGAAGGTGGAATTGCGCCCGATCTGGCCGGAGCCACGGATGGTCATGTCTTCATTGATGAGCGTGCTATGCGTGCCGCCCAGGGATTCGACAGTGTTTGAGGAGGAGTTGGTTGACTGGATGACGCCTCCTCCCGCGAGCGTGACCGTGCCGTCCAGCAGCAGCCGGGTGGCGGCATAACCGGCGTAGGTGCCGGCACCGAGCAGATGGATCCGTCCGCGAATGTCGTAGTCGCCCGCACCGTCGAGGATGAGGCCCATGTCGTCGTTGATCTGGACGAGTGCGCTGCGTGGCAATCCGACCGTTCCGGAAAGGCGGTTGGTGAGAAACTGTTTCGCAACCACCATGCCGCCGGGAGCGATGTTCACCGTTCCGCCGGTGACCGAGCCGTTGGCAAACTCCAGACGCGACGAGCCGTCCACGTTTACCGTGCCGCCGGTGACACGCCCGCCGGTGTCCATGAGAATGGTGCCGTTGACGGCACTGACGCTGGCGGCGGCGTTGTTGGTGGTCAGGCTGCCGTTGCCAATGTTGAGCGTGCCGCCGCTGCGGGCTTCGAGCCGGTTTTGATTGGTGCAGTCGCGGTGGATGCGCAGCGGCGCAGTTGGTTCGTCCGCACGGACGGTGAACTGGTTGGTTAGCGGCACGAGGATGTTGCCGCCGCCGTGGATGAGGTTGTTCGTATTCAGCAGGGTGGCCCCGGAATTGAATACCGCACCCAGCACACTGGTGGAGCCCGGCACAATCCCGAGAATGATCTCCCCGGCCCCAACGAGAGTGGACGGCGTTTTGGCCAGGAAATTCCCACCGGGAATCACTACCTGTCCGGTGTTGGAAAGCTCGCCATCCAGCATCGTTGTCGCGCCCGTGGCGACGGCATAGGTGCCGTCGTTGGTCACGCTGCCTTCCAGCGTCACCGTGGTAATGCCGCGCACCACGCCGACACCGCTGAGTGTTCCGTCGGAGAGCGTGACCTGGTGCAGTTCCACCAGCGATCCGGTGTCTGCATGGATGGCCCCGCCGTCATTGAGGATCGCCGTTTCCCAGATGCGCATCTGTCCGCCGTCCTTGGCTTCGATCAACCCTTCATTGATGATGTGGTTGTTTGCGCCCGGCTGAATGTCGAGCCGCTCCAGCGGCACATCGGCACGGATGATTCCGTTCGCTTTGTTGCGGATGGAGAGCGATTCGGAGCCCAGCGACCCCGCGCCGCGGAAGAGATGGTCCTCGATGATGAGGGTGGCGCTGGGATTGTGCGCCGTGTTGCCGTGCACCGCCGTCCCCGCACCGCCCAGCGCCACCGTGCCCCCGCCGGTGAAGGTGATCGGCCCGTCGAGCGAGAGATTCGTCGCCAGGGCGCCCGTCAGATTGTCGAGGGTGATGAAACCGTCGCTGTCCACGGTGCCCGCATCGGCACCGGTGCGCTGGAGCAGGAAATTCGAGCCATCCACCAGAGCCACCGTGCTGTCATCGGCGAGGGTGAGCTTGGAAATGGCAATGGGAATGAGCGGCAGCACCGTCACAGTGTAGCCGCCGCCGATTTCCGCAGAGTAGAAATCGCCCAGCGGATTGTAGTTATGCGGAAAGCCCGCACCCAGCATGTCGTCAATGTCCCAGTCCTCATTGGCGGAGGGAAACTGGACCACGGTCGCGGTCCAGTTGCCGTCATCGCCTTTGTTCCAGGTGGCGGAGTTGAGGTCTGCACGGCTGGTGGCGCTGCCAGAACAAAAACAGATCCCGCCGACCATGCCCAGTGCCGCAATGCGAGTTTTCATAGGCGGAGCAACCGGGTACCTCCCGGCATGGAGGGGAATTTACAGGAATTCCGGACCGGCTGCAATCCTTTTGCCCAACCATTCAGGTGCGCCAGTTTCCTCGCTTTTCTCAGGGCTTTTCACTTGAGAGGGGGAAGGTTTTTGGCCCATCCCGGAATGGTGTGGGAATGTTTACGGCAAAGATGGGTCGAGGTTTCCGAGGAGGAAGAGAATGCGGGCGCAGTCGTGTGCGAAGTTTCGGAACCCTCTGGCGGCGGATTTGATGGCTTGGATCACACGGTTGAAGCCTTCGGCCAGGGCGTTGCGGATGGGGTGGGCAAACCCGTTGAGCCATCTCGGCAGGCTGGCTTTGAAGCTCTCGCCGAGCTTCTTCATCGCTTCCAGTCGGCAGCGCTTCTTCCACCGCGGCCCGATAGGCGGGCCGCCATCCATCGTTTCGTCGGTCATGGGATTGCGCACCCGGGGAACCTTGGCGACGAGTAGCGTCTCGTATTGCCAGAAGTCCAGATGCCGCCAAGTGCGTTCCTGCCACCCGTGGATGTGCAGCGCTTCGCCGGTGGCGGGACCGGCCCACGTGGTCGCCGCACACTCTACACGCAGCCGCGCCGTGCGGGCCGCAGGGTCAATCTCCAAAGAAGTAACCTGCCAAGGTTCCACCAGGCCCAGCATCTGTTCGAGGTCTTTCGCAGTCATCCTCCAATCTCCTCAAAAAAGGCCGATTCGCAGGCTTTTTCCCACGCGAATCCGGGATGAGCCAAAAAACGTCACCGTCCGACGTTGTCTCCATTCGCGCGGAGAATGCATCCTCCGCCCGCAATACCGGCGTCAGGGAAGACAGAAGACAGAGAGCGGAGAGCGGCATATTATTCGTCTGGCATCTTGTTTTTGCTGCCGCCCTTGGGTTTTCTGAATACCCAGCACAGCAGCCCTGCTGACACCAGGACGATGAATATCCACATGGGCCACACCATCCAAGGCTTAAACTGGAAGGGGGGCTTGATGTCGGGGAGCGGCTTTCTCGGCCCCAGTGGCTTCGGACGGTTGCTCTGGTCAAATGTTGACAGTCTGGGCTTAAGGGCGTCAGCGTTAAGGACACCTTTTTCGATCAACCGTTTAGCCCGACTTTGCCAAAGAGGCTGATCATGCTGCTCGCTCTCCATCCGTGCTTCCTGCATCGCCTTAACTTGCTCTTCGAGTCGTTTTGATTTGGAAGTTTCACGGGAAAGGCACCCGAGTTTCGAGGCAGCGTCCCAAATAATATTAAAATTTTCGTAACTGATTAGCACCCATTGGGCACCGGACGCTGGTCGTTGAAAAGTTCCGCGATGCCGGTGATGAGGCTTTCCGTTCGCAGTTTCATCGTTTCGGTCAGGCTCTTGAAGATCGCGAACATGG
>JAGNEJ010000101.1 GCA_018003315.1 Verrucomicrobiales bacterium
CCTCCGCCCGACTCCTTCGCCTCCAATAGTCCAGCGTGCTTAGGGCAAGAGCCCGTCGCTCACAGAACTCACGCCGGCTCTCGCTGCCGCGCTCGAACTCGGCCGCCAGACGCCGCCACTCCTTCGGGATTCGCTTCCTCATGCCGGAGCCTCACCCAGACCCCGGTCCGACGATAGATGGCTTGGTGAGCCGGTTACGCTTGAACAAACGGACTCAACGGCGAAATCCACGTCCGAGTCAGGAACTAAAAAGCGGACGCGGGGAGGGTGGGGGAGATGCGCTCCGGGCACAGGGGCGCAGCATCGGGTGTGGTGGCAGTGCCCGAGTGTTGACGAGGAACTCACGCCAGCAGCGCGTGGATGACCTCCTCGGCGCGATAGGTCTCGTGGCCCGGCGCGAGGAATCGCGCGATGTGGGCGACTTCGCTGCCTGCGGTGACCAGTGCTTTTTCGACGTGTCCGCCGCCTAGCGACTGGCCGAGGCCGATCGTCGCGCTGAGGCCGTTGCACAGGCATTTGCGCCCGGCCGCATCCTCCGCAGTCCCGCCTTTGCGCAAATAAATGTCCACGGGTTCGCCGGGGCAGCGGAAGCCGAGCGTGCCGTCGTCCCGGCGATACGCCTGGCGCAGGTAGCCAAGGTCACACACGCGCTCACGCGCCGCATAGATCGCCGGATCGGACAGCGTGCCCTCCACCTGCACCACTTTGAAAGGGAACCCCGTGGGCGAGGCCGCAGGGTCGGTGAAAAGTCTCACCTCGCCCGCTCGGCTCGCGGCGATCACCTGCCGTTTGATCTCGGGCACGATGCCGGATTCCTCGCAGAAGGCGAATGCCGTCCCGGCCTGGATGCCCGCAGCGCCGAGCCGCAGCGCCTCCGCAAGCCGTCCCGGCGCGCCGAATGAACCGGCGAGCCAGAACGGCAGGCCGAGGGCGCGGATCTTCTCCAGCTCCGGCATGTCGCGCTCGCCGTAGATCGGTTCGCCGCTGTCGCTCAACTGCATCGTGCCGCGCGGTGGCGCATTGTGGCCGCCGGCCGTCGGTCCTTCCACCACAAAGCCGTCCACACGTCCGGAGGATTTCCGCGCCAGTGTGATGGCCAGCGTGGACGAGGCGATCACGGCGAGAAAACGCGGGCGTTTCAGATCCGGAGCGGCGGCGCCGCAGAACGCGCCAGGATCGAATGTCATGGCAAATTCCTCGCCAGACAGCGCGCCCTCCACATCGAGCCGCAGCTTCACCGCACGGCCTGCGGCCAGATCATCGAGGATGCCCGGGATGGCGCGGGGAATGCCCGCGCCCATGAGCACGAAATCCACGCCGGCGAGCATCGCGCCAAAGATCGACGGCAGCGTCGGCATCTGGATTTTTTCCAGGAAGTTGATGCCGACGACACCGTCGTGCCCTTCCTTGGCGAGGAAGACCTCGGCGAAATTGGCCAGCACGGTGAGTTCCGTGAGATGCTGCGGCGGTGTCAGCGATTGCAGCGGAATGAGCCGGAAGGGCTGCTCCGCCGTCTTGCCGCCTTCGATGAACCAGCGGTCCCAGACGCGTGCGGCGATCTCTGGATAGGGAAAATGCGCCACGGCGCGGCGGAGGTCGCCGCCCGGATCGCCGAGCTGCAGCCGCCGTGCGAAGACCGTGTCGAGCGAAGTGCCGGAGACCACTCCGAGCTGCCCGGTCCGGGCGACAGAGCGGGCGAGTTGGTAGCTCGAAACCCCGATGCCCATGCCGCCTTGGATGATTTGTGGAAGAGTCATGACGAAACACCGCAGCGGCCGTGCCGAAAATACGGGAGAGTGAACGTAGCCTGCCTGGTTGCTCCGGCTTTGACCAAGGTCAACGCTGCACGCGGGCGTTTGCGGCATTTCGCAACCCGCATGACTAACCAAACCGGCGGGCCGGCATGGAGCACAGCATGAAAACAGCCGCGGTGCACCGCGGGCTCAGGGCGGATTTTTCCTAACGACCTTTCCTGGTTCCGCGTTTGGCCCGTCCGCCGGATTTGCGGGGCTGGGCGGGGTGTGCCTGCGGGGTGTCGGCCTTTCCGCGATGTGCCGGAGGTCCGGGCGGCCAGCCGGCTGGTTTGGGCAGGGAATGGCTGGACCACGGGCTGCCGCGTCCGATCCATTCGCGACGCCATTGGGCGAAGGTGATGCCTCGGTCGTCGTCATCCACGCCGAACTGGAATCCGCAGGCGGGGCAAATTTCGTAGGAACCGCCGCCGCTGGCGGAACGCGGCGGGTGTTTCAGGCGGTCGAAGCCGCAGACGGGACATTCGTGGGGCATGGGGAATGGTCAGGGTTTCGCGGCCGGACGGCGCAGTTTGACCAGCCTTCCCGGCTGGCGCTGAAAATAGTCCGGACGGCGCGGTTTGAAGTAGGTTTTGGTGGTGAAGTCGCGGTTGTAGGCGGCGAAGGACTGCGTGTGCGGATCCCAGATGCGCAGGGTGCCATCGGCTGCATCCTGCTTCACGGGCAGACCTTCATCGATGGCCCGCTGGAGAAATAGCCAGGCCCTGGCCGCGTAGTCATCGGCGTTCTGGGCGCGGAAATCCCGTCCGTGGCGCACAAAATGATCCTGCAAGGTGTCCAGGTCCCCCCAGGTCTGGCGGGCAGGCGGGGGTGCTGCCGGACTCGGCGGTTTCGGCGGCTTTGGCTGGGAAGCGGCGGGATGCGGTGAGGTCTGCGGGGAAGCGGCGGGGCTGGTCTTTTCCGGAGGCGGTTCCGACGGCTTTTGGGGGGGCTTTTTGCCGAAAATACGGTCGAGCAGGGAGGGTGGTTTTGGCGCGGGATTCGCGGCGGACGGGGCGGTACCCTTGGTCTGGAACCGTCCGTCCACGAGCAGCCGTTTCGCGGTGCCCGCACGGAAATGATAGACGGTTCCCGGCTGCAGACCGTCCAGGGAAACCTGGTGTTTCCTGCCGACATCGCCGGCGGCTCGGCGGGTCAAAGCCTCTGCATTGGTGCCAAAAATCAGCGTGGTCCCGCATTCCACATCGGTTGTCCAGCGCACCACCGCGGAGTTTTCCTCCGCCTCCACCACTGGCCCTTCCGTCACCTCTACGGCCCCGACCAGCCCCGCCGCTGAGAGCAGCGCCAGGCATCCCCGCCACATGACCCTGAAACAATTCATCCGCCCACCCTGACGGAAAATTGCCTGTCGGCAACCGGCAATTCAGGCGATGCGGGCATCACAGTCCGGTGCGGATGATGCGGTTCCGCGGCGCTTCGCCGCAACCCATCGCAAAGGCCCAGGGACAGGATTAGAGTCCGGCGGGGTGGCGGGTTTTGAATCCGGTTACGCGGCGTGGCTGGGGATTCCAGGTGGGGCCGGCTTCTCCGTTGCCGTGGCGGGTGGTGTCCAGGCGCAGGCCGGCCACGGTCATGAAGGCATGGCCGTCCCTGGCGTAAATGGTGATCCATTTCCCCGCGCCGCCATCCCCGAATTTCTTGAATCCCTTGCTCGGCATCGCCCCGCGCATCAATCCGCAGGACCGCAGCACATACGAAACCGTCCCGGAACAATCCAGCCCCCGGCTCCGCTTTCCATGGCCCCCGCCGTATTCATAGGGCACGCCCTGAATGGAATTTCCCGCGGCAATCGCCCGGTGCACAATGGGCGGCGCATCCGGAGGAGCGTAGGCCCGGTTTCCACGGAGCACCGCGTGGGTGCCGCGGAAATCATCCGAAGTCATCCGCGAGGAGGAACAACTGGCGAGAATCAGTCCCGCTCCGGCTGTGAGAAGAGGCATCAAGAGTCGCTGCATGGTCGCAAAATGGTAAAGGATGCTTGATTATTGCGCAGGTTTTCAGATTTTTCAGGAAAATTTCCAACATTGGAGCGGCACTGCAGGACTGCTGCGCGGACGGCGGGAGCCCGCCGCACGGACAAATGGTGGATGGTTCGGTCCCGTGGCACCGGACTGGGGATCTGAAATCTGGTTGCGTTCCCGGTGGTGCGTCCTAGTTTGCGCGCGCTGTCAGGGGCCACGGAATGTCGGCACGCAAACCCCGCCAGGTCCTGACGGAAGCAACGGTAGCATGTCCTGCATTGCCGTGGTTCTCTGGCAGCGCTTTGCCGGTCATTCCGCCTGGACCAGACGCAGTCGGCGCTGCTGGAGCTGCGCCTCCCAGCGGGTCAGGAAGGCCGCTTCCTGCGCCAGCCCGGCCAGTTGCGGAAGGGCGTTCGCGGGATCGGCGCTCAGCGCCGCATCCAGCACGGGCAGTTTTTCCTCCAGGGCGTGCCGGAGTGCGGCCAGATCCGCTCCCACGCCTGCCAGCGTTTCATCCACCGCCATGCGGCGCGGTGCGTGCAGGGCCCTGGCCAGGGCGGACTGGGCGGCATCCACGTCATGCAGCACGGAATCCGCCACCTGCAAGGCAGGACCGATCCTGGCAAAAAGCCCCAGCAGATCCCCGCCCAGCACGCCGCCGCGGGGGCGTTCCCCGCCAACCAGTTCCGCAAGGTGCAGGAGCCGGGACGCGGTGTTTGCGAGCACCGTCTGCGCAGCATTCAGCGCTTGAAACGCCGCCGCGGCCGCAGTGCGCCCCTCCGCGGCGGCATGATCGGGATGGGCCTTCGCTGCGAGGTTTTGAAACGCCTGGCGCACGACATCGGTATCCAGTGCGGCGCAGCGGGGCAGGTGCAGCACGGCAAAGTGGTCGGTCATGCCCCGTTCGCCTCCGGGAAAAAGCCAAAATGCCTGCGGGCATTTTCATGACAGACATCGCGCACCAGTCCGGCCAGCAGGTCCCAGTCGTCGGGCAGTTCGCCGGTTTCCGCCTCTTTTCCCAACAGGTTGCAGAAAATGCGCCGGAAATACTCGTGGCGCGGATAGGACATGAAGCTGCGGCTGTCCGTCAGCATGCCCACAAACCGGCTGAGCAGACCGAGGCTGCTCAGCGCGTTGAGCTGCCATTCCATGCCTTCCTTTTGATCCAGAAACCACCAGCCGGATCCCATCTGGATTTTCCCCGGCACGCTTCCGTCCTGGAAATTGCCTAACATGGTACCGATGACGTAGTTGTCCCGCGGGTTGAGGTTGTAGAGGATCAGCTTCGGCAGCAGGGCGTCCTGGTCCAGGCGGTCCAGGTAGCGGGAAAGCGCCTGCGCCTGCGGCCAGTCGCCGATGGAATCGAATCCCGCATCCGTACCGACGGACGCCAGCATCCGGGTATTGCAACTGCGCAGGGCGCCGAGGTGGAGCTGTTTGGTCCAGCCCCTGCGCGCATCCAGCCGTCCTGACAACAGCATGATGGCGGTGCAGAACACCGCCTTTTCCTCCGGCGTCACCTCCCGGCCCAAGCGGGCCTTGTCGTAAATGCGCGCCACCTCCGCATCGCTTCCAAAATTCGCCCAGCAGTGTTCCAGGCCGTGGTCGGAGAGTCGGCAGCCGCGCTCGTGGAAATACTGGTGCCGCTGCTCCAGCGCCCGGCACAGGCCGGGATAGGTCGCCACGTCCTCGCTGGCAGCGGCTCCCAGCCGGTCCACATAGGCATTGAATGTCTCCGGCTGATCCACCTTCAGCAGCATGTCAGGGCGAAACGACGGCAACATCCGCGTGGGATGCCCGCTGGCGGCGAACGCGGCGTGGTGTTCCAGGGAATCGGCGGGATCATCCGTGGTGCACACCACCTCGACCTTGAAGTCTCGCAGGATGCCCTGGGCCGAGCGGTCCGGGGCCTGCAGCCGCTCATTGGCCGCCTGCCAGATGCGCGGTGCACTGGCGGGAGTCAGCAGTTCCCCGATCCCGAAATACCGCATCAATTCCAGATGCGACCAGTGAAAAAGCGGGTTGCGCAGGGTGTGCGGCACGGTCCCGGCAAAGGCCAGGAACTTTTCATAGGGCGACGCATCCCCCGTGCAGAAGCGTTCGGCCACGCCGTTGCTGCGCATGGCCCGCCATTTGTAATGGTCGCCCTCCAGCCAGATTTCGAAGAGATTGGCAAACTTCCGGTCCTGTGCGACCTGGGCTGGAACGGTGTGGCAGTGGTAGTCGATGATGGGCAGATCGCGGGCCACCTCATGGTAGAGCCGCCGCGCCATGGGAGTGAGCAGCAGGAAATCGTCGTGGATGAAGGCCATGCAGGCACCTGTGCCGCACGGGCGGGCATTTTCCACGGAAAACAGCGCCTGCATTCCACCGTTTGCCAATTGCGGAACCTCCCGCATGTTGCCTGGTCCAAGGTGCCCCTGAAATTTCCGCGATGCCCCCCCGCCGCCATATCGACAAAGTTTCCGCCAACGCCGACCGGATGCTGGGGGCGGCGCACGAAACCGCGAAAAGCCAGGCGGAGCTGATCCAGGAATACCGGCGCTTTCTCAAAACCGAGGAACACCGCATCCGCCTCGAACACAAGCGCTGCGCCCAGCAGCGCTTCGGCGGAGTGGAAGTCAGCGCCAAACGCTCCCAGACGCTCGACATCGTGCTGCACCAGCTTTTCCACCGCGCCCTGACCGAAGGCAGCAGGGAGGCCCGAGTGGCTCTGGTCGCCACCGGCGGCTACGGACGCGGGCTGCTCAATCCCGGCAGTGACATCGACCTGCATTTTTTCCATCCCGGCAGCGTCACTCCCGGACTGAAGGAAATCATCGAAAAGGTGCTCTACATGCTGTGGGACGTGGGCTTCAAGGTGGGCCACGCGGTGCGTTCGCTCAAGGAAACCTTTGCCGAGGCCAACCGCAGCGCGCACACCAAGTCGTCGCTCATCGAGGCGCGGTTCGTCACCGGCGAGCGGCTGCTGTTTGATGAATTTCAGGCCCGCTTCCGCAAGGCGTGCATCGCCGGACAGGAAACGGCCTATCTGGAGGGACGCCGGCAGGATCTGCTCAAGCGCCACGCGGACCACTTCGGCACGTTCCTCGTCAAGGAGCCGAACATCAAAAACGGCTGCGGCGGCCTGCGCGACTATCAAAACATCCTGTGGACCTCCTGGGTCAAGACCGGCACCTTGGACCTCGACGAACTGGTGAGGCTGCGCCTGTTCGGCGAAACTGCCGCGCAGGAACTCCGAAAGGCGCTGGATTTCCTCCTGCTGGTGCGCAACGACCTGCACTATGCGGAAAAAAGCGGCACCGATGTCCTGACGCTGCGGGCCCAGGGCGTGACCGCGAAAAACCTGCACTATCCGGGACGACGCATCACGCAGAAATCGGATGCCTTCATGAAGGACTACTACCTGCACACGCGCAACATTTTCCAGCACAACCAGTCGCTCATGGAACGCTTCGAAATGGCGCTGGAACGCAAGCCGAAACCGCGGCTCCTGGGAATCCTGGGAATGCGCCGGGGAGCGCCGCCCCGCGAGCAGTTCGACGGATTTTACAGCGAGGGCGGATTTCTTTTTCCGGCGCAGGACACGATTTTTTCCGAGGATTCCAGCCGGATGATGCGCCTCTTCCAGCACTGCCAACAGCGCTGCCTGCGGCCCAGCCTCCAACTGCGCGAGCTGCTGAAGGAGCACTGGAAGCACGTCAACAAGACGTTCCAGTACAAGAAGGCCAACCGCGAAACCTTTGAGGCGATCCTCTCCCGCAAGGGGGATGTCAGCCGCACCCTGCGCCTGATGCACCAGACCGGCTTCCTCGGCCGCTACCTGCCGGAGTTCGGCAGCCTGACCGACCTCGTCCAGCACGAATTCTTCCACCGGTTCACCGCCGACGAGCACACGCTGCAAACCATCGAAAAGCTCGATGAACTCAGCGACACCCAGAATGCAAAGGTGGCCTTCCAGCAGCAGCTCTTTCACGACCTGGAGGACCCCTACATCCTGTATCTGGCCCTCATCATGCACGACACCGGACGTGCGGAGGACGTGCGCCAGCACGCCTTCGCCAGCGAGGAACTGACCGATCGGGTCTGCCTCCGGCTCCAGATTTCCCAAAAACGCCGCCGTCGCCTCATGTTTCTCGTCGGCCACCACCTGACGCTTTGGCATACGGCCACCACCAAGGATCCGGACGACCCCACCGTTGTCGAGCAGTTCGCCCGCACCGTGGGAAGCAAGGAATGGCTGGATGCCCTCTTCCTCATGACCTATGCGGACGCCTCCGCCACCTACGAACACGGCTGGACCGGATGGAAGGAAACGCTCCTGCGCCAGCTTTACCACAACACCGTCGAATTTTTGTCTGACCAGGAGGCGTTTCAACTGCGCTCCCAAAGCGCCAGTGCCGAACTGCGCCGCGCCGCAGAGAGCGCCCTGGACAAAGGTTATGCCGACGACATCGCCGCCCATTTCTGCGACATGCCGGAGCGTTATTTCCGCACCCGCGACGCGGATCGCGTCATCGACCACATCCGCCTGCTGCGGAAATTCTTCCGCCAACTGGTCAGGGATGATCCGCAGGCAGCACTGGCGCCGGTCATCAAATGGACCCCGCGCCCCGAGCAGGGATGCAGCGAAGTCACGCTCGTTTCCTGGGACCGCCGCCTGCTGCTGGCCAGAACCGCCGGGGCGATGGCGGCCTGCGGCATCAACATCCTCAGCGCGGATTTGTTCCTGCGGCGCGACAACGTGGTGCTGGACATCTTCCGGGTCTGCACGGCCAGCCTTCAGCCGGTCACCAATGAGACCGTCATCGAACAGTTCAACTCCCTGCTGCGCCAGGCCCTCACCGCCGGTGATGTGGATTTTTCAGCACTGGCTGCAGCCCAGTCTGCTTCGTCCGAACCAAATGTGCAGCCGGAATGGTGGCGCGACTTTCCTTCCAGGGTCTATCTCAGCAACGACCTCCACGCCCATTTCACGGTGGTGGAAATCCAGGCGGTGGACCGCATCGGCCTGCTGTATGCGGTTTTCCAGGCCATCGGCGGCCTCGGACTCGAAATCACCCATGCCCGCATCAACACCGAAAAGGGTGCCGCCATCGACACCTTCTATGTGGTCGATGACACCGGAAAGAAAATCTCCCCGCCTGCGCAGGCCGCATTGCAGCAGGCGCTGCGCGAGATCATCGGCGTCCGCGGCGAGACCGACCATGTTTCCGGCTGATGCCCTTCCGCAAAATCCTAACGGAATGATTTCGCAAAATCATCCTGGGAGATTTTCCCCTTCTGCGGGTCCAGCGTCTTCTTTTGGAAAGTGCTGGTGTCGGCCCGGTGCAGCAGTTCCCGCTCATAGGCCGCTGAGTCCAGCGGCAGGTCCAGGGTGCGGCCCATCCAGGCGGACATGAGGATGGAATTGGCCAGCTCAATGCTGTGAATGCCTTCCGCTGCCGGAGTCAGGAGCTTTTCCCCATGGAGAATGGCGTCGGTGAAATTCTGCAGGATTTCGGTGTGCTGGCCGCTCTGTCCGGTGACTGGAATGTCCACGCTCCAGGTATCCGGCTTGGCGAAGCCGGAGTAAACATCGTTGCTCCATTGGGTCATCGGAACCTTGTTGCGGACCCAGGAAATGCGGCCCTTCTCAATGGTGACCAGCCCGCGTTCCGCGATGATTTCGAGGCAGTTTTTGCCCGGCGTTTCACCGGTGGAGGTGATGAATACGGCGTTCTTGCCGTCTGGATAGCGGAAATAGGCGGTGACGTCGTCCTCGACTTCGATCTGGTGATAGCGTCCGAAGTTGCAGAACCCATGCACCTGGCTTGGCATCCCGAACAGCCACTGGTAGAGGTCCAGATTGTGCGGGCATTGGTTGAGGAGCACGCCACCGCCCTCCCCCTTCCAAGTCGCCCGCCAGCCGCCGGAGGCATAGTAGTATTCCGTGCGGAACCAGTCGCTGCAGTCCCAGTGAATGCGGCGGATGGTGCCGAGTTCCCCGGATGCCACCAGATCCTTGACCGTTTTCCAGAGGGGATCGGTCCGCATTTGAAACATGGCGGAAAAAATGAGGCTTTTGTCCTGGTGTGCGGCGATCAGCCGCTCGCAGTCCGCCTTGTGGACGCTCAATGGTTTTTCCACGCAGACATGCAGGCCCGCCTGCAGCGCGGCGATGCCGATGGTGGTGTGGGAAAAGTGGGGCGTGGCGATGAGGATGGCGTCGATGGCGCCGCTTTGAATCATCTGGTTGACATCAGAAAACTGACGTTCGCCCTCGACGGCATCCGGCAGGGAGGCCGGGCGGTCACAAATGGCGGCCAGTTCGAGTCCCCGAACGTTGCCGGCGCGCAGATTTGTCCGGTGGGTTTTGCCCATGTTTCCAAGGCCGACGAGGCCCAATCGCACTTTTTCCATAGTGTGCGCACTGTGACGGGAGGCTTCATGCTGTCAAGCAGCGGCGCACGGCGCGGTGTGCCGCTCAGTCCAATGGCAGGCGTTCGCGCAGCCGCCGCGGATGCAGCACCCGGATGAGCCGGCCCTGCACTTCCAGCAGGCCGGCCTCCCGCAGTTTGGCCAGGGCGCGGGAAAGCGTCTCGTTGCGCGTTTTCAACTCCGCGGCCAGCACGGTTTTGGTCACGTCCAGCGGCACCTCTACCGCGACTTCGCCAAAGGGCCGCGGACAGCGCCGCAGCAGCCACTGGGCGAGGCGGGATTCCACGTCTTTTCCCTGCAAATCCTCCAGTGCATTGACCAGCAGGACCAAGTGCTGGTTCATGGACGCCAGCATGGCCAGGGCCAGGTCTGGATTGGAGCGGAGGATGTCGAGGAATTCACTGCGCGGAACAAAGAGCAGGTCCGCTTCCTCGACGATCACCGCGTCCACCGGATAGCCGTTGCGGTTGGCCAGGGCGCCTTCGGCAAAGGACATTCCCTTGCGGAACACATGGATCACCTTCTCCGCCCCGCCGGAACCCAGGCGCTGCAGGCTCACCGCCCCTTTTCGCACAATGTAAAAGCCCGCCACCGGATCGCCTTCCCGGAAAAGGTATTCGCCCTTGGAAATCCGGCGCACCTGCACGATGGCGGCCAGGCGCTCAATCTCCCCCTGCGGGAGGTCCGCGAACATCGTGCAGCCGCGCAGCGTGGCCGCATGGGCTGCCAGGCGAAGTTGGGCAAACTTGTCGGTCATGGTGGTGCATCCTCTCGCCCCGACTTTGACGGATGTCAAAGAACGCTGGCAGGGCGCGGCGATGATGCCGGATGATGCCGTCGTTTGATTTCAATGCCCGTCCCTTCATCATCATCTGGGAAGTGACCCGCGCCTGCGCCCTGGCCTGTCGGCACTGCCGGGCGTCTGCGGAACTGCGCAGACACCCCGCGGAATTGAATTTCGAACAGTCGCTGAACCTGCTCGACCAAATCGAACGCTGCCGCCCGCAAACGTTCGTCCTGACCGGCGGCGACCCGGTGCGCAGACCCGACCTGCTCCCGCTCATCCGCTACGCCCACGGCAAGGGAATCCGCGTCGGACTGACTCCCAGCGCCACTCCCGACCTGCTGGCCCAGGATTTCGAAACCATTAAAAACGCCGGCGTGGCCCGCATGGCACTCAGCCTGGACGGGGCCAGCCGCACCACGCACGATGCCTTTCGCGGCGTGCCGGGCACTTGGGAATGGACCATGGAAGCGATCCGCAGGGCGCGCCAGGTGGATCTGGAAATCCAGATCAACACGACATTCACACGGCAGAACCTTCCGGAATGGGACGCCTTTGTCGAGCTGATGGACAAAATCCGCCCCGCGCTTTGGAGCGTCTTTCAGCTTGTCCCGACCGGGCGCGGGAAAACGGATGACCTCCTTTCGTCCGAGGAAATGGAGGAGCTTTTTCTGCGGCTCTACCGGCATTCGCTCACCGCTCCATACGACATCAAGACCACCGAAGGCCACCACTACCGCCGGGTGGTGCTGCAGCAGTCGCGCGATGTCAGCCGGCTCAAGGGACGCGCCCCGCTGGGCATCAACGACGGCAAGGGATTCGTCTTTGTTTCCCACACCGGCGACATTTTTCCCAGCGGATTCCTTCCGGTCCCGGCGGGAAATGTGAAGCAGGATGAACTTCTGGACGTTTACCGGAACCACCCCCAGTTCCAGGCCCTGCGCGACCCGGCACGGCTCAAGGGAAAATGCGGCCGCTGCGAGTATAAATCCATTTGCGGCGGTTCCCGGGCTCGGTCATTTGCCATGACCGGCGATCTCTTTGCTGAGGAACCGCTGTGCAGCTACGTTCCCCGGCGCGAAGCCGTGCCCGCCTGAAACATCCCCCCGCCCAAACCATGACCCTCCCTGACATTTCCGGTCGCCCGGACATCGAGCGCATTGTGAACCACTTTTACAACACCGTCCGCGCCGACAAAGTCCTGGGCCCCATCTTTGATGACGTGGCCCGCACGGACTGGGCCGCGCACCTGCCCAAGATGTACAATTTCTGGGAAACCGTGCTCTTTGGCACCGGTTCCTTCCGGGGCAATCCCCTGGCCGCCCACATGAAACTGGTCCCGCTTACGGACATGGGAAAAGACAAATTCGACCACTGGCTGAAACTTTTCCGCCAGACGGTCGGGGAACTGCATGCTGGCCCGGTCGCCGACCACCTGCTGCGCTGTGCCGAAGACATGGCCAATGTGATCTACAGCCGCATCAATGCGGTGCCGGATCCCCGTTTTTCTCCGGAAAACCTCACGCCGGAACAAAAAGCCCGCTACGCCGCCTATCGACCGGAAAATGCTCCGGCGACGACTGCCTGAAACGGGACGAACGGCTTCGTCCTGCGACGAAACTTCAGAGCCGTTCCCAGCGGGCGGCGTGAATGGACTTCCCCTGTTTGAGCCACTGTTGCTCGAAATCCGTGAGCGGATAAAATTCACCATCCGAGAGCGGCCAAGCCCGCCGGAAGCACGGCATGGCGTCCACGATCCCGCTGGCCGCTTGGAAATACTCCTCATGGTCGGTCTTGAAAAGGAACTGGCCTCCGGGACGGAGCACCCGGTGAATGGCGGCGAGGTTTTCGGCATTCACAAACCGGTGATGGTGGTGGCGCTTTTTCGGCCAGGGGTCTGGAAAGAGCAGATGAATCCGGGTGGCCAGTCCTTCCGGCAGCAGCCAGCCCAGGACATAGCTGCTTTCCAGGCGCAGCACCCGCACGTTCGTCAACCCCAGCCGGTCCGCAGCGCGCGCCACTTTGCGCACCCGTCCCTGCAGGCGTTCCAGGCCCAGGAAATTCCGATCCGGGAAATGTTCCGCCATCCGAATGAGAAACGAACCATCCCCACACCCCACGTCGATTTCACAGGGCGCCGCCAGGGCATCGGGGAAGATTTCCTCCGGTCGCAGGAGCCGGAAGTAGTCGGCGGGAATCAGTTCGCAGGGGAGTTCGGATTTCAATGTTAGGAAATTTGTGCTGGCATTTGGAGTGGGCGATGCCAGACTCCGGGGCTTTCCAGTAACCCGCTTTTTCCCTCCCACCATGACAAAAGAGACCTGCCTTGAAACCTTTTTCGGCAACGACGCACGCACCATGATCATTCCGATGGACCACGGCACCCTGGTGCCGGTGCCGGGACTTGGAAATGGCCGCGATGTGATTCGCGAGCTGCGCGATTTCGCCGATGGATTCATCGTCAACTACGGGCTGGCAGCCTGTGCGGCCGAGGAACTGGAGGACAAGGGAGTCTGCCTGCGCACCGACTGCGGAAACACCTTTGTCAGGAAAGAGGCGGAATTCACCCCCGCCGGCGCCTACCGACTGTGGAGCGCGGAAGCGGCCTATGCCGTCGGAGCCACCGCGGTGATGAACATGTGTTTTCCAGGCCACGTCAGTGAGGCGGAGATCATTGCCGACTGCGCCGCCCTCATCGAGGAGGCGCGGGAGTCCGACATGCCGGTGATGCTGGAAACGCTGCCTTACGGACTGGGCCGGCCGGAGGCCTACACGCCGGAAAACATCCGCTTCGCCGTGCGCCTGGCCGCGGAGCTGGGGGCGGATGTGGTGAAAACCGCCTACCCCGGCAGCAAGGAGGAATTCCGCTCCATCGTGGCCGAATGCTACGTGCCGGTCATCGTTCTGGGGGGACAGGTTTCCAACGCGCCCAATGCCATCCTGGAAATGGTGCGCGATGCCATGGACTGCGGAGCCGCAGGCATCGCCATCGGGCGCAACATCTGGCAGCACCCGACGCCGGTGAAAATGGCCAGAGCGCTTCATGCCATCGTTCACGAAAACGAAAGCGCAGGCAATGCCGCCCTGCTTCTTCGTTAGGCAAATTCTGGAGTTGCCGCGCGCCGCGAAGGGCTCAGGGCTGCTGCGGATCGGCCGCGGGCGGAACCGATTCCGGTTCCGGCGGTCCGATGATTTTCCGGGCTTCTTCCGGCGTGAGGACTTTTTTCAGTTCGCCATCCGGCGGTGGATTTTCCGGCGTCAGGGCTACGGGCACCACCTCCCGCGACACGGGTGGAGCGATGGTCACCGGTGCCCGCTTCTCCGATGACTGCTGCGTCACCGCCGGGGTTTGCGCCTGGCCGGTGACCTCCCCCGGACGGGTGGCGAGGAAGACGGCCAGGGCAGCGCAAGCTCCGGCCGCGGACCAACCCAGCACCGGACGCCGCAGGGTGGTTAGGATTTCACCAATGCGTTCGCCAAATCCCGCGAAAACACCCCGCCGGGAGGCTTCCCGGTGCTGCCGCCGGTGGAATTCTTCCAGGACACGTTCACACAAATCTTCCGGCGGACGTTCATGCCGTTTGAGCCGGAGGAGCCGTTGCACTTGTTCTTCTGGAGTCATGGCCGGTGGAGGTTGGTGGTGTGGAGGAGGGGGGAATTCACTGGAGGTAGTCACCCAGCAGCGACTGAAGCTGCCGGTGAGCGTAAAAAAGCCGCGAGCGCACGGTCCCCTCGGAAACCCCCATGATTCGGGCGATTTCCGAGTGGGGCATGCCTTGAATGTCAAACATGGTCACCACGGCTCTGTGGTCTTCAGACAACTGCATCATCGCTTCGTTCAATTTCCCCTGCAGTTCCTTGAGCCCGGCTTCGCGCACCGGATCGCTTCCCGCGGTGGCATCCAGGAATTCCTGGTCGCGCTCAATGCCGGAATCGATGTCATCCAGGCTGTAGGTCAGCCGTCGTCCGCGCTTTTTCAGGAAATTCAGCGTCATGTTCGTCGCGATGCTGTAAATCCAGGTGTAAAAGGCGGACTGCCCCCGAAATCGCGGCAGTGAGCGGTAAGCGCGCGAAAAGATGTCCTGGAGCAGGTCGTGCGCATCCTCGCGGTTGGAAGTCATGTGATACACCAAGCCATAGAGCTTCGGTGTGTATTTCACGACCAGAACGTCAAAAGCCGCAGTATCGCCGCCCTGCGCCCGTTCCACCAAACGCTGATCCTCCTCCCGCGGCGAAAGCGGCGGCTCCGAAGCGCCCTGTTTCATGGCAAAGGGAGCAGCGGACGCGGACTGCATGGCATCGGCGGCAGTCACGGGGTCTAACGATTCCGGTGATGGTGGGACGGTGGACAAGGTTCGCCGGGTCAGCGGTTTTTGGCAATCCGGACGCCGACGGCATCCGTGTCGGGCAGGACAAATTTTAGCACTTCCACCTCGACACGTCGCAATGGAAATTCCCTCAGCAGCATTTCCCCAATCTCTTCAGCCAGCGTCTCCACCAGCGATCGTTCGCCCGCCGCGGCCACCGCGCGAATGCGTTCGGCAACCGCCGCGTAGTCCACGGTGCGGGAAAAATCATCCCCCAGTCCCTGCAGCGGGCCAGCCGGAAAGAGCACCAGATTGATCTTCACCCCCTGGGGCCGGGCACGCTCCTGCTCCGGCACCCCAAGACGCGTTTCTGCGCGGAGGCCATCAATTCTCAAACAGTCGCTGTCGGGTGGAGTCACCGGAGGCATGAGATGCTTGTCAGGGTTTGATGTTCAATTTTCGCCATGCCGCGCCCTTGTAGCGGAAGACAAAGCGCGTGGAATAACTTTCCAGCCCGCGAAATGGCGCCAGCGCTTCAAAGCGGCTCCCATCCTGCAAGGCGGCCAGCACCTCAGGGAAATCCCGCTCCGCCAGCCCCCAGTCGGCAAAATGCACGAAACACGGAGTCTCCTTCCGGTCGGCTTCGCGCAGGTTTTCCTCCAGCTCAGCCGCGGACTGGATGAGGATGGCCGCCGGGTCGTATCCCTTGGTGTGCATCACCAGGGCCAGGGTCATCACCCGGCTTAAATCCGCCGTTCGGGGATTGCGCTCCGTGCGGATGGCGGCGATCGATTCGCGGTTCGGCTCCGCCGAATGGCGGCGCAGCGCTGCATTTTGCCCGGCCGTGCCGAAACCAAAGAGGATCAGGCCGCCGACGGGCAGCAGGCAGGCCACCGGGCGGGAAACTGGGCCGTGCAGCCAGGCTGCGGCTTGTGCGAGTCCTCCGCCCACCAGCAGTGCCAAGCCGGGCAGGCCGATGAGGACATACCAGGGGTAGAGGATGTTTCCGGACGCCGCGGACAGCAGCACCATGAATGTCGCGGGCAGCAGGAGAACCCATAAAAGCGACCGATGTCCGGATCCCTGCCGCCAGAAACGAAACACACCCAGCAGCAGGGCAATGAGGACCACCCCGAACACTGAGGCCATCAGCCAGGGTCGTTC
>JAGNEJ010000102.1 GCA_018003315.1 Verrucomicrobiales bacterium
CGGGCCGCCCGGAGCCACTTTCAGGAGGACACTGAGCAGACTGGAGGTGAGTGCGAAAATAATGGGGCCGAGCAGGATTCCCAGAATACCGAAATACTTCAACCCTCCGAGCACGGAAAAGAAGATGGCCAGCTCGTGCAGTTTGGCCCGCTGACCGACGAGGATGGGACGGAGAAATCCATCGATTGAACTGATGATCACCTGACCGACGAGCGCCAGAATGATGGCCTTGCCGTATTGTTCGTCCATGGCGAGACCAATGGCCGCAGGAAGCCAGACCAGCCAGGCCCCGACGATGGGCAGCGTGCACAGAATGGTCATGACGACGGCCCAGGTGGCGGGCGATGGAAGACCGAGAAGCCAGAAGGTAATGCCGCCAAGGGCACCCTGAACGGATGCCACCATGAGCACACCATACACACAGGCCCCCAGGACTTCATAAGTCCGCCGCGCCAGCCCTTCCGCCTGGACGCGGGGCATGGGCAGGAATTCAATGACCCGATCTCCCAGGCGACCGCCGTCGCGGAACAGGAAAAACAGCACGAAGATGAGAAAGACCAGGCTAACCAGAAAACTCACTGCTCCCTTGACGAATTTGAACGCCCCTGAGACCAGCACGTTCTGGCCGTTGGACAGCACGGCCTTGAGTTTTTCGGGGGAAAGCAGGTTTTCCAAATCCACCAGATCATTGAGCGCTGCCACCGCCCCGTCCTCATGGGTGGCGGCTTTCAACCTTCCCTGCACATCGGTCAATCCCCGCTGCACGGCGTCGATGGCTCCCGGTAATTCGCGCAGAATGGTGTGGGAAACAAAAGCAAACGGAATGGCCACCACCAGAAAGGCAAAGAGCGTGGAAAGCCCGGCCGCCAGATAGTCCCGTTTAACCCAGCGCAGGATCTTCTGGTGCACGGGATTGAAGATCATGACAAAGGCAATGCCCAGAATCAGCACCTCGATGAACGGTTCGATGATCTTCCACGAGAGATACAGCGAAATGGCCGTGACCCCGAGCAGGGCTACCCAGCGGTTGAGACGAAACTGCGTGGAAATGGGCATCGCGGGACATCTACCCGCCGGGAAATCGGATGCCAGCAAAAGTTTGGCAGGCAGTCTCCAGTCCCGCGTGACACCGCACGCATTTCCGCTTGGCCAGGGATGGAATTCTGCTATCGCTGTGCCGCTCTGCCATGCCCAAGGATTTTGTTTATTTTGATCTGGAAACCATCCGCTCCGCCAATGATGTCGGAGGGTGGGACCACAAGGACCGGATGGGCATGTCCGTCGGTGTGACTTACAGCACCCTGACAGGCACTTACGCCGCCTACGGAGAATGGGAGGCATCCGACCTGATCGCCCAGCTCGCGCGGGCGGATCTGGTGGTCGGGTTCAACCACGTCAATTTCGACTACGCCGTGCTCCAGCACTACAGCATGTGGGATGTGGCCGACCAGATGCGCAGTTTCGACATCCTGACCGATCTGGAAAAGCGCCTGGGCCATCGCATCAAACTGGAGGACGTCGCCCTGCCCAGCCTCGGAACCGGCAAAACCGGTCATGGAATCGACGCCATCCTCTGGTGGCGGGAGAAACGCTACCGCGATGTCGCCGCCTACTGCTGTTTCGATGTCAAAGTCACCCGCTTCGTTCACGAATTCGGCATCAAAAACGGGTTCGTCCGCTACCTGGACCGCTTCGGCCGCCAGATGCAGGTGGACGTGGACTGGACCGGCTGGGAGGACCCGTGACATCGGCATCCTGCCCGTGCGTAGCCGCCGGTTTTCAACCAGCAAGACCTTTGGAGCATCTTGCTCCAAGATTTGGCCAGGATGACCAACCGCCCCCCCGGCAGGATGCCGGGCGTTATGTCACCGGCTGGAAGCGCGGTGTCACGGCAAGGTTGGTGCCCCGTTCACTTCCGAGGGTACCGGTAAGACAAGCAACGGCTGCACTGGCATGCCATTGCGGTGCAGAGGGAAGCTTTCAGGACCTTTCCAGAGCGAAAATGCTCCAGGGTTGAAATGCACGGCACCCGGTTCACACCGCCTGCCGGTGATGCCGCATGGCGGCACGCCGTCCCCGCCACCCAATGGTGCCCAGCAGCATTCCCGCGGCGGGCCACTGCACGGTTGGGTGCCAGTCCGACATTGCCACCGTTGGTGAGGAATCTTGCGCCACTGCCGAACGCTCCACTGTCGGAACCGCTGTAAAACGGCACGTCGGGGAAATTCGTTCCGGTCGTGCCGGTGCTGAACAGCAACTGATCCGTCCCATTGGCTGTCCTGAGCGTTCCCGTCCACAGCCAGATCGCGAGCGTTTTCCCAGTGGCGGTGGAGAGCGACGCGAACGTCGCGACTCCCGCTCCGCGACTCATGTCGATCACGGAATCGGACAACAGGGAAAGCGCCCCTGCGGTGTTCCTGAGATCTGGCGGTCTCAGCCTGCCACTGTTTGCAGTCAATGGCTCAACCGCATCAACCGCAGGAGAGCCGGTGCCGCACCGCAAAATCGATCGTTGAAGTCTCCGATTCTCCGGCACCGGTGCGCGGCGTGCCGACCGCTGTCTTGCAGGAGACTGGCCAGGCGTCGGGCAAGTTTCAGGCGCGGCGGCGGTGCAGGAGCGCTGCGAGGCCGGTAATGCCGAAAAACAGCGCACTGGAGGGCTCCGGGATGGTGCCGACGATCTGGAACCCGTTGATGGGGGCGCGCAGGATGTCGGCGGAGGAACCGCCAGCGGCATTAAGGGTGAAAGAGGAGCCGCTGATGCCGGTGAGGATCACGTAATTGCCTTCATCATTGTTGGGGCTGACGGGCCAGATTTGATTTCCCGCGCCTCCAGCCACAGGAAGATTATAGACCTTGTTCTGGTTTTCCTGGCCAGCAACGCCCCAGTTGGCGTCCTCGGAGTCTTCACCTCCGTCGGATACGCCACCGATGGTGAAATTCGCAACGCGCCAGCTCCCGCCGTTGTCACCGTCAAAATAGACATACACGTCGTAGAGTCCGACAAACGGAACGCCGGTGACGGTGACGTTGGCGGATGCGGCCACGTCCAAGTAGCCCTTCCACATGCGATCATCCCCAGTGCTAACGGTGTGGCCCAGCCGCCATTCTCCCAAGTCGGTGGTCCAGGAAACCGATGCTCCGGTAGGGGCGCCATTGTTGTCCACGAGTCCGCTTGCGGAGCCGGTGGTCCCGCTGACGTGGGCGTTGTTCCAGTTGGCCACCTGGGTGTTCACTCCAGGCAGACCTGCGGTCTCGCTGGCGAGCATGGTGGAATCGGCCGATCCGTTGTCGGTGAAGTTGATGCTGATCGTAGTGGCACCAAACGCGGGAGCGACAGTGGCCAGGAAAAGCAATGTGTTGCGGAGTGAATTCATTTGTTGTTGCAGCAGGTGGAAATGTTGTCGCGAATCATCCTGTATCAACCAGCCGAGAGCCGTCAAATGTTTTCACGTGTCCGGTGCAGAGCGGTTTGGATCACGAGTTGCCTCGAAATAAATGACACCGGCTGGAAGCGCGGTGTCACGTCACCGGAGCGGAGGCAGATTACGCCGCTTTCCGGCGGCGGCGCAGCAAGGCCAGGGCAAGGGCGCCTGCTCCGCTGAAGACCGCCGTGGACGGCTCGGGCACCACAGTTAAATCCAGACTGCCCTGCTGGAATTGTGCCGTGCGGCCACCGCCAATATCGACAACCGAGAGGTCAAATCCGGAAACCGCCCCGCCATCGATGAGCTTGTAGGTTCCATTGCCAATGCTGGCCCAGTCCACGGCGGCACCGTTGAACAGCAGATTGTCAATGCTCAGGTTGGTGAGGGTGCTGGTGCCGTTCACGGTCAGCAGAGGGTCGTTCAGCGAAAGCCCGGCGATGTCAAGCCATGCACCGTCGGCCAGGGTGAGATTGCCGCCGATGCTGCCGGTGCCGCCGATGGTGGCCGCAGCCGAGACGGAGACATCGGCAGTGGAGGTGCCGAGGCTGCCATTGATCAGGAGGGAGCCTGTCGAGACCGTCAGGTCACCAGCGTAAGTGGTGCTGGTACCGTTGAGAATCAGACTGCCGCTGCCCAGTTTGGTGACGTTCTGGTCGCCGCTGAGCACACCGGTGAGGGTGACGTTGTTGCTGCCGGTGTCGATGTTTTTGGTGTCCCAAGTAAACTCGATGGAATTGCCGATGGTGTAGCTGCCGTTGAAGGCGAGGGTGGCACCTCCGTTGGAATCGAAGTGGATGTGGTTGGTGGCCGCACCCAGCGCGTTAGGGTGGGCGACGGTCAGTGAGCCGCGGTTGACGTAAATGCTCGTCGTCGTGGTGAAGGAGTTGTTTCCGGCAAGGATTTGCATGCCCAAAGCATCCCCGCTGGTGTCCGTGTTGAGGAAGAGCCGGGCGGTGGTGCCGGAGATGACGCCGTCGTATTGCGCACCGTTGCCCGCGCCGGCTTTGACGACCAGATTCGTGTCGCCGGTGCCGGTGAGGGCGATGTTGCGGTTCACAGGGGTAATGCCGGAAAGCGGAGCGGTGCTGAGCGAGGTCCCGCCGGCCATGGTGATGGAGCCGCTGGTGCCCAGCGCGGCGGTGTTGCCCATGGCCAGGGTGCCTTCCCGGATGTCGATTCCACCGGTGCCGGTATTGGCTCCAGCGAGGGTGAGCGTGCCGGTGCCGCGCTTGATCATGGTGCCGCCGGCGGTGAAGGTAACGAGACCATCGATTTTCGATCCGGCGAAGCTCCCGCTGTCGATGACGCTGCCGCCTCCGGTGGTGATGGTGACGGAGCGGTTGGGGTTGAGAGTGAGGTTGTTCGCGCCAAAGATCAGGCCGGTTCCGGCCTTGTCCGTCCAGATGTCGAGTACAATGTCGTTGTCGGCATTCCCCAGCGCGGCGTCGCTGGTGAATTCAAGCCCGCCACGGTTGAGATTCCATTTTCCCTGAACCGTATTGGAGGCATTGGTGACCTTGAAGCGCGCGACCCCGGCACCGACGGTATTGTTCAGAAAAAGCGTGGCCCCGGAGTTTCCGCCGCTGAGCACACCGCCCAGGGTGACAATTTGGCCGGTGGGCAGATTCAGATTTCCGGTGGCGAGCAGGTTGGTTGTCACCGCTCCCGTGGCAAACTGGATGTCATTGGTGAGCGTGGGAGCAGTGCCTGCACCGGTTAGAAAATATAGCGCGGTCATCGTGCCGGTGTTCGCCAGGGAGATCGGCGCTGTGCCGAGGGCATTGGCATTTCCCAGGCGAAGGGCCGCATCCGATGCAGAGTTCGGTCCATTGTTGACCGTGATCGAGGTGAAGGTATTGGCGTTGTCGAAACGCAGGCCCATCGTCCCGTTTTTAACGAGCGCCCCCCCTGTGATGGAGCCGCCGTTGAAGGTGTAGGAACCGCTGCCGGTTTGATTGAAAGTCAGGCTTCCAGCAGTGACTCCAGCTGCATCCACTGCGATGGCGCCTGCTGACCCTGCTCCTGCGCCGGAACCGAAGGTGACATTGTCTCCGCCGGCAAAGGAGACGTTGGCGCCATTCCACCAGTTTGTGTTGATCGTATTCCATGTCCCGGCACCATCCTGCGATCCCGTGGTGCCGGTGTTGGCATCCCAAGTGATGTCTTTTGCCATGCTGGGAAAGCCGGTGGCGGCCAGTGCGAGGATGGCGGAGCGGAGGTTGAGGCGGCAGGGTTTTCTCATACGAAGCGACTTTTTATGATAGTGGAGGCGATTTTTCAACAAAAATCGAACTGGAGTTTTGATCGTTCATGGATGCTGGCAATTACTGGCCAAACTTTCCCGGCAGCGTTGCCAGCTCTCGCAATAAGATGGGATGCTGTTCGGGATCGTAGAGAATGCTGCGAAACCCATGGGCGTGCCCCGCCTGGATATTGGCGGGAAGGTCGTCGATGTAGAGGATGCGCTCCGGTGCCGTGTCCAGCAGGTTCACGGCGGCGTCATAAATGGCCCGGTCCGGCTTCATGGCTCCGACGCGCATGCTGTAGATGCCTTGGGGGATGAGATCGAATTCCGGATAAGTGCGGCGGATGTGTGCGAGGTGCAGCTCGCTGGTATTGGAAAACAGGCAGAGGGTCATCCGTCCATGGAGACGCCGGACCAATTCCCACATGGGCTGGTGGAGTCGGAAAATGTCGCAATAGGCGTCCTGGAGGTCGCCGCATGTGCCTTGAAATCCGGTGCGGCGGCGCACTTCCTCCAGGAATGCTTCGCTGGAGAGCCGTCCTGTTTCCAGGGCGGGGATCAAGCCGTGCACCAGCGAGGAAATTTCCTGCGGGCTGGCCGACGCGCGTTGAGCGACGCGCTGCACCGCCCGGTTGAAATCAAAGCGCACGAGCACATTGCCAATGTCAAACAGCACCGCGTCCATGGAATCAGTGCTTGAGTTCCGCCTCCGCGCGGGAGCGTTCCGCCTCGCTCAGGAGCTTTGCTGCAGCGTCCCGCTTTGTCGCCGCTTCCTGCAGGCCGGCGGCCGCCGCCCGGGCATAGTTTACATAGGCCGCCACCCGGTCCTCCTGTCCGGACAATCCCCGTTCCGCCACGCTGCCCAGAAATTGATAGGCGCGCGCATTTCCCTGCAGGGCGGCGGCGTCATAGTTGGCCATTGCGACCTCCAGGTCCGGAAGCACTCCATTTCCGGTTTCATAACACCGGCCAATGTTGACCTGGGCCTCGGCCAGGCCTTTCTGGGCGGCCAGGTTGAACCACCCGATGGCGGCCACGTTGTCCTGGACCAGTCCGGTGCCGCGCTGGTAGCGCAGGCCCATTTCATTGATCGCCAGCACCGAACCCAATTCCGCCGCCTCCCGGCACAGGGCGGTGGCTTGATCCGGATTTTTCTCCAACCCGCCCAGTCCGGCATCGTGGAGCCGGGCCAGTCCGAGCAGGGCGTCCGGATTCTTCATTGCCGCTGCTTTTTGATAGAGTGCTGCGGCGGCCGCCGGATTTTTTTCCACGCCCGTGCCGTCTTCCAGCCAATTGGCCACCAACACCTGGGCGGCGGCGATGCCCTTGTCGCTGGCTCCTTTGATGAGTGAGCGGCCCTTGGACGGGTCTTTTGTCAGTCCGCCCAGTCCGGCCAGCAGAAACCGCCCGTAGGCCAACTGGGACCGGGGATGCCCCATGAGCGAGCCGCGTTTGTACAGGTCTGCGGCCTGCACGAGGTTGGCATCGCCACCCTGGCCGGTTTCCAGCATTTGCGCCCGCAGAAAAAGGGCATCTGCATCCCCGTCCTTGATGGCGCGGTCCAGCAGTCGGATGGCGGCGGCGTGTTCCCCCCGTGCGATTGCGGCCCGGGCTGCGCCTGCAGGGTCTGCGGTCTCCGTGTCTGCCGCGGCAGCGGGAGGGGGCGGCTTGGGCGCGGACGGTTTTTGCGCCGGTGCACCAGGCAGCATCAATGCCAGGGCCAGAATGGATGCGAGGGTTTTCATGGAACGAAATGGGTTTCGCGAAAATATCGCGGCAGCATTCCCGTGTGGTCAAGCCTCAACCCTCCGGACCAATGGGCCGACGCCGATCCGCTATTCCCAGACCGGCAGCAGTTCGCGGAACATGGTGTTGGAGCCGCGTTTGGCGAAGAAGACCACGGCACCGGGCTTGTGTTCCCGCACAGCGCTGAGGATTTTTTCCACATCAGCCACGGACTGCACCGGCTGGCCGTCGATTTTCAACAAGAGGTCGCCCACGGCCAGTCCGGCTACGTTGGCCCAGCCGGCATTCTGCACTTTGGTGAAGATGACGCCTTCGACTGCCAGATTGCGGTCGTCCACCTTGTCCTTGAAGGAGAGGTCGCGGACGGTGAATTCGAACTGCCTGTCCTCGTATTCCGCGAGTTCCTGGCCGGGAGTGGGCCGGGCTTCCAGTTTGGCGGAGATCTCCTGCTCCTGTCCGTTGCGCAGCACCAGAAATTTGCTTTCCGAGTCCACCGCGGCGTCGCGGATCATGTTTTCAAACACATCCTGGTCTTCCGGGTTTTTCGCCAGGATCACCGTGTCATCCATTTTCAGAATCAGGTCACCCACCTGGAAGCCCGCCTTCGCAGCCGCGGTGTCGGGGAAAACTTGAGTGATGCGGACTCCCTTTTTGCCGGGAATTTTCAAGGCGGCAGCCAGGTCGCGGGTGAGCACCTGGGTGGCCACGCCCAGCCAGGCTTTGCGGCTGGACCGGGGCTTGTCCTCCTGCGGCTCGGCACCCAGCTTGACTTGCGTGAGCAGTTGTTCAGCATCCCTTTCGAAGGCCACCAGGACCGGCTGCGGTTCCTTTTTCCCGGCAGTCAGACGATTTGTCAGGTCGCGCAATTCGCGGAAATTTTTCACCGGCGTGCCGTCCACGCTCACAATCACATCACCGGGGCGCAGCGCAGGTTTCGCCTCCAGCGAGGGGCCGCCCTGAGCGAGGGACTGCACATACACTCCGTCCTTGGTTTCGCGCCGCAGGGCCAAGGCATTGCCGCGGGTGAGATCGACCGCCGTCATGCCCCAGCTTCGCAGTTCCGCTTCGCGGTGCTGGGCGGGTTCGCGGACTTCGGTGGTGACCTTCCACGTTTTGGCTTCTCCTTTGCGGAGCCCTTTCATCTCGACTTCCTTGCCGATGGGGGTGCCCAGAATGAGCCGGTTGAAGTCCGGCATTTCCTCGGCAAACCGGGCGCTGACTTCCCGTCCGTCGTAGTGGGTCACGATGTCCCCGGGCTCCATTCCGGCTTTGGCCGCCGGGCCGTGCTGGGCCACCGAAGCGACCAGAACCCCCTTTTCCGTCCGGTCATGCTGCAGGAGCGGCTGCGATCCCATGCCGATCCAGCTGCGACTGATAAATCCTTTGGCAATCAATTCCTGCGCCACGCCGCGCGCCAGGTTGGCTGGAATGGCTCCGCCCAGGCTGCCGATGCCCACTTCATTCACCCCCACGATTTCACCGGCGAGATTCACCAGTGGGCCGCCGCTGTTGCCAGGGTAAATGACCGCGTCGTGCCCGATCCACCGCACCAGTTCCCCCACGTTCTCGCCGTCCAGCAAAAAGGCGCCGGTGCTGCCGGGGGAAATCATTTCCGTATTGGCGACGATGCCGCTGGTGACCGACTGCGAAAGTCCCGCCGGACTTCCCATCGCCAGGACCACATCGCCAACGCGGATTTTGTCAGAGTCGCCGAATTTCGCGACGGGCAGCGGCGTCTGGTCCTTGCGCTGGCTGAGGTCCAGCTTGAGCACGGCCAGGTCGCTCAGCGCATCCGTCCCCACCAGGATGGCGGGCACTTCCTCGCGGTTTGCCAGGCGGCAGGTCAGGCGGGTGGCGTCGCCGGCCACATGGTGATTGGTCAGTACATGACCTTCCGGGGAAATGATGGCGCCACTTCCAGACCCCAGGCCTTTTTTCATCCGACCCTCCACTCCGTTGGCCATCACCACTTCCACCCGCACCAGTGCAGGGTAAACGGCGGCGACGGCGGCGTCGATCACCTCCCGGAGGGGCCGCTCCTCTGCGGGTTTGGGAGTTTCCTGAGCCGAAGCTGGCAGGACGGCGGCGAACAGGGCAAGGGCGAGGAAGGACGAAGGATTCATGGAAAATGGGGTCGAACGTGGAAATTCAACCCGCTCGGCACGCCGTCAAGTTCCCAACGAATTCGAATGCCGGGCGTCAGCGCACCACTTTCGATGGTCCAAAAATGGAGGATTCGACCTTCAGCACCGGTTTGGCCGGATCGTATTTCCAGGAATACAGTTCGGTCTGCGGACGGGCTGGGTTGCCGCTGGGTATGGTGATGGAGACTTCCACCCGGCGCTTGGCCGGGTCGGTGTTTTCCATCGGTTCGAGGCGGATGGTGAGCTTGTTCGGTCCCTTGCGCAGGCCGCCGATGACTGGACGGACGGAGGCCGTCTGGCTGACCACTTCCTCGTTGAGGCCGTTCAAATTGACCGCGGTGCGGCATCCGAAGGAAATGACGCTGAGCTTTCCGACATGATAGGGAGCCTCGCAGGGTTTTGGGATATCCGGGTAGGTTTCCGACAGGTCAAAATCCGGCTCCCGGAGGAAGGAAACGTCCCCGTTGCTCACCGCCACCTTTTTCTGGGGGTCGTTCAGGTTCACATACTGCACATGGTTGGCCTTCCACTCGGTGCCTTCCTTGAGAAACCAGAGGACGAGCACATTGTCAGGCATCGACTCGCCGGGAATGCCGAAGTCCACGCGGCCGTAGTAGGAAATGCGGGCGGTTTCCCCTGCGGAACGGGCGTCGATGATTTTCAGTTTGGAAAGTTCCGGAGGCTGCAGCGCCAGGGAAAAAACGGCCCGGGGCCACGGCTGCGCCTGGGAGACCACCTGGTTGCGCAGATGCATCTGGCGGTAGCGGGAGGTGTATTTGAGCCAGGTGGCCAGGTCCTGCTGGATGAACGCCTGGCGCCAGCGGATGTAAACCGTCTCCGTTTGCGCCTGCAGGAGGCGGTCCACTTCCGCGCGCAGACTGCCGGCGGCTGACAGCAGCAGGAGCAACAGGCGGCATGGGAAAAAGAACGTCAGGCGGGGCATGGCAGAAGTCAGCGTTTCGGTGGAGCGCTGCGCTGGCCGGGTGCGGATTCCGCTTCCGGCTCCTGGAGGGCGATGTTGCGGTGAACCCACACGCTTTGGGCCAGTCCCAGCAGGAACATGCAGATCATGATGAAGGTGCCGCCGTAACTGACCAGCGGCAGCGGAATGCCGGTGATGGGCAGCAGCCCGATGTTCATGCCAATGTGTTCAAAGCAGTGGGCAAAGATGAGTCCCATGATGCCGACGACGAGCAGGCGTCCGAGCGAATCCCGGCTGAACAGGGCAATGGTCAGGCACATCAGCAGCATGAACAGAAAACCCATGATGAGCAGCGCCGAACCCCGGAAACCAAACGTTTCCGCCACCACGGTGAAAATGAAGTCGTCGTGCGCCGTCTTTTTGGAAACCAGCCCCAGTTGCGTCATCGACTTGGTGGTCTCGGCCATTTTTGCCGGGTCATAGCCCTTCCCCTCCCAGCCGGAAGAGCCGATGGCGATGAGGTTGTTCACCAGGGCGTAGGCTTCGTCTTTTTCATTCACTTTCTGGCCGCGCAGCACCATGTAGGTGGTGTCGATGCGTTCCTTCTGGTAGTCCTTGAGGCCGAAAAAATAGAAAATGGGGGCGAGGCACGCCCCGGCCAGAAACATGGCCAGCAGGTAACGGTAGGGAATGCCGCCGCCCAGCAGCAGCATGGCGAAAACCGGCAGCATCACCAGGGCGGATCCAAGGTCCTTCGCCTTGAGGATGTAGATGAAGGGAACGATGAAGACCAGGCACGCGGTGATCAGCCGCAGGAAATGATAGCGCAGCAACGGCAGGAATTTCGGCCCCTCCGCCAGCACCAGGGAGACCAGCATGATCGTGGACATGATGGCCACCTGCGAGGGCTGGAAGCGCACTCCCAGGTTCAGGGCGATCTTCTGCCCGTACACCTCCTCTCCGCGGATCAGCAGCAGGGTCATCAGGACCAGGCCCGCCAGGTAGAGCGGGGCCGCACCCCACTTGACCCATTTGTAATCCACCAGGGTGACCGCAAAGAACACGGGCAGGCCGTAGAGGATCCACTGCATCTGGTCCTCCCATTTGTCGGCAAGAAATGCCAGGTCTCCCTCGCGGAAATGGACCGCACTGTAAACACAGAGCACCCCGAAGGCCAGCAGGCCGCACATCGTGGCAAAGAAAATCCAGTGGATGCCGAGGAATTTCCGGAGGAGCGGGGTCATGGATGCAGTGGGACGGGAGGCCATGCAAGCGCCGCCGGGCCGTCCATCAGTAAAATCTTCCTACGCCACTGCCGGAACCGAGGCGAGCAGTTTTTTGGTGTACTCGTGCTGCGGGGCGGCATAGATGGCCTCCGCGGTGGCCGCCTCCACGATTTTCCCGCGGTGCAGCACCAGAACTTCATCGCTCAGGTGCTGGACGACGGCCAGGTCATGCGCGATGAAGAGATAGGAAAGTCCCAGTTCTTCCTGCAGGTCCTGGAGCAGGTTCACGATCTGCGCCTGCACGCTGACATCCAGGGCGCTGACCGGTTCATCGCAGATGATCAGCTTCGGCGCCACCGCGAGTGCCCGGGCGATGCCGATGCGCTGGCGCTGGCCGCCGCTGAATTCCTGCGGCCTGCGCCCCATGCAGTCCGGAGACAGGCCGACTTTTTGCAACAGCTCCGCCACCCGCTGCGCACGTTCCCTGCGCGGCATTTTCGGGAAATGGATCTCCAGCGGTTCGCCGATGATCGCCAGCAGGTCGAGGCGCGGATTGAGCGAGCCGAACGGGTCCTGGAAAATCATCTGAATGTCGCGCCGCAGCGGCAGGAACTGCGCCTCGCTCATGGGCACAAGGTCCTTTCCTTCCAGGAGGACGCGCCCAGCGTCCGGCTGCTGGAGTTTGATGAGGCAGCGTCCGATCGTGGTCTTGCCGGATCCGCTTTCCCCCACCAGGCCGACGGTTTTCCCGGTGGGAATGGAAAAGCTGACATCCTGCACGGCCGGGACCGGTGCGGCGGGACCACTGAAAAGTCCGCGCCGTCGGCCGGGAAAACTGACACTGAGATGTTCCACCCTGAGCATGCGCTGCCACCTCTCGCCCCAATCCTCGAGATTTCAACCGCAGGGTGGCGGCGTGCGCTGGCAGGCCTCTTGCGGCAGCCGCACCACACCCTGCCGCGCCGCCAAAGCGCAGTCGAATTGCTGCCAGACTGACAATTTTTCTTGCCGGGCGGTGGGGTGCGGTCAAATTCGCGGGCTAATGGAATTTGGCGCCGCCGATTATCTCGACCTTGCCCATACGTCGCATGCCGACCTGTTCGCGGGAACGGGACCGGTCTGGCAGGTGCTGCCGCAGATTGGCCCCTATCTGCGCAGCGTGCTCAAGCCTGGGTTTCACGGCGAGCAGCGCGGGCAGGCATTTATTTCCGGAGAGGTGTATGTGGGAAAGGGAGCGGTCATTTCCCACGGAGTGACCATCATGGGTCCGGTATGGATCGGGGAGGGGACCTACATCGGGCCGGGCTGTTACATCCGGGAAAACACCATTCTCGGCAGCCGGGTGATCATCGGCAACAGTTGCGAGCTGAAAAACTGCGTGTTTTTCGACCGCGCGGAAGCGCCCCATTGGAACTACGTGGGTGATTCCATCCTGGGCCACAAGGCCCACCTGGGCGCGGGTTCCATGCTTTCCAACTACCGTCTCGACCATGGCCCGGTGACGGTCATTCCACCGGAAGAGCCGCATCGCCGCATTGAGACGGGGTTGACGAAGTTCGGAGCCATCGTGGGGGATGAATCGGACATCGGCAGCAATGCCGTGCTCAGTCCGGGCAGCTTCATTGGACGCCAGTGCATGATTTACCCGCAGGTGCACTGGTCCGGAGTGCTGGCGGCGCGCCGCATCGTCAAACTCCGCCAGCAGCTGCTGGTCATCGAACGCCAATAACCGCGCAGGGCGGAATTTCATACATTTGCCCTTTCTCCGCCGCGGGATCTCCGCATAGTGCGGCCATGTCACGGCGCTTTTTCCAGACACTTTGCGGACGGCTGCTCCGTCGCTGGTCGTTGGTGCTGCCTGTCCTGCTGGCAGGTTGTGGCAAGCCGCCACCCGCGCCGGTGGACTACCTTCCTGCTAATAAAATCACCGTCATTGTCACCACCACCCATCTCGCGGAACTCGCCCGGCAGGTGGGTGGCGATGCGGTGAGCGTCCGCTGTCTGGTCACGCCAGATGTGCCTGCGCCGAAGCCGGCCCGCCTGGAGGACGTGAAGGATGCGGTGCTGGAAGAGGCTGCCGCCGCGGATGCTGAGTCCGAAGCCCCTGTTTCCGATGCCGCGGAAGCGCCCGGTGACGAATCTCCCCCGCCAGCCGAAGAACCGCCGTGGAATCCCAATCCCTTTCAGCACTCGTTCACCGCGAGCGATTTTTTTGCCATGCGGACGGCAAGGGTGGTGGTGGCGATCGGCCTGGGACTTGAAAAAGGCCTGGAAGCAGAATTGCCCAAGCTGGAGGAGGCCGGAGTGCGGACGGTTCTGATCGGCAAGGAACTCCCGCCGGAGGACATTCTGATCAACGCCAGCGGGCAGCCGGACCCCTGCATTTGGAATTCCGGCCGACTTTGGCTGCGCGCGGTGGACATCATGGGCGAGGCGTTGCAGTCCGCGGTCCCGCCAGAGGCCGCCCCTTATTTTGAAAACCGGGCGCATGCGCTGAAGGAGGTGGTTGGACGCACGGTGAAATGGGCGCAGGAACGGCTGACCTCCCCGCCCGCGGGACAGCGGTTCATCCTGGCCAGTCACGATTCCCTCCGCTATTTCGCCCGCGACTTCGGCATTCAGGTGCGCGCCATTTTCGCACCGGACGGCCAACCGCTGCCGGTGGAGGAAACCGAACTGCTTTCCTGGCTGGATGCGCACGGCGTCAATGACTTTCTGGCCGATGCCGCCGTGGCTCCGCTGGTTGCCGAGGAACTCTGCAGCCGGCTGCGAATTTTGCGCAGCAACCCCACCCACACCCTCATGCTGGCCAAGCCCGGCACCCGCCAGTTGGGCCGCGTCGAAGCCCTGGACATGAGCACCTGGGATGGATCCTACCGCGGCCTGATCCGCAGCGTGGAGCGCCGCATGGGCGGCGGAAAACGGATCAGTGACGGCGAGACCCCGCCGCCGGAAAGCCCGCCGGAGTCCCCGGCGGAAAATCCTGACAAACCACCGCAGTAGGTGCCCGTTCAGGCCGCGCCGGAAAAGGTCAGCCAGGCTGCGCCCCGCGCCTCGCGCAGCACCAGCAGCGCCAGTTCCATGGCGTGGTAGTCGCCCCACATGCTCGACTCCCCGCGCGGAATCCGGCTGCCCGGCGGAATGAAGTCCCACCCGTTGGGCCGGTGGTAAACGGAGTGGAGCACCAGCCCTTCATGAGCAGGCGCGGCGCAAAGATAGGGCTCGCTGAGAACCCGGCGGGCCACGGTGAGCCCGGCTTGCTGATAGGCGGCCCCCGCGGTGCCAAGAAATTTCCCCAGCCGGATCAATCCCTGAGCGGCAATGGCGGCTGCGCTGCTGTCCACCGGTTCGTGTTCATTGTCACTTTCCGCCGGGCGGTCGAGGTAATTTCCGAGTTTTGCCAGGCCCGGCGCTCCAGTGTCCCAGTAGGGAATGCCGTCCACGGGCGTTTGCGCGATGTAAAAATCGGCCACCGCCCGGGCGGTTTCCTCAAACCTGGCCAGCCAGTGCGCCTTTCCGCCGTGGGGTGCCAGCGCCTCTTCCGAAACCCCGGAAAGAAATTCCAGTTGTTCGGCGAATCCGCAAAGAATCCAGGACAGCCCGCGGGTCCAGGTGGAGAACGGACTGTAGCCCTGCTGGGTGCTCGGGCAGCGGAAGGCTTTGTCCGTCAGATTGAAGATGGATTCATGCGCGACGCGGCCGCGGACATCGTAGGCGTCCCTGCCGGTGCCGAACCAGACGTTGTAGCGGGCGGTGGATTCCGCATGTGCCAGCGCACGGCCCAGCAGGCTGATTTCCCGGTCTCCTTCCCCCATGAAGCGGTGCCCCAGCTTCCAACTGAGCACCAGCGCCCGCATGCTGCGGATGGTGTCGGCAAAGAGCGACTGCGGGCCGTTGAAGGAATGGACGAAGCCGAGGTCGCCCCCCAGCGCCGTCCAGCGAGATGCCTGGACGGCACCGCTGAGTTTCAATGCCAGCGTGTAGAAATTCCGTTCCCATTCCGATTCCGGAATGCGCCCCTCGTTCATGAGCCGCAGCAGATTTCCGTAGGTGCTCACGTTGTTGAATCCATGATCATGCACCCCGGTGTGGCTCACATGCGGGGCCATCCAGCGCACCGTGGCGGTGCGGCCCATTTCCAAAAACTCCTCCTCGCCGGTGGCGTCGAACTGCAGCAGGGCTGCGCCAAATTGAAACCCCTGCGTCCATTCGGTCCACGCCCGGCTGGTGTATCTGCCGGCCACGGTGATCACCGGCGACCCATCTTTGGCCGTATCCCAGCGCTGGTGCAGACGGCGGATCTTGCCGCCGGAAACGGCGAAAAATTCCTCACAAATGCCTCGAAGGGCGGCGAAGGTCAGGGACGGGTCGGTCTCGATCATGGTGGCAGAATGGCAGGGAACCCGGCTGTGCCCATTCGGCAAGCAAAACGCGCGACCTGCGAGTTGCCTCAAAATAAATGACACCGGGGGAGCGTGAACGAGTGAGGAGCTGGCGGATCGTTGCCTCAGAATGGATGACACCGGATGGACCCACCACCGGACATGAGTCAATTGAGTCGAAAAGA
>JAGNEJ010000034.1 GCA_018003315.1 Verrucomicrobiales bacterium
CACCCAAACCCTATCCGGCACTGGGGACAATGCAGGCGGCAAGGCCCAGGTCGATTCCGGAACGCTGATCCTGGGGAAAACTTCCACCGGTTCGGTTCACTCCGTGGGGACGAACAATACGGTCGGCCTCACGATCAATGGCGGCACAGCCCGCCTCGGCGGCACGGGCAATGACCAACTTTATACCAACACAAATGTCAGCCAATCTGGCGGCGTCTTCGATTTCAACGGCACCAACGAAGGTTTCCGCGGCCTCACCGGCACCGGCGGCGTCGTGCGCAACGAGGCGGCGTCCACCGCGAGCCTGATGACCGTCGGCGAAGGCTCGGTGCTCGCCGACACCTACAGCTACGCGGGTGCCATTCAGTCCGGCCCCGGGACGATGGCGCTCACCAAGGTGGGCGACGGAACCCAGACGTTGACGGGCGCGAACACCTACACCGGCACGACGACGGTCTCGGGCGGCACGCTGGAGTTGTCCGGAACCGGCGCACTGACTCAAACTTCCGATATCAACATTACCGGCGGAACGCTGCTTGTCGGAAGCACCGCGGGTGATCGTCTGAACAACTCCGCAAGCGTCAATCTGAACCGCGATTCCCTGAGTTCTGCAGCGCTCGGGTTTTCGGGAACGGTGACGGAAACAACCGGAGCACTTTCCCTCTTGTCGGATTCTGTCATCGACATGGGCGGCGGCGATGCCGACATCACCTTTGCTTCATTTTCCGTCACAGCCGGAAAAAAACTGGCGGTCTGGAACTGGACGGGGACACTCTGGAACATCAACGGAACGGACAGACTGCTTTTCACTAGCGGAACCGCAGGGACGGATTTCGCCGATGTTCAGTTTTACAGTGACAACGGAGCCACAGCCATCGGGAGCGGAGCGAAATTTCTCACGAACGGCGGCATCGTGGAACTCGTCCCCGTCCCGGAACCCGGAGCAGTAGCAGCGGCGGGATTGCTGCTGGGGGTCATCGGCTGGCGCGGACGGCGTTCGGCAGTGCGGAGCCGTACTGTTTAAGGGGGACGGACACACGGATCGGCCGCGGCACCTTGAGAATAAATTGCCAGACAGATTATCGATAGATAGATCCGCTCATGGCTCCAGCGTTGGTGCGCAGGTCGCTGCTCGTGCGCCCAGCGGCCCGCGATCTGCTGCGGACTCCACCCGGCCCGCAGATGTTTTCTCAATTCCCGCGGCATTTCCGGCGTGCCTTTCACCGGACGCCGCGCTTTGCGGGCCAACGCTTCGCCTCAGCCTGGTCTCGCCGGGCACCATCGCGACACTTGGCCCCCGAGCGCCGCAGTTCCGTGCTGATCGTGCTTTTGGCTCGCCCCATCACTCGGCCGATCCGCGTCTCCCCCCGGCTCTCCTTGCTCAGAACTTCATTCTGTGCTCTCTCTTGGCTCGTGAGGTGTTCGCAGGTTTTCAATGGGCAGGTTGGTTTCGTCACCCCTTCCCTCGCCTGCGAACTCCCTCACGCCAACCCCGTTCGGCTTGAAACTTGAAACCGCCCCTTCCGGGCCAAGGGCCCAAAGCAGGACGGATCCGGGCGGCAGAAATATCCGCCGTTTCCGTTGTCTTGCAGCATCCGCGGAGTAAGGTTTTTCATGGAAGAATCGAGTTTGAAATTAGAAGAGGAAGGCCCGGCCTACAGCCCGGAGGAACTGGCCCGGATGAAAGAGTATGTGCAGCGGTGGAAGGTGCTGGAGCCGCTGCTGGAAGAGCAGCGGGAGGAGGATGTGCGGCGGATGGGTGTCTTTGGCTCGTACTCCTTCTTCGCCGGCATGGTGCTGTGGAACATCGGGCGGTTTCCTGCCGAGCCGGATTCAGGACTGATCGAACAACAAACATGGTTCCGGAAACTCCATCCAACATCCCGCTGAACGAACTGATCGTCCTCGCGCAGGAGCTTCAGGAATTCTTCGAGTCTCACGGTTGGCGATACTGCTTCATCGGCGGTCTCGCCGTGCAGACGTGGAGTGAGCCGCGCTACACGAAGGATGTGGACATCACCCTGCTGACTGGATTCGGCGAAGAGGAGGGCTTTATTGACGCCCTGCTGACCCGCTACAAGCCACGCCGCCCGGACGCCCGGGCCTTTGCCTTGGTCAATCGTGTGCTCCTTCTGCAAAACGCCGAGGGCATCGGCATCGACATTGCCTTGGGGGCTCTCGATTACGAAGCCCACGCCGTACGGCGCGCCCGGCCCGTCGAAGTCTATCCCGGCACCCGCATCCGCCTTTGCACGCCCGAAGACCTCATCGTCATGAAGGCCTTCGCCAGCCGCGAACGGGATTGGAACGACGTCCGCATGACCATTGTGCGACAGGGCGCAGCCAAATTCGACTGGGCCTACATCTACGAACAGCTCACCCCGCTGGCGGACCTCAAGGAAGCCCCGGAGATTCTCACCCAGCTCCGCGCGCTGGAAAAACGCTACCGGGACAAGGGAAAGTGAGGCGCTCCCACTGGGAGTGGCGTGCCTCAGGCCGCCATTTATAGACAACCGTGCAGCGCACTTCCCATCGGGGACGCACAAGAGACGCGCGGATTGTGAAAAGCATCCCCCTGAACACTCCCCACATTTCCCGCCACATTCCCTCCGGTCGCCATCGCGATCCGCCCCGCCGCATCCGGGTCACGCCCCGCCGCCTCCAGCCCGCCGGTTCCATCCGGGTCGTCCACGCCGCGCAAGAATCGCCCGCGATAATCCGGCAGATTGAACGTCGTCGTGCCATCCCCGGCTCCGTGCGTCACACCGATGACGGCACAAAGCCCGGCATACAGCGGATCCGTGCGGCTCACCGCCCTGCCATCGCAAAGCGTCCAGCCTGTCGGAGCCGCCGCCGCCGCATAAGACACCACCACCCCCGGCGGCGTCACTGAATTTTGCAGATCCGGAGCAAGGTCGGCTACTTGAATGGTCTCATTGGCGATCTCATCCGATGTCACGGCATCGTTGGCGATTTCAGACTCGCCCACCGCCCCATTGGCGATTTTGGAAGCATCCACCGCATCACCCGCCAACTGCACCCCCGTGATGCCCTCCGCCTGAATCTTCGCCCCCTTCACAAACCCCGTCCCCGGCACATTCGTCGCCGCGCCCGTGCCATCCACCATGATGCTCGTCCAGTCCGCCCCCGCCAGCTTCACCGAGTCCCGCGCATTCACCGCCTCATTGGCATACACCGCCGAAACCACACTCTGCCGCGGCAGCAGCGGCGGATCCACCGCCGTGATGCTGTCATCCCCGTTCGCATCCACAGTAATCCGGAGGAACGTCGCCGTGGCAAAATCCTCACTGCCCAGCCCGGCCTTGCTGCCGAGCATGGTATTCACCAGACCGCCGTTGATGGAAAGCTTATGGACCTCGCCGGCCCATTTCACGTTCCCGCCGGTGGGAGCGTCATACATCTTGAACTCCACCACCCGGGCACCGTCGCCAATGGCATTGCCCGCGGCGTCTGTGAGCCGACCTTGGAAGGGGAGGAGTTTCGTTTCGGCCTGTGCCGGCTGGCTGAGAAACTGGACGAGCAGCGGCAGCGCGGCTGCGCCAAGACCGCCGACAAGGCAGCCGAGGAAGAAGGTGGTGCGGGTGAGTTTCATAGTTCGGTGGATGGAATGGTTTGGAATCGGTCAAATGCGATCAGATGCGGCTAAGCAGGGAGAAAATCGGGTAAGAATGGGTAAGGAATTGGGCAACCCGATTGACGAGACCTCTCAAATCGGGTAAAAACGGGTAACAAAACAGGTAAATCACTCACTTCATGCTCCCCGAAGCCAAACACATACCGACCAGCCTCCGGCTGGTCGAATTGCTCGCCCAGATCGAAGAATTCAAAGGCCGCTGGCGGGAGCTGACGTGGCTCTCCCCGGACGTGCTCAAAGAACTGCGGCGGAGCGCCACCATCGAGAGCATTGGCTCCTCCACGCGGATTGAAGGTTCTCAACTGACGGATCGCCAGGTGGAGACGCTGCTGAACAACCTTGGCAAAGAGCCGTTCCAGAGCCGTGATGAAGAGGAAGTGGCGGGATACGCCGAGGCCATGAATCTGGTCTTTGATGCGCACGACATTCTGCCGCTGACCGAGAACCATGTTCTGCAGTTGCATGCGGTTTTGCTGCAGCACAGCACGAAGGACCAGCGCCACCGCGGAGCCTACAAGACGCTGGGGAATCACGTCTCGGCTTTTGATGCCGACGGCACCGAACTGGGCGTCATTTTTCAGACGACCTCCCCCTTCGACACCCCCAGGGAAATGGAGGCGCTCACCGCATGGTTGCTTAAGCGGGAGACGCAAAAGGACGTGCATCCGCTTTTGGTGATCGGAATCTACATTGTGGTGTTTTTGAAGATTCACCCCTTTCAGGATGGTAATGGCCGGTTGTCCCGCATCGTGACCACGCTGCTGCTGCTCAGGGCGGGATACGCTTACGTGCCCTATTTGTCGTTGGAGTCCATCGTGGAGCAGAATAAGGACGGGTATTACCGGGCACTGAGGGCGACGCAGAATAGCATGGCGGAGCCTGCGCCGGACTGGCTTTCGTGGCTGGAGTTCTTCCTGCTCATCCTCTGGCGGCAGGCAGTGGGGCTGACACGGAAGATCGAGGCTTTGGAGATAAAACTGCGAAGCTTGAGCGAGGCGGAAAGGCGGTTGCTGACGCTGATCCAGGAACGTGAAGCCCTGGGCTTGGCCGCCGCCGTGGAAGCCACCGGCGCCAATCGGGAAACCGTGCGCAAGCGGCTGGCCCGCCTTGTCGCCAAAGGATTCCTTGCCATCGAGGGCAAAGGACGCGGGGCCTTCTATCGCCCGCACCGCAGGTGAAGAATTCGCTGAGTGAGGTGGACCCCGGAATTTGAGCCAGTTGCGGAGAATAATATGCCAGGCAAATTATCGAAAAGTTATTGCGTTTTGCACCGATGTCGTTGGAGGCAGCGGGGGGCTGGGTGGGGCGGTGGTGCTGGGCGGGGTGGGTTCCGCTGGGGGCTTGGTGACATTGAACCTTGAACTTTTAGGCTGGCCCGCCTATCGGGTCGCTGCAAAATTCTGCTTTTGGATTCTCCTTTTCCTGCATGGTCTCAGTCATCATCCGCAACCTAACGAAACGCTTCGGGGACACCGTGGCGTTGAGCGGGGTGACGCTGCGGATCGAACCGGGGGAATTGTTTTTTTTGCTGGGTCCGTCGGGATGCGGGAAAACGACGCTGTTGCGGCACATTGCGGGCTTTCACACTCCGGACCAGGGGCATTTGTTTTTCGATGCGCGGGAGGTGACGCGCCTGCCGCCGCATCAGCGCAGCTGCGCCATGATGTTTCAGAGCTACGCCTTGTGGCCCCACTTGACGGTGGAGGAAAACGTGGCTTTTGGGCTGGTGGAGCGGAAAATGCCGCGGGGGGAAATAGGCACCCGGGTGGAGGAGGCGCTGGAGCTGGTGCGCATGGGTGAGCATGGGGGGCGGAAGATCAACCAACTTTCCGGCGGCCAGCAGCAGCGGGTGGCGCTGGCGCGGGCTCTGGTGGTGCGTCCGGACTGTCTGCTGCTGGATGAACCGCTGTCGAACCTCGACACGAAACTGCGCATCGAAATGCGGGCGGAAATCCGGCGCATCTGCAAGCAATTCGGACTGACTGCCGTGTATGTGACGCACGATCAAAAGGAGGCCTTGTCCATGGGTGACCGGATGGCGGTGATGGAAAAGGGCGTGCTGAGCCAGGTGGGCACGCCGCTGGAAATCTACCGGCAGCCGCGGACGACCAGCGTGGCCGGATTTATCGGGGAGACGAATTTTCTGCCTGCGGAAATCGAATGCGAAACGAGCCGCCGGGGCATCTGGGCGGTGAGCACGACGCATGGGAGATTCTGGGGGCGGGTGACGGATCTGGCGTATCGTCCGCAGCCGGGGGATTTGGTGCAATTGTGCCTGCGTCCGGAGTCGCTGCGCCTGGTGGAGACGCCGGAGCGCATGAATACGCTGACTGGAAAGCTGGCGGACGCGGTCTATCTTGGCGAAACGGCGCAGTATGTGATCGAGGACGACCGCGGGCGCCGTTTCCGCCTGTGTGAAATGAATCCCGACGGGTTGCGCGGCGGACTGGATGAAACCAACCACGCGTGCATTCTGCCGGAGGATGTCATGATCCTGCGCCGGTAGCTGGAGTTTGCCCCGTCCGCCATGCTGCGCAAATCCCTACTCGTCCTCGGAGCCATGGCGGTGACGCTGCTGGCTCCATTTTTGCTGCGTCCCGGCGGGCAGAAGTTTCGCAGTTCGAATCCGGAGAAGCTGATCATCGTTTCGCCGCATGTGGAATCGATCCGGATGGAGTTCACCCGCGCCTTTCAGCGCTGGCTGCGGGAAAATCATTCCCGGGAAGCGGACATCCAGTGGCTGACCCCGGGCGGCACCTCGGAGATCGACCGGTATCTGGATACGGAATTCCGCGCCGCTTTCGAAAACCACTGGCGCAAAACCCAGTCGGAGCCGTGGCAGTCAGCGTATGCGGCCGCGGTGGCCCAGGGGAAACTCCCGGAGAATGCCAGTGCGGGTCTGAAGAATGCCCGCGAAGTGTTCCTCAATTCCGACCTGGGGGTCAGGATCGACCTGTTTTTCGGCGGAGGCGTCTATGATTTTGAGAAGCAGAAAAAAAAGGGCTACCTGGTGGCGACCGATGCGGGTGGCGTCCACGGCCTGTCGGCGATCAAGCGGCGGCATCCGGAATGGTTCACGGAAGAGGTCATTCCCCAGAGCTTTGCCGGCTCGCCCTATTACGACAAGGGGCTGTGCTGGGTCGGCAACTGCCTTTCCGCCTACGGCGTGCTCTACAACAAGGACGTGCTGCAGCGGCTAAACATCTACAAGCCTCCGGAGCAGTGGGCGGACCTCGCAGACCCGGTTTACAACGGTCTGGTGGCACTGGCTGATCCCGGCAAAAGCGGCAGCGCGGCACAGGCATTTGAGATGGTGGTGCAGCAGCAGATGCAGCTGGCCGTAGCCGAAGCGAAACGCGAAGCGGCGAAACCCTCCGATCCGACACACCGCGTCCCCACCGTAGAAGAGGCGAAATCCAAGGGTTGGGCGCGCGGCCTGCAACTGATCCAAAAAATCGCCGCCAACGCCCGATATTTTACGGATGCGGCTCCGAAGCCGCCGCAGGACGTGGCCCGCGGGGATGCGGCCGCGGGCATGTGCATCGACTTTTACGGGCGAACCTATGTGGAAAAACTCACCGAACCCGGCGGCTACTGCCGGGTGGCCTTTGCCAGTCCCAAGGGCGGCAGTGCGGTGACCGTGGATCCAATTGCCATGTTTCGCGGAGCGCCCAATCCGGAGCTGGCGACGCTGTTCATGGAATTTGTGCTGGGCATGGAAGGCCAGCGGCTCTGGGGAAACCGCGCCGGGACGCCGGGCGGACCGGAACGCGCCGCCCTGCGCCGTCTTCCGGTGCGCAAGGACTACTATGTGCCGAAGGAACTCGCCAATGCTGCGGACCCTGACGAACTGCCCTATCAAAAAACCACGTTCCACTACGAATCGGACTACACGCAACTCAACCCCCTGCGCTTTGTCATTCGGGTCATGTGCTTGGACACGCAGGATGAACTCAAGGCTGCCTGGCAGGCGCTGCGGGAAAACAAGTTCCCGGCCAAAGCCGTCGCCTGTTTCGAAAACATGAGTCTGGTGGGGTATGACAAGGCCATGGGCGAGATCGCCCGTGACCTGGCGGGAAGCGACAAAATCAAGCTCAACCGGCTGGCCCTGGACCTTGCCGACAGTTTCCGCCACACCTACAAGATCACGGCGGAGTTGGCCGCGAGGCGGGAATGAATCGGCCCCGGTTCCGCCTTGGCGTGACTTTGGAAACTTGCAGGAAATTCCCCTCCTGACACAGCTTCCGGAATGCTCACTCGATCGGAATTATTTCGTGCCTGTGCTCTCCTGCTGGCACTGGCTGGGGTGGCCGGGGCCGGCGAGGGCTGGGCGCCCGTCACCGTGCCCGGTGCGTGGGAGGAAGCCGGCCCGCCTGCGGCCCGCCACTTCGACGGCATTGCCTGGTACCGCACTTGGGTGAAACCGCACGATGAATTTTTCACCCCGCACGAGCGCAACCTGTTCGAGGAATCCGTGACCCTGACGCTGCCGGAAGTGGCGGACGCTCACGAGGTTTTCATCAATGGAACGCGCATCGGCAGCGGCGGGAAATTTCCTCCGGACTTCGTGAGCGGCAGGGGCAAAATTCAGCGCCACAAGGTTCCGCCAGGAACGCTGAAAAAGGGCGAGTGGAATGAAATCGCCGTGCGCGTCTTCAATGAAAAGGGTCCGGGGGGATTCACCGGTGCCGCTCCGTTTCTGATGGACTATTTTCTGGAATGTGAACTGGCCGGAAAGTGGGAATTCCGGCTGGGGGATGATGCGAAGCTTGACGGGAATCCGCGCAAGGACCGCCCGGAGGCAACGGCATTTGACGCCTTTCGAGAATCCAACCGCCTGTTGGGCGAATCTCCGAACCCCGTCACCGGTCCAAAACTGCCACCGGCGGAATCCGCCGCGAAAATGCAGCCGCAGTCGGAATTTGTCGTGGATCTGCTGCTGCACGAGCCGCTGGTCGCGCAACCGGTGCATCTGAGTTTCGACGAACGCGGACGGCTCTGGGTGGCTCAATACCGGCAATACCCCTATCCGGCTGGCGTCCATCCGGTGAGCCGGGACAAATATTACCGGACGCACTACGATGCGGTTCCTCCCGCACCTCCCAACCATGCCAGGGGACGCGATGTGATTTCCGTGCATGAGGACACCGACGGCGACGGCCGTTTCGACAAGCACCTGACTTTCCAGGATGGGCTGAACATGGCCAACTCCGCATTGGCCGGACACGGGGGCGTCTGGGTCATGCACACGCCGCACCTGCTGTTTTACCCTGACAAAAATGGTGATGCCGCACCCGACGGGCCGCCGGAAGTGAAGCTCACCGGATTTGGCCTCGAAGACTCCCACAGCGTGGCCAACGGGCTGGTGTGGGGCATGGATGGATGGCTTTACGGCGGGCAAGGCAGCACCTGCTCGTGCCGGGTCACCCGGCCGGGCATCGATCCTCCCGATTCCCGCGGCGCGGCCTTCGAAGGGTGCATGGTCTGGCGCTACCACCCGCAGACCAAGGCATTCGAAATTTTTGCCGAAGGCTCCGGCAACACGTTTGGGCTGGAGATCGACAGCGAGGGCCGCCTGTTTTCCGGACATAACGGAGGCGACACCCGCGGCTGGCATTACGTTCAGGGAGGCCATTATCTGATGCAGGGAGTCGATCCCGGGAAATTCGGTCCGGCCCGCCACCCGTGGACGTTCGGCGACCTCCCGATGATGCGCAGCCGGACGCCGGCGGTGCGGTTCACGCATTTTTTTGCCATGGGGGAAGGCACCGCGCTGCCGTCGGCATTTCAGGGGAAGGCCTTTGCCCTGGATCCGCTGCACAACGTGGTGATCGCCGTGGAACGCCATCCGGTGGGGGCCACCTTTGAAACGTCGGACCTAACGCCCGCCCTCAAGAGCGCGGACACCGCCTTCCGGCCCGTTTACATCGTGAATGCACCGGACGGAGCCCTTTATGTCGCGGACTTTTATGAGCACTACATCGCCCACGGCCAGCACTATCAAAGCCAGATCGATGCCACCACGGGACGCATTTACCGCCTGCGCGGCAAGGACGCGCCGCTGCAGCGCGACGTGAATCTTTCCGCAAAATCCGGTCCGGAACTGGTGGCGCTGCTCGGCCACTCCAACAAATGGCACCGCCAGACGGCCGTACGGCTGCTGGGAGAACGGCGGGACCCGGCAACGCGTCCGCTGCTCTGGCAGGCGCTGCGTCAGGAATCCGGCAACGTTCCGCTCGGCGCCCTGTGGGCGCTTTACCAGGCGGGCTGGTTTGGAACGGAGGAGGAATGCGCCTCCGCCCTGGAGCACCCGTCCGCCCAGGTGCGGCAGTGGGCGGTCCGGTTCATCGGGGAGCGCCACGGGGCGTGTCCCGGAATCGGGCTGCCCGGCATTTCCGAGCCGGCCACTGCACCCCTGCCCGGCCACACCCTGACACGGCTGGTAAAACTGGCGGAAAGCGAACCGGACGCCGAAGTGCGCTCCCAACTGGCCTGCACCGCCCGACGCCTGCCGGAGGGACTGGCGGTCATTGCCGCCCTGACAAAACACGATGGCGATGTCAGCGATCCCTTTCTCCCGCTGCTCTGCTGGAATGCGGTGGAACACCACCTGGCTGGAAACGAAACCAGCGTGCTGGAATTTTTGCGCAACCCCGCTGTCTGGCGTCGGCCGATGATTGCCACCCACCTGCTGCCCCGGTTGATGCGGCGATTGGTGGCCGAGGAGCGGGAGGAAAACTTCCTGTTCGCGGCCCGGCTGCTGGAACTTGCTCCGGACAATGAACTCGCAAAGCCACTGTTTGCCGGCTTCAACGAGGCGGTGCAGGGGCGGGATCTGAGCGGGATGCCGGAGGTCCTGCTTTCCGCGCTGGCTGCCCGCGGCGGCATGGCGTTGCCGCTGCGCCTGCGGCGGGGTGACGCGGCGGCGGTCACTGAAGCGATCACTCTGATCCGCGATGCCAAGTCACGCCTGGAGGACCGCCTGTTATGCACCCGCACTCTGGGCGAAATGCGCCACGCCGCCGCCCTCCCGGCACTGCTCGACCTGGCAGCGGAGGCAGGCGCTCCCGCTGCCCTGCGCCGCACCGCGCTGGCCGCTCTGGCCGGCTTTGACGCACCGGAGATTCCTGCCCGCCTGCTCGCCCTCAGTGCCGCCGCACCGGTGGATGTGAAAACCTCCGCGTTTTCCACCCTGTGCAGCCGCCCAGCCTGGGCGGCAAAATTCCTGGCAGAACTGGAATCGGGGCGCATGGCGGCTTCCACGGTGCCGCTGGAAATTATCGAAGTCCTGCGCCTGCACCCTGACAAATCACTGGCGGCGACGGCGGGCAAGCTCTTTCCCCCTGCTGGAGGTGCGGATTTCCGGCAGAAAATCAGCGCGGTGGAAGCGGTTTTGAAAATCCCCGGCGGCAGTCCCTATGCCGGGGAGACCCTGTTTAATGAACGGTGCGCCGGCTGCCACCGGCTCTTTTTCAAGGGCGGAAACATCGGCCCCGACCTGACGGCCTATCAACGGGACAACCTGGGCACCATGCTGACAAGCATCATCAACCCGAATGCGGAAATCCGGGAGGGATTCAACTGTCAAACGGTGGTGACCAGCAGCGGGCAGACCCTGAGTGGCTATGTGCTGGAACAAACGCCGACCCTGCTGCGGTTGCGCACCCTGGATGGACAGACGAGCACGCTGCCGGCAGCGGAGATCCAGTCGGTGACGCCGACGGGGCGCAGTCTGATGCCGGAAGGACTGCTGGAGGGACTGAGCGACGCCCAGTTGCGCGATCTTTTTGCCTGGCTGCGCCAGTCGCAGCCCATCACCCGCTGATTGTCCACCGGCGCAACGGCATCGGGCGGCACTTCACTTCCAGACGGTCTGCAAAAGTGCGGCCATTTCCGGGTCGTGCTTTTGGAGTTCCTCGCGGGTGAAGGGAAAAAAGTCGTTTCGCGAAAAATACGCTTCGGTGGATTCGGCGAAGTATTCCTTGTGGTCGGTCAGGGCGTAGGCGCGGCCGAGGTGGGTGCGGCCTTCGGCGTCGCGACGCTCGACTTTTTCGTAGGCGCCGGAGGTTTTCGCCTTGGCATAGGCGGCGAGGATGCGGGGTTCGGCGAATCCAAGAACCCGATCATGGTAGGCATGGGCGAGTTCGTGCAGGGCGAAGTTCGGCATGCGGCGGGTTTCCGCCTCGAAAATCCTGACATTGGTGAATTCGACGCCTTTGGCCATGGCGGGGTCGCGGTGGTTGGCCTTCAGCCATCCGGCGTCCGGGTGGTATTCGGCTCTGGGAGGGATTTTGGGATATTCCGGGGAAATCCACAGCGGAACTTTTTGCAGTTCGGTGACGGCGGCAGCGGGCACCCGCTTCGTGATTTCCTCCAGTTGGGTTTTCAACAATTCCAGCGCCTTGGCGGTGGCCGGACCCTCCCTGGCCAGCAGTTCCGTGCTGAGGTGGATTTGCCAGCCGGCCAGGGTGCGGATTTCTCGTCCGGCGGCATCGGTGTTGCGTTTGCGGGCTGCGCCGCGAATGGCCTCGTTGGCCTTCTTCAGCCGCTCCGGCCAGACAAAAGCGGGAGCGTTTGCCGGATCGTAACCCGCCAGGTGCCCCTCCAGGCGGGTGGCGGGTTTGGTGTATTTGAGCACGGTATCGCCGAAGACCTCTCGGCAGAGGGCGGCGAGGCCGGGATCGTATTCCTCCAGTTCGCTGCGGGTGTTGACATGATTGTGGTCGTGGTCGTTTTCCCGGTTGTTGTCGAACCATGACTGCACGCCTTCCGCGAAATATTCGTGGTGGTTCGTTGCTGCGTATTTGCCCTTCCACAGGCCTGCCCGCATGGCTTTTTGATAGGTTTCCCGCAGGCGGCCGTCAAAGGTGGGGTCCACCCTGACCAGGCCGCGGAGGTGGATGTTGTGGGCGAATTCGTGGATGAGAATGCACTCTGCGGCGTAGGGGTCGCCGGGATAGCCCAGGAGGTTTTCCTCACCGCAGGAACAAAAGGGATCCTCCTCGCTGCCGCCCAGCCCGCGGGCGCGGCAGTCCCAGTAGTCTTTCCCGGAAAGCTCCGGAAACTCCGGCATCGGCACGGCACCCAGGTGGGCGAATTCCGGCTGGTCGGTGGTGAATTCATTCCACGCCAGGATGCACATCCGCGAACCGCTTTTGACCATGGCTTCCCGCACTTCGGGGCGCTTCGCCAGCATCAGATTCACCAGATGGGCGGCTTCCTTGAGGGCCTCGTCGCAGACCGTTTCCGAGGCGACGATGGGATACCCGCGGGCGCTGATGAATTTTTTGTAAAACCCCGGAAGGTGCAGGTTCGCCGGTGGCGCGGTGACCTGGAGGACCTCCGCGGGAGCCGGTTCCGCCGCAGACAGTGACGGCAGCACCAGTAAAATCAGGAGACCGGCGAGGGAACGCGGCATGGCAATGGAAGGAGCAGCCAGCCGCTCAGGCCCAAGGCGCCGAACCCGGTGCCTGAACTTCACGGCTTCGGCCGCTACACGTTGCTCTTGCGCAGGAAAGCAAAGGCGATGACCCCGAGGGAAAAAGCGAGAAGGGCGACAGAAATTCCGAAAATCATGATGTCAGACAGATAACCAGCCCGTTTCCCGGTGCCAGTGGAAATTTTTCCCGGTGCCGGATTACTCCAGGAATTGTTCCTCGAACTGAATCATCTCCGTGGTCTGCCAGTTCAGGCTGCGGATGCGCTCCTCCGCGGCCTTGATCTGCCCGCCGCCCGCGCCGAGGGTCAGATGGGCAAGTTCGGTGAGGGTCCGGGCGGTCCGTTCGGTGAGCGACTGCAGTTTTTCCTTCAGTGGACCAAAGTTTGGCTTCATGGTGTGCCAGCGGTCGCGGACCAGCGAGCAGCGCTGCGCCAGGTCGAACAGTTCGATGAGCGACTTTTCCACATGCCCCACCGTGTCCGACTGGGAGAAGCCCTTGATGTATTGATTGCGCTTGTCGGTGATGGTGCGGTGCAGGGCGATGAGTTCGCCGATGGCCTGGCAGAGTGCTTCGTGCACAAAGGGAAAGGACACATCCCGGACCACGCCACGCTCCCAGGTGCAGGCGTAATTGAGCACGTCATAATAGCGCCGCTCCAGCGCCAGGGTGAGGGCCTTTTTGATTTCCCCCTTCTGAAGAAGATCCGAGCAGCGCTTCGGGGAAAAATACCGCTGCAGCTTGTTCCACGCCACCAGCCAAACCGCGCAGCCACCGACCACATAGAGAAAGTCCGCGTGGTGAAACCGGTCCAGCGTCCAGTAAACGGCCGCACAGCCGCCGATCTGGCCGAGGAAGGTGAGAAGCGATTTCGACATGGTGCAACGCTATCGCACAGATTCCTCCGCAAGCGGGTAAAATTTTCCTCCCCCATTGGAATGCGCAGCGGCTTTGCGAAATCCGCAGTTGGCAGGCGGCTCCGGTGCGGCTACATGCTGCGCCCATGTCCCACAAAGCCCGTTTTCACCGACTGTTTGGAGCCGATGGCAAGTGTTTCGACGTCGCGATCGACCATGGATTTTTCAATGAATACGCCTTTCTCCCCGGCATCGAGGACCTGGGCAACGCGGTGCGCACGGTGGTGGATGCCGCTCCGGATGCCATCCAGCTCACCACGGGGCAGGCCCGGCTTCTGCAGCAACTGCCAGGGCGGCAGAAGCCGTCGCTGGTGCTGCGCGTGGACGTGGCGAACATCTACGGAAAGGTGCTGCCGGCGACTCCGTTCAGCCGCATGATCGAAAATGCCGCACTGCAGGCCGTGCAACTGGATGCCGCCTGCGTCTGTGTGAACCTCTTTCAAATCCCCGGAGCCGACATCGTGCATGAGCACTGCGTGGAAAACATCTGCCGGCTGAAGGTGGAATGCGACCGCTACGGCATGCCGATGATGGTGGAGCCGCTGGTGTTCCAGCCCAATGACAAGGCCGGCGGCTACATGGTGAACGGCGACGAAACGAAAATCATCCCGCTGGTGCGCCAGGCAGTGGAGCTGGGGGCGGACATCATCAAGGCCGACCCGACCGACGACGTGGCCATTTATCACAAAGTGGTGGAAACCGCATCCGGGATTCCGGTGCTGGTGCGCGGTGGCGGACGGGTGAGCGACGGGGAAATCCTCCAGCGCACCGAAGCCCTGATGCAGCAGGGCGTCGCCGGCATCGTGTATGGCCGGAATGTCGTCCACCACCCCAATCCCAAAGGCATCACGCGGGCGCTGATGGCCATCGTGCACGAGGGAAAAACCGCGGCCGCAGCCCTGGCGCTGGTGGCGGCGAAATAGCCGCGCAACCGGCCCTGCAGTTGGCGTGATTTCGACCACGGCAGGCGGTGCGCACCCGCGCTGCCGCATAAAAAAACGGGAGAACCCCTGAATTCAGGGATTCTCCCGCGTAATGGTTTGGCTGCCGCCGGGCTTATTCGCCCGCTGGGACTTCCGGCGCGGCAGGTGCTGCGTCGGCGGCGGGCGGGGCTTCGGCGGGCACGGGTTCGCTGCGCAGTTTCCGGAGGCGGGCTTCCTCGACGAGGAAGATTTCCGAAAGGCGGAAGCTGCGTTTGGCCAGTTCCCGGGCATCGTTGTCCGGGAAAAGTTCCACGCCTTCCTCTTTCACCTCGGCACTGTAGATCTCCCATGCCTTGCCGCAAATGCTGTCCACGTTCAGGCTGCGCAGTTCCAGGATACGTTCACGTTCCCGGCGTTCCTGGTCGCGGCGCTGCATTTCCCGGCGTTCCTGGTCGCGGCGCTGCATTTCCCGGCGTTCCTGCTCCCGACGCTCCCGTTCCTGCTCCCGGCGCAGGCGCTCCTGCTCTCGGCGCTGGGCCTGGGGATCGGGCGCCTGACCCGCTGCCTCCTCGGCGGTTTCCGCTGCCGGGACGGCGGTTCCTGGTTCCGGAGGGGATTCGGGTGATGGTGGATTGGGGTCTTCGATTTGGCCAGCGAATTGATACGCGGCCTCTGCTTCAGCGGTTCTGCTTTCCATGTCTGGTGTGTCGCTCTCGTCTTCGGCGAAGTCATCCGCATTGGTATCCTGTGGGGCGGCACCGGATTTGGGGCCACTGCTCACATGCGCTTTTTTTTTGTAGCGCGGACGCTTTCGCTGGTGGGCGAGCTTGGGTTTCATGTTCATTGAGAAATGGTTGTCACGGGCCGCCAGTGGTGGGAGGGCGTTTCTCAAGGGAAAGGCCCGCCTCCATCCGGCGGCAAGGGGCAAGAAAGCCCCGTTCTCCCCGGTGCGCAAATCCTCACTGCCCACGGCAACAAAATTTCTCTTGTGACTCCGGCTCCGGCAGTGTTTGGATTCCCCGGTCGGGTCGCCGCCGCCGTCCCCCATGTCCCCCGCCCCATCCAACCTGCTTCCCGGAGCGCATTCCGACACGGAACTGCGCTTCGTCGGGCTGGGTGTGTCTCCCGGCATCGCCCGCGGCCCGCTGCTGCTGGGCGAGGACGTTTTTGAGAAGCCGGACCTCCAGGAAATTCCCGCCGATTCCGTTTCCGGGGAGTTGCTGCGCTTCGACGAGGCCCTTGCCCTGACCCGCGAACAGATCCGCGGGCTCCAGATCCAGGTGGAGGCGGAAATCGGCTCCAAGGACGCGGAAATTTTCGATGCCCACCTGCTGATGCTCGAGGACCGGACGGTGCTCGACGAGGTGCGCCAGCGCATCCGCAACCGCCCCCAGCAGGCCGAAGGGGCCTTTTACGGGGTGATGAGCCGGTATATCGAGAACCTCCGGAAAATCGACGACGACTACTTGCGCGAGCGAACGCTGGATTTCGAAGACGTGGCCCGCCGGGTGGTTCGCAACCTCATGGGCAAGACCCACGGCGCCGCCCATGACCGGCCGCACATTCTTCTGGTTCATGAACTGACGCCATCCGCAGCGGCGTCCATGGACCGCTCGAAAGTCCTCGGCCTCATCACCGAGGCGGGCAGCCACACCTCGCACGGAGCCATTATCGCCCGCAGCATGGGCATTCCCGCCGTGGTCGGCCTGCATGACATCACCACCCGGTTTCATTCCGGAGCCGATTGTCTGGTGGACGGCTATCAGGGAATTTTCATCCTCCAGCCCTCGGAGGACACGGTTGCCGAATACGAGGTCACCCGGCGTCAGAAGTCCGCCCTGGCGCGGCACCTCGGGGAAATGCGCGACGCTCCCGCCATCACGCGGGACGGACGCAGCGTCATCCTCAGCGCCAACATCGAATTTCAATCGGAAATGCCCCAGGTGACCGCCGCCGGGGCCGAGGGCGTGGGCCTCTACCGCACGGAGTTCTTTTACCTGAACCGCCGGGACCTGCCCGGGGAATTGGAGCAGGCGGAAAACTACAGCCGCGTGGCCGCCGCTGCCGGTCCCCAAGGGGTCATCATCCGCACCCTCGACATCGGCGGGGACAAGCTCCACCATCACATGCACCGGGGCATTGAGGAGTCGAACCCGTTTCTGGGCTGGCGGGGCATCCGGGTCAGCCTGACCGAACAGGATCTGTTCAAAACCCAGCTCCGTGCCGCCCTGCGTGCCAGCCAGCACGGCAGGGTGCGCCTCATGTTTCCCATGATTTCCGGGCTGGAGGAACTGCGGGAAGCCCGCCGTGTGCTCGCCGAATGCCAGCAGGAGCTTTCCGCCGAAGGCATTCCCTTCGATCCCGCGGTTGAAGTCGGCTGCATGATTGAAATTCCCTCCGCAGCGGTCATTGCTGATGCCCTCGCCCGGGAGGTCGATTTCTTCTCCATCGGCACCAACGACCTCATTCAGTACACCATCGCGGTGGACCGGGGCAACGAGCGGGTTGCCGATCTTTACCAACCCTGCCACCCTGCCATCCTGCGCCTCATGAAATCCGTGGCCGATGCTTCCCGCGCCGCCGGCATCTGGACGGGGGTGTGCGGAGAAATGGCCGGGGATATTTCGCTCACTCCCCTGCTCATCGGCCTGGGGTTCGAGGAGCTTTCCGTCGCTTCCGTCCAGCTCCCCATGGTCAAATATGCCATCCGCAAGCTCGAAGCGGCAGCCTGCGACCAAGCCCTGGCCGAAGTCCTCCGCCTCACCGACGCCGAACGCATTTACGAACGCATCCGCGAAGTGAGCCTGGAATACTATCCGGAACTGTTTGCCTGACGGGGAACTTTTCCCGCTCAGCATCCATCGCGGGCATTTCCGTGGGACGATGCCCGGCGGTCCGGGAACCGGATGCTGCTTGCGAGGCGGGAGCTACTGAAATCCCATCCGCACGCGGTAAAACCGGCGTCCGGGCGGAGCGTTCAGGTGAATGGCTTCCGCGAGGAGCGTGACCGGGTGGACGGTGACCGGAATGGAGGGATCCAGCGTCCACGAGCCGGCTGGATCTGCGGTGTGTTCGATTTGATAGGCGTGCCCCGCCAGGGCTTTCCAGCGCAGGGTGACATCCGCCCCACTGCGGGAAATGGCGAGATTCGCCACGGCCTGGGCGGGGATGGGCACCGGTTCCAAATCCAGGTAAACAGCGCGGTGGTCGGAAATGCCAATCGCGGAATAACCCGGATCGGAAGTGCGCGGCCAGAAGACCGCACCGCCCAAAACCCGCCACCCGCTCACCGACGGCAGCACGTGATCCACCCGCAGATTTCCCGGATTTCCTCCGCTGTCGCCGAAGTCCGACGTGTCATGCGCCGGGTTTCCCAGATGCCCGGCATTCGCTCCGCCCTGGCTGGCGGCTGCTTCCGGTCCGCCCAGACTGGATGGGCTGAAACCGGCATTGATGAGCGGATGGTCCGTCAATTGCCGGATCGCCTGGGCATGGCTGTCGCCGTCCAGCGGATCGGCATTCATGTCCCCGGCGATGACAAAGCGCGCGTCCGCCGGTAGCCCTCCGGAGACCCCGGCATCATCCTTGAGATACGCAGACTTCCATGGGGCGATGTAGTCCGCCCAGAGGCGGATTTCATCGTGGTTGCGTCGGCCATTGCGGTCTTCCGCACCGTCGAATGAAGGCGGCGTGGGATGGGAGACCAGAAAATGCAGGGTCTGGCCGCCCAGATCGATGGGAACATCGAGGTGGGTCTTGGAACTCAGGCGGAAGATGTTCTTTTCGGAATTGCTGTACCAGTCCGCCGACACGCCGGGCGTGGCCAGATTGTCCGGCCAGGCCGCGCCGGGCATGGATTTCCACAGGAAATAACGAAACGAGCGGATGGCTGATGCTTGAATGGGAAAATTGGAAAACACCACCAAGCCATACTGTCCTTTCCACCGCCCGAATCCGTAGCAGTCGTTGCCGTAGGCTTCGGTGCCTTCCGCAGTGACAAGGGTGCCGCTGTTGTCCAAATCGTATCCGGAGGAAAAGCCCGTGTTCGGCTCGGCCGTAAAGCGATGGGAAAAAGAAATCGCCGCCTGACCGTTCTGGGACACCTGCAGAAAATGGTCGTGAAACAGCCGGGGATTGTCCGCCGGAGCTGCGGGATCGTAGTCAAATTCATTGAGCAACAGCACATCCGGACGAATCCGCTGGATGATCTCGGCCACCTTTTTCACCTTGGCTCCGGCCGCAGAAGCCGGGGTGTTGAGTGCGGCATTGAGGGTGGTGCCGAGGTCCGTTCGATTCAGCGAGCCATTGAACGTCGCCACGCGGAGCGATGCCGGAGGCGCAGCGGGACAGGCCAGGGCGAACCAGGCAGACAAGCAGAGAACGAAGGCAGGACGATTCACCACCACGCCAGTTTGTTCCAGAATTGCCTGCGCGACAAGCCCGGCGCTGCATTCCGGGGGTCATGAAATTTCCGTGCTCCCCACTTGCCAGCGGAAACGCCGCCACCTACCACTGCGGTGCATGCTTTCATTTTCCACCTGCTGGAACAGCCACCGCCACAGCGAGGGTGAAACGCTGGTCCAGGAAGTCCTGGGGCTGGGTTTCGATACTCTCGAAATCAGCCATGGACTGAAAATTTCCCTGCTGCCGGGATTGAAGAAAATGATTGGTCAGGGCGCGATTCGCGTCTCCGGAGTTCATAATTTCTGCCCGTCCCCGGTGGAGGTCATGATCGACGCGCCGGACGCCTATGAATTCACCAGCCACCGCCCGCACGAGCGGGAACGGGCGCTGTCCTTGACGCTGAAAACCATCGAATTTGCCGCGGAAGTCGGCGCCCGCTATGTGGTCCTGCATCTGGGCAGCGTGCCGATGAAACGGTGGAGCCGCGAACTGCAGGAAATGGCCGCAGCGGGCGAGTTGAATTCCCGGAAGTTCGTCCGCCTCAAGCTGAAAATGATCCGGCACCGCGAGGCGTTGGGCGCATTCTACGTGAAACGTGCCCGGGAGGCGCTGGCGAAGATCGCGGAACACGCGGAAAAATTCCAGGTGCCAGTGGGCATCGAGAGCCGCAGCGGCTACGAACAGGTGCCGACGGAACGCGAAATGGCGGAGCTGATGCAGGAATTCGCTTCGCCCTGGGTCGGTTACTGGCATGATTTTGGGCACGTCCAGTTGAAGCACAACATCGAGCTGCTCGACCACTTCGAATGGCTCACCCGGATGCAGCCCTATTTGCTGGGCTGTCATTTTCACGATGTCGTCTGGCCGGATCGCGACCACCGGGTGCCGTTTCAGGGGGATGTGGATTTCGACCAGCTCATGCCCCTGGTTCCGGTCGGACGCCCCATCGTCTGGGAAATGAGCCCGCGGCGCAAATCGACCGACATCCGCGCCGCCCTGCCGGTGTGGAAAAAGAAATTCGCCGCCTGGCTTTGAGGAAGTCTTCCCGGCATGATCCGCGTCCGCACCGTTTGTTTTTCCGTGGCCGGACTGCTCGGTGCGGCGCTCGCCGTCGCGGCGTTTCGCGGCCTGCACCCTTGGAATGCCGGATTCCGTGAACGGCTCGCCGGAGCCGGGGACTGGACCCACGACGATTTCCTGACGGCTGGATTCTGGGCGGGCGGAGCCGTTTCACTGGCTGTGGCGGTGGTGTTGGGGATCACGGTCAGGCGATGGCTGCGCCACGCCGTGCCCCTGTTGCCGGTTCCGGATCCAGCTGCCGGCGGACGCCGCTGGTTTTTGCTGACGAGTGCAGCGGCGCTGGCCATTTTTGCGAATTTTGCCGGGCCGCGGCTCGGCCACAGCTTCTGGGACGACGAACAGCACACCATGCTCGACTTCGTCCACGGTCAGTGGTTTCGGGAAACCAACGACACCGGTCGGGTCGTGCAGTTCTTCGGCCAGAACAGTTGGTGGGACACCGCATTTGGTTATCGCGATCCCAACAACCACCTCCTGTATTCGCTGGCGGCCCGCATCAGCCTGACATGCTGGCGAAGCGCCGGTGGCCATGATGCCTGGGAATTCAGCGAAACCGCCTTCCGGATGCCCGCATTTCTCGCGGCACTGCTGGCGATTCCCGCCTGGGGGCTGTTCGGGCGGCGGCTTGGGCTGCGGGCCGGAGCGCTCCTGCTGATGCTGCTGCTCGCGGTGCATCCGTGGGTTGTGCGCTACGGGAGCGAGGGGCGCGGCTACGCCTTTGTCCTGCTGTTGTTTCCGCTGCACCTCGCCGCCGCTCTGGAGGCCTTTCGCACGGGACGCTGGTGCTGGTGGATGGTCTCGGGCGGCCTGCTGGTGCTGTTGCTGTTTTCCTGGCCGGGCATCGCCCTGCCGCTTGCCGCCCTGCAACTTTCGTGGCTCCTGGTCCTCTGGGGCTCGGGCAGGAGCAGTCCCTCGGGAAGTCTTGCGGCCAGCACCGGCCTGCGGCAGTGGCTGGTGGCGAACCTCTGCAGCGGATGCGTCATCGGCACCCTGCTGGCGCCGTGTTTGCTCCAGTCGCTGGTCTCGGAATTCGAATACGCCAAGGGCGAAATGAACCTCCGTTACCTGGGCAATTTCCTGACACATCTCACGGTGGGTCAGGTGTGGTTCGGACCGAAAACGGGAATGCCGCCTTCCGAAACCTTCCTGCCCCTGGAAATGCAGCCGTGGCTGGGCCGGACTTCCTCACTGCTCGTCATTGCCGCCGTGCTGTTTCTTGCGGGGCTGGGAGTTGGGAAAAGCTGGATGCGAAACACCAAAGCCTGCACTGTGCCGCGGCTTGCCCTCGCGGCCATGACCGCTGCCATCCTGGTGCTGCTTGGTCCAGTGTTGCTGGCTCCCGGCCTGCTGCGCGGGGCCTATCTGTTCGACTGGTATTTCATCTGGTTCCTGCCAGTGCTGCTGCTCACGGCCGCGTTCGGGGCGGAATCCCTGCGGAGCAAACTGCGCCACGCGGTGATGCCGGCGCTGTGGCTGGCCTGCGCGTTCCATGCCCTGGCGCACCTGCGGCGGCTGCGCGATTTTCCGGTGCAGCCGATGCGGGAGTCCGTGGTGCTCATGCGGGGACATTCCGGATTCCATGCGGCGGATGCCAGAGGCGCTTTGACCGCCCACATCAATCAAATGGCTACCATTTACGATCCGCAATGTTATGAAGTCACCGATCTCCGCACGGAGGATCCGGCGGATCCCGGACTGGAGAATCTCATGGCAGCCGCGGACCGGAGCGGCAGAACGCTTTACGTCAACGTCGGCCTCCCTTTCGCTGCGCGCCTGAACTATCCGGAGCTGATGGCGAAGCTCGACCAGCCGGGGCTGTTTGAAGAAACTGCCATCGCCCGCGGCCAGGAGCTGGGGATTGATCACGTCATCTACCGCTACCGGCGCGGCGCGGCCTCCGGAGGGAAATGACACGGGAGACCCACGCATTCCAGGCATCGACGCCGCGAGTCCGCCGTGCCACGTCTGGCCTCATGCACCGCCTGTTTGCCGTCTGCCTGCTGCTGCCTCTCGCTGCATTTTGTCAGGATCAGGTCGTCCTGAAGGAAACTGCCAGAGAGTTCATCCTGACAAATGGAACGCTCTCCGCCCGGATCGAAAGGAAATCCGGCCGGCTCACCAGTCTGCGCATGGCCGAAACCGAACTGCTCGCAGGCGGAGGCGGCTACTGGTCTGCCGTGGGGGATGTGCGCTTTGGCAGCCGCTCGGAAAGCGCCGTGGTGCAGCATCCGGCATCCAACCGCGGAGAACGCGCGGAAGTGGCCTGCCGCCTGCTTGCGGACGACCTGGACGGAGCGCGGGTGGAGGTGGAAATGCGCTATGCCCTGGGCCGGGGGGATTCGGGAATTTATGCCGCAGCCATCTGGAATCACCCGGCGGGCAGGGAGGCATTTTCCCTCGCGGAAGGCCGCTACGCCATGAAACTCAATCCCATGGTGTTCGATTTTTTGAACATCGACGCCGACCGCCGCGGCGTCATGCCCAGCGGTGCGGACTGGGACCAGGGCGTGCCGCTCGCCGTCAAGGAGGCGCGCCGCCTGACCACCGGCATTCATGCCGGCAAGGCGGAACACAAATACGACTATTCCGCCTGTCTTTTCGACACGCCCGCCTACGGCTGGTGCAGCACGGCAAAGGGTCTGGGCGTGTGGATCGTCAATCCTTCCACCGAATACCTCGCCGGCGGAGCAACCAAGGTGGAACTGACTGGCCATCTGGATGTCAATCCCGGCGGCTTGCCCACGCTGCTGAACATGTGGCATGGCAGCCATTACGGCGGCAGCGTTCTGTCCATCCGCAGGGAGGAAAAGTGGACCAGGGTCATCGGACCATTTTTCATTTGCTGCAACCAGGGGAACGATCCGGATGTCCTTTGGCAAGACGCCCTCCGGCAGGCGAAACAGCAAGCGGCGGCCTGGCCGTTCGCCTGGTTTTCGCATCCCGCCTATCCAAATGCAGCCGCGCGCAGCGAAGTGACCGGCCGCCTGTGTCTGCGCGATCCCATTTCCGGCACCGTGCTGAAGAACCTGCTCGTCGGCCTGTCGGCAGCGGACGAAACCGCGCCCGGCGGACGCCGTGGCACGATCACGGTGGACTGGCAACGGGACTCCAAGCACCCGCAATTCTGGACGCGGGCCGGTGCGGACGGGCGGTTTTCCCTGCGTGCGGTGGCTCCCGGCAGCTTCACGCTCCATGCCATCGCTGAAAATGTGCTGGGCGAATTCACGCGGAAATTGGTCACCGTCGCCAGCGGGCAAACCCTTGAACTTGGGGACATGGAGTGGACGCCCCAGCGACTGGGCAGGCAGGTTTGGGAAATTGGGGTTCCCGACCGCACCGCCCGGGAATTCCGGCATGGCGACCACTTCTGGCAGTGGGGTCTGTTTCAGAAATACCCGGCGGAATTTCCCGACGACGTTTGTTTTGTGATCGGAAAAAGCGATCCGCGAAAGGACTGGAACTACGTCCACGTTCCGCGCATGGAAAATGGCCGCGCCAAACCCTCTGCCTGGGTGATTTGCTTTGACCTGCCCGCCGCTCCTCGGCCCGGAAGCCGCGCCGCGCTGCGCATTGGCATCGCCGGCAGCCGCTGTCCGGCAGGCATTGCCGTCGCCGTCAATGATCGCGCCACCGAGGGACTGACCCGCCTTCCCGACACCGGGGTCATGCACCGCGACGGCATCACCGGCTACTGGTGTGAACGCACCATTTCCTTCGACGGTGCCTGGCTGAAACGGGGCGGCAACCGGATTTCCCTGACCAATCCCGGCCGCAACTGGACCCAGGGCATTCTTTACGATTACCTGCGGCTGGAGCTGGCGGAACCCGAAACCTGAACGCCCGCGGGGTCCCCGACAGGCTCACGACGCAAGCACGCGTGCGGGTGCTGGAGGGGTGTTGATTTCATCGGTGGCGGGCGGTGAAATATTCCGTTACATTCCGCGGTCCATCCTTCCGTTTGCCACTGTCTCCGCCATGTCTCTACGCGTCACCTCCATCAGCCAGTCCTTTCCCAGCGCTGCTTCCACCGTGGACTGGAGCGCCCTGCTGGCGTCCATTGCCGCGGGCTTTTCCTGCCAGGCGGGCACCCTCCACCGGCTCGATCCGGAATCCAAACGACTGCGGCTGCTCGCCCAGCAGGGCATCCCGGAGTTTCTTCACGACAAAATCGATGGCATTCCCATCGGCAAGGGCATCGCCGGAGCCGCAGCCCAAAAGGCCGCACCCGTGCAAATGTGCAACCTGCAGACCGACAATTCCGGAGTGGCCCGGCCGGACGCCCGCCTGACAAAGGTGGAGGGGACGCTCGCCGTTCCGATCCTAACATCCGACGGCGCGGTGTGCGGCGTCCTCGGCATCGGCAAGCTGGAACCCTACGATTTTCCTCCGGACGAAATTGCGGATCTGGAAGCGGTGGCGACCGCGGTGGCGGCGCTGTTCCACCATTGAAACTTCCGCCGGGTGCGGAGGTGGCTGCCGCGGACCGGACGCTGTCCGGTGCTAGATGCTTTCCAGGCGTCCGGTGCTGTCGCCCACATGGCTGGCCTGCACGCCCATGATGTCGAGCATGCGCAGGTACATGTTCGTCATGGGCGTGTCGCCGCGCAGCCGCAGATGCCGTCCCTTTTTGAGGACTCCGCCTCCGCCGCCTGCCAGGAGGACGGGCAGGTTCTCATGGTTGTGCCGGTCGGGATCGGAGATGCCGCCGCCGAACACGATCATGCAGTTGTCCAGCAGGGTTCCGCCGCCCTCTTTGGTGGTGCGCAGTTTTTCAAGGAAATAGGCGAACTGCGCACTGTAGAATTCGTCAATCTTCGCCAGTTTCTCCAGCTTTTCAGCGTCGCCCTGGTGGTGCGAAATGCCGTGATGGGCGTCCGGCACGCCGATTTCCGGAAAGCTCCGGTTGCTGCCGTCGTGGGCCAGCAAAAACGAGGCCAGCCGCGTGGTGTCGGTCTGGAAGGCCAGCCACATCAGGTCATACATGAGGCGGATGTGTTCCTGGTAGGTCGGGGGAATTCCCGCGGGGGATGGGTAGCTGGGGCGCTGGATTTTGGCAAACTTGTCCGATCCGATCATGCGGCGCTCGATTTCCCGAATGCTGGCAAGGTATTCCTCCAGTTTCTGTTTGTCGGTGTAGCCGAGGTGTTTTTGCAGCGTCCTGGCATCCCCCTGCACAAAGTCCAGGATGCTCTTGCTGGAGGCTTCCCGCCGGGCTTTCGCCAGGGCCGCTTCGCTCGCGGAATCGCTGGAAAACAGGCGGTCGAAGGCGAGCCGGGGATCCCGTTCCGGAGACATGGGAGTGCTTTCCGACTTCCACGAAAGATTGAATTGATAGGAACAACTGTAGCCGCTGTCGCAGTTGCCGGCGCGGCGCGCCTCGTCGCAGCTCAGTTCCAGTGACGGTAGCCGCGTCTGATGTCCGATCTGCGCCGCGGCGATCTGATCCACGCTGATGCCGATCCTGATGTCTGCCCCGGCGGTCTTCCGCGCCTGGCATCCGGTGAGAAACGAGGCATTCGCCCGGGCATGGTCCCCGCCGCCGTCGCCGTGCGGCCGCGCCTTGTCATGCATGAGACCGGTGATCACCTGAATTTCGCTCCGCACGCTCTCCAGCGGCTTCAGCGCCCGGGGCAATTCATAGGCCGCACCGTCGGCCTTGGGCGTCCAGTGGGCCATGTTTTTCCCGTTGGGAGAATAGATGAATGCCATGCGCAGCGGCGGCTTGCCGGCAGCACCTGGGGCGGCCGCCCGTGAGGGGGCGGAGATTTCCAGCGCCGGAAGCGCGATGAGCGTTCCGAAGCCTCGGAGAAACCGGCGGCGTGACAGTTCTTCTTTCATGGGCGGTGCAGGTTGGCACTGGCAACAATGCGCGGGCAATTTGGGTGCAATTCAAACGGAAGCAAGACACGCATGTCCGCCATGGTGCCGCGATCACGGCGCGGGCGGCGGAGGTGCCGCGGGGAAGCATGCCGTATCAAAAATTTCCGCGCCTGCGTCCCTGCGGACACGGGCAGTGCGTGCATGGTGGCGGGATGAAATCTGCCGCCGTTCTGCTCAGCTTCGCTCTTGGCGCCGGGGCGGCCCCCGCGCCGCGCGCCACGTCCGGTGATGATGCCGCCGACCCCGCGTGGAAGGACCGGCTGACCCTGCGCGTCGGCAGCAGCGCTGGAGACCTGCACGGAGACAGCGACAAGGCCATCCAGGCTGCAGTGGATTATGTCGCCCGGCTGGGCGGGGGGACGGTGGAAATTCTGCCGGGCACCTACCGGTTTCGCAATTCGGTATTCCTGGCCTCCCGCGTGCGCCTGATCGGCCACGGCGCGCAGACCCTGCTGGTGAAAGAGCCCTCGTTCACCACCCAGCTTGCGCAGGACAGTGACTGGTATGACCAGGAGATCACCGTGGAAAACGCGGATGGCCTGCGCATCGGAGACGGCATTTGCCTGCGGGCGGCCGGTGGCGGAACGGCCATCAAGCGCACGATCACCGCGAGCGACGGGCCGCGACTCAAGCTGGACCGTGCCCTGCGTGAAAATGTCTGGCCCACCTCGGGCAGGCCGGTGAATGCATCCACCCTGTTTCCCATTCTGAGCGGCGAACACATCGAGGACGTGGCCGTCGAAAACCTCACCCTCGACGGCAATGGCGGGAAAAATGGCAATCTCGACGGCAACTGGTCCGGCTGCGTGTGGCTCCAGGACTGCCGACGCATCACCCTGCGCGGCGTGGAGGCGCGGAACTTCAACGGCGACGGGCTTTCCTGGCAGATTTGCCACGACGTGCTCCTGGAACGCTGCCATTCGCACCACCACACCGGCTTCGGACTGCATCCGGGCAGCGGTTCCCAGCGCAGCATCATCCGCCACTGCAAACTGGAGGGCAACAACATCGGCATTTTCTTCTGCTGGGGAGTGCGCGGCGGCCTGGCGGAGGACAATGTCATCACCGGCAATGCCACCGGCATCAGCATCGGCCATCGCGACACGGACAACATCGTGCGCCGCAACACCATCACCGGCAGCACGCTCACCGGCCTGCTTTTCCGCCCGGAAAAGGACGCCGCTGCCGCCGGGCATCGCAATGTCATCGAAGGCAATGTCTTTACCGACAACGGACCGGAAACCGGAGCGGCCATCCGCTTCGACGCCCCGGTGCAGGGCGTCTCGCTGCTCGGAAATTCCCTGACAGAAACCCGCGGTCCCGCGCAACGCACGGGCATTCTGATCGGCTCGGGCGTCGATGGGCTGCAGATGGAGCACAACACCATCAAAGGGTTTGCCAGGGATACGTCCCGCACCGCGCGGTGAAATGGGAGCCCCGTCACGGCCATCCGAAGTGCCACTGGGGGCCGCACGCCTCCGTTTGTTTCCGCTACGCAAATGGCCGTGTGCAGAAAACTCCGCTGGCAAAGCCCCGGCGCTCCCGTAATTTTTCCAAGTGAATCTTCCCCCCAACCATGGCAGCAGGGCCACCGGATTGTGCCGCACAGAGGACGGTGCGGACCACATTGGAATCAACATCCGTTCCCGGAACGGCAGCAGCACCACGCCCGTGCTGGTGTTCCTCGGCATTGTGACGCTGAGCGTGGTGTTCTTTTTTGTCTTCACGCTCCCGCGGCGCGGCCAGAAATCTTCCCGCACCCAGCAGCCGGCGTCCGCCACCGCTGCCAAAACACCCGCAGCCACCACCCGCCCGGGTTCTCCGGAAGCGGGCACCACCGCTCCAGCCGCACCGGCCCAGCCCCTGCCGCCCGCGGCCGCACCCAAGGCATTTTTTGTCAAAGCGTCGCCGCTTCTCACCGCCTTCAGCGAAAAGCTGGCTGCCGGCAAGCCCCAGGAAACCGCGGACCTGCTGAGCGCCCCGCTGCAGCCGGCGAAGGCCGAGGCGCTGCGCCATCTCTTCACCACCGCGGCCTTTCGACCGGCGGTTTCGGGTGCAGCGGTCGCTGAGGTGGGCCGCATCGGCACGACCGAGCGTTGGAGCCTGCCAGTGGAAAAAGGACCGTCCATCGAGCTGACCCCGCTGGATGCCCCAGTCCCGGCCAGCGCTCCGGAGGGCACCACCGCCCCTAACCAGCCAATTGCCCTGGAACTGGACCTCAAAGCCACCCGCGAGCAGGGCTACCAGATCAGCGACGTGCGGTTTCCCCCGCGTCTGGTCGCGGCCGCCGCGCCGGTCCTCCAGTCCAAGGGCATTGCCCTGGATGCCGTGGCCCTAACCGATCCGCCGGACCCGCTTTCGCTCTCGGCGGATTTCCTGACAAATCTGCTCGCCCACCAGTTCCACGCGGCGCGGTCCATGACCGATGAAGGGAAGCTGACCCACGAAAAACTGGCCGGCCTGTGCATTGTGTTCGAGGAAGGGGAATACCGCATGGCCGCGCAAGGGCCGCTCAATGTCACCGCGGCCAATGACGACCGCGCCTGGGCGATCGTCCGCGTTTCCTCCCGCAAAATCCCGGATGTCAAAGGCGAATTCGGCATCGAAATGGCCCGGGATCCGGTGGCGGGATGGAAAGTGAATGCGCTCGATTTCAGCAAACTGATGCAGACCTACGTCCAGTCCACCGACGCCGGAAAAGTCTATTACACCCCGGTGGTCAAAAGCCCGTCAGGAGGTGAATCGCTGGTGGTCTATTTTGAATACGACCGCGCGGAACTGACCGACCGCGCGCTGCGGCAGTTGGAAATCGTAGCCGGTCTGCTGCGCAGTGATGCCGCGCGCAAACTGCGCATCACCGGCCACGCCGACGCCCTCGGTCCGGAGGATTACAATTTCCAGCTATCCAAAAAACGGGCGGACAACGTCACCGCGAAATTGAAGGAGCTGGGGGTCGATCCCCGGCAGTTGGTCGCCCAGGGGTTCGGAGAGTCCACGCCGCTGGACCCCAACCTGAAGGACGATGGCAGCGACAACCCCGAAGGCCGCAGTCGCAACCGGCGCACCGAAATTTTCCTGGATTTTTAAGCGCAGTGTCCGCTTGGCGCACCGGGCATCCTGGGCTAGGCATCCGGCATGATGACCCGAGAGCGCATGGCCGACATTTTCGAGGAAATCGCCCTTCTGCTGGAACTGAAAGGCGAAAATCCCTTCAAAATCCGGGCTTATCGCACCGGTGCGGAGACGGTCCGGACCTGCGCCGGAGACATCGTGCAAAAAGCGGCCGACAACGACCTCGCGGGCATCAAGGGAATTGGCGAAGCCCTGCGCGACAAGCTCCATGAAATGGCAACCACCGGGGAACTGAAATTCCATGAAATACTGCGCGGGGAATTTCCAGACTCGATCTTCGAACTGTTTGATCTTTCCGGGCTGGGGCCAAAAAAGGTGGCGCTGCTTTACCGGGAGCTGCAGGTCAGTTCCCTGGCATTGCTGCAGCAGGCACTGGACAGCGGAGCAGTGGCGGCGCTGCAGGGCTTTGGAGAAAAATCCGCGGCGAAGCTGCAGGAAGCCATCGCCCAGCGGGACCGCTATGCCGGAGCATTTCGTCAGGATCAGGTGGCGCACGAGGTGGAGGAAATCACCGGAGCGCTGCGCGGGCTTTCCTTTGTTTCGCGGGTGGAGGTGGCGGGAAGTTTCCGACGCGGCAAGGAAACCGTGCATGACCTCGACATCCTGGTGGCCACGAAGGACGGACCGCGTGTGATGGATTTTTTTGTCAAACAGCCCTGGACCCGCGAGGTGCTGATGCAAGGCGCCACCAAGAGCAGCATCCGCCTGCAGAATGGAGCGCAGTGCGACCTCCGCGCCGTTGCCAATGCCGAGTGGCCGTTCGCCCTCGCCTATTTCACCGGCAGCAAGGAACACAACGTCGCCCTGCGCGGACGGGCGCTGAAGCGCGGATGGACGCTCAACGAATACCGCCTGGCCCCCGCGGAGGAAAACGGCCCCGCCTCCCCTGCGGACATCCACGACGAGGCCGACCTCTACCGCGCCCTGGGCCTCGATTTCATCCCGCCGGAACTGCGCGAAAACACCGGGGAAATGGAAGCGGCGGAAGCCGGGGAACTTCCGCGGCTGGTGGAAATGGACAACCTGCGCGGAACCTTTCACAACCACACGAACGCCAGCGACGGCAGCAACACCCTCGAGGAAATGGCGGAAGCCGCCCGCGAAATGGGCATGGAATATCTTGGCATTGCCGACCACAGCAAAAGCTCCTTTCAGGCCAACGGTCTGGACGAGCAGCGGCTGCGCGAACAACTCCGCCGGATTCGCGACCTCAACTCCCGGTGGGACGACTTCCGGCTCTTTGCCGGAACGGAGGTGGACATTCTCAAGGATGGAAGGCTGGATTTTGCGGATGATCTGCTGGCAGAACTCGACTACGCGGTCGCTTCCGTGCACAACGCCTTCCAGATGTCCGAGGCCGACATGACCCGGCGCATTTTGAAAGCCGTGGAAAATCCCCACGTCACCATGCTGGGCCACTTGACGGGACGGCTGCTGCTCAGACGCGAACCGTATCCGGTGAACGTGAGCGCCATCATCGACGCCTGCGCGGAAACCGGCACCATCATCGAACTCAATGCCAACCCCTGGCGGCTGGACATGGACTGGCGCTGGTGGCGGCATGCCCGCGACAAGGGAGTCAAATGCAGCATCAACCCCGACGCCCACCGCACCGACGGCCTGCACGACCTCTGGTATGGCCTGCGCATCGCCCGCAAAGGCTGGCTGCGCCGGGAGGATGTCATCAACTGTCTGCCAGTCGAACCGGTCACCGCAGCCTTGCAGAAAAAACGCCACGGTTCGTGAATCCCAACCCCGCCCTGCCAGTCCAATGCACGCCGCTTCCCGCATGACTCTGCTGCTGTTTGTTTGCGCTTTGATGGCCGGTGAAATCCCCGGCGCGCCGGCGGAATCACCCGCGCCAGCACCTGGCAACACCGCACCGGCAACGCCCGGACCCGTCATGGAAAAGGACCTGCTGGGAACGTATCTGCAGATCCGCACCGGAGGCATCCTGGCATTTCTGCCCGGCGGAAAACTCCAGGGCTGGCCCGCTGGGGGAACATGGAAACTCACCGGGCCGAACCACCTGGAAATTCTCAGTAAAAAGCAGGACGCAGAAGAGCGCCTCTCCGTCCAGGTCATCAGCCGGGACGGTGGACTCATCCTGACCCGCGGGGAGGGCGAACGGAGCGAAACCATCCTGCTCGACCGGCTGCATCCGGCAAAAATCGACCCTGTCGCCTGGCAGGGGCCGTGCATGATGCACATCCTGCTGGCCGGGGACAAAACCGCCACCAAGCGCCGCCTGACCATGGATGCCGAAGGCCACCTCCGCAACCGCGAGGGCGGCTACTACCTGCGCGTCCTGCAGGACAGCCAGGGCCGGAAGCTCGCCCACGCTTCCAATCTGGAGGATCAGACCAAATCCGTGCAGGTGCTGGAAGTGGCCAACATCCTCGTCGTTTTCGACTCGCTCGAAAAGCCCGCCCTGCTCTCCATCATCCAGCTCCACGTCGAAGAATGACCTCCTGGCCTCGTTTCCTGCTCCTGCTGCCGCTGCTGGCCCTGCTTTCCGGCTGCGCCATCCGCATCGAAATCGGCCCGCGGCATCGCGTCGTCCACACCGTCTGCGTCTGGCTGAAAGACCACGGCAGCGAGGAAAAGCGTCGGCAATTGCTGGCCGCCGGCGACACGTTTCGCGAGATTCCCGGACTGCTTTCCCTGTCCAAGGGCCGCTGCCTGCCCAGCCCCCGGCCCATTGTCGATTCCTCCTACGACGTGGCCTTCATCATGAAATTCGCCGACCGTCAGGCCATGCAGAAATACCTCGACCACCCCATCCACCAAAAAGCCGTGCAGAACATTCTGAAGCCGCTGGCAGACCGCGTGGTGGTGTACGATTTCATTGAGGAGTAGGCTGGCAGGAGGCGGCCGCATTCCATTCCTTTTGTCCGTCATACCAGCGCCGGGGATCTGCCAGGGGGATGCGTCAAAACGAATAGCGGAGGGACACGGCGCCAAAGACCGCGTTGTCGAGCAATTTGCCGAGGAGCACGCGGTCGGAGGCGTCGCGGAGTTCAATTTCGCTGGCGAAGTTGAAGCCGGCGCGCAGGGCGATGTGGAAATTTTCGGTGAAGCGGTGTTCGACGCCGAGCGCGGCCCGCCAGAGGGTGAGTTCCACCTCCTCGACGGCATCCTGGCGGTGGACGTTCCAGGCACTGCTGCCGGGCCAGGCGCTGAGGCTGAACGTCCAGTCGGCGACGGGCGACCAGGAAATGGAGGGCACGGGCGGCGTCAACTGGATCATCCAGTGGTCGTTCGGATTCCAGACGAGTCCGATGGCTCCGTAGGCCCGGATTTCGTCCATGAGCCAGCCGACGTGGTAGCCGGCCAGCAGCCCGAAGGATTTGCTGAAGCGGTAGCCGACGATGCCCATGGTGGAGGCCTGGAAATCATCGCCGGAGAGGCCATCGAAGTCGCCGGACAGAGAAGCGGCAGCACGGAACCAGCAGGCAAAGCCGGTATCCGGCAGTCGGCGGTAGTCCAGATAGAGATCCGTGGCATGAAGGTCTGCAGAACCAAAGCCCGCGGCATTTCCAAGGTCCAAAAAGGATCCGGTGTAGCGCAGGGAAACCGACCAGATGTCCGGTCCATCCTGTTTCGCCCAAAGGGGACTGAGCACCCGCAGTTCCTGCAGGTCCAGACTGCCGCCGGAAAATCCCAGTTCGTCGCCAAAGGTGTATTCGGTCATGATGCCGGGCCTTCCCACTCCGAAGGCGCCGGAGTCGGGCGCATCGGCCGCCAGTGCGGCGCAAGGAACGGCGGCCACCAGGAGCATGCGGCGCAGAAGTTGACGGAGGTTGGGCGGCTTCATGACTGGGGCGGTATTTGTTAGAGTTGCGCCGACGGCCAACGGGGCCGCCCGGGTGGGGCGGTGCCCTATTTGCGCTGCTGGCGCAGGGCATTTTGCAGCTGGGCCATGACAAATTCCTTGTCGCGGGCATGGGCGAGGGCTTCCTCGCGGGAGATGTAGCCGCCGATGAGCAGGTGGGCCAGGGAGTCGTCGAACGTGTGCATGCCGACGTTGGCGCCGATCTGCATGAGGCCGTGCACCTGTTCGACGCGGCGCTCGCGGATGGCGGTGCGGATGGCCATGTTGGCGACGAGGACTTCCGTGGCCATGACGCGGCCGGGCTGGTCGGCACGGGGAATGAGGATCTGGGAAATGACGCCCTCCAGGGAATTGGCGAGCTGGGTGACGATCTGCTGCTGCTGATCGGAGGGGAAGACATCGACTATGCGGTCGAAGGCCTTGGCGGCGTCGATGGTGTGCAGCGTTGAAATGACGAGGTGGCCGGTTTCGGCAGCGGTGATCGCAGCCTGGATGGTTTCCAGGTCGCGCATTTCACTGACGATGATGACATCCGGGTCCTGGCGCATGGCACCGCGCAGCGCGGCGGCGAAACTGTGGCTGTCCTGCCCGATCTGGCGCTGTTTGACCAGGCCGTAGTTGTGGTCGAAGACATATTCAATGGGGTCTTCGATGGTGATGACCACGCAGGAACGTTCCTCGCTGATGCGCCGGGCCATGGCGGCGAGGGTGGTGGTCTTGCCCATGCCGGTCATGCCGGTGACGAGGATGAGCCCCTGGCGGATCCGGCAGAAATTTTCCACCGTCTGGCCGTGGCCGAGGCTGCGCAATTCCGGGATTTCATGGGGAATAAAGCGGAAGGCGGCTTCCACGTTGCCCTTGCAGTAGTGGGCGTTGGAGCGGAAGCGCCCCACTCCGCTGACATTCACTGCGAAGTCCAGTTCCCAGTCCTTTTCCAGCTTGGCACGCTGGGTTTCGGTGAGTACGGCCATGACCATTTCCTTGCAGGTGGGCGGGTCGAGATCCTGCTCTTCAAGGGGTTCGAGCGCCCCGTTGACCCGCGCTGCGGGCGGAGCGCCGACGGTGAGGTGCAGGTCGGACCCGCCTTTTTGGCGGGTGAGGGTGAGGTAGTCAACGATGTCGCGGAAGCTGGCCATGGAAGCAATGGGTGGATGGTGGCGGGGACTAGGAAATGCCGCGGAGCAGGCGGTTCAGCTCATACGGATTGCCGCAGTGGGCGAGGGCGGTGTCATAACTGATTTTTCCGGCCTTGAAGGCGGCGACCAGACCATTGAGGAAGGTCTGGTTGGCGGGGTTGTCGAGGCGGCGCATGAATTCTTCGATGTCCGACAGTTTCATTTCGCGAATCCAGTCGCGGACCGCGGCCTGCACGTCGAGGTGCTCGCACACCATGGCCACGCCGTCGCCGGTGGCATTGGGCAGCAGCTGCTGGGTGAGAATGCCGATGAGCTGATAGGACAGCAGTTGGAGCAGGGCTTCCCGCTCCGTGGACGGCACCAGGTGGACGAAGCGGTCCAGGGTGTCCGCCACCGTGGAACTGTGCAGCGTGGCGAAGACCAGGTGGCCCGTTTCCGCAGCCTGGAGGGCGGTCAACGCCGTTTCCGCATCGCGGATTTCCCCCAACAGAATGATGTTCGGTGCCTGGCGCATGGCAGCCCGCAATCCGGCGGCAAAACTCGGCGTGTCCGTGCCCACCTGCCGCTGGGTGAAGAAACTGCGCTTGTCCGAAAAATGGTATTCGATCGGATCTTCGATCGTCACGATGTGCATCGCCTGGTTGGCATTGATGTATTCGAGGCAGGATGCCAGGGTGGTCGATTTCCCGGACCCGGTGGCCCCGGTCACCAGCAGCAGGCCGGAGCTGCGTCCCAGCCAGGAGGTGACGACCTGCTCCGGCAGGCCCAGGCTCTCCATGTTCGGGATGGAGTTTTTGATCATCCGCAGCACCGCGCCCAGGGTGCCCATGCGGCGGTGCAGGTTGACCCGGAAGCGGGTGTTGTGCGGACCGATGTAGCCGCTGTCCCGGTCCTGATCCTTCGATGGATCCGCAGCGCAGCGCTTCCAGAAATCCTCCATTTCCTCGTGCGTCACGATCCGCTCCCCGCATTCGTGAATTCGGCCGCTCACTTTCACCTTGGCCGTATTTCCCTCCGCCAGAAACAGGTCCGATGCCTGGTAGTTCCATGCCGCCTCCACCAATTCGTCAACGAATGTTTGCATTTGTGATGTGTGTAGGCCTCCGCATTAGCAAAGGGGGCTTCCCTTGGCAAGCAGGACCGCAGACCGGGCGGAAATTCAGCACGCCAGCCCGCCTCGGGTTCGATCCGGGTGCGCTGCGCTGCGGGTGCCGCAGGCGGGTGGTTTCCCGCCCGGGGGCCTGCGGCCGCAGTGATGGTCCGCCGACTTTTACCGGTTGTTGGCGGTCACGCCCGGCCAGTCATCGGTGCGGAAGGGCGTCACCGGCAGTCCGGACTTGCTGTAAAGGTTGCACACGGGATTGTCCGCCCACCCGTAGCGAACGGCGGCGGGATGGGGAACATCCGGGCTGGAGACCTCGACCTTGTTGGGGGCGATGATTTTTGCGCTGGCCCATTTCCATGCCTTGTCGTCTCCGGCAATCGCGAACCCCCTGACTTCGTTCACGTCATGACTGCGCAGACCGTCGGCATCCTTGAAGGAAACGATGATTTTTCCGCCCTGTTTTTCCATGGATTCGTAGGTGGGGCTGTGGTGCGCCACCGGCACGGCATAGTCCCGGGCGAGCGCCCAGCGGGCCAGGCGGCGTCCGGCTTCCAGTTTGTGGCGCGGGTGGATGTCATTGGCTTCGCCCACGTCGATGATGACCGCCTCGCCGGTGTGCGGCAGTTTGCTCATCGTCATCGTCTGCGCCTCGCGCAGCTCCGCCCAGTCGGCATCGCCCGGAGCAGTGGCTTCTGCCTTGAAATCAGCCAGCTGCACCCAGTAAAAGGGGAAATCCCCCTGGCCCCAGTCGTCGCGCCAGTTTTGGATCATCAGCGGAAACATTTCGCGGTATTGATAGGCCCGTCCGGCATTGGTTTCCCCCTGGTACCAGATGGCGCCGCGGATGGCGTAGGGCATGACCGGTTTCAAGCGTCCGTGATAGAGATTTGCCAGACGCTGGTTGCCCTTCATCAGATCCTGCGGCGCATGGGGGTGCGGCGGCGGCTGTTTTCCGGCGGCCTTGGCCTCGTCGGACTGCTTTTTCCAGGCTTCCACGGCCGCTTTGAATTTCGCCATTTCCTTCGCAAAATCGTATTCGGCTTCCATTTTTTTCCAGCGTTCCACCAGGGGAGCGTAGATTTCCTTGCCGTCGAACAGATCGCGGCGAATCCAGGCTTCGCAGGCGCTGCCGCCCCAGGCGTTGTTGATCAGGCCGATGGGGATGTCCAGGGTGTCGAGAAGCTGCCGTCCAAAGTAAAATCCGACGGCGGAGAAATTGCGGATGGTGTCGGGCGTGCAGGTGACCCAGGTTTGGTCCGGTTCCTTGACGGGTTCCTGAGAACCGGGCGTACCGACGGTGATAAGCCGCAGTTTCCCCAGGCGCGGTGCGGTGAGGCCTTCCAGGTCCCCGTCGGTGGTGCCGCCGACGGTCATGCCCATGTTGGACTGGCCTGAGCAGAGCCAGACTTCCCCCACGAGGACATCCGCCACCTTGACGGTGTTTTTCCCGGTGGCGCTCAGCACCTGCGGTTCTTGCGAGGTTTTGAGCGGTGCCAGCTTCACCTGCCAGGCACCGCCGGCATCGGCCTTGGTGGCAACGTTCTGCCCGGCGAAGGATACGGTGACTTCCTCTCCGGCCTCTGCCCACCCCCAGACCGGCACGGGTTTGTCGCGCTGCAGCACCATGTGGTCCGAAAACATTTTTGAGAGGCGAACGTCCGCGGCGGCAGGTGCCGCCAGCGCGAGGAGGAAGAGACAGGAAATGCGTGGCATAGGGCTGGCATGAAAGCCGCGGCGGCCTGACAGTGTCAATTTTGGGGCGCTACGCTGACACGGAACGGAGTTGACAGCGGTGTCCCGTGATTTCCATTCGGGCATCCGATCATGCCCATCCTGACAACCAGTGAAGTCGTGCAGCAGTTGCGGTGGCGCTATGCCGTCCGCCGGTTCGACCCCGCCCGCCGCATTTCCGACACGGCCTGGTCCGACCTGGAATCCGCACTGGTGCTCACCCCGTCCTCCTTCGGCCTCCAGCCGTGGAAGTTTTTTGTGCTCACCGACGCCTCGCTGCGCGAACGACTGCTGCCGCTCGCCTGGGGACAGCGCCAGGTAGTGGAGGCCTCGCATCTGGTGGTGCTGGGGGTGCGGCGGGTCGTGGATGAAGCCTATGTGGATGACTACATCACTTCAACCGCGGCCTCCCGCGGCATCAGCGTGGATTCACTCTCCGGACTGCGGCAGAGCCTGGTGCGGTTTCTTGCCGGTTTGGATGAAACCTCCACGCGCGAATGGGCGGTGCGCCAGATTTACATCGCCCTCGGGAATTTCATGACCGCTGCGGCCATGGCGGGCATCGATACCTGCCCGATGGAGGGATTTCAGCCGGACAAGGTGGACGCGCTGCTGGACCTGCCCCGGCGCGGATTTTCCGCCTGCCTGCTCTGTCCGGCTGGTTACCGGGCGGACTCAGACAAATATGCGTCCACGCCAAAAGTCCGCTGGCCGAAGGACCGGGTGGTGGAGCGCCTTTCCTGACAAATCCGGAAATGTTCCAGCAACCGCCCGGCTACTGCCCTGGCGGTTTCGGAACGGCCGCCCGGGCGGCTTCCAGATCCTTTTTCAACTGGGCAAGTTCGGATGAGAGCCGGTTGATTTCCACAGCGGCGGTGGCGGCCTCTTTCTGGATCGCGGCTTTTTCGGCCTCGGCCTTGGCAATGGCGCCTTTGGCTTCCAGCGCCTGCTGGTCCGCACTGCGCTTCAGCTTGGCGGCATCCTCCTTCACCGCCAGCAGCGACTGGGTCAGCTCGCCTGTTTTGGTCGCAGCCTCCTGCTTCATTGCGGTCAATTGCTTGCCGGCGGCCTCCAGTTCGTCGGATTTGGCCTTCGCCTCTCCCTCCGCCTTCTGCAGGGCGGCCAGTTTCTGTTCGAATTCCTTCTTTGCCCCGGCCAGTTCCTTGCCTGCGATCTGACTTTTGGTTTCCATTTCCTGCCGGAGGGTTTCGGATTCCTTGAGCTTTGCGGTTAGCTGCTTGTTGAAATTGACTGCCTTGTGCTTGTCCTCGACGGCGGTCCGGCGTTTTTTCTGCTCCCCGCCCACCTTGTCCTGCAACTGGTGCTCCACCCACAACCCGCGGGCGGCCACGACCAGCAGTGCAATGACCGCCGCTGCCTTGATCCATCCGCCCAGTGCGCAGCAGGAACCGCATTCGGATGCGGGCGGTTCCGCCGCAGCCGGTTGCGTTGCCGCAGCAGTGCCGGAAGGCTCGGTCTGCTGCGATTTTGTCCACAGGGTGAACTGGTTGCCTGGCAGGCGGATGGGCTCCTGTTTCCCAGCGGCGGGTGCTTCCGGTGCGGGGGCCGGGGTGGATTCGGCAGCCGGTGCCGGAGCGGCCTTCGGCCAGGTGCTGGGGTTGAGCCAGAGAGTGAATGCGTTTCCAGGGAGTTTGATCATGGGTTTGGGCCAGGTTGCGGAGTTTAACCAGAGGGAGAAGGCGTTGCCGGGCAGGGTGACGACCGGTTTCGGCCAGGTGGAAGCATGGAGCCAGAGCGTAAACGCACCGCTGCCCGCCCGCAGCTTTTGTTTTGGCCAGGCAGCGGGCGACAGCCACAGAGTGTGCGCCTTTCCCGGCAGCCGGAGCAATGCCGGTGCAGGGGCGGGTGCAGGCAGGGTCCAGAGGGTGAACGGCCGACCGGGGCTGGGAAACAAATGGGCGGTTTCGGGCATGTACGACTGGTGGGTGCTGGTGGTGGGAGGCGATGGGATGGGCAGTGTAGCCGGACCCTCGGTGCTTGCACATGAAAAGCGCGGCGCGGTGTTCCACAAATGCGTTGGAACCTACGTCCGCCGCCGCTTTTCGGATGCAGCGGGTTCAGGATTTTGCCGCGGCTGGCTCCGGTGTCTGGAGGCCGAGGCTGGAATAGATTTCCCGGGTGGCACTGGACTGGTTGAGCGTGTAAAAATGAATGTCGGCCACGCCGTGGTCGAGCAGATCCGCGCATTGTTCCGTGGCGTAATGGATGCCGACACGGCGCACCGCTTCGGGATCATTTCCGGCCCGGGCCAGCGCCTTGAGCAGCCGTGCAGGGAACCGCACGCCGGCAGCCAGATCCGCCATGCGCCGCATTCCGGAGTGGGTGACGATGGGCATGATGCCGGCGAGGATGGGCACCCGGATGCCGGCCAGTTCGCAGCGGTCGCGGAAATCATAAAAGTCGCGATTGTCGAAAAAGAGCTGTGTGCAGATGTAGTCGGCACCGGCATCGACCTTCGCCTTGAGGAAATCCATCTCCAGCAGCCGGTTTGACGTGGCGGGATGCCCTTCGGGAAATCCGGCGACCCCGATTCCAAATCCCCGCGGATCCGGGTGGGAGCGGGAGTCGTTGAACCGCCGGATGAACGCCACCAGGTCAGCCGCCTGCGCAAAAGCATCGCCGCGGCGGTCATAGTCCGGGCGATCCCGCGGCGGATCCCCCCGCAGTGCCAGGATGTTGCTGACTCCGGCCGCGGCGTAGCGTTCCAGCACCTCCGCCACTTCCGCCTCCTGGTGGCACACGCAGGTCAGGTGGGGGATCGGATCCAGCGAGGTGGTTTCCTTGATCCGGATGACCAGGTCGTGCGTCAGCTCCCGGGTCGATCCCCCGGCCCCATAGGTGACACTGACAAATGCCGGCCCGAGCGGCTCCAGTTGCGTGATGGTTTGATAGAGCTTCTCCGCCGCCTCCGGTCCCTTGGGTGGGAAGAACTCGAAGGAAAACGTGGTTTTGTCTGCGGAAAGAATATCCTGAATGTGCATGGCCAGGAGAGTAGTGGCGCAGGTCGCCGATGCCCGCAAATGTTCCCGCAGGGAAATGCGCGGGACACCCATTGCCCGCCAGGTCCTGCCGTTGCTGTGTCCGGCCCATTCCGCCCTTGCATCTTCCGAGGGGGGCCGCTAATCACTCGGACGCTTTTCCCTCACCATCCATGGCATATCTCAACGAAAATTATCTCAAACTCAAGGCCGGCTACCTTTTTCCGGAAATCGGCCGGCGGGTGGCCGCCTTTTTGCAGGCAAACCCGGACGCCTCGCAGCGCTTGATCCGGTGCGGCATCGGCGACGTGACCGAGGCCCTCCCGCAGGCCGCGCGGCAGGCCATGCATGAGGCCGTGGATGAACTGGGCGACCGCGCCACCTTCAAAGGCTACGGACCGGAGCAGGGGTATGCCTTTCTGCGCGAAGCCATCGGCCAGCACATGTATCGCGGACGGAACCTCGACGTCGCCGACGATGAAATTTTTGTCTCCGACGGATCGAAATGCGACACCGGAAACATCCTCGACATCTTCGGAGCGGGGAACCGCCTGGGCATTCCCGATCCGGTCTATCCGGTCTATGTGGATACCAATGTGATGAACGGAAACACCGGCGAGGCCGAAGCCAGCGGTGCCTACGCCGGCATTCACTATCTGCCCTGCACGGAAGCCAACGGGTTCATGCCCGACGTGCCGGATGCCCATCTGGATCTTATCTACCTGTGCAGTCCGAACAACCCCACCGGGGCCGCGGCCACCCGCCCGCAGTTGGAAGCCTGGGTGGCCTATGCCAGGGCGCATGGTTCCGTGATTCTCTTCGATGCCGCCTATGAGGCGTTCATCACCGATCCGGCCATTCCGCGGTCCATTTACGAGATTCCCGGTGCCAGGGAATGTGCCATTGAATTCCGCTCCTTTTCCAAGCACGGTGGCTTCACCGGAGTGCGCTGCGCCTTCACCGTGGTGCCGAAGGCCCTGAAGGCCGCCACCCGCAGCGGGGAGAAATTTCCGCTGCATCCGCTGTGGCAGCGGCGCATGACCACGAAATTCAACGGTGCCAGCTACATCGTGCAAAAAGGGGCAGCCGCCCTGTTTTCCGACACCGGAAAGGCCCAGGTGCAGGCGCTCATCCAGCACTACCTGGGAAATGCCGCAGTGTTGCTGGAAGCGGCCAGTGCTGCCGGACTCACCGCTTCCGGCGGAGTCAATGCCCCCTACATCTGGGTGCGCACGCCGCAGGGGCTCGGCTCCTGGGAGTTTTTCGACATCATGCTAGGCAAGCTCAACGTCGTGGTGACGCCGGGAGCAGGCTTCGGCGCCGCGGGCGAAGGCTACTTCCGCATCTCCGCCTTCAATTCCCGCGAAAATGCCATCGAAGTGGGCCGCCGCCTGCGCGAGGAACTCAGTTAGGGCACCGCTCCTCATGCAGCCGGCTCCGGTCATCGAAACCACGGAGGAAGTCATGTTTTACGACACCGACTGCGGCGGGGTCGTGCACAACATCGCCTACCTGCGCTTCATCGAAAAGACCCGGACGAAATTGGCGGAACGGATGGGGCTCGACCTGCGGGAAATGGCCGCGCGCCAACTCTTTCCCGTAGTGGTGCGCACGGAGATCGACTACCGCCGCCCCGCAGTGCTTGGTGATCATCTCACGATCCGCGGCCGGTTGGATTCGCTGATGCGGGCGCGGTTCTGGATGGAGTTTGAAGTTGTCCGCCCTGCCGACGAGGCGCTGCTCATCACCTGCCGGCAGTCGCTGGCCATGGTGCAGATGCCGGGAGGAAAAGTGCGGCGTCTCCCGGAAGACTGGAGCACCCGCTGGCCGCACCTGATGCAGCCGAGGGATTCCTAACCGGAATTTTTCTGCGGCGGCTTCGTTCGGAAAAACGGCTGCTGCTGCGCCACCCAGGAGGCGGCCAGCCAGATGAGGATGGCGGAATGCAGGAAGCCGGCGAGCGATTCCCAGCCCAGCCGCCAGACGCTGCGGGCGGGAAATCCGGCGGCGATGCCGGAGCGCGCCAGGTGAAACAGGAAGAACTGGGTAAAGGCCACCAGCGCCCAGGCCGCCAAACGCACGGTTCCGCCCATGAACCGCAGCCGGGCTTCGCGCAGTGCCGCCAGCCAGCCCCATTCACCCCGCCAATGCACCAGCACCAGCGGCAGAAATGCCGCCAGCAGCGCCAGCACCCACGCCAGCGTGCGCAGCGTCCAGAGCCGCCAGGAATCGCACCCGGCCAGCAGCGGCTCCAGCACCTCGCACACAGCCGCTCCCAGCAGGATCGGCCAAAGCCGGGCGATGCGTCCCGCGGCGCTTCCGCTCCACTGGATCATCAGGATTTCCTCCGGCGCGAAGATGGCCGTTTCCGCAAAGCGGAGAATCCACGCCAGCGCAAAGGCCACGGTGGCCCCGCTCCAGAGTGCGCCCGCCGTGTGCAGCACCAGGCGCCAGGCACCGTCCGCCGCCCAGCCGCCGACTTCACAAGCCACGCTGGCAACATTCGCCGCGGCACTGGCGAACAGGAGCAGCGCAGCCCATTTCCCGCCTCGCGGAAAGGCCACGCGGCAGCCGCGCCAGACCGCCCCGGCGAATCCGCTCCAGTTCACCGCCAAGGCCAGCGCCAGCAGCGCGCTGAATGGCTCCGGCGCCAGCGGGGCCACCAGCGTCCGTGCAAGGGAATTCGCGGCAGCCACCGCCGCCGGCACGATGAGTTCATGGGCAAACGGAGGAGCGAAATGCTGCGGCCAGGCGAAATCCACCGGTTCATGCCGCACCTGCCACCAGACCTGGTGCGCGGCGATCATGCCCAGCACCAGCCAGGTGCGCTGCCAGCAGCGGGCGAACCGCCAGCCTTCGCCGAATCCTTTGCGCCACGGGTGCACCCACAGCATCGCGGCGTAGCACAACACCGCTGCCGCCCCCCAAATCCATCTCGGCGAAGCAATTTCAGGCATTGCGCGCCACCGTAG
>JAGNEJ010000035.1 GCA_018003315.1 Verrucomicrobiales bacterium
ATGGTAAAAAATATGGAAACCACCGCACTCAATCTGGGCTGGAGCGCCCAGCGCAGTTGAGCGGAAACGATCAGATATACCCCCATCGCTGCTGAGGCCCACAGCATCGCGGACATGGCGCCGGTTTCTCCTTCGTTGCCGAACACCCAGCGGGCCAGCGGAGCGCTGAATGGAAGCGTGGCAGCGAGAAAAACGGCATAGATCGCCACCGTGAACCAAAGCGCCGTGGCCGCCAAGCTTCGGCGGACGGTGGGATCAGTGGAAGCGGAGAGCCGCATGCCCATGCCCTGATGGATTTCGATGCTGATCACAATGTTGATGATGGACAGCAGACCCTGCAAAAGATAGACGCGTCCAAGCGCTGCAGGATCGAGAATCCGCGTGTAGAGCGGCACCAGCAGCAGCATCATCGCCCGCGTCAGCAGCGTGGACACCGCATAAATCGCCGAATCCTTGAAAAATCTTCGAACCATTGAGTGAACGAACAGGCGCGGCCCACCATTTCATTTCCTCCGCTCTCAAACTTGGATGGCAATACCCGCCCCCGGTCGTTTGTTCACAAGCGGCTACTCGGACGATGCAGTCGTTGCGGGATGCGAAACAGCGCGAGGTGAAACAATTCACCTGCCCGGCTCCGGCGGGGCCAACCCGGCCAATGCGAGTGCCATCCGCTCCAGGCGAGGCTTGTCTTCAAGACCTAACACTTCCAAACCGTATTTTCCTATCAATTCCTGCAGGGACTGCGCAAGGACATGTTGCGGAATTCCACCGCCGGAATTAAAAACCGCGATCTCCCGCGGATCGAAAAACCATTCCTCCGGTGCCCGTCCGGAAAGAATCGTCTCCATTCGTTCAGCGACCTTGTCACTGCTCCATTCCGCCGCCCGCCGCCGTGCCGCCGCTGCCGTGGATTGGCGCAGCCCAACATCGTCAGCCAGACGGCGAATCGCCTCCTCCAACTCCTCCTCCCTGCATACCAGAGATGGCCACTCGCCCAATCCGCTGATGCGCAGCCAATCGTCACTCCAGCCGTAACCACCGACGATCGCGGGTCGCCCGCAGGCCGCCGCTTCGGTGACAAAACCCGCACTCGGCGTGTCGGAATACATCTGATCAATGACAAAGTGACAACTCGTGATGGCATCCAGCACCTCCTGGCGGGGTCGGCCAGTGATCGTGACGAATTCCAGTTCCGGCCTTTCCGCCTGCACCCGCGCCACGGCCTCGGCAATGCGTGCCGTTCCTTTGTAGAGCGGGTATGAGGGAGCGTGCAGCACGCGCAATCCGGACTCCGGCTCCGGAGGCATCTCAGGCAGCGGTGCGCACGGCATTCCCACCGTGAACCAGTTGATGATGCGCCGGGTGTGAAAGTGCGCCGCCCAGGGATTGTCAATGACCCAGCTAGACCATCGGTCAATGCGCCGCACCGTGGCACGCTGTCTCCGGACCATCCGTCGTGTTTGCGCAGGCGTTTTCCTGCTCCCGTCGGGGAAAAGCACGCCACCACAGTCCAAATACGCCGGACGTGAATCCGATCCGAGGAATACAAACAGCACCCGTTTACCAAGCAGCCGCAGCAGCGGTGCATCCAGGTTCCACGGCAAAAAACTGCGGCCGAACGAAAAAATGAACGCTTCACAGGCAAATACCGCCCACGCCAAAGCCACGACGCGCAGCGCAGACGTGACGGATTTCCACAGAATCTTGTGCAACAAACTGCGTCCACGGAGGCGCCCCAGCCATTGGCAGAATGTGGTGATGCGGGCCGAAAAGCCGGAATTCCCGTCGTCCCGGTAGCCAGGGTCGTACGGTTTGATCAAAACCGCATGCACCTGGTGGCCGCGTCGCCGCAGAGCCGCTGCTACCGCGGATTGGAAGCCGGCAATCTCGGTGATGCCTACGAAGATATTCATTGCTCAATACGCGACAGTGCGCGCCGCTTCTGTCACAGGCATCGCCTGGCGGAACGCCGCCAGCCGCAGCCCGCTGGCGCTATTTGCCACCAAGCAAGGCTTCGTGCCACTTCACCGCCCCTCCATTGGCCGCACCGGAGTCTGGCCTGCGGGTCTCAAGAACCTGCACCACGGAACCATGGAATGGAAAACCATCCCAGCATGGACAATGGCGGTCAGGCGTTTGGATTTTCAAGGTCTGTCGCAGCGGACCGAAACCGCAGAACACGGGCAGGCACGCCCACAACGACCGCATAGGCAGGAACATCCTTCGTTACCACAGCACCCGCACCCACCTGTACTCCGCGACCGATATGAACCCCGGGGAGGATGATGGCCCCGACACCGACATCACAGTCATCTTCAATCGTAACGTGAGCAAACTTCAGGCGACTGGCAAGAATGGGGATCTCAATGCCCTCTTCCACATGCTCAGAGGAAAGGATTTTGACGGCCGGGCCTATCCCCACGTTTTGGCCAATCGTGATGCCACCCGCACTATGCAGAAAGCACTGCTGGCCGATCCAAGTATTGCGTCCGATGACCATTTGGTTCTGATGGTAGCCCTTGAGGATCGTCTGGTGGCCGACATAGACATTGTCGCCCAGCTGGATGTTTTCCGGATGGAATACCAGGACGCCCGCTTCCAAAATGACATTGGTGCCGAAGGCACCAAAATCTGCAGTAGAATAAACTCCGTCCCCATGGGAACGAAATGAATGGATGTCGCGGGGCATTTTAAGTGAGCAAGCGGTTCAGTAGCTCAATCACGCTTTCTTGTTGTGTTGCCGTAATGGCTTCATGCAACGGGAGCGTCAACGCGCGGGCCGCCGCCTCGTCGGTTCCTGGAAAATCACCGGGCTGGTGACCATACCGGCTCCGATAAAACGTAGTCAACGGCATGTGAATGGTTCCGATTTGAGTCTCAACCCCGGCCTCACGACACCGGCGAATCAGGTCCGCACGGCTGGAAACCGCCTCCGATGGAATCTGGGTGACGTAGGACTGGTACACATGCTCGGCACCGGCTGCCACAGCCGGAGCGCTGATGCGCCCGCCCTTGAGCAGTGCATCATACCGGGCGGCGGCCGCGCGCCGGGCGGCGATGATGCGCTGGAGCTTGGTCATCTGCGCAAGACCGAGGGCAGCCTGAAATTCGGTCATGCGATTATTGTAGCCGGGCATGATGAAATCAGGCGCAGCCGCGTTGGGGTCCAGTCCATGGTTGCGAAGTGCGCGGACGCGGTCAGCCAAGGCGGCGTCGTGAGTCGTCACCACGCCACCTTCTCCCGTCGTGACGGCCTTCCGCGGATGGAAACTGAAGCAACCAAGCGTCCCCCACGAACCGGCCTGCCGACCGTGAACGGCGGCTCCCAGCGCACAGGCGGCGTCTTCGACTACCGGCAGTTCCCAGCGGGCGCACAGAGCATTCAACCGTGCCATGTCCACCATCTGGCCGAAGGCGTGAACTGGAAGCACCGCCTTGACGCGTCGGGCGGTGTCACGGTTCGCCATCAGGCGATCGAGGACGCACTCAAGGTGATTGAGGTCGAGATTGAAGGTCGTCGGATCGACATCTACAAACACAGGTTCCGCCCCGCACAGCTCAATGACATTGGCAGTGGAAACCCATGAGTAGGCAGTAACAACGCACAAATCACCGGGACGAACATCCAACGCCAGCAGTGCCAGTTGCAGCGCGCAGGTGCAGTTGCTCACGGCCACCGCATGCGGCACACCCGCCTGTGCGGCCACTGCGCGTTCGAATGCCGCCACGCGAGGGCCCTGCACGAGATGGCCGCTGGCCAGTGTCTCGCGGACGGCCTCCAGATCGTCCGCCTCAATGGATGGAATGGCAAGCCGGATCATGGGGTGCTCAGGTTCATATGCTCACGAAAATAGTCGGCCGTGCGGCGGATGCCCTCTTCCAAATCCACCTTGGCTTTGAAGCCCAGCAGGTGCTGAGCCTTGTCCACGCTGGGAATGCGGATGGCAATATCCGCGGAAAGCGGTGGTTCGAATACGATTTTCGACTCCGAGCGGGTCACCCGAACCACTGCTTCCGCGAGACCGAGGATGGTTATGACCGCGCGTGCATTGCCGATATTGAAACTTTGTCCAATGGCCGCTGGATCTTCAATGCAATGCATCAGACATTCGACGAAATCATCCACGTAACACCAGGCGCGGATCTGTGCACCATCGCCGTGAATGTGGATGATTTCATTGCGCAGGGCGCGTTTGATAAAAATTTGCAGTGCTCCTTCCCCGGTCTGCCCCGGACCATATACATTGAACGGGCGCACCGTCACGACCGGCAAATGGTGTTCAGCATGGTAGGCATGGGCGAGGTGTTCTCCCGCGAGCTTGCTGACCGCATAGGTCCAGCGGGCTTCACCTGCTGAGCCGGCAACGGTCTGGTCCGTTTCCGAAGATTTGAATGCCATGGGACCGAAAACCTCGGAGGTGGAAAAATCGATGATCCGGCCCGAGACGCCGTTTTGCCGTGCGGCCTCGAGTACGTTGGCAGTGCCCATCATGTTGACTCGCATGGTCCTCACTGGACTCTTGATCACGGTGTCAATTCCGGCAATCCCAGCGGCATGCACCACCACATCGGCACCATGCATGGCTTCAGTCAGGCGAGGGAAGTCCAGCACGTCCCCCTCAACCAAAGTCAGGTTCGGATGTGCGCAAAGCTCCGGCAGATTCTTGAGCGTGTTGCGTGAGAGGTTGTCGTAGGCGGTGATTTGGTTGCCCTGAATCAGCCTGGCGATGAGCGTTGAGCCGATGAAACCGGCGCCGCCGGTGATGAAAATTTTCTTGTTTTGGATCATTGTTGTTACGGTGTGGGGTCTGCGAATGCAGGAAGTGTTCGGATCAATCAAGTGCCGGAGAGGACGCGTGTAGCTGCGATCAGACTGGCAACGGGAATTGGGATGGTCTTTTCCGGTGTTGAGGACTTCATTCGATTACGAAGCCACCCAGGAGGAAATGGTTTCAATGACCCCATCGAGCTGCGCGGGCTGCAACTCGGGATAAATCGGAATGCTGATGACTTCGGTGGCGAGCTGATGCGCCACTTCACATCCGGTGCGGCACCTGGCCGGGGTGTATTGGAAGCACTGCTGCTGGTCCATCGTCACCGGGTAATAGATCTCACAGCCAATTCCGTTGTCCGCGAGGTGCTTTTTGAGAGCATCGCGGCGGCCTTCTCCGATGACGCGCAGGGTGTATTGATTCCAAATATGGTCGTTGTGTGCGTAGGGTGCGGGGAGCACGAGCTTTGCGCCTGCGGCGGTGAGCGCATCATCGGAATGGGCGCAACCGGGGTGTGCGGTGTCGGCGACAGCCACGCTGGGCAGAGCGCCGAGCTTCGCGGTATAATAGGCGGCATTGGCCTGGCGAGCTTTGGTGTAGTCGTCGTAACGGCGCAGTTTCACACGGAGTAGCGCGGCCTGGAGGGCATCGAGACGGAAGTTGCCGCCGACGAATTGATGGTAGTATTTTGGCCTGCTGCCGTGGGTGCGCAGAAGGCGTGCCCGGTCGGCTAGGGCGTCGTCGTTGGCGACGAGTAGGCCGCCGTCGCCAAAGCCGCCGAGGTTCTTGCTGGGGAAAAAGCTGTAGGTTCCAAAATGACCGATGCTGCCGACGGGGCGGCCCTTGTATTTAGCGCCGATGGCCTGGGCACCATCCTCGATGACGAACAGATTGTGTTCCGCGGCCAGCGCCATCACGGCATCCATGTCCGCGCTCTGACCAAACAGGTGGACTGGAATGATCGCTTTGGTTTTGGGGGTGATCCTTGCCGCCGCCTTGGCAGGGTCCACATTGAAGCAGACCGGACAGGCATCGACAAACACCGGGGTGGCCCCGACTCGGGACACGCAGCCCGCGGTGGCAAAGAAGGTAAACGTGGGCACCAGCACTTCATCCCCCGGCCCGATCCCCAGCGCCATGAGCGCCAGCAGAATGGCGTCGGTTCCCGAGGAGCAGCCGATGCCGTGTGCCGCCCCGACCATGGCAGCGCATTCCTGCTCCAATGCCTCCACTTCCGGTCCCATGATGAACTGACCGGAGCGCAAGACGCCGGTGAAGGCCGCGGTGAGTTCGGCTTCGAGTGGAAGATTCTGGGCGTTGACGTCGAGCAGCGGGACTTTCATGGTGTTGGGTTGCAAGTGGGTGAAGATGGGGTTTTGCTCCTCCAGAGAGCATCCCGAATCAGGTAGTAAATGAAGAGGGAATTGAATTTCAGGTAGCGTGTGAACAGCCTGCGGGGTTCGGACCAGAGGCGGAAGGCCCACTCGAGACCGCAGCGCTGCATCCAGCGCGGAGCCTGCTTCACTTTTCCGGCGTGAAAGGCAAAGGCTGCACCGACGGCTGGATACACTCCCGGCGGCAGTTCCCTCAAGTGAGCGGCCAGCCAGTTTTCCTGCTTGGGGCATCCAAGGCCAATCCACGTCACGTTGGCGCCGCTGGCCTTGATGCGCCGAAGGATGTCGCCATGGACTTCAGCAGTCCATTCACCAAACGGAGGACTGAAAACACCCGCAATTTTCGAATTTGGAAACCGATGCCGCAAATTGGCTTCCAGTTTAACGAGCGTATCCTCGGTGCCTCCGAGGAGGAAATGACGGATGCCCGCGCATTTCTCGGTAGCCGCAAAAACAGCCAGCATGAGGGATGGTCCGTAAACTCGGTCCTTCAGTTTTCGGCCGCGGGGCAAGCGGCGATTCAGACACCACACCAGCGGCATGCCATCCGGCGTAACCATGGCAAACGGTGCCAGCGTTTCGCGATAGTGCGGATCATGACGCGCCAGGGTGACCACCATGGTGTTGGCCGCGGCAACTGGCAGCGGCCGAACGGTTTCCAGCGCGGACTCGACGATCCATGAGGCTGCCTCTTGGTAATCCACAACCGCCAGCGGAGTGCCGAGCACGGGCACCGTCTGAAATTTCCGCGCCATGTCAGGTGCGCAGTGCTCCGTCTGCCGTTTCTTTCAGGTAGCACTGCCAGGTATCCAGCAGGCCCTCCCTGAGTCCGATTTTTGCCTTCCATCCCAGGGAATGCATGAGACTGACATCCAGCAGTTTTTGCATCATGCCATCCGGGCGGGAAGGATCCGTTGCAATCTCCCCCCGGTATCCTGCGGTTTCGGCAACCAGCGTCGCAAGTTCTCCAATGGAAAGATCCGTCCCGGTGCCGGCATTCACCCAGTCGGGAGGGTCCTCCAGTTCCAGCAGGTGAAAGCACGCCGAGGAGAGATCATCGACATGCAGAAACTCCCGGCGCGGGCGTCCGCTGCCCCAAATGGCCACAGACGGTGACTGGTCCTGCACGGCGCGGTAAAATCGCTGAATCATCCCGGGAATGACGTGACTCCGCTCAGGATGATAGTAATCGCCGGGACCGTAGAGATTTGTCGGCATGATGGAGTGATACAGCCGACCATGCTGCCTGCGGTAATACTGACAAAGTTTCAGTCCCGCAATTTTTGCAAGCGCATAGCCTTCATTCGTCGGTTCGAGTTCGCCTTGGAGGAGGGAGGTCTCCGGGATCGGCTGCGGAGAATTGCGAGGATAAATGCAGGAACTGCCAAGAAATAGCAATCTCTGGACGCCCGCTTTGTGGGAGGCTTCGATGAGGTTGAGTGCGATGCTCAGGTTTTCACCCGTGAAATCCGCCATGCAGCTCCGGTTCGCTTCGATTCCACCGACTTTTGCCGCGGCCACAATGACCGCCCCAGGGCGGTGTCGGAGCATCCACTGCTCAACCTCTGCCTGCCGCGTCAGATCCAGTTCGTCGCGTGCAGCGGTCAGGATATTCCGGATGCCGCGCCTGGCCGCCTCGCGCATGAGGGCGGAGCCAACCATGCCGCGGTGTCCGGCGATGAACAAAGGCAGATTGGAGTTCATGATTCAGAGTTTGGTGGAGTCGGAGTAGCCGACTTTGCGCAGGGCAGCCTCGCGTTCTGCCAGTTTCAAATCAGCTTCGACCATGATTTTCACCAGATCCTTAAAGCGCACTTTCGGCTGCCATCCGAGTTTTGCCCGGGCTTTGGCGGGATCGCCGATGAGCAGGTCCACTTCTGCGGGACGCTCATAGCGCTGGTCATATTCCACATGCTGTTCCCAGGGCAGGTCGAGAAGGCGAAAGGTTTCTTCGACAAATTCCCGCACGCTATGCGTTTCATTCGTGGCCACGACGTAATCGTCCGGTTCTTCCTGCTGGAGCATCAGCCACATCATCTCCACGTATTCCTTCGCGTAGCCCCAGTCCCGCCGGGCATCCAGATTGCCCAGGAAAAGTTTTTCCTGAAGCCCAAGTTTAATGCGGGTGGCTGCCCGGGTTATTTTTCGTGTCACAAAGGTTTCCCCGCGTCGAGGAGACTCATGGTTGAACAGAATGCCGTTGCTGGCGTGCATTCCGTAGGATTCCCTGTAGTTCACCGTCAGCCAGTAGGAATAAACTTTTGCGCAGCCATAGGGAGATCGCGGCCAGAAGGGGGTTTTTTCCGTCTGGGGAACCTCGTGCACCTTGCCAAACATTTCCGATGAGGAGGCTTGATAGAAGCGGGTCTTTTTCGCCAACCCCGCCTGCCGAATGGACTCGAGAAGACGCTGGGTGCCCAGGCCGGTGGTGTCTCCCGTGTATTCGGCCGAATCAAAACTGACTTTCACATGGCTCTGCGCCGCCAAATTGTAGATTTCATCCGGCTGAATTTCACTGAGCAATCGTGCCAGGCTGGTTCCATCGGTCAAATCGCCATAATGCAGGAACAGTCGTGCGCTGGCAAAATGCGGATCTTGATAAATGTGATCGATGCGGGCCGTGTTAAAGGAGGAAGCTCTGCGAATGAGTCCGTGCACCTCGTAATCTTTTTGCAGGAGCAACTCTGCGAGGTAAGAACCATCCTGACCGGTGATGCCCGTGATGAATGCGCGTTTTGGTGACATGATGAAATGGTTGAGGCCTGACCCAGGCCGGTTGAGGAAGGTTAGCTGCAGGCCGTCTGGCAATGGACGTTACAGGAGAAAATTTCGGAGCAGCAGCGGGCGGCACCTGTGCGGAATTTGACCACTGACTGTGCTCCGGGTTGCGGGTGCACTTGCGCTGTTGATCTGACTGTCTTGCATTTGACGGCATTCACGGCGCTGTCGCGACCGGCGCATCCAGCCAGCCGTGCAGGAATTGGCTCCAGCGGGCACGATAAGCCTCGACGGTGTAATGCTGCTCCCAACGGATGCGGTTGAAGCGCCCCATCCGCCCGCGCAGAGCGCCGTCCGAGAGCAGTCGGCGCAGTCCGTCGGCGAGAGCGGCGGCGTCGCGCGGCGGGACGATGATCCCGCCTTCGCCAGCCACGACGGCATCGGGAACGCCGCCGACTTCAGAAGTCACGACCGGCAGGCCCGCGCACATGGCTTCGAGGATGGCGAGGGGAAAGGCTTCGTGCCAGGAAGGAAAACAAAAGAGGTCTGCGGTAGCGAAGGCGTTCCATTTCTCATCACCGAGGACCGGACCGAGCCAGCGCAGGCAGCCATTGAGATCATCGCGTGCGATCTCCGTCCGCACAGCATCGTCGGTGACGCCGAGGATCGGTCTGCCGTGCAGTACGAACTCTGTGCCGGGGAACTCGCGGCCAACGGTGCGCACGGCTTCCAAAAAGGTACGCCAGCCTTTGTTGTCCTCGATGTTGCTCAGGTAGAGCACGCGCAGCGGACGGCTGTCTGCACTGCGCGGAGGAAACGCGGGATGATCCGGCAATCCGTTGGGCAGCGCCCAGAGACGGTCGTTTGCAATCCACCTCGGCATGAACGCAATGAGTCGCTCCGCCGGCACGACGACCCGTTCACAGCGGCGCAGCGTGGTTTTCACAAACCAGCGACCCCAGCGCGGCAGCGCATCGTATTTCATGGCCCGGAAGTCCATGTGAATCCATGCCGTGATGCGACGACGCAGCAGCCAGCAAAGCCAGACGAAGACTGCATCCTTGAGGAACGGTTTGAAGTAAAAGGTGGGTGTGAGGACCACGGATTTGGCTCGTCCGGACAGGGAGTGCTTGGCAATCTGCCAGCAGTAGCGAAAGAGACGCGTGAGCTTATTGAACGAGAATTTTTGCAACGCCCCGACATCCTCGGTGAAACGGCTGTCCACATGCAGCAGGCGGAATTCATCGGCCACGCGGCCGGTGAGCAGAAACTGCATGGCGTAGGCCGCGCCGTGAACGGGCGGGGGGACGGGGGCGACAAAGAGGACCCTCTGACGGGTGTCGGGCATGTCACGCTACGTTTTGAAGTCGTCGTAGGACTTCGCACCCTGCGAGAGTTCCGCGGGCAGCGGGGCTTCTTCGTCGAGCGAAAGACAGCGCACCGCGCCTTCCTTGAGTTCGTATTCGAAGCCCGACTCCGGGCACACGGCGCGTCCGGCATCACAGAACTTCAGCAGATGCCCGTGGCGGCTCATCCAGCCTTTCAACCGGCCCGGCACGCCCATGATGAATCCGTAGTCCGGAACATCCCTCGCCACCACGGCCCCAGCGGCGATGAAGGAATAGCGGCCCAGGGTGATGCCGCAGACGATGGTGGCATTGGCACCGACGGTTGTGCCGCGGCGGATGAGGGTTTTTTCGTAAAGCGAATGCCGTTTGACCTGGCTGCGCGGATTGGTGACATTTGTCAGGACGCACGACGGCCCGAGGAAAACATCGTCCTCAATGACCGTGCCCGTGTAGATGGCCACGTTGTTCTGCACCTTCACGTTGGAGCCGATGACGACATCGTTGGCGACCATCGTGTTCTGGCCAAAGATGCAGTTGGCTCCAATGCGCGCGCCGGGGCAAATGTGCGCGAAGTGCCAGACTTTGGTGCCGTCGCCGATGACGACGTCGTCGTCCACGATGGCGGTGGGATGCGCGGTATAGCCCATAGCTGATCAGTTGGCGGCTTGTTCCAGCACGCGGATGACTTCGAGGCCGTTGCGGCCGCAGGAGCGCGGTTGCTGGCGGGATTTGATGCAGTCGAGGAAGTGCTGCATCTCCGCAGTCAGGGCCTGGAAGTCTTTGGGAGATTCAAAGAGCAGTTCACTGCCCTCGTCCACGTTATAGAGTCGAGCATCCACGCGCTTTTTAATCAGCGTGACGGTTTCGGCTTTCTCATCATAGAGCAGCATGCCGCGCTGGCCAATGATCTTCAGGCCGCGGCGGTCTTCGGGCCATAGCCAGGAGTTGTGCAGGTGGGCTTTGCGTCCGTCGGCGAAAGTGAGGTGGAGGTAGGTGTCGTCTTCAATGGCGGACTGGAGGCCGCAGTGTCCCGAAAATTTCACTTCCACGGGGGCTTCGTTGGCGATGTAGAGGAGGGCGGCGACGTCATGCACGCCCAGGCTCCAGAGGGCATTTTCCACGCTGCGGGCTTTGCCAAGTTTCATGCGCTCCTGATGGAGGGTGAAGACTTTACCAAGCGCACCGGAGGCGAGGTAGTCTCGGATGAACCGCACCGCTGGTTTGTAGAGCAGCATGTGACCCACCATGAGAATCCGGCCGGTTTTCCCCGCCGTTTCCACCAAGTCCTCGGACTCGGCGACGGTGAGGGTCATTGGTTTCTCGACAAACACATCCTTTCCAGCGAGCAGGCAGTCCTTGGCGATGCGGTGGTGGGTGGCGGCGGGCGTGGCGATGGTGACGGCGGCGATGTCCGCGCGGGAGAAGAGGTCGCTGTAGTTGGCCAGCACCGCGACGGAGGGGTAATCCGCGGCCACTTGTGCCCGCAGGGGCTCCATGGATTCGGCGACGACGCCTAACACACCGAGCTGATGCAGGGTGCGCACGATGTTCCGGCCCCAGGCGCCGGCTCCGATGGCAGCGATCTTCATCTCAGACGGGGCGGGCGAGAACGGTCATCGGGTTTCCGCCGAGCAGGCGCACGGCGAAGTCGGGGCAGAGCTTTTTCAAGATGCGGCGCGGCAGGTGCAGCAGACGGGTGCGGAAATTCTGGTAGGAATTGCCGCGGAGGTCTGAGTAGAACCAGTCCTGCACTTCGTATCCGGTGTCCCGCAGTGTGGCGAGGGCGGTGTTCTTGCTGAAGTAGTGCAGATGTCCCACCTGACGGCGCACGCGCAGGATCGGTTCGTCGCGCAGCACCATTTGGGCGGTCATGTCCAGGGGGATGTGGAAGATGAACTGCCGACCCAGTCGGCGGAGCGAGCGGAGGAAACCCATGTAGTCCTCGACGTGTTCGAAAACATCGAGAAGCAGGACGAGATCGAAGGTCTCCGGCACTTCCTCCGCAGTGCAGTGGCGGAATGCGAGACGCTCCCTGGCCTTGGCGGAGCAGACGGTGAACGCTTCGGGCATGGGCTCCACGCCGGTGAAGTGGACATCTGCGGGAAGCCGTGCGTGCATTTCTTCCAGGATGCCGCCGCTGCCGCAGCCGAGTTCACAGATGGACTTGGGCAGGATTTTGGCGCGCTCCATCATGCGAAGAATCTGACCCGCCTTCCACGCTGCGTTCTCTTCCCCGCATCCCGGATTATGCGCGGCGTAGGTGCCATCCTTGTAGATTTGAGCGACGCTGTCTTTCATGGGTCATGGGGCCGCGGGCTCAGGCTTTCGTCACCTGGCCGGGTTTCGTGGTAGTATTCACCATGGCATTTCTGGTGTCCACGATGACGGGAGCCCAAGCGGCAAGTTCCGTGAGGTTCACTTTGGCGTGGTGCGTGGCGATCAACACGAGATCGCTGGCGCTGACCGCGGCCGGTGTCCACTCGATGGATTGCCAGCCGGTGTATTCGGCGTGTTCGCGCGTGGGGGTGATGACGGGAATGTGAGGGTCGTAGTAGGAGACTTCTGCACCCTGGGCCCGAAGGAGGTCGAAGAGTTTGAAGGCGGGGCTTTCACGCATGTCGTCCACGTTGGCTTTGTAGGCCAGTCCGATGACCAGAATGCGGCTGCCGTGGAGCGGCTTTTTCAGTTGGTTGAGGCGTTCGGCCACGCGGCGGACGACATACTGCGGCATGGCTTGGTTGATTTCGCCCGCCAGTTCGATGAAGCGGGTGTGGATGCCGAACTGGCGCGCCTTCCAGGTGAGGTAAAAGGGATCGATGGGGATGCAGTGTCCGCCCAGGCCGGGGCCGGGATAAAATGGGGTGAAGCCGAAGGGCTTGGTTTTGGCGGCTTCGATGACTTCCCAAATATCAATGCCCATTTCGTCGGCGACGATCTTCATTTCGTTGACGAGGCCGATGTTCACCGAGCGGAAAATATTTTCCAGCAGCTTGCAAAATTCGGCAACGGCGGTGCTGGCAACGGGGACTACCTTGGGGTAAATGGCACCGTAGAGGGCTTTTCCCTGCTCCAGACAGGCGGGCGTGTGACCGCCGACCACTTTTGGAATGGAGGTGCCGTGAAACTGTGGATTGCCGGGATCTTCCCGCTCCGGGGAGAACAGGACAAAGATGTCCTCACCGATTTTGAGCCCGCGTCCTTCCACTTTCGGGACCAGTTCCTCCACGGTGGTGCCTGGATAGGTGGTGCTTTCCAGACTGACAATCTGGCCGCGCCGCAGGTGTGGAATGACCGAGTCAATGGTGGCGACCACATAGCTGAGGTCGGGGGCATGGTGTTTGTCGAGCGGGGTCGGCACACAGATGATCAGCGCGTCCGGTTCACCGGTGCGGGTGAAATCCGTGGTGGCGTCGATGAGGTTGTTTGCCAGTCCCTCCGCGATGGGTTCCGCCGCAATGTGCTCGATGTAGCTCTGTCCGGCCTTGAGCATTGCCACCTTTTTTTGATCGATGTCGAAACCGATGACACGATAGCCCTTGGCGACGAAGCCAAGCAGCAGTGGAAGGCCGACATAGCCTAGTCCGAGGATGCCGACGACGGCGGTTTTTTCGTTGAGTTTCTGGCTCGGAAGCATGGATCGATGAATATAGTTGGGTTGAATGATTGACGACGTGCCTTTTCTGCGGCGGTGATGCCGGGATGGGTGGTTGGCGGATTGTTCCGGACCAGGGCCTTTATGCCAACGGCTGCCGAGCGATGAGGTCGGTGATTTTCAGGGCGAGGTCGAGGGCGCGGGTGGCCTCGCTGCCGCCGACTTTGGGCTGAGCACCTGCCAGGGCGCACTGGGCAAAGGCGGTGAGTTCCAGTCGCAGCGGTTCCTGTTTTTCCACCGCGATGGCTTCCTTGGTGATGCCCGCGGCGCTTTTGAAATGGATTTCCCCGCTCTGGGCGAAGTAGTCAAGGGAGAGGTAGGCGTCCGGCTGGAAAACCCTGATTTTGCGCAACCGCTCCGGTGAAATTCGGCTGGTTGTGATGTTAGCGACGCAGCCGTTGGTAAAGCGCAGGCGGGCGTTGGCAATGTCTTCATGCGGAGTCAGCACGCTGACGCCGGCGGCGTCGATGGACACGACTTCGCTTTTGACCAAGTGCAGGATGATTTCCAAATCGTGGATCATGAGGTCCAGCACCACACCGATGTCAATGCTGCGGGCGGGAAACGGCGAGAGGCGGTGCGCCTCGATAAAACGCGGCTGGGTCATGCGACGTTCCAGTTCCGCGATTACCGGATTGAACCTTTCGACATGGCCCACTTGGAGGACGCACCTGGTTTCCTGTGCCTTGCTGATCAGTTGTCTGGCCCCTTCGACGGTGTCTGCGATGGGCTTTTCCATGAAGACGTGCTTCCCTGCCTGCATCAGTTGCAGACCCAATGGCACATGGACCACAGTCGGTGCGGCTACCGTGGCTGCTTCAATGCAAGTTAGGAAATCCTCAATGGAGGGTGCGGCGGCCACACCGAACTCCTGGGCTACGGCGCTGGCAACCTCCGGATTTTGATCGAAAACCGCGACCAGTTCCACCTCCGGCATGGTGGCGAGCACCCGTGCATGGTTGCGCCCCATGGCACCGGCTCCCATGATTCCAATGCGAAGCTTCTGGAGCATGAACGAAAGTGGAGACGACAGTTCAGGTCCGCAGAGTCTGGGCTGCCGCGGTACGGAGGAATTCTCGACAGGCCTTTGCAAGCCCTTCCCGAAGACGGATTCTGGGCCGCCATCCCGTGGCGTGGCTGCGGGAAACGTCCAGTCGTTTGCGGGGAGTGCCGCCGGGTTTGGAAGGATCCGTCAGGGTCTGGCCGGTAAATCCAATGCTGGCTGCGACATAACGGGCCAGGTCCACGATGCTCAGATCCTCCCCCACCCCGTCATGGATTCAATTCGATGGGGTTGCGAGACTCAGCGGGTGCAGGCAAGTGTCTGTCGATTACCTCCACATTTCCCATCGCCCGCGTGGGAGCAGATGGTTATTGCACCACCGCTTCACCCCGCTTGCGGCGGTCAAACTGTTCCTTGATCCACCAGTAAGTTTTCTCGAGGCCCGTCTGCAGGTCCACTTCTGGTTCCCAGTTGAGCGTTTCCCGGATGAGGGTGTTGTCGCTGTTGCGTCCGCGCACCCCCTGTGGAGCATCCAGTTTGTAGCGGCGTTTGACCTCAACACCCGCAATGCCCTGCACGATGTCGGCCAACTGGTTGATGCTCACCAATTCACTGCGCCCCAGATTCAGCGGGATGGTGCAGGCGGACGCCATCAGTTTGTCGATGCCGGTGACGCAGTCGTCGATGTACATGAATGACCGGGTTTGTTCTCCGTCACCCCAGATTTCGATTTCATGTGTGCCGTCGTCCTGAGCCTGAATGATTTTCCGGCACATTGCTGCAGGCGCCTTTTCGCGCCCTCCGTCCCAGGTGCCAAAGGGGCCATAAACATTGTGGAATCGGTAGGTTCGGACGTTCAGCCCGAAGTCTTCCAGAAAGTGCCGGCACAGGCGCTCACTGAAGAGTTTTTCCCAGCCGTAGCCGTCCTCCGGCATTGCCGGATAGGCATCGGATTCCTTGAGGGCAGTCACCTTGGCGTCTTCCTGCCGGTAGTCGGGATAGACACAGGCGGAGGAAGAGTAAAAATATTGTTTTGCGCCATGGTGGCGGGCCGCCATGAGCAGGTGGGTGTTGATGAGCACGCTCAACATGCAGAGGGCGCGGTTGGCCGTAATGAAACCCATTCCGCCCATGTTGCAGGCTAGATTGTAAATCTCGTCACATCCCTCGGCCGCCCGAAAACAGGCGTCCTTTTCCTCGAGATTCACGGAATGATTTTCTGCCCCTGCGTGGAGTTGATACCACTGGTCCAGCGGTTTGATGTCAGCCGCGACCACGGTATGACCCCTTTGCAGCAGGACGCGGGTGAGCTGTCCGCCGATAAATCCGCCGCCTCCCGCCACTAGAATTCTTTTTGAATTTCCCATAAATAAAATAATTTCCGTGATTAAATGCTAGAATTGCAGACGATCAACACGAAATCATCTGGTTTTTTTGATTGCCTCCACGCTTTAGCCGAAACGCTTTCAGAGCCTGGCTTTGATGACGTGAAAATGTGGACATGCTGCCGCCCTTGGTTCTCCGCCGCCGAGTGGCGATCGAACCTGGGATTTTTGAATGATGTTGTTGGGCGCTGCGGTCATGAGGACGCGCGGCGGGAAATCGGGGCAGATTCAGTCCTCCCTGCCGGCAATGATCTGCCTCGGATTTTTGAAGCCGAGCAGACGGGTCAGCGAGACTTCCATTTCGCGTGGACTGCCGAGAAAGTCTAGCAAAATGCGGACGCGGTCCCGGCCGGGCAGCAGGCTGGTAATGACCGCCTCCGCTCCCTGGAGGGGGCCGTCAGCAACGGACACGGTTTCTCCCACCTGGAAACCTTCCTCCACGGTCTGGGGGGATTCACCCGGAAACTGGGCGCGCAGATCAGCAACGGTGTCATCTGCGAGACGTCCGAATTCCGGGGTGAAGTGGAGCAGGCCCGCAACGTAGGCGGTGGCCTGCACCTGGCGGTTGCTGGTCAGCGGAAAGCGGGCAAACGCATACCCCGGAAATAATGCCTCAACAAACCAGACTTTGCCCCGCGCGGTCTTTTTCATGTGGCGCAGTCTGGGGGAATAGGCATCAAAGCCGGCAATCCGCAGGTGTTGTGCCGCCAGGTGTTCGCTCTTGGGTTTGGTGCGAAAACACCTCCAGGCGGCTTCTTCCTGCGGGATGGGATGCAGTCTCATGGCGGTTATTCCAGCATTCCCGTCAGCAGCGGAATCAGTGAGCGGCTTCGGGTGTGCCACTGAGCCAGTTTTTCGATGCGCGCATGGAAAAATGCCGCTTCCTGGGGTGTGGTGGCGCTGGATTTCGCGGCGCTGCGCAGTCGCTCCAGTCGGCGTTCTCCACTTTCCAGTTTCGGTTGCACTTGCTCCCGGATCAGTCCGCCGATCAGCTTTTTCAACTCAGTCTCCGCCGTGTAGTGGTCCCGGCGGTCTCCCGCGACGTAAACCGGGCGGATAGCACCAAGGCCACGCAGCACTTTCAGCCCCTGGCTTGCCGACCCCTTGCTCATCCGCAATTGCTGCACGACCGCATCCAAGGCCAGCGGTTGGGGAGAAATATAAAGTAAGCCGTATATCTCAGCAATCGATTTCGGGACGCCCAGCAACCGGATGACGGAGACAAACAGATCGACGACCTCAACCTCGAGTTCCGACAACACGCCCTCCTCCACCTGAGCGGTGTCGGCGACGGGAGTGGTGGGTGTGGCGAGTTCCATGGAGGCACCATATCAAATTGTTTATTTTGTTCAAGAAATTCTGAACAAAAAATTTCTAGCATTCAAAAGTGGCGTATTATTATGGAAATTCAATAATTTTCTAAACAATATTATCAAATTTCATTTATCATTCCCATCCCTTGGATTTGCTGGCACCTGCGTGCTTCGAAGTGCCGCGGATTGCAAACGGTGCTTTCGATCCCCCACCCCCACCCTTCCGATCCATCAATCCCTGGTCCACTGGTTCAGGCGAACCTCCAGTTCCGGGAGGTTCGAGAACTCGACGGCCATTTCCGGCAGGTCTTGCTGCAATTGCGTCAACTGGGGAATCGCCCCCCATGCCGTGACGCGAAACACTTCGAGCGCCCGGCGCGTGGCCAACCCCTGCTCCCGGTTCTTGCGCTCAAAACGGCCGTGCAACATCCCGGTCCATTCTTCCAGTGAGGCGGGTGGAGTCATCCGGTGCCGCCCCACCCAGGGGAGCCATTCGGTGACTTGTGATTGGTGACACCAGGACATCGCGCAGATCAGCGGGAAAACTTCCTCCACGTCCACGGCAAAATCGTAACCATTCGCACCAAACTGGTATCCGTCGTACACATTCAGAATCACTGGAACCTTGCACGGAACGGCCGGCATTTCCTTCGCGGGATATTCCGGAGTGAAGGCATGGGGCACGTTGATCATGTAGGCGACACGCCGCACCGCTTGGGCCACCGTTTCATGGTCGTTGTGGATGCCGGCCAACGGGTCTGCTGCTACTGGCGGGCAGAACAGATAGTCCGGCTCGAAGTCGCGGATCACCTGCCACAACGCCGCCAGCAGATCGGGCGTCACCTGCAGGCACGCCTCCCGCGGCACCTCGCCGTTGGGCAGCCGCAGCACCTCGAACGCATACTCCCCCACCCTGGCCGAGGCCTCCTGCTCCGCCAGCCGCAGCCGTCCGGTCTCCTCCCGCGTGCGGAAATGGTGTCCGGCCTTGCCGTCCGTGCAAATCACGACTTTCCCTTGAAACGCCTTGCCCCATTTCCGCTGCCACAGGGCAAATGTCCCCGCCGTCGTGAATTCATAGTCATCGAAATGCGCATGCAGAAAGAGAGCCTTCATCTGCCAATGCTGGCAGAGAATCCGGAAACCAGCGACTGCAATTTGGCAAGCCTCCACCACTCTCCCGCACCTTTCCGGTGGCGGCTTCATTTGGGCTTGTCAACCAGTGCGTTCGCCGCGGAATCGGCAATCCCTGTCCACTTTTGATGATCGGGATTCCGCCCAAAAATGTTCAGCGCTAAAACTCATTCCGCATCGCCTCGAATCAATCCGATGAACTCCATCACAAGCATCACCTAAGTCAATCCAGCGGAGGACTTGCTGGCGAAAGCCTGCGGTCCCGTCGCCACCATCCTGGCCAATCCTCGGTCATACATTGTTATCTCTGGGTGCCGAACGTCCTGCTGCTGGAAGCCCGCCCAGCCCCACGGCGCGGCGTGGGCTTTTACTTTCGCAACGTCACGGAACGGGTTCTCTTTGGTGTTCGCGGCAGCATGCGAACGCTCCAGCCCGGACGGACACAAGGTTGTCAGGCGGCCTCTCCGCTGTCCGGTTCCTTGGTTTCCTCCACCAGATCTTGTTCGATGCGGAGATTGCCGATGATGAATTCCTGGCGTTCCGGAGTGTTTTTCCCCATGTAGAAGGTGAGCAGGTCCTTGAGCGAGTGGTGGTGTTCCACGGTCACGGGCTCCAGTTGCATCTCCGGTCCGATGAGGTCTTTGAAATCCGCCGTGGACATCTCCCCCAGCCCTTTGAATCGCGTGATTTCCGCGCTCTTGCCGCATTGTTTCAGCGCATCCTGTTTTTCTTCTTCCGTGTAACAGTAGTGGGTTTCCTTTTTGTTCCTAACGCGGAAGAGCGGTGTCTGAAGCACAAAGAGGTGGCCTTGCCGGACCAGATCGGGGAAAAACTGGAGAAAGAACGTGATCATGAGCAGGCGGATGTGCATTCCGTCCACGTCGGCATCGGTGGCCAGCACCACGCGATTGTAGCGGAGATCGTCGAGCGAATCCTCGATGTTCAGGGCGTGCTGCAGGAGGTTGAATTCCTCGTTTTCATAAACCACCTTTTTTGTTAGTCCAAAGGTGTTCAGCGGCTTGCCGCGGAGGTTGAAGACCGCCTGGAAATTCGGATCGCGGGCGGACGTAATGGTGCCGCCGGCGCTGTCACCCTCGGCAATGAAAATGGTGCTCAGTTCCTTGTTTTTTGCGGTGCCGTCGTAATGGACCCGGCAGTCGCGCAGCTTGCGGTTGTGGATTTTTGCCTTTTTCGCCCGTTCCCGGGCCAGCTTCGCCACCCCGGCCAGCTCCTTGCGCTCCTTTTCGTTGTCGGAAATCTTTCCCTGCCATGCTTCCGCGACCAGTTTGTTCCTGTGCAGGAACGGGTCCAGTTCCTTGGCCAGGAAATTGCTGACAAATGACCGGACGCTGGCCCCTCCGGGCTCCATTTCCTGGCCGGTGAGCTTGATCTTGGTCTGCGTCTCGAATTGCGGTTCCTGCACCCGCAGGGAAATGGCGCCCACGATGCCCTGCCGCACGTCGGCGGGTTCAAAATCCTTTTTATAAAACTCCCGTGCCACCTTGACCAGGGCTTCGCGGAACGCTGCCAGGTGCGTGCCGCCCTGCGTGGTCCACTGGCCGTTGACGAAGCTGAAAATGTCCTCGCCCGTCTGGTGGGTGTGGGTGAACGCGATCTCAATGTCCGGCCCCTTGAGGTGGACGATGGGGTAGAGCGGGTCCTCAGCGAGGTTTTCCACGAGCAGGTCGGCAAGCCCGTTTTTCGACCGGAACGCCTGACCGTTGAAGTTGATCGTCAGTCCGGTGTTCAGATAGGAATAATAGCGGAACATCCGGGAGAGGATGTCCTTGTCGAACTTGAATTTTGGATCAAACAACCGCGGCGCTCCTTCCGGAGTGAAGGAAACCCGCGTTCCGTTCGGCTCCGTGGTCCGGTCGGGTTTTTTCATCTGCAGCGTGGCTTTCCCCCGGGCAAACTCATGAGCCATGGTTTGTCCGTCGCGAAACGCCTGGATTTCAAAAAACGTGCTCAGCGCATTGACCGCCTTGAGTCCCACCCCATTCAAACCGACCGATTTTTGAAACGCTTTCGAATCGTATTTGCCTCCCGTGTTGATGATGGCAGCGCATTCATACACCTTGCCCAGCGGAATCCCGCGGCCGTAATCCCGGACCGTGAGCGTCCGGTCGTCCAGCTCCACTTCGATCTGTTTGCCATACCCCATAACAAATTCGTCGATCGAGTTGTCGATCGCTTCCTTCACCAGAATGTAGAGACCGTCGTCGGCCGACGACCCATCGCCCAGCTTCCCAATATACATGGTCGGCCGCATCCGGATGTGCTCCACCGGATCCAGGGTTTTGATCGAGTCTTCGTTGTAGGCGTGGGGGTCGTTGCTCATGCAGGTTGGGGAAATGATCAAACTAACCGGGCGAGTACACAGTTCAAGCAGCAGGCCGATTCATTGTTGCAGAAATGGCCTGTCGGAATCCGCGCTTGGGTCCAATGTGTGCTGGTGTTCCGCCGTCCGCGGCGCAGGCAGGGCATCCCTGCATGGGCCTGCGCGGATGTGAAGGGGAACTGCAGTCGGGCGGTAGAGCCGGAACGGGCAGAATCGGTGGGAAATTTTGATCCGAGAAAATCACACAAAATATTGAGTAACATTGTATTACGTCTCTGTAATGCACTGTTTTCCACGCTCAACCCAGACGCTCAGCAAGACCAAGTCCGCTGGAGTGACTCCTTGGATGCGCGCCGCTTGGCCGAATGTCCTCGGCTGGATTTTTGCCAAAGTGAGTTGGGCTTCCCGCTTTAACCCAGGAATTTGATCGAATTCGAGCCATTCCGGCAGCAGACGATCCTCCATCCTTTGCAAGCGTTCGACCTGGTCCTGCTGCCGGGTCAGGTAACCCTCATATTTCAGGTCGGTCTCCACGAGATCCCAAATCTCTTCCGGACACGTTCTTTTCATCTCCTCGGGTAATGCCTGCCACCGATTCTCTGGGCGTCGGAACCATTTGTTCAGTTTCAGACCGTCGTGTGTGGTCTCCCGGCAGAAACGGTGTGCATCCCCCAGTTGGCGTATTTTTTCCTGAGTCCTTCTTGCCCGCAGGCCATCCGCCAATCCCAGTTCCGTCGCGATTGGCGTTAACCTCAGATCACAATTATCCTGCCGCAGGAGCAGCCGATGCTCCGCCCGGCTGGTGAACATGCGGTAGGGTTCCAGGACGCCCTTGGTCACCAGGTCGTCGATCATCACTCCGATGTAACTTTCAGACCGGCGCAGAATGAACGGAGGCTTGCCAAGCAATTTTAATGCCGCGTTGGCACCGGCCACCAAACCCTGAGCCGCTGCTTCCTCATAGCCGGAGGTGCCATTGATTTGCCCTGCAAAATACAAATTGGCGATCCGCTTGGTCTCCAGTGTCGGCTGCAACTGAGTGGGCGGACAGAAATCATACTCCACTGCATAGCCCGGTCTGATGATTTCCGCATTTTTCAATCCCTCAATCGTCCGGAGGAACGCATACTGAACTTCGTAGGGCAATGAGGTGGAAACGCCATTCACATAATACTCCTGCGTTTGGCGGCCTTCTGGTTCCAAGAACAGTTGATGCCGTTCCTTATCCGCGAAACGTACCACCTTGTCTTCGATGGAGGGACAATAGCGTGGACCGATGCCTTCAATGCGACCGCAATACATGGGTGATTTATCCAAGTTCGCCCGGATGATCTCATGGGTTTGGGCGTTCGTATAGGTCATCCAGCAGGGGATTTGTTCCACGTGGAACTGAGGATTTGCCCACTGGTTGAGGGTGAAAGCCTCGTTTGGTCCGCCTTCCACCTGGTCTGAGCGATAGCTGAACCGGGGTGGGGGAGTGTCGCCATCCTGCCGTTCACATTGCGAAAAATCAATGGATCGGCCATTGATGCGACAAGGTGTTCCGGTTTTGAAACGTCCGATCTCAAAGCCCAGAATCCGGAGGGAATCGCTCAAAGTGGAGAGCGTATCACCCATGCGACCGCCAGCCTCGTTTTGCAGGCCGACATGGAGCAGTCCGCGCATGAAGGTTCCGCTGCTGACCACGGCCGCACGACAGGAAAATCGGAGTCCCAGGTTGGTCCGAGCACCGACAATTTGATCATTTTGGACGAGAAGCTCGGTGATGTTTGCTTGATGAAGGTCGATTCCGGGGGTGGTTTCCAATAGCCATTTCATGCGGAACTGGTAGGCTTTTTTGTCGGCTTGGGCTCTCGGCGCCCGAACGCTTGGTCCCTTGTTTGCATTCAACATGCGAAACTGGATTGCCGTGGCATCCGTATTCAGTGCCATCGCTCCGCCCAAGGCATCGATTTCACGGACGATATTCCCTTTGGCCAGCCCACCAATGGCGGGATTGCACGACATTTGTGCGATGGTGTCCAGATTCTGGGTCAGCAGAGCCACATCACAGTCCAAACGGGCGGCCGCCAAAGCCGCTTCGATTCCGGCGTGACCGGCACCGATGACCAACAGGTCATACCGTTTCGGGAATAGAAAATCTGCAGACATGGGTGCAGTTTGCCTTCCAAAGCGGTCAGGTCAACTGCCGGGCTTCGGGAGTATCGTCCCCAGTTGTTCCACGTGGAACATCGGCGGCGGGAAAATCCAAAATGCCAACCTTGGCGCGGGGGAAAAGGATGCTCAGCGTGGCATGGAAAACCACTCCGGCCCGAGCGACCAAGATGAGGCGGCAATCGCCAAATTCGGCTAAAACCTGCCGACAAGCGCCACAGGGGCTGATGGGTTCGGAAGTGTCAGCGACCACGGCGATGGCGAGCAGGCTGCGGTGCCCGGCAGCCACCATGCTGCCGAGGGCGACACGTTCGGCGCAGAGGGTGAGGCCATAGGACAGGTTTTCCATGTTGCACCCTGGGAAGGTCATACCGTTGGTTGTCAGGACAGCAGCGCCGACCTTGAATTTGGAATAGGGTGCGTAGGCCTGTTCGCGGGCCTGCCAGGCGAGGTCAATCAAGGAATCGTCGTTCATGCCCGAGGATGGAATTTGCGATGCACCGCTTTCAATCTGCCTTGATCGACATGGGTGTAAATTTGTGTCGTGGAGATATCGGCATGTCCCAGCATTTCCTGGATGACGCGGAGGTTTGCGCCATTGCTGAGGAGGTGGGTGGCAAAGGAATGCCGGAGCAGGTGCGGGTAGGCCTTGATCCCGGCGAGTTTGGCCCGGCGCGAGATGATTTGCCACACGCGCTGGGTGGTCAACCGCTGTCCGCGAACAGAGAGAAACAGGTGATTTCCGGTGCGGGGCTTTACGAGGGATGGTCGTTCCAGCAACAGGTAGCCTTGCAGCGCTTCCCTGGCCTTGGTACCGACAGGAACGATGCGGGTTTTTCGCCCTTTGCCAATGACCCGGAGAAAGCCATTCTCGAGGTCCAACATGTCCAGAGTGGCATCCGTCAGTTCTGCGGCGCGCAGTCCGCTACCGTATAGGAGTTCCAAAATGGCCCGATCTCGCCGGTCCAGCGGGGCATTGCCTCCGGTCGATTCCAGCAAGATTTCCACTTGCTGCGGCCCGAGGGTTTCCGGCAGTTCACGCTGCTGATTGGGGGCAAGAATTCCGTCCGACGGATCCGTGTTCAACCATCCGCGGCACACCATGAACCGAAAGAATCGCTTCAGGGCGATGATTTGCAGGCGAATGCTGGAGCCGCTCAGCCCACGGGACTTTTCCGTTGCGAGGAAATCCGTCAGTTGCTTTTGATCTACCGCTCCCCAAGTGCAGACTCCATTCGCCCCTGCCCACCGCAGAAAGCTCTCCAGCGATCGCTGGGTTGACAGTTGGTAGTGGGTGGACAATCCGCACTCGGTTGCGAGATAGAGCAGAAATCGATCAAGAAAAGCTTCCATTTAAAATTCAATATAATCGAAATAATTTTCATTGCAACGATTGCCACGATGTTTTGGGAAATGAAATCGACCGCGAGATGCAAGATTTTTTCAATGTAATATATTGGAATTCAACATCTTGTAGCATATCTGATTCCAATGTTCCACCAACCCAAGTCTGGAACCGGAAGATGCCAATTTCAAATCGCTCCGGTGATGTGGGCTGGCGAGCAGTCGTGGGGTTTCCGCTCTTGCGTCTTGGGAGAATGCGGTATAAATGGCGCACCGTGCGGGTGAGCCACCCGAGAAATCTGAACCATTAACCGAACGTTCACGCTTTGATTTACAAACTCAGGAAATTGCAACAGGAAGGAGGCTGCATCCGCGTGGGTGTGGTTGGCCTTGGAGCCATGGGAGTGGGCGTGGCGTGGCAGGTGGCCCGGACACCAGCCATGGAAACGGTGCTGATTGCCGACGTTAGCGCAGAGGCAGCAGCCCGGGGAGTGGCGGCGACGGGAAAAAAAGCCGTTTACGTGACGGACGCAGGAAACATCCCGCCGCGCCGTGCAGGCGAGGAAGTGTATGTGGTTGTCGGCCCGACCGGGTTTATTCTGGAAGCTCTGCGCAACATCAAGCTCGATGCACTGGCCGAGTGTTCGAACCGGATTTATGAGGCCTATCTGTATTGCGAGGCGGCGATTGCGCAGCAGGCGCACTGCATTTTGATGAATGCCGAGGTGGATCTGGTGCTGGGAACAAGCCTGGCGCATCAGGCAAAAAAACAGGGAGTGGTTGTTTCCTCCGATGCCGGCGACCAGCACGGCGTTCTGGCCACCATGGCGGACGAAATCCAGCTTTGGGGATTCAAGATCGTGCAGGTGGGCAATATGAAGGGATTTCTCAACCGCTACTCAGTGGCGGCCACCGCGCGGGAGTGGGCCGAAAAACAGAAAGGCAGCGTGGTGCAGACGGTGTCCTACACTGACGGCACCAAGATGAACATTGAGCAGGCGATCATCGGAAACTATCTGGGGCTCACTCCGATCAAGCCCGGCATGGAAGGGCCGAGGTGCCGGGATCTGCGGGAAGTGCTCGATCAATTCGATTTTTCGAAATACGGAGACCAGGGGAGGATCGAATACACCGAAGGCGTGCCGTGGCCGGGTGGCGGAGTTTACGTGGTGGGATACTGTGACGACGACCAGCAGGACTTTCTGCTGAACTATTACAAGGTCACCAGCAAACGTCCCTACTACCTGTTTTTCCGTCCCTATCATCTGTGCCATGTGGAGACGCCGCGGGCGATCGCCCAGGCGTATTTTGACGGACGCCCGGTGATCTCACCTCCGCTGGGGCGCAAGCGCAATGATGTTTATGCCTATGCCAAGACGGATCTCGCCGCGGGCACCGTCATCGAACACGCCATCGGCGGAGACGAAATTTACGGCATGGTCAATGATGCCTCGCTTGCCGAGGCCGATGCCAACGTTCCGGTGTATTGGTTTGAAGCCGTGGAAGGCAAGCACGCCGTTCTCAAGCGGGCGGTGAAAAAGGATGAACCGGTGCGCTGGGACGACGTGGAACTGCCCGACACCCATTTCCACCGGCTGCTCAAGGCGCAGGAGGAATTGATCCGGCAGCAGTAGCACACCAACCGCCAAACGCGGGCGTCGGCTATCAGCGGGAATTTTGTGGCCCCGCTCAGCAATGGGTGGGGGCTCAGGCTTCCGGTTCCGTTTTCAGGCGGGCAGTTGCCGGGTTCGGTTCAGCGGGTTTGACCGGGGAGGTGGTTGTGCCGCTTGAACGGCGGCGGCGGCGCTTGTCGCCACCGCCTTTTCCCTTGCGGCTGTCGCTCCCGTAAACGCTGTCCTTTACATAGGGGTCGCCGTAGTAGTAGTAATAGTAGGAAGCACCGCGTCCCACGGGCAGCCGATTCATCACGATGCCAGCCATGCGGGCGCCGGATTTTTGCAGCAGTTCAATGGCTCGCTGGATGATGCGGCGGGGCGTTTTTCCAAATCGCAGCACCAGACACACCGCGTGAGCGTGGGGTGAGAGGTAGAGGGTGTCGCTCACGGCATGGATGGGGGCAGTGTCGAGAATGATCCGGTCGTAATCGGCGAGCAGGGAGGCGAGCAGCTTTGGAAGGCGCGGTTGGGCGAGCAATTCAGAGGGGTTGGGCGGGCGTCTGCCGGAGGGCAGCAGGGACAGTCCTTCCGTTTCCGTGGAGCGGATGGCACCTTTGGGTTCTTCCAAGCCGCTCAAGACATCCGACAGGCCGCGGTAGTCCTCCTCGGAACGGATGTCACGGCTCAGGAAGCAGGCGCTGAGCATGGGGCGGCGCAGGTCGGCATCAATCAGGAGTGTGCGCAATCCCTGACCGGCCAGTGCCGCCGCGAGATTGAGGGAAGTGAACGTCTTCCCTTCGGAAGGTACCGCACTGGTCACCAGCAGGAGACGCCGGTTGGTCTCCTCGCCCAGCAGGGAAAGGGCCGCTCGCAGGGAGCGGAAGGCTTCGGATTGGGAGCTGCCGGGGTCGGATTCCAGGACCGGCACGGAGGATTCCTTCAGGTCCTTGCATTCTGGAATGGCTGCCAGCACCGGCAGTTCAAGTTCGGATTCCGCCTGATCCACCGTGCGGATGGATGCGTCCAGGCGGTCGATGAGCAGGATGATGCCCACGCCCAGTGCCAGGGCGAGCAGGCCGGCGATGGCCAGCGTTTTCGTGCGGTTGGGACGCACTGGCAGGGGGTTGACCAGAGCGGGTTCGATGATCCGGTATTTGTTCTTCAACAGATCCGGGTTGATTTCCATTTCCTTGTTGGAGGTAAGCAGGGAGGCGTAAATGTCGCGGTCCGCCTTGAGCTGTTCCTTCATCAGATTATACGGAATCAGCTTTTTATTCAGGACGAGCAGCGCCTGGTTTTCATTGGCCAGCATTTTCTCCACTTTGTCGCGGTTTTCCTGCAGGGTTTTGAACTGCTGCTGAAGGCTGTCTCCCGCCTTGCCCACTGCGGCATGCAGTTTGCCGTCCAAATCCTGGAGCTGGGCATGTGCCGCGATAAATTTTGGATGTTTGGGACCGTAGCGTTCCTTCAAGGCTTCAAAGGCACTCTGCTGCTTGGTGATTTCCAGGCGCAGCGCCGCCACTTCGGTAAGGGTGTTCACGCTTTCCAGTTTCAGCATGGCTTCCACATCCTTGGGATCGGTCCGCTGCAGCGTGGCCAGGTCGGTTTCCAGCACCGCAATGCGCACTTTGGATTCAGCAGCCTGCTTGTCGAGATCCCGAATCCGGGTATTGAGCAGCATCTGGCTTTCTTCCGCAGAAATGGCATCATTTTTCGAGGGCCAGTCGGCAATCGCCTTTTCCGCTTCGTCCAGTTTGAGCTTGAGCCGCTCCACCTCCTTTTGCAGGGGGGATTTCATCTTGGCAATGTCATCGACTTTGGCCTGCTGTTTGGCCTTGAGAAATTCGGAAAGCACCGTATCCGCCACCAGCCGGGCTTTTTCAGGGTCGGCATCTTCCGCAACGACATCGATGATCCGCGTGCCGCGGCGCAGGGAGACCGTCAACTGACTCCGGGTCGTGGCTGCCAGCGAGCTTTCCATCACCGCAGAAACCTTGCCGGTGGGGTCCTTCGAAGCCCATTCCGCCGTCAATCCGGTGGCTTCCGCGGTCGCCAGCATGACCGCGTTGCCGGTCATGGCCTGCACGTCGGTGTTCAGGGAATCCAAGCCGGTGTAGCGTTCATTCTGAATGGTGCCAACTTTGTCGCCCAGCGGGTTGATGGTGGAATCCTCCACTTCCAGGGCGGCCCGGGAAGCATAGATGGGAGTCTGCTGGCTGAGCCAGGCCCAGGCTCCGCCCAATCCGGCGGCCACGAGTAGGACCATGATCCAGGAATTTCGCAGAAAAAGGAACAGATAGCGCTGAAAATGCATGTCGGAGAGGGGTTGACGGGGGTGAAGAGAGGGGCGGGAAGGGATGCCTTACAGGAGGCTTTTGGGAATGCGGATGGTGTCTCCAGGCTGGACATAAACCGCTGGCAGATCCTTGTCCTTGAGGTTGACTTCGATTTCTTGGTCGCGGCCTGCCCGCTTGATGAAGGCCCTGCCCTCCTTTGCCATCTTGGTGAAGCCGCCGGCATAGATGATCGCCTGCTGCACGGTCAGCCGCTCTCCCTGCGGCATGACGTAGCGCGCCGGCTTGTTGACCTCGCCGCCGATGGTGTAGAAATGCTTCACGTAATCCACCATCGCCACCGTCACGCTGGGCTTGACCAGATAGCCGTCCTTGTAGCGGGTCTCGATGACGCGGGCCGCTTCCGTGCAGGTCATGCCCGCCACGGAAACTTCCCCGATGAGGTTAAGGGAAATTTTACCCTCCTTGCTCAGCACGGCCTTCGGTGTGGACAGGTCGTCCTCCTGGTAAACGTTGACCATCACGCTGTCTCCGGGAGCCAGCTTGTGATCCGTTTCCTGTGCCGTCAGGAGGGGAAGCGGAAGGCACCAGAGGAACCAGGCTGCTGCGCAGACCAGGAAATGTCGCAGGGAGGTTTTGAATGATGATTGCATGGCGAGTGGGGGGAGGGATCGAAGGTGCGGCGTCAAAAAGCGACGCCGAATTGGATGCCGCAGCGGTTGCTAGTGTAGTTCAGGACGTCCGTCTCGCCCTCATTCCTGCGGTATTCATAATACAGGGAAACCGAAGTGGTGGCGGACGGGGCAAAGCCGAGTCCTACCCGGCCATACCAGAGGCTCTGGCTTTGATCCACCTGCTGGGCCAGACCGGATACGGTGGATTGGTCTGCGTTGTAGTCATAGCCTGCCATCAGGCTCAAATTCCACCGGTCGCCGATGCGCTGGTCCACGCCCAACTGCACCGTGGTCCTGTCGGAGGAGGATCCATACACCGAGGCGGAGCCAACCATGAATTTGCTGGCCCGCAGTGTCAGGGCGGTTCGCTCCCGCATCAGGTAACGGGCATTGAGGGAGAAAACAAAATTTGTTTCCGAGTCGGTGACATCACGTTGGTCGGCGGTAGCAGCCACTTCCGCCTGCTGTTTGCGATAAGCCGCAAGCTGCGCCTGGTAAGCCTGTTGCTGCGCCCGGTAGGCCGTTTCCAGGGCCTGTTGGTCCTGCGGAGTGGTGCCCTGGTTCGGAGTGGGGGCCACCGGCGCTACCGGTTCTGGTCCGACTTGTGGACGGCGGTCCTCCGGTGCCTGTGCTTGGTCATATTGGCGGAAATCCAAGCCAAACTCTCCGGACAAGCTCAGGCGTCCGGTGGCCTCGTAATTGACCGTCATCAGCGCCTGTTGATACGTCTGGTTGGCATTCGTCTCCGCATCCAGTTGCCCCACTGCCCAGGAAAATCCCAGCGTCGTCCGCCCGCTGAATGCATAGGTGGCCCCCAGCCGGGCCTGGTAGTCGGTGGAGGAATTGAGCGTCTCATAGGTTTCCGACCGGTAAGACAGACCGGAGGTGAGGTGCGTGCGGCCGCCCAGTTCGTAAGCCAGCGAGGCGGTGAGATTCAGGATGTCGCGGTCCTCCTGCTGGCGGGCACGGTTGTCTCCGGCGGATGCCGGGTCCATGGCCGTGGCAATGTGGCCGAAGGTGCCGGTGAAGCTGGAATGGAGTCGGCTGAATGCATGGGCGGCAGTCAGACTGGCATCGTGATTCACCCCGTTCAGGTCGGAGTGGTCCAGATAAAAAAACGCGGTAGCCCGGTAATGCAGGGCCAGGGAGTTTTCGCTCCCTTCGCCGAGCAGCCAGGAAAGTGAACCGATGGCCTGCAGGGCCACATCGGATTGCTTGTTGCGCAGGGCTTCGTAGGCCCGGTCTTCGGCCTCGGCCATTTTTTCCGCTTCCTTGGCTGCAGTTTCAGCAGCCTTTTGTGCAGCAGCCTGTGCCTGTTTCTGGGCAGGACTTAACTGTCCACTGGTGACCGTGGCGGTTGTTGCAGACGCAGGTTCGACCACGCGTTTCGGACGTGATACGTGGTCCGGTGTCCCATAGAGATTGTCGTCAAACATCGCACCCAGACCAAATTCAAGCCGCAGGGATTTCGGTAAAAAACGGCTTTTGGACAGTTCCTGCTCCATTGCCTTCATCGCCTCCTGCGGAACCTCACTGCTCATTTCCTCCGGCACCGCCAAATCCACGCTGCCATCCTTCAAAAACATGCTCCCGTCCGGCAGCAGGTCCCCCGCCTGTCCGGAAATGTCCTCCAGCATCATGGGCAGCGCCGGTTCCACGGCTTCCTGGGCAGCCCCAGTCCCAGCCCACAGGAAACCCAAAAGGCTGCCTGGCACGAGACGGAGCAGACGGTTTGTTGACATGGAATGGGGATGGAAAGGGAAAATGGGGTGAGGCGAATCTGCGAAGACGTTGCAGAAAATGCCTTGGGGTGGGGAGTGGCAGGCAGTCGATAGGTTCGGGAACTTCAGGAAACCCAACGCCGGGGACGCGCGGCCTCGGGAAGGTGACGCCATTATGTTCACGACTCAAGAAGATTTGTGCGATCCAGGTTGGATCAGATGATATCCACCAACGATGGGGAACCCCGCCCCTGCGCCAAGAGTTGGTGCTGCCTCTCGGCGTCAACGGCAAGATTTCCCTTGGATTAATAAGAAATTTTTTTTGAATTGTTACACGAATAATTAAAAAAACCCGGGCAATCTCCGAGTTAATATGAAAATTACGGTTTCCTTATGAGAAAAAGCACACCGATTGTCGAAGGCAACAAGTCACGGCCGTTTCGGCAGTCGGCTCCACCGGCAATGAACCGCAAGGAAATTCACCCGCAGACCAACAAAGGATCTGGCTCCTGCTGCTGATGGGTGAATGATACTGGAGCTGACAAAAACGGGATAACCCGAGGCTCCTCGGGGCGGGAAAGCAGAAACAGAAAGGCCGTGCCCTGCTTGATGTGCATTGGCAAAGCATGATGAAAATCAACCGCAACGCATTCAAGGAAACCCTGTGGCGAAAGCCAGGAGCCGCTGAATTCCGAAAAAACCTCAAAAAAAAACTTGACCCGATTTTGCCGAACCACTAACCTTTCGCCCAAATCAAACCACCATGAAACAACCCTCGAAAATCATTATCACCCTGATCGGAATCGCCGTTGCCCTCGCGGCAGCAAGTTCCGCCACGGCCGGAAACCGCCGGGCTCCCAGTACGCCGGTGATCATCACCAGCCCGACGGGAATCATCGTCAGCCACTCCTAGTCAACGATACGTGCGAGGCTGCCTGGAAAAACCAACCGTGCATTCCCAAAACAGGTTCGCCCCAGCATCTCGCGTCACGATCAGAATTCACCATCATCCTTCCAAGAACTCGACATGAGAATTTCCTTTGCAATGATTGCCAGCGCTGCCCTCTGCACGGTCGGGTCGGCGCTTGCCGCTTCCTTTACCACCGGTAATTTCGGTGCCTACAATACTAATACCGGCGAAGACTTGGTCGGCCAGCAGGGCTGGACGTCGCCGAGCTACACCGATGACCTGTCCATCTCCACCGGAACCGGCGGTTCGTGGAATGGAAATGCCGCATTCCGGGTGGGAGGGCTTTATGCCCAGCCGCCCTCGATGAATACGGACATCAACCACAGTCATGCGGACAATTTGGCCGGGACGACGTTCTCCGTCAATTTTTCCATCTTCAACAGTCAGCAAGCGGAGTTCTACAATGGCGACATCGCCAATATCACGGACCCTGCCATCTTCGGCGGTCGTGACAAGTTTGGTTGGTCCATTCGGGATGGGTCCAACAACCAGCTCTGGCGCTTGGCATTCGAACCTGCCACGTTGGCGGACCGCATGGAAATTGTGTGGTATGATCCTTCCAACACACGAAACACCATTCCGCCGGCCCCGGGCTGGGACATCATCAATGGCGAAGCCTACACGCTGAATGTGACCTTTACCCAGAGCGGTGCGAACGCCACGTTCGCAGCGACGTTGAACTCGCTGAGTTTCGGCGGCACGCTCACCGGCCAAGGGGCAGCCCAGATCGCCGATTTCGGGGCTGACTACGATGTCGGTGGGGGCAATACGGCTGCAGCCGGATCAAACTACATGATTTTCAACCAGCTTACGGTGATTCCTGAACCGACGGCGTCTGTGCTAGCCGCTCTGGGAGGATTGATGCTGTTCGGCCGCCGCCGCGCAGCGAAGCAGGCGTAATGACCTTGTTTGCCCTCCGCCATCACTGTGGCAGTCAGGCCCGGTGGTCGTGAACAGTGGGAGTTTGTATGCGCTTTGGATGTGACATTCCAGCCGCAGGCGCAGTGTTTTGCCGCTGGGCTGCTGTGCTGTGGATGTTAACTTCCGCCACGGTGTCCCAGGCGGCACCATTGGTGACGGGTGTTTTTCCCAAGCCCTATCTCACCGGGCCAGGTGACGATTTATCCGGCCAGCTTGGCTGGTCGGGGAATGATCCCGCGGATGATCTCAGTTTCTTTGTCCGCTGGAACGGGTCACTCGCTGGGGCAGTGGGCGGGTATTTTTCCACACCCACCCTGCGCCATGCTGATTTCCAGCACGGCTGCGGAGAGCCGCTGGCAGGGATCACCTTTCGCGTGGATCTTGCTTTCATCAACAGCGGCGCCTGTGAACCCGGGCAAACTCCAGGAATCGACTGTTTTCCCGGACGGGATGCTTTTGGCTGGACCTTTCGGGATGCAGGCGGTGCGGAACTGATGCGGGTTGCTTTCGAACCGACTCCCCTCAACCGCATGGAAATCGTCTGGTATGACGGGTCCGGCACCCGCATTTCCACGGATAAAGATTTGTTTTACGGGGCCACCTATTCCCTGAGCGTTCACTTTGAGGCAGTGGGTCCGGACATTGTGTTCAATGCAGCCATCCACAGCGGCTCCACCCTTTCGTTTCAAGGCACCCTTGCGGGCAAAAGCGGCGCAACGCTGGATTCCATTGGTTTTGATTTCGACGTGAGCGGTGCCACTCCTGGCGAGGCCGGTGACAACATGATGGTTTTTAACCGACTGAGCGTCATCCCCGAACCAGCCGTGCAAGCGCCCTCACCCTCCACACTGGTCGTGGCGGAAATCAACTGCCAGCCGCCGCCACCCTCCGTTGCAGAAGCGATCTCGCCGGTTCCCACAGCCAGCGATTTCGAATTCGTGCGGCTGCTCAACGTCGGATCCACTTGGCTGGACCTCCGCCAGTTGCGCTTCACCGGCGGCATGAGTTTCGACTTTTCCAAGGCGGATGTTCTGCTCTTGCCGCCGGGTGCCTACGTAACCGTGGTGAAACGCCAACTGGTCTTTGAGCGGCGCTATGGTTCCGCTGGAATTGGAAACATTGCGGGACAGTTTTCCGGAACGTTGAACGATGCCGGGCAGACCATCTCCCTCGAATGGGGTGATCCAAATCTTGGTCCGACTTCCATCCTTCATCGCTTTGCCTACGGCGGCGCACCGCTCTGGCCTGCCGGAGCCGCGGGGTTCGGTCCCACCCTCTTGTTGAAAAACCCGGACCTCGCCCCCGATCCGGCAAATCCGCAACACTGGACTGCCAGCGCGCATCCAGGAGGGCAGCCCGGAGGAATGCCTCATCCTTTGGATTATGACGGCTGGAGGGCGCTGTGTTTTTCGATCGCAGAGACTCAAAACGACTTGATTTCCGGGCGATCCGCGGACCCCGACGGAGACGGAATGACCAACGAACTGGAATGCATCCTCGGATCCATTCCGCGCCTCTGGGACGATGCCACACAGATCGTCAGTCCCGGCATGTTCCAGCAGTTGGGAGAAACATTTCTTGCTCTGGATTACCGACTCCAGCCGGGCATCACCGGATTGACTCTGGTCCCGGAAGTATCCACGGATTTGACGAATTGGAATCACGAGCCTGCCGATCTCGTCATCCTGTCGGGACCACTCAGCCAGCCCAATGGCACCATCTCGTGGAAAGTCAGAGATGCGATACCTCACCAGACGAGTCACCGGCGGTTTCTCCGGGCTTCCGTCCAGTAGGTGGTGCAGATGCCCTGAAGAAACCGCCACCCTCCGGGAAGCGATGCTGAGCGGAATCGAAAACTTTTTGAAAAAAGCATGTAACCTTTTGCAGAAAATGAGGTAGTCATACACGAGCGGAATTGCTTTCCGATTTTGTCCGCTTTAACCCAAACCCCCCCAGATTTCGCCGCGACCAGAAGCTGTTCCGTCGAACCGACTACCCAATCATTCCGCGGCGAAGCAAAGAACTTGCTGAAACAGGATCAAGTTCGGGAGGAAAATTCTCCCGACTAGCCTCGAATTTCGGCAGGAACCTTTGTCCCGAGGTTTCTGATTTGGCAACGCAGGACTCGACGAAAGTTTTTGGCATTGCGCCATACCAAAATGATCACCGAAGATCCAAAGCCAACCGAACGTGAGCCCCCACAGCAGGGGACTCCATCGTTTCGTGCGGCGCTGGAACTGCCTTCGGAGGAAACCACCGGTCAACCGATTCGGCGGCGCCGACGACTCTCCACGGGTTATTTTTCTGTCGTTTTCGTTCTGATGGACCTGGTCCTTTGGCTCGGCATGTTCGGACTCATCTACTGGATCAAAAGCTTGACCCATCAGGTGTCCCACCTTGAGCACCTTTCGGTGGTGGGGATCCCCCTCGGTGTTTCGCTGGTGGCGGCCTGGCTGGTTGGGGGGTATGACCGGGAATCGGATTTTTTCAGCCTGCGATTTGCATCGGAATTTGTCCTCGGCGGCATTCTGGCTGCGTTCGCAGGCGCAGGGCTGTCTGCCCTGGTTGGAACCTATGGCAGTTCCATGCAGACCAGCCGGATGCTGCTCATCCTCGCACCTGTGGGCTATACGTTTTCCGCCCTTTACCTTCGACGATCGCTGGAGCCGGTGTTTGGACGAACCGCAACCACGGCACGACGCATTTTAGTGCTGGGAACTCCCGAAGACGGAGCCGCAATCCTAACCGCCATGGCGATTGTCGGCAAGGCTGCGAACGTCAGAGTGGTCGCATTGAACAATGGCGCTACGGAGGCGTCTCTGCGGAAGGCCCTGGATGCCGAAACGGCCGTTCAGAAAACCGAACATGCCTTGGACAGCATCGTTCTGGGCCGTGAAGTCCGTCAGCTTGATCCAGGTCTTTCGGAGATGCTGGTGGTCCTGCACTCCAATGCGGTTCCGGTCTTTGTCTGGGGCGCTTTCTGGCAGCAGCGTCTGCGCATGCTGGACGTGATGGACCCTTCCCCGTGCTGGTTGTTTGACCGCGACTTCCGGCTCGCCCGTTTTTCTGTGTATTCCCACGTCAAACGCCTTGCGGACGTTCTCCTCGCTTCCATTGGGCTATTGGCAACCTCGCCGCTGTTGCTGCTCATCTGGCTGGCCATCCGGGTCACCAGTCCAGGCAAAGGCGTCTTTCAACAGGATCGGTATGGGTACCGCGGGTGGCCGTTTACGATTTACAAGTTTCGTACCATGAAGATGGATTCGGAAAAGGCGGGGACCACCACCGCGAGTGCCGATCCGCGCATCACCCGCATCGGAAAATTTCTCCGAAAATCCCGGCTCGATGAACTGCCCCAGCTCTGGAATGTGCTCAAAGGAGAAATGAGTCTGGTGGGGCCGCGTCCGGAATGGAGCGAATGCATCAAAGACTACGAAAATGAGGTTCCCTACTACCATCTCCGCCACCTTGTGAAGCCAGGAATCACCGGCTGGGCTCAGGTCAATTACCCCTACGGTCAGGACGTAGAGGACGCCCGGAACAAGCTCGCTTTCGACCTCTATTATGTAAAAAATGCCAGCATGATTCTGGATTGCAGCATCATCTTGAAAACCCTCCACGTCATCGTCGGCCGGGTGGGAGGACGGTGAACACTCCAATGCCATTGTTCCAACCCATGCCCTCACTGGAATTCACTGAAACCGCACGCCGGTTCCGGCTGTTTCCCCGGGAGCGCATTGCATTGAAACGGCACACCAGCCATGTTTGTGCCGGGCTTTCCTCTGGCAGAACCTGACAACCACCCGCCTGCCCCGGCACCGGTATCATGGAAATGATGCCCCGATTCCATCCTGCTCTGCGATTGGTCCGGCCATGCCCCGACCAAGGGCGGCAGCATGGAATTGGGCGCAGCACCGCAGTCCCGCAACCCTCAGGCCTTTCAAACCCTGTCTGAAATTTCAGCATCTCTTCGCACCCGCAGCCGGTGGGGTCGCTGGGGCGTCCGGTTTGCCATTTTGGTTGTCGGGGCGCTGCTCCTCTGGTGGTTCCGCATCCCCTTGGGTCGCACTGCGGCACGGTGGTGGATGGTCGAGGAATCGCCCGCCAGCGCCGACGCCATTGTTGTCCTCGGTGGCGGTGAGGACTACCGACCGTTCGCCGCTGCGAAGTTGTGGAAGGAAGGGCTGGCGCCGCTCATTCTGGTTCCCAACGTCCCTCCCAGCCCCGCAGAAACACTGGGCCTGCGCTCCACCACCACCGAGATCATCCTCGGCGTGCTCAAATCCCAGGGAGTTCCGGAGGCGGCCATCCAGCGCATTGGCCACGACGCCTCCAGTACCCGCGAAGAAGCGCTGGCTGTGAAGACTTGGGTCGAGGCGCACCCTTCAACAGTGCACATTCTTCTGGTGCCCACCGATCCTTTTGCCACCCGCCGCACCAACTGGTTTTTTGAAAAAACCCTGCCCGGCATTGATACCCGCGTGCTCCGCATCGACCCCCACGAATACACCGCCGAAACCTGGTGGGAAAAGGAACAGGGCCTCATTGCTTTCCAGAATGAAGTCCTCAAAAACCTCTACTATCATCTGAAATACTGAGCGGGCAAACATTGAAATCCAGACAAGTGGAGGTGGTGCATTCTGAAAGGTTGAAATCTTGAAACGGAAAGTTTGAAGAACGTGCAGGCTCCGTGCAAATGCACGGCCCGGATCTCCACCCCACCGACGTCCACCAGTCCCTCATTTCGCTCCCTCTGCATCAGCCGCACGACAAACTCTTCAAAGCAGCATTTTCCGAAACGGAAACCGCTGCCGCGTTTCTCAAAGCCCAGTTCTCCCCTTCCTTGACCGCCCGGATGGATTGGGAAGTCCTGCGCCTCATCCCCGGCACCTTTCTGGATGAACACCTTCAGGCTTCCGCAAGCGATCTGCTCTACCAGATCCCGCTGGATGGCGGTCCCGCCTTTCTCTACATTTTATTTGAGCACCAGCGGCAGGAAGACCCGTGGCTGCCCCTGCGGCTGCTGCGCTACATGCTCCGCATCTGGGAAATCCAGCGGCGCGACCACCCGGAAGCATCCAGTCTATCCCCCATTCTTCCCATTGTCCTGGCACAAAACGCCACTCCTTGGAAGTCCTCGACACGGTTTTTCGACCTGTTCTCAGTGCCGCCGCAGCTCGCCCCGGAAATCCAGCGCTTCACACCCGATTTTATCCATCAGCGCCTGGAATTAGCCGGACTCCCCTTCGACAAAATTACGGGCACTCCGCAGGGCATCCTGACATTGCGGGTTCTCAAAGCTGAACAGCTCGGGCAGCTTCTTGATGCCGCAGTTTGGGATGAAGCATTGCTGGTTCGATTGCCTGAACCCGCCTTGCTGCAGTTGCTCCGCTACATCTTTGCCGCTGAGGTTGACAGGGACGGCTTCACCCGTAGGATTGAATCACTCAACGAACCCAAGACCAAATCCGCCGCCATGTCCCTAGCTGATCAACTCCGCCAGGAAGGCCGCCAAGAGGGCCGCCAGGAAGGCCAGGTCCACACCAAGCGGCAGGATGTGCTGGAGGCGCTGGAGATTCGATTTGATTCCGTGCCGGAAGGACTCCGCGAAGAGATCGCCCGCATCGCCGACCTGTCCAAACTGCAGGCCCTGCTCCGCAGCGCCATTCGCTGCGCTGACCTTGAGACATTTGCCAGGGAACTGTAAGGGAAAACCACAGGCGAACAAGGCCGACGCACATTCCAATTCGCGTTCCAAATGAGCGGCATGACCAGGCCGGAGACTTGCCGGTTCACTGGTGCGGTAACGGGGAGTGCTGCCATGCCTCCGGCATGGGACAGGGTGCGGGCTTCGTTTCCCAGTCGTGCTGCCTGCACAAGGCTTCTGTTCAAAAGGGTTGAAAACATTTCGTGATGGGAAGCCCCGTCACGGCACCGTCCATTTCGCATGACTACCCTCGCGAGGACCCTCGGTCTGACGGTTCCCGTCTCCGGTCTTTCCCGGAAGGCGCGCCGCTCACCGACTCCGATTGCCTGGTGTATCTTTTGTTTGAACACCAGACCACCCGGGACCACGCACTCGCGCTGCGGCTCTTGCGCTACATGGTTCGCATTTGGGAATCCCGGCTCAACAGGCATGCTGCCCCCGCCCGCTTGCCCGTCATCCTGCCGGTCGTGCTCGCCCAGAATGCCGAGGTCTGGGAACTTTCGCCACGCTTCTCCAGCCTCCTGGACATCCCCGCGGATTTTGGGGACGAACTGCGCGCCTGCATCCCAGACTTCACTTTCCGTCTCATCCAACTCGCCGGCCTGTCGTTTGAATCCATCCGCGGCACCCCGGCGGGCATCATGACGCTGCGCGTCATGAAGGCGGAGCGCATCGCCAGGCTGCTCGACGACCCAGTCTGGGACGAGGCGCTTCTGATGCAGCTCCCGCGTGAAACCCTCGAGTTCATCATCCGCTACCTGCTCCGTGCCGATATTGACAAGGACGCGTTCGACCATAGGGTGAGCACCATCGCACAACCCGAACTGCAGACGACCACCATGACACTCGCCGACCAGCTTCGTGATGAAGGCCTGCAGAAGGGCCTGCAGGAGGGTATTCTGGAAGCCTTGGAAATCCGCTTTGGCCCGATCCCCGACGGTCTGCGCGAGGTGGTCGCCGCGATGGATGACGTGACCCAACTGCGCGGCCTCCACAAAGCGTCCATTCAGGCAACCTCGCTGGAAGAATTTTCCCGCAGCCTGTGAGTTCGTAATCGGGGCGGTTCAAATGGCATGAGGCGCTCGATTCGGAGGTGGTCGGCCCTGCCACCCATGCGCGGATGATCAACCCCGCTCGCCTGTTCCAAGTGCCTTGTAACTTGTGAAAAGCGGCAGACCCGCCGCCACGAAAACCCGGGCCCAAGCAAGATCGGGAACCGAACCCATGTTGTCCGGTATCAGCTTTGACCACCAAGCCCTCCCTCCTCGTCACCGGCTCGTCCGGCCTCATCGATTCCGAAGTTTGCGTCCATTTTGCCTCGCTCGGCTGACACATCCATGGCGTCGATAACAACCAGCGCGCGGTCTTCTTCGGCCCGCAGGGCGACACCCGCTGGAGCCAGTCCCGCCTCGCGGACTGGCTCGGTGCCTCGTTCACCCACCACGAACTGGACATCCGGAATCGCCAAGGCGTGCTGGATCTGCTGAAGCACGTAAAGCCCGACGCCATCGTCCACACCGCCGCCCAGCCATCGCATGATCGCGCCGCGGCGATCCCGTTTGAAGACTTCGACACCAATGCCGTCGGCACGCTCAACCTGCTCGAAGCGACCCGTCAGGCTTGTCCGGAATCGCCCTTCGTCCACATGTCCACCAACAAGGTCTATGGCGACCGGCCCAACACGATCGCCCTCCGCGAGCTGGAAACCCGCCGGGACTACGCCGACCCGGCCCGCGCCAACGGTATCGCCGAGGACTTTTCCATCGACCAATCCAAGCACTCGCTCTTCGGAGCTTCCAAGGTGGCGGCCGGCGTGATGGTCCAGGAATACGGCCGCTACTTCGGCATCCACACCGCCTGACTGCGCGGTGGCTGCTTGACCGGACCGAACCATTCCGGCGCTGAACTCCACGGCTTCCTCCCCTGCCTCGTGAAGGGCGACCTCGAGGGGCGCGAATACAAGGCCTTCGGCTAAAAGGGCAAGCAGGTCCGCGACAAAATCCACTTCCACGACGTCGCCCGCTTCATCGAGGAATTCATCAAGGCCCCGCGCATCGCGGATGTCTACAACATCGGCGGCGGACGCAACAACTCGTGATCGATTTGGGAAGCATTCAAAATCGCGGAAAATTCCTCCGGCAAACGGCAGGTTTACCAATACGTCGATGAAAACCGCATTGGCGACCACATCTGTTACCTCTCGGATCCCGCCAAGCTGCGCGCCCACTACCCGACATGGGACATCACGGTCTCTTTGGAGGAAACCATCCGGCAGATGCCGGCCTGTTGCCGTGGACTTTCTTCGCCACCGCTTTGTCCGAGGCCAGCAACAGCCTCGTCTCCAACGCCAACCTCATCAGCAAGGTTTATTTTCCTCGCCTCATCGTCCCCACCGCCACCATCGTCGTTGCCTTCGTCGATTTCCTCATCGGATTCTCCTCCTACCCGTCATCGTCGCCTTCCTCGTTCAGTTCGGTCTCTACGTTTCGCCCGTCGGCTTCGCCAGCGGGGTCATCCCGGAAAAATGGCGGCTTCTCTACTCGCTCAATCCCATGGTTGGCAGCATCGACGGTTTCCGCTGGTGCCTCCTCGGCGGCCGGACGCCCATCGACTGGCAGGTCTTCGGCCTCAGCCTCGCCGTCACCGCCTTCTTCCTCTGGCTCGGCATCCGGCAGTTCCGCAGCATGGAAAAAAGAATTGCGGATTTGATCTGAGAGGGGGCAGGGGGGAAGAGGGGCGCATACCCCTTGATTATTTCCGTACGTTTGGCACATTTGATGCATGACTGAGCAAATTAGACTCCGGATCGATGGCGAACTGGCGGCCGCAGCGGGCGAGGTATGTCGCGAAATCGGGATTACGCCAACGGCGGCGGTCTCCATGTTCTTCGCACAGATGGTCAAACTGCGTGGACTCCCATTCAGGCCAAGCAGTTTTCCGGCCTTGGATGAATATGCCGTTACCCTGACTCAGGCGACGCTGGCGGAAGACCTTGCACTGGCGGAAATCGCCGCGTCGCGAGAAACCGGCGGGTTGGAGATCTTCACTGGCGCGTTATGATTGAAGTGCTGCTTTCGGAAAGAATCCGGAAAACCGCAGCCAAATTGCCTCCCGGCCTTCGTGGAAAAGTTTCCCGGACAATCTCCAAAGTAGCGGCGGCTTTTGGCGACCCTCACGCACACCGGGGCTTCGGGCTTCGCAAACTTGCGGAGCGGTCCTATGAGATCCGTGTTCATTTGCAATGGCGCGTGGTGTTCATCCATGATGGGACATCCCTGATCGCCTATGACATCATGAACCGCGATGATGTGGCGCTTTGGTTGCGGGGACAGCGTCAGTAGGCAGGAGACACGAAGCACACTTCGTTTCCAAGCTGACGGACTATGACGGGGAAAATGGCGAGACGGATATTTCCAAGGGTGCCACGGAGATTTTTTCTGGACAGATATCCTGTTCAGGTTTATCTGGGTCGTCATGCCTGCCGTTTCCTACACTGAAGCACGTGACCGTCTCGCCAGCATTTGGGACGAGGCCGTCTCAACCCGTGAGCCGGTGATCATTTCCCGCCGTGGTTCCGAATCCGTGGTGCTCGTGCCGCTGGACGAATGGGAGGGCTTGCAGGAGACCGCCCACCTCCTCCGCTCTCCCGCCAACGCGCGGCGCCTGCTGGGCGCGCTCCAACGTTTGGGCGAGGGAGAAGGGCAGACCCTCGCCATGGGAGACCTCAGACAAAATGCCGGCTTGCCCTGATGTCCGCTGAAAGGCTGCTGGTGTTCGACCGCGATTTCCTGGAAGATTTGGCCCATTGGGTGGCCACGGACAGGAAAACCGCCTTGAAAGTGCTTGATCTGGTGGAAGCCGTGCGACGGGAACCCTTCGCGGGCATCGGCAAGCCCGAACCTCTCCGTCATTTGGGTTCTGGCGTGTGGTCCAGACGGATCACCGGAGAACATCGCCTGGTCTATCGCGTCACCGATGACCGCCTGCTCTTCGCCCAAGCCCGTTACCATTATTGAACGGGACATCGGGAGGCCGGAAACCTGAGGGCGGAGAGCTGAAACCTGGAGTTTAGTTTTACTTCGTTACCGAATTTCTGGAGTTTCCATCCGTCCACTTTCGCTTCTGAGCGACCCGGCGTTTTGATCGCGTCACCATTCGCCGTCGCTGGTGGCGGCGCAGAATTCGATCAATGACAACCT
>JAGNEJ010000036.1 GCA_018003315.1 Verrucomicrobiales bacterium
TCACGACCAGCCGCAGAGCATGAGCTGGTGCCTGGACTGCCACCGCAACCCCGAAAACAGACTGCGTCCTCTGGACAAGATTACGGATTTGAAGTGGAAGCCGGAGAACGACGGCAAGACGCAGGCTGAAATGGGCGAAAAGCTGAAGAAAAACTGGCACATTGAAGCGCCGGAAAACTGCGCCGCCTGTCACCGTTAGGATTCTCCCGCTCCCTGTTCACCATTTCCATCGCCCCCCTTTCCTAAATGAAACGCGAAGTTATTCATCCCGAGGAACCAAAGACCGGCAAGCGCTACTGGCGCAGTCTGTCGGAGTTTGCCCAAACCCCGGAATTCCAGGAAAAACTGGATCGCGAATTCCTCGACGGGCAGTCGGAAATGAAGGATGAGGCCGAGGCGGAAACCAGCCGCCGCACCTTTTTGAAGCTGATGGGGGCTTCCACCGCAATGGGGCTTGCGGCGTGCCGCAGGCCGGAACTGTTCATCAAGCCGTATGCCAAAAGCCCGGAATGGATGATTCCAGGCAAGGCGCTCTATTACGCGACGGCCATGCCGCGCCTGGGTGGCTGCACTCCGCTGGTCGTGACCACCTTCGAAGGCCGCCCCACTCACCTCGCTGGCAATCCGCTTCACCCGGAATCCAACGGCGGTCTGGACGTGTATGCCCAGGCTTCGGTGCTCAACCTCTACGATCGTGACCGGGCCACCCAGTTTTTGAAGGGCGGCAAGGAATCAACCAAGGCGGATTTCAAAGCCGCACTGGCCGAAAAAAAGACCGCCTGGGCCAAGGACGGGGGCAAGGGCGTGGCGATCCTGCTGGATCATAACAATTCTCCGACCCGGGCCCGGCTGCTGGGCGAGGTGAAGAAAAAGTTTTCTGCGGTCAAAACCTACCGCTACGAGGCGCTGGCTCCGGTGAACGTCCACGCCGCGACAAAACTTGCCTATGGCGATGGCGTGGCCGTCGTCCACCACCTGGACAAAGCGGAACGAGTCCTCAGTCTGGACTGCGATTTCATGGGATTGGACCGGATTGGCAATAACACCACCAGCGATTTCATGAAGGGGCGCAAGGCGGAAAAACCGGGCGACCCGCTCAACCGGCTCTACGTGGCGGAAGCCCGCTACAGTGTGACAGGAGGCATGGCAGACCATCGGTTGCGCGTTGCCCCCAGCCAGATTTTCCGACTGGCCGCGGAACTGGCTTCGCTCCTCGGCGCCGCTCCAGCCTTGGCGGGCAACGAATTGCCCAACGCCAAGGTCTCCAAGCCATGGGTGGAAGAAGTGGCAAAGGACCTGCTGGCCTCCAAGGGCAAGGCGGTGGTGGTCGCCGGACAAGGTCAACCGGTGGAGGTGCATCTGCTGGTGGCTGCGATGAATCAGGCACTGGGAGCGGTGGGTTCGGTCATCGAACTCAAACAAGGTGAAAAGGATGAGGCAGGAACCCTTTCCGACCTTGCCAAGGCCCTCGAATCCAAGGAGATCACCACCGTGATTGGCATCACCGAAGCCGATCCCGTTTACGATGCTCCGGCGGATTTGAAGTTTGCTGAAAAACTCGGCGGCGCGGAACTGATCTTGCTGGCCACCCGCCACCGCACCGCCACGGCGCGGGCTGCGGCCTGGGTGGTGCCCGGCACGCACTATCTGGAACAGTGGGGGGACGCACGCTCCACCGATGGCACTTACAGCATTGTGCAGCCGATGATCCTTCCGCTGCACTCGGGTGTTTCCGACATTGACCTGCTCAATTCCCTGATTGTGGACAAGGAGGAGGAGCCCGCACCGGCGATTCCCGGCATGCCGGAGGAGCCGGGTCCCGCCCACAAGGCGGTGCGAGCCACCTTCGACGCCATTTGTCAGGCAGCGAACAAGGAGGAGGCATGGAATTTTGCCCTGCGCGATGGGTTCGTTCCCAATACGGCCTACCCAGCCGCGACGACCGCGGCGAACCCCGCCGCCGTTCAGGCCGTGGCAAATTACAAGCCGCTGGCAGCACCGACCGCCGAAACGGTTGAGGTGAGCTTTGTTCCCTGCTCCAAAGTGTATGACGGACGCTACATCAACAATGCCTGGCTGCAGGAAGCGCCGGACCCGGTTTCAAAAGTCACTTGGGACAATTGTGCACTGGTCAGTTTTCGCACCGCGATGGAAGTGCTGAAGCTGGAACGCAAATTCCTGAGCGTGGATCAGGAAGCGGCGGTGATCCAGCTCGACGTGAACGGAGCCAAGCAGTATTTCCCCGTCATCGTCATCCCCGGCCACGCGGACCATGTGATCACCGTGACATTGGGCTACGGACAGGGAACCGGCGAGAACGGCCCCGGTCTGGTGGGGCAGGGGACCGGTTACAATGCCTACGGGCTGCGCACCACAGCACAGCCGTATTTCGCCTCCGCCAAGTTGCGCCGCACGGTGGATACCTACCGGCTGGCTCTGACCCAGGAACACAGCGCCATGTATGGACGCGCGCTGGTTCGTGAGGGCACCCAGGATGACTGGAAAGAAAATGCGGACTTTGTCCTGGAAATGGGCAGTGACGCCCACGTCCACGGCACCCGCGAGGAAAAGAAAAAGCAGCAGGAATTCTCCCTCTACAAGCCTGTCGGAGCCAAGAAAACAAAGGACGACGAAGGATACGAGGGGAGCATCGGAGCGGGAGAATCCGAGGCGGAAAAGGAGCGAGTCGCCCACCTCAACGACTCCCTGCACCAGTGGAGCATGGTCATCGACCTCAACCGGTGCATCGGCTGCTCCTCCTGCCTGGTGGCCTGCCAAAGTGAAAACAACATTCCGATCGTCGGCAAGGATCAGGTCATTCGCGGACGTGAAATGCACTGGATTCGCATGGATCGGTATTTCGCCACCGACCTCGACGACCATGTGCTGCCGGAGACCAAGTCGCCCGTGTCCTGGTTGGTGGGCGAGGACAAAGACGTCTGGGATGAAGACTTCATGGACGAGCCGGAAATGGTCGTGCAGCCGGTGGGCTGCCAGCACTGCGAAAGCGCGCCGTGCGAAACGGTCTGCCCGGTCAATGCCACCGTGCACAGCCCGGATGGTTTGAACCTCATGGTTTACAACCGTTGCATTGGCACCCGGTATTGCGCCAACAACTGCCCGTTCAAAGCGCGCCGTTTCAACTTTTTCGATTACAACAAGCGCAATCCGCTCGCGAAAAACTCCATCGCTGGCATCGAGCACAATAACCTCTATTCCGGCCCGCTGGGAGAACGCTGGGACACCGAACTCAGCAAGCTCCAGAAAAATCCGAACGTCACCGTGCGGATGCGCGGGGTCATGGAAAAGTGCACCTACTGCCTCCAGCGGATCGAGGGTGCCCGCTCCGAAACCAGAGCCCGCGTTCGCAGAAATGCGGCCCTGGCATCCGGCAAGTTCGACGAATCCCTCGAAATCAAGAAAACCGACCTGCGCATTAAAAAGGACGGCGTCAAGGTCGCCTGCCAGGAAGCCTGCCCCGCAGATGCCATCATGTTCGGCAACATTGCGGAAGGCTCCGCCGATACCGTCAACGCCTGGCGGAAAAACAGCCGGAACTACGAACTGCTCAGCTACCTCTCCATCAAGGCGCGGACCAGTTACCTCGGCCGCATCAAGAACCCCAACCAGGCACTGGTCGCGCGGATTGACTACGAGAAGAAAAAGGCCGGCAATGCCAGCAAGCTGCACCCTGTCAGCACCCATGGTGCTGGCCACGCGGGCGGATCTGAGACTCCGGCTGCTCACCACTAATTTCGAAACTGAATTCACCCATTTTCATGGCTACAGCCACTGACATTCACGACCAGGGCCACGCTCCAGCAGGCGGGGGAAACACGGTTGCCCAAGTGCTGACCCGGGAGCCTCTGGTGCTCAACAACCGGTCGATGCACTGGATCACCGAGAAAATCGCCGGCATTGTGGAGAAGCCCCAGCCAAAATTGTGGTGGGCGCTCTTCGTCCCCGGACTTCTCCTCAGCGGGGTGATGGCGTTTTGTTTCTTCTATCTGATCGTCACCGGCATCGGCGTGTGGGGGACCAACCATCCGGTCGCCTGGTGCTGGGACATCACCAACTTCGTTTTCTGGATCGGTATCGGACACGCCGGCACCCTGATTTCCGCCATTCTCTTCATCACCCGCCAAAAATGGCGCACCTCGGTCAATCGCGCTGCCGAGGCCATGACCCTCTTCGCGGTCATGTGCGCCGGTCTGTTTCCCGCACTGCACGTGGGACGGGTGTGGATGGTTTACTTTCTGGCTCCGGTTCCAAATGCCAACGGCATCTGGCAAAACTTCAAATCGCCGCTGCTCTGGGACGTTTTTGCCGTATCGACCTATTTCACCGTCTCCATCATTTTCTGGTATCTCGGACTTGTTCCGGACCTTGCCACGCTAAGGGATCGCTGCAAAGGCGGCATCAAAAAACTCCTCTACGGCATGTTTGCCTTGGGCTGGCGCGGTGGCAACCGGCAGTGGCGTCATTATGAAGTGGCTTATCTGCTGCTGGCGGCGCTGTCCACTCCGCTGGTGCTCTCGGTGCATACCGTCGTCTCCTTCGACTTCGCCACTTCCATTGTTCCCGGCTGGCATACCACCATCTTCCCTCCCTATTTCGTGGCCGGTGCCATTTTCGGCGGTTTTGCCATGGTCCTCACCCTGATGATTCCGGCCCGGAAAATCTACGGCCTTCAGGATCTGCTCACGGCAAAGCACGTGGATAACATGACCAAGGTCATTGCCCTGACCGGTTCCATTGTCGGTTACGCCTATCTCATGGAGCTGTTTGTCGCCTGGTTTTCCGCCAGCGACTATGAGCTGGATGCCTTTCGCTGGCGGACCCTCTACGGCCCCTACACCTGGACCTACTATGCGATGTTCTTCTGCAACGTCATTGCCCCGCAGTTTTTCTGGGTCAAGCGCTGCCGGGAAAACCTCTGGATCGTGATGGCCGTCTGCATGTGCGTCAACGCGGGCATGTGGTATGAACGCTTCGTCATCATCGTGACCACCCTGGCCCGCGACTTCCTCCCCGGTCAGTGGGATGACTACCATCCAAGCTGGGTGGAGATCTGGACCTTCATCGGGACGCTGGGCTTTTTCCTGATGCTCTTCCTTGTCTTCCTGCGCTTCCTGCCCGTCATCGCCATGAGCGAAGTCAAAGGCGTTCTCCCGGAGGCGGATCCGCACTACGATCCGGAACGCGCAAAGCGCAAAAACACCCACCGTCCATACCTCAGAGAGGTGGATCGTCCCGACCCGGGCGAATGCATTCCAGAAGCCCCCCCAGGCAATCCCACAATGGCCTGAATGTCAAGGTCGCCAACTTTCTGAACCCACGACTTTAGCAAACGAACCATGGCCCAACCAACACCACTCAAACGAGTGCATGGCTACCTCGCCGAATTCGGCAGCGCGAAGGATCTCTATCACGCTGCGGAACAGGTTCGGGATGCCGGATTTTCCCACTGGGACGTGCACAGTCCGTTTCCCATCCACGGCATGGACCACGCCATGGGGCTTCCCAAAAGCATCCTCTCCACCTTCGTGCTCATTGGCGGCACTACTGGCACTTTGACCGCGTTTCTCCTCCAGCACATTACCCAGGTCATTCTCTACCCCACGGTTGTTCAGAGCAAACCGCACAACATCTTCACCATTCCCGCGTTCTTCCCGGTGATGTTTGAACTGACCATCCTGTTCTCGGCATTCACCTGTCTGTTTGGAGGGCTCGCCCTCATGAAACTTCCGCGGCTGCACCACCCGCTCTTCAATTCCGACAACTTCAAGCGGTTCTCGGATGATGGGTTCTTCCTCTGCATCGAGGCGCGGGATCCCAAGTTTTCCATGGAGAAAACCAAGGCGTTCCTCGGTGAAATCGGCGGCACGAATTTGGAACTCGTGGAGGACGAAATCTAATACCGGCATCTTCATGCGTTACTTTTTTCTCACCCTCATCCTGCTCGCTGCAACCGTCGTCGGAATCGCCGGATTCCGTGGCGACAAGAGCATTCGCCGCCCGTTGGAGCTGCTTCCGGACATGGACCAGCAGGCCAAGGTCAAAGCGCAAGGTTCCAACTACTTTTTTGCCGACGGACAGGGAGCTCGACAGCCGGTGGCTGGCAGCGTGCCCATGGGGCTGGCCGTTCCCGAGGGACGATCCGCGGAGGGATTTGTGAACAAGGATCACCCGGAATTTAGCACCGGTCACGGGGCCGACTACTACCACACCGGCAAGGTGGAAAACGGCACTTTCTGGGGCGACGGGTTTCCCAAACAGATCGAACTAAGCGAAGCGTTCCTCCGGCTGGGCAAAAAGCAGTACGACATTCACTGCTTTATCTGTCACGGAAAGTCCGGAGACGGCAAGGGAGTCCTCGCCATCCGCACAGACACTCCCAAGGCTGCCTACGGCATTGCAAACATCGCCAACTTTCTCGATGCCGCTTACAGCAATCCCGAAAACGTGGCCTACCGGCCCGCCGGCTCCATTTTCGACACCATCACCAATGGCAAAGGGCTGATGGGCCGGTATGGCGACAAGCTAAACGTGCAGGAACGCTGGGCAATCATTGCCTATATCCGGTCGCTGGCGCTCTCCAAGGCCGCCCCGCTCTCCGATCCCGCGGTCAAACAAGCCTGGGATGCTGCGGTTGCCGCAGGACTTGTCAAATAACACTTTCCCTATTTTCCACCTTCACCGATGAGCCACTACGTTGCTGTTACTGATCTGCCCGCTGGCGGGGAGAAGCTCCAGACCGACAAGATCGCTGCGCTGAAGACGATTTGCCTTCTGGTGGGCGTTGTCGGCGCCGTCATTTCCGCCATGCTGCTTTTCTTTGCTGGAAAGGGTCAGGGCTCCGTCGGCGATGCCTTCGCGTTCTCATGGCTCTTTGCCTTTGAAGTCTTTTTCACGCTTGCCGTGGGGGCGCTTTTTTGGTGCCTGCTGCACAACGCCTCCAACTCCGGCTGGGGGGTGGCGGTGCGGCGCGTCATGGAAACAATGGCGAACAGTTTCGGACTGTTGTTCGTGCTTGGTCTGCCGCTGATTTTTGTCCCCAGCATCAGGGAAACAGTGTGGACCTGGATTGGTCACCATGCCGTCATTCACGAGACCAAAGTGGAAGGCGCCCTGACTCTGCGCGACCAGCTTCACGCCGGCGGGCATGAGACCCACCTCCTGTGGCATAAGTACCCATACCTCAACCTCTGGGGTTCGGGGATTTTGCCCGGCTGGTGCATCCGTTACATCATTTTCTTCGCAGCCCTGGCCTTTGGCGCATGGAAACTGCGCAGCTACAGCATCGGACAGGACAACACGGGCAATGTGCGCCTCACCTTCTCCGCACGCAGATTCAGTTGCGGCTGGCTTCCAATCATGGCCGTGTGTTCCACCTTCGCCGCCGTGGACTGGATCAAGACCCTCAACTATAAATGGTTTTCCACCATGTGGGGGGTCAATGTCTTTGCCGCCTCCGCACTTGCAAGCATGGCGCTCATCATCATCCTGGTCGGTTTCCTCAAAAAAACCGGGCACTTCAAGCACGTCGTCTCCGATGAGCACTTCCACCTCATGGGGAAACTCATGCTCGCCTTCGTCATCTTTTGGGCCTACATCGCTTTCAGCCAGTACTTTCTCATCTGGTATGCGAATGTTCCGGAAGAGACCCAGTTCTACGCCATTCGCAACACCGGCGGCTGGTGGTATTTCAGCATTGCACTAACGTTTCTGCATTTTGTGCTGCCGTTTGTCGCCCTTTTGAAGCGCGATGCCAAAAAGAACCTCAACGTCATCATGGGCATCGCGGCGTTTGTGCTCTTCGTGCACCTGCTGGAGGTTTACTGGTGGGTGCTCCCGCAAAGGGGGCCGGTGGTTTACGATGACAGCGCCGCCAGCAGCATCGGCCGTCTCTTCGCGGATTTTGGCATGGACCTGCTCGCGCTGGCGACCTTTGCCGGGCTTGCCGGTTTTCTCTTCTTCCGCCAGCTTGGCTCAGCCAGCATTTATCCCTGCGGTGATCCGCGCCTTGAGGAATCCGTCAACCTCGCCAACTAAGCTCCCTTTTCGCAACCAACCCAAGACACCCCATGGACGAGCATCCAGGAGACACTCTCGGCAAACGCTTCCTCACCTTCTGCGGAAGTATCCTCGCCATTCTTGCCTTCGGCGCGATTCTTTATTTTGGTGTTCGCGCCTTCGGCCCAGGAGACGGGGAAGTCGCCGATGGGGGAGCCGGTGAATTCCGGACGGAAAAACGCCGTCTCGTTGAGAAGGAACAGGATGCCGAACTCGGCAAATTCGCTAAGGATGAGGCCAAGGGCACGGTTCAGATGCCGGTCGATCACCTATTCTCCTACGCTGTCGCGATCCTCAAAAAGCAGCAGGAGTCCAAGAGCAAAGTGGGCGTGCCAGGTGCCGCTCCCGTCGTGCCCGAAGGCGGCACGCCCGCCCATGATCCGAATCTTTCCAAGTTCGAAGGCTAATCGTGCCCGCCTCCTCTTCATCCTTTTCCATTCCGCCAATGAGCCAGGAAGTCACACCGCCGCAACGTCCACCGCTTTTCAGCCCGGAGGACATTCTCCAGCGGGCCGCCATCGACAAGACCACGAGGCTCCCAGTGTTGTTTTTCTACACCAGCGCTGCGGTATGGCTGATTATTGCCTCGCTGCTGGGACTCATCTCCTCGTTCAAGCAGTTTGCCCCGGGGTTGTTTGACTATGAATTCCTCAACTTCGGACGGAGCCAGCCGGCCTTCATCAACGCGCTCATCTACGGTTGGGCGATGCAGGCGGGCTTTGGCACGATCATCTGGATCATGGCCCGCCTTTGCAGGGTTGCTCTCAAGAATCCCATCACGATCCTCGTGGCCGGTCACTTCTGGAATCTGGGCGTCACCATCGGCGTCTTCGGCATTCTCTCGGGCAATGGCACCGCTGCCAAGTGGCTGGAATTTCCCCCGGCTGTCTGGCCCATCCTGCTGCTCTCCTACCTGCTGATCACGGTATGGATGGTTGTCATGTTCACCGCACGCCGCAAAGGACACGTGTTCATCAGCCAATGGTATATTCTCGCTGCCTGCTTCACGTTCCCTTGGGCCTATTTCACGGCCAATCTGGTGATCAATACCCTGAAAGGGGCCGGAGTCATGGGTCCCGCCACAGCCTCCTGGTATGCCGGCAACCTGACGTTCCTCTGGATGGTGCCTGTGGGACTGGCGTCGGCTTACTTCATCATTCCCAAAATTGTTGGCAGGCCGATCTATTCCTACCATTTGGCAAAGCTGGCTTTTTGGACCCTGCTGGCGGTTGGAGGGTGGACCGGCATCCAGGAACACCTCGGAGGTCCGCTGCCCGCCTGGATGACCGCCGTTTCCGGAGGCGCACAGTTTCTCATGCTCATTCCCGTGGTGGCCGTAGGCATCAATCATTACCGGACCGTGGAAGGGAATCATGACCTGATTCAATTCAGTCCCGCGCTGCGCTTCACCTTCTTCGGGGCCGTGGGCTACAGCGTAGCCTGCGGAGTCATGGCCATCCTAGGCACGGCCACCATCGGGCGGTTTGGTCAGTATTCGATCGCCGGTGATGGTGCTTCATTCCTCGCGGTTTACATGTTTTTCACGATGATGATGTTCGGGGCGATCTATTTCATTGTCCCGCGTGTCACCGGCTGTGAATGGCTGAGCGGATCGCGCATCCGGTTTCATTTCTGGGCCTCCGCGTATGGCAGCATTGCCGTTGCGACGCTGCTCGTGGTCGGCGGTCTGTTTTACGGCAGTTCCGCAGCCAACTGGGATCGGGATTTCCATGTGCCGGTGGAACTCGCCCGGAGTTTCCGCATCGGAACAACCATCGGCTGGGTTTTCCTGCTAGTGGCGAACGTATCCTTTTTCAACCATCTGCGGCTCATGGTCATGAACAAGGGACGGCAGAACGGCACCGCCACCCGTTTTCATGAGGCAGGCCATCCTGAAGCGGATCATGCCGAACTTGTTGTCACCCACGAGGGGGCAGAACCTGTATAACTTTCCACTCCCCACACCGCAACATGGACAGCCTGCGCAATTTCGTTTTTGGTCTCGGTGCCTGCTTTGGCGTTCCGTGGCTGCTACTCATCGTTCTGCCCTATCTGAAAGAAAAATCCAGACAGCCGGTGCCCTACACCTGGGCTGAATACCAGGCCACGCCAAAAGGCCAGCCCGCAGGCCCGGAAAACGACGTGGACTTCTATGAAAAGCCGGAACTGAAGGGAAGCTTCTACCCTTCCGCCGTTTCGGGTTCCCAGGCCCGCGGTGCGGTGGTGTATGCCGCAGAGGGGTGTGCCCAGTGTCACACCCAGGTCATCCGCCCCGTGGATCAGTTCAAACGCGGCATCGGTGCGGACCAGGAAGGCAAAGGACTCAGTGAAACCCGTGCCACGACGGCTTGGGATTATCTAGGCGAAGATTTTGCCATGATCGGCCAGCGCCGACTGGGGCCTGATCTGGCCAACGCGGGCTACCGCTTCAAATCTGCCGGTGAACTGCATGCCAAATTGTATGCACCCTCATCCATTGTCTCCTGGACCAACCACCCGCATTACCCAGGGCTGTATGATGTCATTCCCGTCGAAGGCAAGCGCCGTGCGGATGCCATCGACCTGCCGGCTTCGGTTTCCATCCCGGCGGGACGCCAGGTGGTTCCCACGGCGGATGCCAAGGCCCTGGCGGAATACGTGTTGGGACTGAAGCGCGACCTGCCATTGCCCATCGCCATCAGCGGTGCATCCGTGGCTGACAAAAAGAAGTGATACAGATTTTCTTCCATGAGTGACAATATCGACTACGAGCACACCATGAACGTCGCTGGAGCCCATGCGGCTGTGGCGCGGGAAAAGGAGGACCAACCCGTGAGGAACGCCCCGCTGGGGAACCTTCCGCTCATTCTCTCCGCGATCATTCTGCTGGTCGGAGGCAGCTACGTCGGAGGAAACCTGAAGGGTGCCTATGCCAAGGAACGCCCGCTGGACGCCAGCGCCGCGCCGGAACTGCCTCCGGATGTAAAATGGCTCAAGGATGGCGAGGCAGCCTACACCACCACTTGTGGCGGCTGTCACCAAGGCAACGGGGTGGGGAATCCCGGTTCCGGTTATCCTCCGCTGGCAGGATCGGAGTTCGTCACCGGCGGCGAAAAACGCCTTTGTGCCATTGTTCTCAAAGGCCTCGCTGGTCCCATCCACGTGAAGGGGCAGGCTTTTGGCAGCGCCGTCATGAATGCCAAGGGCGGTCAAAACCTGACCGACAAACAGGTGGCACAAATCGTTTCCTACATCCGCAATTCCTGGGGAAACAAGGGGACCTTCGTCATGGATGATCAAATCAAGGCGCTGAATGCTGAAATTTCCGGCCTTGCATCACCCCTGCCGACTTCCGAATTGGACAAGATCAAGGCGGATGAAAACCTGCCTCCTAGCAAGAAGCCGCTCGCCCCTGGCGGTGCCCCGGCCCCAGTTAAGTGATTTCACCAGCAACCCCCATTTTTTCATGAGCGCAGCAGCAACAGCCCACGGTGATGAATCCCATGATCACGATCATGGTCATGAACACCACGAAGTTTCGTGGATCAGAAAATACGTCTTCAGCACCGATCACAAGGTAATCGGCATCCAATATGGCATCAGCGGATTGATCTTCCTCGCCATTGGATTCATCCTGATGCTGGCCATGCGTCACAGCATTGCCCACACCGGGCAGCCGCTGCCGGACTGGATCCGCACGCTGCTCGGCGTGCTGGGGCCGGACTTTCTGGAGCGTTGGGCGCCCAACGGAGTCATGGACGGGCAACTCTACAACATGTTCGGAGCCATGCACGGCACCATCATGGTCTTTTTTGGCGTGGTGCCGCTCGGAGTCGCCTGTTTTGGAAATTTTGTCATGCCGCTGCAGATTGGTGCGCCCGACATGGCGTTTCCGCGCCTGAACATGTGGAGTTACTGGCTGTTTTTCATTTCCGGCGTGCTCATGTTTGGCAGCTTCTTCGTCCATGAAGGGGCGGCCCAGTCCGGATGGACCAACTACTCTCCGCTGGCCTCAACGGTGGGTGCGCATTCGGCCAATCAGTGGTGGCACGGGCAAACCATCTGGCTGCTGGCCATGGTCTTCAACATCTCCGCCTCACTGCTCGGCGCGGTGAACTTCATCACCACTGTCATGAACCTGCGTGCCAAGGGGATGACTTGGATGCGCGTCCCGTTCTTCTCCTGGGCGATGATGGTCATTGCTTTCCTCCTGCTCCTGGCGTTCCCTCCGCTTGAAGTGGCCGCCCTGCTGCAGCTTTCGGACCGAGTGTTTGGTTCCTCGTTCTACCTGCCCAGTGGATTGTTCGTGCAGGGACAGCACATGGATCTTTCTGGTGGCGGCAGTCCGCTGCTCTACCAGCATTTGTTCTGGTTCCTGGCTCATCCGGAGGTTTACGTGCTCATCCTTCCTGGAATTGCCATCTGTGCGGAAATCATTCCCGCCAACACCCGGCGGCCGCTCTGGGGCTATAAATCCATGGTGGGAGCGGTGCTGGTTCTTGGATTCCTCAGCTTCATTGTCTGGGCGCACCACATGTATATGACGGGAATGGGACAAACCATCTCCACCTTCTTCCAGTTCACCACCGTCATCATTTCCGTGCCCTCGGTCATTCTCCTGACCTGTCTCATGATTTCGCTCTGGGGCGGTTCCATTCGCTTTACCGTTCCCATGCTCTGGGCCACCGCATTCCTTCCCATGTTCGGCATCGGGGGTCTCACCGGCATCCCCCTCGCATTCAACCTGGTGGATCTCTTCCTGCATGACACCCTCTATGTCATCGGTCACTTCCATTATGTCGTGGCTCCGGGGACCATTTTTGCCATGTTTGCCGGCATCTACCACTGGTTTCCAAAGGCCACTGGCAGGCACATGAACACGTTGTTGGGGCATCTCCACTTCTGGCCCAGCCTCTTGGCGATGAATTTGATTTTCGGTCCCATGTTCATTCAGGGCATGGCCGGCTTCCACCGCAGATGGTACAATGGCGGACTTGGCTTCCCCGCCACCAGCGAGAAATATCTCTATCTCAATGATGTCATGACCTGGGGCGCCTATCTCCTGGCCGCCGGACAGATTCCGTTCATCATCAATTTTTTCGCCAGCATCTTTGCTGGACGCAAGGTCAAGAGTGACAATCCCTGGCACGCTACCACCCTGGAATGGGCCACGCCCACACCGCCGCCGCATGGGAATTTTACCACGGAACCAGTGGCCAATCGCAGCCCCTACGAATACAGCTCGCCGCACAACCCGGATGAGGATTTCCTGCCCCAGTGGGCGCCCCTCACCGAGGGTGAAAAGTCAGCGGCTGCACCGGCGGCTGTTCATGCGGGAGCACACTGAATTCCAGGCACACTTCGAAGCATCCAACTCGACCACTTTTCCGAATGGAGATTCCCTACACCGTCAAACCAAGGCCCGACACCGGGCTTCCCAACCCCAAGATCGGCATCTGGCTGTTTCTGGCATCCGAAGTCATGCTGTTCGGCGGCCTGTTCTCTGCATACATCTTTTTGCGCCTGGGGGCGGATTACCCCTGGCCATTCCACGATCTCGTGGTGCCGCCGGGGCTGTTTAACACGGCCAACCTCATCATTTCCTCGGTGACGGTGGTCATGGCTTGGGCATCGCTCAAGATGCGCAAGTACGGGGCCTACAAAATTTACATGTCGATCACGCTCCTCTGCGCTGTGATCTTCATGGCGATCAAGTTCTTTGAATACAAGGGCAAGTTCGAACACTACGGAGTCACCTTCAAGGACGGCTCCGTCGTGGAGGGACATGTCGGACATCATAAGCAGGGGGACAAAATCGTGTTTGGCGAAGGAAAGACGCTGAGCTTTCATCTGGACCACAGCGATCTGCGGATCCTCGACCACCTGGCGGTGAAAAACCCCGCGTTTGATGCGCAGAGCCATGCCGCAGACAATCATCTCTACCATGCCCTGCATGAGTCGAAGCCTGTCAAGGTGCGTTACACTCCGAAAAAAATGCCGTTTGAAGGGGTGGCGAACTACGATGCCAAAACGGGGAAATTCAAGGTTCCGTACAAGGATTGGAAGGACGATGTCTCCCAGGAGGCGGAACTGACGGAAGCCTGGCTCAAGGAGCGGAAAAAGGAGTGGTGGAATTTTTACAAATTGGGCAACAAACTCGACCGGCCCGGACGTGAAGAACGCTGGGCGAAGGTGGCTGCCGGGAGCATGACCAAGGAGGAAGCGCAGAAGGCCGATTCCGATTTCACACTGGAGCGCCTGCCCGATACCATTCGGGTCGAGATCATCGGAGAACCATTGCTGCTTTGGGTGGATGAACGGGAACTGTCCGGTTATGACAATGCTTCCCTGACATTCCGGGACCATTCCAAAGTAGAAGGCGCTCTGGTCACCGACAAGATTGAATTCATTCCAGACCGCGTGGACCTCCGGCAGGCAAAGAACATGGAGAAATCCACGGTGTGGAAATACATGCCGGGGCTGAAGGATGAATTCTTTAAGTCGCGCAAAGACACCATTACCCGCCTGAAGGAGGACAAACCCTGGCTGTTTCATGGCGACAAGGCGATTGATCCCGACGACCACTCCGTTTCCCACGGCGACGGCGATGTGACTCGCTACTCGGATCGCTATGACCACGAAGACAATCTCAAATTCGGCGATCTGGAGCACACTCCATCCATTGAGTTTGACCGCGCTGACAAGCGTTTCTTCTCCAATTTCACCCCCCGCTATAGTCCCTACTACGCCATCTATTTCACCATGACCGGTCTTCACGGTCTCCACGTCATCGGGGGTGCCCTGGTCCTGGGATGGTTCCTTTTCACCGGCAGGAAAATGTATGAGACCAATCCCGAACAGCTCTGCAACCGGGTTGAGGTGGGTGGACTCTTCTGGCACTTCGTCGATCTCATCTGGATCTTTCTCTTCCCGGTTTTCTACCTCATGTAAGTTTTTGCCCACTCCATCATGTCCGACCCTTCCGCCCAGACCTCCCATGACGATGGCCACGATGACCATCACTGGAATCACCACATCAAGACCTATCTAAAAATCGGCGGCATCCTGATTTTTTGCACCGCATTTACTTGGATCGCGGCCTATTACATCGATTTGCGAGACCGTCACATCAACATTGCTTTCGGCCTGCTCATTGCGGTGTTCAAAGCCAGCCTGGTGGCCTTGATCTTCATGCACCTCAAGGATGAGCGGAGACTCATCTATAAAGTGCTGGTCTTCACCGCCATCTTTGTCACCGGTCTTGTCTTTTTGATCCTCTACACCCAGCACGATCCCATTCCCCACGACAAGACAAAGAACCTGATCTACAGCAAATAGCATCATGTCTCTGAAAGGATTCCACCTATTCTTCATCACCTTCGCTTCGCTTGCCTGTCTGGCTTTCGCGGCGTGGGCGCTGCTTGGAAATACCGAAGGTTTCGGGAGTTCCATGAAACTGTTTGGCATCCTCGCCGCTGCCGGAGGCGTGGTTCTTCCGTGCTACGGAATTTGGTTCGTGAAAAAAACTGCTGCTAAAATCACGGCATGACCCCATGAACTCTGCGTTTCTTTCCACAGACCTGCTTGCCTGCGCCACCTGCATCGCCGATGGCGGAGGAGGTGCCCAACAGGCAACCAACAATGCCATCTTCCTCATGCTTGGAGCGCTGGTGGTGGTATTTTCCGGCCTCGGGTGGGCCGCATTCTCCTTCATGCGCCGTTCGTCCAGGCTGGCTGCCGCGCAGACTTCACCCTGATTTTTTTTACTTCAAACCCGCAATCGTTTTTCCATGGGAATTCTGAACAAACTTTTTGGCATCCAGGATTGTGCTTCGGTTCACGGCGAACAGCTCGACTGGATGCTCGAACTGATCCACTGGTTCATGGCCGTGCTGTTTGTAGGCTGGTCCATTTTTCTGGTGTATGTGCTCGTGCGCTATCACCGGCGGAACAACCCGCAGGCGATCCATTCCGGAGTCAAGAGCCACGCTTCCAGCCACCTCGAGGTGGGGGTGATCATCGTGGAAGTCGTTTTGTTGCTCGGTTTTGCCTTTCCACTGTGGGGTCAGCGCGTGGACGACATTCCCGTGGATCCAGACGTGCAGGTGCGGGCGGTGGGGCAGCAGTTCAGTTGGACATTTCATTATCCGGGAGTGGATGGCAAATTCGGCAACACCAGCCCCTTCAATTACAGTGGCAGCAACCCCGCCGGAATTGATCCCGATGACCCCAACGGCAAAGATGACGTCACCGCTGCCGAGTTGGTGCTTCCCGTGAAGAAAAAAATTGTCATTGGAGTCACCTCCAAGGACGTGATTCACAATCTGGCCCTCAAGGCTGCACGAATGGCGACGGATGCAAATCCCGGTCAGATGAACCGCATCTGGTTTATTCCAACCAAGGTTGGCGAAAGTGAAATCATCTGCGGACAATTGTGCGGTCCCGGCCATGCGAACATGCTCGGCAAGCTGCGGATTGTCAGCGACAAAGAATACGGCGATTGGGCCAAGGAACAGAACACCTTTGGTGGTGGCACCGCGGCCGAAACTCCGGCTGCGCCAACAGGAGGGGCAACGGCTCCCGCGGCGGACTCGGTGGAAATCGCCATCGGCGTCATTCCCGGAGTCTTGAAGTTCGACAAGGCAGGATTCGAAGTGCGTTCCGGACAGAAGGTCAAACTGGTTATCAAAAACGAGAAGGATCCGATTCCTCACAACATCATGATCGGCAAACCCGGTTCCGTTGAGAAAATGACCTCTGCGGCCAATGCCGGAACCTCCAATCCGGACTACATGACCAAGATGCAGTGTTTCCCGGAGTCTCCCGACATTCTGTTCAAAGGTACCAAACTGGTCAACCCTGGCCAGAGTGATGTGCTTGAATTCGTGGCTCCCGAAGCCGGCGAATACCCATACATCTGTGGATTCCCAGGCCACCCCATGCTGATGCGTGGAATCATGAAGGTGACCAAATAACCCGGACTGCAAAGGGGAGGAGATGAAGGTGCAAGCTGTTGGCTTGACCGAAAAGCGCGGTTGACCGTGAGAGTCTTCGAACGACACCACCGGTCAGCAGTTGGCTGGTAAGCCTTCGGATTGCAACCGTTCTCAAGCCCTCCATTCAGAACCGGTTGGTCCGTTATTGGCGGAAATCCCAAGGGTGGGGGAGATGGAATTCGCATTGCGCATCGCGGGGGGCCGCCCCACTGTCGATTCCGAATCTCCGTCCACTTTTCCTGCCATGTCCCATTCATCCCAGATTGGAAAGGATCCCGCCTCCGAACCCGGCATACCGGAACTCCCGGACGACGCAACACCGGAGGAAAAGGATCTGCACTGGTTCCGCCACGTTTATCAGGGGGACAACCAGCCGCAGTTGACGGTGCGGGCCGTCCTGACCGGGGGACTGCTCGGCATGTTCATGGCCGCCTCCCACATTTATACCTCACTGAAGATCGGCTGGGGGTTTGGGGTGGCCATCACTGCCTGCGTGCTTTCCTATGTCCTCTGGAACGGGTTCGGGCGCATTTTCGGGGGGAAACAACTGAGCATTCTGGAAAACAACTGCATGCAGTCCACCGCCTCGGCTGCCGGTTATTCCACGGGATCGCTCGTGGTCGCTGCTTTCGGAGCGCTCCTGCTGATGGAGGGGGAACACCGTCCGTGGTTTGTGGTGGCTCCAGTCATCCTGTTGACTGCGGCCCTGGGGGTCTTTCTGGCCATTCCCATGAAGCGTCAGATGATCAATCATGAACAACTGCCGTTTCCCAGTGGCATTGCCGCTGCCGCCACGCTCAAGAGCCTTTATTCCGCAGGGAGAGAAGCGGTCGCCAAGGCCTGGGCGCTGGTCTGGGGATTGATCGCCGGAGCCGTCATCGGTGTACTGCGCAATTATGTGGGCATGGTCGATGCCCTGGAGGAAGTGGGCAGGGCACCGCGCTGGATGCTCTGGCTGCGCGAGCACAAGTGGTTTGTTCCGGACACGCTGCCGCTTCCGGGCAACCCCACCCGCGCCAACATTTACGGCTACGCTTTCGAACCCAGCTTTCTGCTCATTGCTGCGGGCATGATTGTCGGGCTGCGGGTGTCCCTGTCGATGCTGGCGGGAGCGGCCGGGCTTTATTTCATCGCTGCTCCCATGCTGGAAGCGTCCCTCATGGATTTCGATGCGGCGCACCAGTCCGTTCAGGGTTTCAAACCCTACATTGCCTCGACCCCGGCAGGGTCGCTCTTCAAGATCACCCAGTGGTCACTCTGGGGAGGCACGGCGGTCATGGTGTTTTCCAGTCTGACGTCCGTCGCTCTGCAATGGAAAACGATTTCCAGGGCATTCCGCCGCGACAAATCCGGCGCTGGCACCGGCACGGAACAGGATGCCTTGGCTCGCATCGAAGTTCCGGGGAAATGGCTGTGGATGGGGCTCATTCCCGTCGGCATCGGCCTGGTCTGGGTGCAATACTGGGCGTTCCAGATTTCCATTCCGCTCGGCATCATCGCGGTGCTGCTGTCCTTCGTCCTGGCGCTGGTGGCCTGCCGCGCCACTGGCGAAACAGACACTACGCCGCTGGGAGCAATGGGCAAGGTGACGCAACTGCTCTATGCAGTGCTTCCCGGCGCCAAGGGCGTGGGGTCCATCAACCTCATGTCCGCCGGAGTCACCGCTTCCGCCGCTGGCAGCGCCGCAGATTTGCTGACCGACCTCAAGAGCGGCTATCTGCTGGGAGCCAATCCCCGCAAGCAATTCCTGGCGCAATTTTACGGCATCTTTTTCGGCACTCTGGCCGTGGTGCCCGCCTGGTTTTTGATGGTGCCTGACAAGGCGGCTTTGGAAAAATTTCCGGCCATTCCGGCCGTCATGTGGAAAGCGGTGGCGGACCTGCTAACACAGGGCATCCACATGCTGCCGGCTTCCGCCGCCTGGGCAATCGTCATCGGCGCCATCGTGGGCGTGGCGCTGCCGGTCGGCGAGGCGCTGTTTCCCAAGGCGAGGAAGTATTTCCCCTCTGCCATGGGACTGGGCCTGGCCTGGGTGGTTCCGTTTCAAAATGCACTCGCCTTTGCCATCGGTGCGGTCATCGCCTGGCTCTGGTCGGCAGCGAATAAAAAACAGGCGAACGACTACACGGTGCCATCCGCCTCTGGCCTCATTGCGGGGGAATCCCTCATTGCGGCGCTCATTGCCATCGCCTGCACCATTGTCGGCCTTGCCCTCAAATCATGATCACTGTTGGCATCATCACCATTTCGGACCGGGCCTCTGCCGGTCAATACGAAGACCTGGGCGGCCCTGCCCTGAAATCCGCTGCGGAATCGCGGGGATGGCAGGTGGCCGCGGAAGCGATTGTGCCCGATGACAAATACCGGATTCAGGAAACCATCCGCGCCTTCAACGCCCAGGGATGCGGGCTCATTCTCACCACCGGCGGCACTGGAATCGCCTCGCGCGACGTGACGCCCGAGGCGATTCGTGAAATCATGCGCACTGAGCTGCCGGGGTTTGGCGAAGCCATGCGGATGCAATCGCTGCCCCTGACGCCCTATGCCATCCTCTCGCGCAGTCTTGCCGCCGTCTGCGCTTCCTCACTGGTCATCGCCCTGCCTGGAAAACCACAGGGTGCGGTCGATTGCCTGGGATTTGTCGCGGAGGCCATCCCTCACGCGGTGAAGGTCGCCCAGGGCGTACCGACTTCGTGCTGAGCCCCGGCGGCGGATTCCGCACAGCATCCAGCTTGAGGGAAGCGCGCAGAGCGTGCGTCAGGGGCTTTCGAAATCGTAAACGACCACGCGGTTGCAGAGTTTTTTGAATACCGTTTCCACAAAGACCACATGCTCCGGATGGTCTTGGTAGGCGTCCTGCGCGGCCTTGTCCGTAAAGACCAGATTCAGGCCTACTTGATAGGATTGATCCACCACCGGACGGTGGCTGGGCGTCATTTTTCCGACGTGAAAGTGCAGCGTGCCGGGAATGCCGCGCAGGTATTTTTCGCAGCCTGCGAGCAGTTCCTCCACTGCGTTGGGGATGCTGGGATCGGTGAAAAAGATGACGACGTGGGAAAACATGCTTTGGCGTGGGTGGTGGCAGCGAAAAAGCGCGGTGCAGGCGTCGGTGCAAGCAGTTTCCAGCTACCGGAGGCGGATTTTTGCCAGATAGACCGCCGATTTTCCTTCATGGCTTGAATAATAGGAAATCCACACCTGCCCATCCGGTCCCGGCGTCATGCCGGGATAACTGGTGTCGCCTCCGCTGGGCAGAACCAGCAGCGGGGTGGCGGCACCATCCAGGCTGAGGCGGCCGACGGTGGTATTTGGTTTCCCGGCAGCGAAATCCCTTCCGGCGTAAATCATCCGCCCATCTTCCAACCGCAGGAAATTTGGCCCGTGCGACGGGTGGCCGGTGTCGGTCCACGACCAGTTGGAATACGGCGGAGCGGATCTGCCAAACAGGGTGCTGCCACCTCGTTTTTCGTTGCGCACCAGAGCCAGCAGGGTCTGATCCGGCAGCAGTCGCAGCGTGGTTTCATTCGGCCAGCACTGGCGTCCGGGATTCGGTGAGCTGATTTCTTCAAAGCGCATTCCGTCCTTGGTTTTCCACAAGGTGAGTTTGATGTCTGCGTGGGAGTCTGCGGTGGTGTAGCTCATGCCGAAGGCGGATTCGCCCGCTGGAGTGACGCGCCAGAGCCAGTCGCCTTCCCGGCACACGGGATGCGGTGCGGTCCAGACACGCCCATCCTCGGAAAAGGCGGTGCGGCTGCGGGCGCCGGTGGGTTTGCGGCGGGCGTCGGCGGCTTCCGTGCCGTCATATACCGAACCGCCCATGGTCAGCATCAGCCGCCCGGCAGGAAATTCGCAGATTTTTGGATCGCGCAGGTCGATTCCCGGTTCGGCGAGCAGGGCGGCGGATTCCCAGGCGGTGCCGTCTGTTGATGTCAGGACCCGGATGGTTCCGTTCAGCCCGGGAACGTGGCTGCTGCCTTCCCGGAAGACGCAAAACCATGCATCTTTGAACCGAATCAGATCGGTAAAGGCATTGTGCGGAGCGGCATCCCAGATTTTCCGCGCCTCCACCAACTCCATTTCCGGGAGAATGGTCAGGTTTTTGGCGAATCCCATCCGTTCCGCCGTCTGCACCGCCCACGTCCAGTCATCGGGTCTTCCAGTTAGGGTGATCCGGCATTTTTCCGCCGCCATGGCCACGGCCTGGGGGAGATCGAGGTGCCGGAGGATGTTGAAATAATACGGTCCCTGGCGGTGGGTGACCGGCAGGCGGGCCAGCGTCAATGCGGTGGTGCCCTCACAAAAAAGCGCTGCGTAAATGGCCCGGGCAGCCTGGATGCCGTCGCCGGTGAAGTCCGCCGGGCCGGTGGCGGCAACGCGGCGCAGTTGACTGCACAGCCGCCAGGTTTCCAGGGCATCTGCGGTCATGCCAATGAGGTTGAGCCGCCGCAGAAGGGCTGGGTTTGGCGGCGACGAATCCGGCGGCGACGAATTCGGCGGAGGCGCTTCCTGGGCCATCCAGGGTCCGAAGACCTTGGTTCGCAGCGCTTCCATCCAGACCTTTTTCAGGTTTTCCCACTGCTCGCGCGATTCTGGCACTGGCGGGGCTTGGAACGGCGGCACGAAATGCTCGTCGATGCGCGTATCGATTTCATCCGCCGGCAGTTGCGCAAAGACTCTCAGATCATCCTTTTGGAAAAGCGGACGGGCCGGTTCATCAATCAAATCCATGGGGCGGCCACCTTTCAGAAACCGGTTGAACCATTGGAAGGCTCCGAAGTTCAACGGCTGCGTGTCCTGGTGCGGGCCTTCCGAAATCTGCAGCCCAATGGATTTCTCAATTCCCAGCAGCCGGTAAAGTCGGCGGGTGCTGTTGTAGATGCGCATGACTCCGCCGAGCGGAAAAATTTCATCCTTGTCCGTATTGAGGATGCAAAGCGGCCGCGGCGCGGTGAGGGCGGCCACCTTGTCAAAGTCCCAGCGGTGGAAATTGTTCATGAACATGCAATCGCAATGTCCGTCGATGCAGCCGCCTACGACGTGGTCGCGCAGTGTGGTGATGCCTGCTGTGGGGCAGGCCACGCTGATGCGGTCATCCACGGCTGTGACGAACCAGGTGTAGGCTCCGCCGCCGCTGCGGCCCGTGCAGCCGATTTTTGCCATGTCCACTTCCGGACGGGTGGCCAGATAATCCAGCGCCCTGACGCCGGACCACGTTTCGACGCCGGCGGGCGTGTAACCCCGGCAGACCCACCACCAGCGGTTCAGACGGTAGGTGCCCCAGTGCTCTCCCAGGAACTCACCCCACTGGACGGTGTCGATGATCAGGCAATTGTAGCCGTGGCGGGCAAACCATGCTCCGTGGTGCTGATAGTGGGTTTTGTTGCCGTTGCTGCGTCCGTCCGCACCCATTTCCTGTCCATGTCCACAGAGATACAGGATGGTGGGCAGTGGTCCCGCGGCGGTTTTGGGTCGGAAAAAATTCGCCGCCACATACAGTCCCGGCACTGCCTGAAAGTGCAGTTTTTCCACAATCACCCCATCCGCTTCCAGGATTCCGGTGATGGTCGCTTTCAGATCGTTCCGCGGCGGCGCCGGTTCGAGGCCCAGCATCTCCTTCAACTCCTTGCGGTAGTTTGCACGTTTTTTTTCCCAATCCGCAGCACTGGTGATTTCACCGTCAAACTGCTGCTCCAGGCGGACGATTTCGCTTTCGATCCAAGGTGGGCAGGCCGGGACTTCCGAACTCTGAGCAGGGCTGGAGATGGCTGCCGACAGGGCAAGCAATCCACCAACAAAAACAGAACGGCAAAACAAAGGCATCCGCTTCATAAAGTGCAACATTACCGGCTGGCAGGGGAATTTGGCAATGGCCTGCTCTGACGGAAGTGAGGGATGTCCATGAACGGCCCCCGCGACCGCCAGTCCGGGTCCGGTTTCCCAGGATTGATGCGGAATTGATGCGGGGTTGTCAGCGAGTCGCCCAAGAAAGCATGCAAAACCCCACCGGAGAGACCTCCGGTGGGGCGATTTTAGCACATCGGGAACCGGCGTGAGCCGGCTCTGGATTAGTTGGCGGTTGCGCCGGTGTAGTTGATCGTGTCGTTGACCGCGTCGTAAGTCAGGTAGGTATTTGCGGCAGTCACTTCCGCGGTGTCCAGCGAGCTGATCTTGAACTGGGTGCTGGCGAAAGCGCCCAGGCCATTCACTCCTGAAATGAGGGTCGCTACCTTGCCAGCGACCGTGGTTCCCGCGACCGTCGCACCAGCAGCACGGGCGGCGGCGAAGGTGGACGCGATGTTTTGGGCATTGCGCTTGGCCTTGGCCTTGGAGCTGTTTTCAAAGACATTGGAGAGGGCCGGGATGGCGATCGCCGCGAGAATGCCGATGACGGCAATCACGACCAGCAATTCCACCAAGCTGAATCCACCTTTGTTCCGGCGGGCAAGACGAGCATTGAGTTTTTGTGTCAGTTTCATTGGTTTTGGTTCTGTGGTTTGGTTGTTATATTATCAATTTAATTGATAGTATTAAAATTATACATTTTGCGATACAGAAGGCAAGCGTTTTTTACAAAAATTATGGTTTTTCTCCAAAATCACCGGAAATCGACCCGCGCATCGGGGAATTCCCGATGGTGATTCGCAAATCTTGACGCAATTCTCAGATAATCTATTGTGCTTGAATTTTAGAAAAATCCAAATCTAAGGAATTTCTAATGAATCCTTTAAGTCGTTGAGCGGTCGCGACTGGATCGTGATAGGTCGAGTAGGTCATCACCGCGACGCGCTTCGGAGCCCGGTGGTCGGTGAAGTATCCGAACGAATCGATGTTTCCTCGGCAGTCCGGATAGGCGAGTTCGAGAAAATGCTGGATGCGCGATTCCTCCGCGTAGTTGTCTGCGAGCTGATCGAATGGCCCGTCGAAATAGTTGTTTTCCTCCCGGCTGCGATGGCGGACGGCCGCAAGAATTTTGCGTTCTCCATCCTGCCAAAACAGAAATCCCGTGCGTTCTCCCAAGGCAAAACCACCGGGAAGCAGGGTGAACTGATCCGGCACGGGTTCGGCCTCGTCGAGCACCCAGGAGAGGAAATGGCGTTCGGCGTGCCACAACAACAGGAAGCGCAGTCCGGATTCGTCGCAGGTGCGTTGGATGAACATTTCGTGCAGACGAACGATCGGGAAAGGAGGCGGTTGCTGGGAGATCTCTTGGAAGTGGAAGACGACCGATTTCGAACCGACCGTGACGATGCTCGAAAAGGGAGTGGGACACCGGACAATGACTCCATCGGCGGCCGAAAAATGGCGAATCTGAGGCGAACTGGGAATGGTGAATTCTTTCAAATGTTCCTGAAATCCAAAACTTAAGAACCCTTTTTCGCGTTGTCCGGAGGCCAACCGAATGTTTCCCCAGATGTCCTTCCCACGACAGTGCATTCGCCAGTAATAATAATTCTCCGTGGGGAAAACGGACACTTCGGGAGGAAGCTGGGAAAAAACCTCGTGAAAAACGGCCTGTGGATCCTGCAGGTCAAGGTGAGGCGCATCGATTGCTTGCAATTGTTGCAGGTGCCATTGCGGGACGGGTGCTCCAGCGGCAGTCGGTGGCGGCGTTTTCGAATCGGGTGGTCGCCGACAGGCCGTAGCGAGCATCAGCACCAGCAGGAGTTTGAAAGCAGGTGCCTTCATGCGAAACAAAATGGGATGGGATTGGCCGTCCGTCATGGTTGTCATTCTGCCGGACTGGGAAATAGTGCAGGCAAACCACCATCCCCACCTGCCACCTGCATGAAACTGGTCACTTGGAATGTCAATGGTCTGCGTTCGGTGCTTGGAAAAGGATTCCGTGAATTCGTTGCCGACCACCAACCGGACATCATGTGTCTGCAAGAAATTAAGGCTGAGGAAGATCAGGTGGATTTGGACTTTTTGGACGGATACCAGCGCATGTTCAATCCGGCGGTAAAAAAGGGATACAGCGGCACTGCCATTTTTGCCAAGCCAAAACCAAAAGCCGTGGTGTGTGGCATGAGATTGGAAGCCCACGACAGCGAGGGGCGGGTGATTGCCGCCGAATTTGCCGATCTGTTTTTGGTCAACTGCTACACTCCGAACAGTCAGCGGGAGTTGGTGAGACTGGACTACCGGCAGCAGTGGGATCACGCTTTCCGGAACTATCTCATCCGCTTGGCCCAGCGAAAACCAGTGTTGTTTTGCGGAGATCTCAATGTTGCTCACAAGGAGATCGACCTCGCCAACCCCAAAAGCAACCGGCGCAATGCGGGATTTACCGACGAGGAGCGGGCTGGGTTTGATGCCTTGCTGGAGGCGGGATTCGCGGATGTATTTCGGGAATTTGATCCCGGACCAGGCAACTACACCTGGTGGACCTACCGCGGCGACGCCCGGCAACGGAACATCGGGTGGCGCATCGACTACTGGTGCGCCTCTGCGGGGCTGCAGACTTTTCTCAAAGCGTGCCGCATTCTCCCCGAGGTGATGGGGTCGGACCACTGTCCCGTTTTGTTGGAGACGGATCGGAAATTGAAATTTTGAACAGGCAAAAGTGATTGAAGAGTAAGGAGTTGGGGAAAGTGACATCTCAGAAATGAGAGAATTATTACTTATCCACCTTAATTGTTTGACAATACGGGATTGTCCGGCAAAATAAGAATTACCCAACACAATTCAAGAACCTTAACCTCAACATATTTGCCATGTTTATTAGAGTTGCTCGTTCCATTGCCCGACCCCAGACTTTTGCCATTCTCGACCTGTTGAAGCGTTCTACCGGGATGTCCGTTAAAGACATAGCGAAACATTTGAGGATGAGCTACATGGGGATTAAACAACACTGTGTGGATCTGGAAAAGAAGGGTCTGCTCGACACCTGGCGCAATCCCAAGCAATTGGGTCGCCCGGAGAAACTTTACCGGCTCACGCCGAAGGCGGGTGCGTTTTATCCGGAAGTGGGGAATGAATTGACCCTGGACCTGCTCAATTCCATCCAGCAGCTTTACGGACCGACCGCGCCTGACAGATTGCTCTTCAGCTACTTCTCGAAGCGTGCGGACTACTATTTGAAGAAGGTGAAAGGCAACAGTGTCTCGGAGCGTGCCGCTTCGTTCTGCAAAATTCGCGAGGCCGAGGGGCACTGCGCCGAAATTGAATACGATCACAATGCTGGCTTGCGGATTGTGGAATTTCACAGTCCGTTCAAGGAAATCGCCCAGACCTATCCGAGTGTGCGCCGCATGGAGGAGCTGATGGTAAACCGGGTGCTCGGAATCACCGTGAAGCGCTCGGAGGAGAAGGCATCCGGTCTGACCAAATACGTCTTCCATATTCCAACGCTGGGACACGCTGAAGAGAATGGGGGCGCAGCCTCAGCGGCCTCAGCCACCTTTCGCTTGGAATAGCGGGCCGCCGTCTGATTTGCCGCGAAGCCGGTCTCTCGGATAACGAGGGACCGGCTTTTTGCTGGTTGCTGCGCGGCCATGCATTGGGGAGGGATGAATTCCAATCGCGCCGGGGTCGGTTAAACGAATGCTGGCAACCCACGGAATGCGGCCTATCAGTCTGCGCATGGAGGGCAAGCCACCATTTTTGAGCATTGAGGATTTGCATGTCCACTACCAGCGGCGGCAGGGAACCCTGGGACGGGCGGATGCAGTGCGTGCGGTGGATGGCGTCACCCTGCACATGAGGCGGGGAGAAATCCTGGGTCTGGTGGGCGAATCCGGGTGCGGCAAGTCCACCCTCTCCCGCTGCATCCTGCAACTGGTGCCCCCGACATCCGGCCGTGTGCGGCTGGAAGGCGTGGATTTGTCAAAACTTGACCGAACCGCCTTGCGCAGGGCCAGGCTGGACTTTCAGATGGTGTTTCAGGATCCGTATGCCTCGCTCAATCCGCGGATGACGGTGTTCAGCACGCTGCTGGAGGCGCTGCAAACCCGCGGGCCGCTTCCTGCCGCCCAGCACACCTCCGCCGTGGCGGCGCTGATGCACAAGGCTGGACTGGATCACCGCGCCATGCTCAAATATCCCCACGAATTTTCCGGTGGGCAGCGCCAGCGCATCGCCATCGCCAGGGCGCTGGCTCCGCAGCCGAAGCTGCTGCTGGCCGACGAGCCGGTTTCTGCATTGGATGTCTCCATCCAGAGCCAGATCATCAATCTGCTGCTCGGGCTGTCCCGCGAGATGGGCCTGACAATGATGTTCATTTCGCATGACCTTGGCGTGGTGCGATATTTGGCTGACCGCATCGCCGTCATGCATGCGGGGAAAATTGTTGAATCCGGCACCTCGGATGAGGTGATGCTCCGCCCGCAGCACCCCTACACGAAAATGCTGCTTTCGGCGGCTCCGCGCATTGATCTGGAAGCGATCTGCCGCCGACTGGCCTGCTGATGCGTTTTTCGACGACGTTCACCGCCATGGAACTGCTGCCCTTGCGATCCGGACCCGTTTCGCTGCGATTCGATGCCCGGCTGGGCAGTCTGCGCTACCTGCGGATCGGAAATGAGGAAATCCTGCGGCATGTGTATGCCGCCGTTCGCGATGAAAACTGGACCACCATTCCGGCTCGAATCGACGTCGAAACCGTCACATCCACGCAGGCGGAGTTTTCCATTCGCCTCCGGGGAATCTGTGATGCGCCGCCCGTTCGCTACAGGTGGACGCTGGATTTGGCTGGCAATGCCAGCGGTGAAATCCAGATCCGATTCCACGGCGTTGCGGAATCTGCATTCCTCCGCAACCGCATCGGCCTCTGCCTGCTGCATCCCATCAGCGGCGGGCAGTTTGAACGGAAAGATTCGGATGGCACCGGACGGATGGTGGAATTTCCCTCTGAGCGAGTGAGTCCCTGGCAGCCCGCCACCGACATCGCCGAAATGCGCTGGATGACTGCGGGCGGAGTGGCGGTGGAAATTCAGTTTGGCGGAGAACTCTTTGAAATGGAGGACCAGCGCAACTGGGGCGACCATTCACTCAAAACCTACGCTACGCCGCAGCATCTGCCGAAACCCATCCGGGTTCATCCAGGCGAGGAAGTTCATCAGTGCATGCAGATTCGCATGAGAGCACCGTCGGCCGGGATTTGGGAGCCGATCGGATCCGTGGCGGCATTTCCATTGGCCGCGGTACCGAAGCCGCGCCTTGGCCTGCTGGCCGGGCCGGGTGACGGCTTGCACCTTCCCGGTGTCAGGGATCGCCTGGCGGAACTTCGGCTGGACCACATCCGGGTTGATCTGCGATTGCAGGCACGCGGCTGGAAAGAAACATTCCGCGCTGCCGCAGCGTGTGCCGCCGCACTGCGGACGAATCTTCATGCCGCGCTGTTCGTTAGCGGAGATGCAGCCCGCGAACTAGCCGAAGTGGCGGCCATCACCGCAGGCTCATCAACTGCCGTTTTTCTCGTTTTCCAGGAAGGAGCGCCGCTCACGCCCGTTTCGCTGTTGGAACTGGCGCGTGAAATGTTAGGTGAAGATGCCGTGCTGGCGGGCGGAAGCGACGGATTGTTCTGTGAAATCAACCGTAATCCACCGTCCGGGGACGCGTTTTGGCTGCCGTGTTTCTCTGCGATGCCGCAGGCCCACCTGACGGATGAGGAAACCATGGTGGAAAACCTGCCGGCGATCGCGGATGCCCTGCGCACCCTGCAAAATCGGCTACCTCAACCGGTGCTGATTTCGCCCATTTCGATGGGGCCACGTATTCCGGCGGATCCACGTCAGGAAACTTCGTTCGGGGCGGCCTGGCTGCTGGGGTGCCTCCGCTGGCTTTGCGCGTCTGCGAACCTTCGATCCGCCACCCTTTTCCCGACGCATGGACCGGGCGGAGTATTGACCGCATCCGGCGCGCCGAATCCGCCGTGGGCGGTGTTGCGGTTTTTGGCCGATGCGGAAATGCTGACGCCGTGGCAGGTGACGGATTTCCTGAACGTGAGTGCCGTTTCTGCCTGTGGAAAGGTTTGCGTGGCGAACCATGGCCGCACAGCGCTGGAATGGTTCGGACACCGCCTTGCCCCGCAGCAGGTGAGTGTTTTTGATTCCACCGCAGGATAGGAAAGCTGCCAGTCGAGGACTGGCGAGGTCATCCGGCCAAAGGCGGAGCATTCCGGGCCACTTCGGAGTCGCTTCCTGGACGAATTCAGCGTATGACCACGTCATGCCGGTTGCTCGTTTCAGTTGCCCTCGGAGGAAGCTCATGGCGCAGGGATGCCTGTGGCTGTTGGCCGCGCTTTCCCTGCTGCGCGGGCAGACCGATTCCACCGCTGCACCACCGCCTCCGGCTCCGCCGGAAACCAGGGAGAATGCTGCTCCAATGGGTGAAAAACTCCTGAAAATGCGCGGCACCGTGGCGTTTGTCAGCCAGATGGGAAGGTATTTCATGATGATCCGGGAGCGTGCGGCCCAGGGATTCCGAGTAGCCCCAGCGCAGCCCCTGCCATCGTTTGGTGCCGAAGTGGAAATCGAGTATGATCCGGCGAGCTTCGCCAGCGGCGGCTGGGACGCCCGGAGCATTCGGAGCCTTGGCCCTGGAAAATTTCCAGAACCCGTTCAATGCACTCCGGATGATGTCATGGTAGGAAAATTCGACACGAAATGGGTGGAAGTGGATGCCGTGGTCCTGCAGGTCAAATACGCCATGGGCTTTCTCTGGGTGCAGCTTGCTGGACGGGGCGGCTGGGGCATGGCTAACATTTATCAGTGGCCGACGGGACCATTGAAGGAGGACTGGTGGGGTGCCAGGGTGAAAATCCGCGGACTCAACATCGGCCACGGCCAGAATGCATTCCGGGTCAACGATCCCAGCCTGCTGACCATCGTGAAGCCGGGTGTGGCGAATCCCTTTTCCATTCCGGAGTCGGACATTGTCCAGGTGGCCTCCGCTGCGGAATCGTCCGCGGACCGGGTCAAAATCAAAGCCACCGTGCTGGGGTCGCTGGGGACCATTGTCTATCTGCGCTCGGGGACCACCGCATTTCAGGCGGACATTCTCTACCCGTTTGACACCCAGCAGGATCCCTCCGGACAGTTCCTCAAGGCACCGAAACTTCCCTACCTGGACCGCGGAGCCGAAGTGGAAATGATCGGATCGCCGCTGCGCCTGCACGCATTTACCCGGCTGAATTACGCCCAGTTCAAGGTGCTGAAGCGCGGAGGAACCGCAGTGCCGAGGGCGGTCACCTTGGAGGATGCCGCCCTTGGCAGGGCCGGAAATGATCTTGTCATTCTGCGCGGACGACTGCTGGCTCACCATGAAACGTCGTCCGGCAAAATGCGCCGCGAGACGCTCGAACTAACCGATGGACGGCGCGAAATCAATGCCGTGCTGGACAGCGCAACGGGCGGCAGGCTCTCCAAATTGTCAGTGGATGACCTGGTGGAAGTAACCGGGCTGGTCGAACCGGCCAGCGGCTCGCCTCCCTGGATGATCCGTCTTTCTTCCATCAAGGAGGCGTCATCACTGGGGCTGGCACCAGAAGTGATGTGGCGGCGACTTCTGGAGGTGCTGGCAACAATTGGACTGGCCTTGGTGCTGGGCGGAGGGCTGCTGTGGTGGGTGCGGTGCCGCCGGAGCCGCTCCCGCGAACGCGAGGCGGCCATCAGGGATGAACATGCCGCCTTGGAGCGCAGAGTGGCCGAGCGCACCAGGGAACTGGAGGGTGCCAAGGAGGAACTGGGCAGGGCGTTGCTCCAGGAGCGGGAACTCAGCGAATTGAAAAGCCGTTTTGTCACCATCGTCTCGCATGAGTTCCGCACGCCGCTCGGCATCATCATGTCAGCAGTGGAACTGCTGCGGCACTATCATGATCGCCTTCCCGCGGAGCAACGCCAGGAGCTTTGTGAAGATATTTTCGCATCCACCCGACACATGGGCGGACTGATGGAGCAGGTGCTGCTGCTGGGGCGTGTCGAGGCTGGAAAACTGGGCTGCCGTCCTGCGCCGCTGGACCTCCAAATGCTGGCGGCCAAGCTCATCGACGAAACCTTGTCCGCGACCAACCGGCGCTGTCCGATTCACTGGAAGCCAGAGGGCGACATCCGCGGCGCGGTGGGTGACGAAGCGCTGCTGCGGCATGTCTTTTCCAATCTGATTTCCAATGCCGTGAAATACTCGCCGGAAGGCGGAGAGGTCGAATGGCGCTGTCGCCGGGAGGATGACGCCGCTATTTTTACCGTGACGGATCGCGGCATTGGCATCCGCAAGGAGGATCTGCCCCGGCTCTTCGAAGCCTTTCAACGCGGCGGAAATGTGGGGGAAATTCCGGGTACCGGCCTCGGTCTGGTGATCGTCAAACGCTGTGTGGAACTGCACGGCGGCAGCGTCACCATCGCCCCCAGGTCAGGCGGTGGCACGGCATTCACCGTGCGTATTCCCATGTTCGCCGCCACCCGGGCGGCGAGCCCCGAAGCAGCGGAATTGTCACCGGTTTGATTGTGCATTGAACCATTGCAGGCATTCCCTATTTTCGAACATGGGCAGGTATCTGAATTCACGCTCCAATCGATTCTTCCACTGCGGTGTGTGCGCTGCGGAAGTCAAACGCGGTGCCTTGGCTTGCCCGGATTGCGGGGCGGACCGCCGCACCGGACTCTTCGGGTTTGATGGCGCGGAGGGAGATCTTCCGGAAACGCAGGAGGATTTTGACTATGACGCATTTATCAAAAGGGAATTCGGACGTTCGCCGCGTCCTGCCGGACTGCATCTGGTCTGGTGGATCGCCGGCGTGCTGCTGTTCGCCGCCCTGGTGGTCGGTGCGCTGAGCGGATGGTTGTAAATCACCGGCTGACGGCTAGAGTGCCCGCTTATGAGGAGGCGACTTCAAGTTTTGAAAACCTACAAGCTGTTCATTGGCGGCAAGTTTCCCCGTAGTGAAAGCGGACGGTTTGCGGCGGCGACCGCCCACGGCGGCGAGCACCTTGCCAATTTTTCTCTGGCCTCCCGCAAGGATTTGCGCGAAGCCGTGGTCGCTGCGCGCAAGAGCGCCGGAGCCTGGGCCGCCACTTCCGCCTATCTCAAGGGGCAGATTCTCTACCGCCTGGCGGAAATGCTGGAAAGCCGAGCCGCTGCGCTGGCCGATGAAATTTCCCGCGCCACGGGTGTCACTCAGGAGGCGGCTTGTGAGGAAGTTGGGGCAGCGACTGACCGGCTGGTTTATTATGCTGGCTGGACGGACAAACTTCAGCAGGTGCTGGGGGCGGTGAATCCAGTCGCTTCGTCACATTTCAATTTCACCACGCTGGAGCCGACCGGAGTGGTGGCGTTGGTTGCCCCGGACCAACCCTGCCTGCTGGGGCCCGTGACCATGATGGCTGCGGCGCTGGCGGGAGGCAATGCCGTGGTCCTGCTGGCTTCGGAAACCTTTCCGCTGCCCCTTGTCAGCGTTGCGGAAGTCATTGCCACCAGTGATGTCCCGGCAGGAGTGGTGAACATCCTGACTGGACGGCGCCGAGAGCTGGCAAAAACGCTGGCCGAGCACATGGACATCAACGCCATTGCCGACGGGTCAGGCGATGCCGCCCTGCACGCGGAACTTCAGGGCGGGGCTGCATTCAACCTCAAGCGCGTCAGGGCGTGGGGCACGGCCAACTGGGCGGAGGATGCCGCCTGTGCCACGCCGTGGCAGGTCGCAGGCCTCATGGAAGCAAAAACGGTTTGGCATCCCGTCGGTTTCTAAGAAAACCGCAGTCCGCATGGAATGGCACATTCCCACCCTCATTGAACGGAAACGGGATGGCGGCGATCTGTCCGCCGGGGAAATCGCCCACCTGGTCCGCGGGCTGACGGACGGTTCCATTCCGGAATATCAGTGGTCGGCGCTGGCGATGGCCGTTTATTTCCGCGGCATGACTGCCGCTGAGACCTGGCAATTGACGCAGTCCATGCGCGACAGCGGCCGCGTCCTGACATACCGGAGCGACCACCCGCTCATTGTGGACAAGCATTCCACCGGCGGGGTGGGGGACAAAGTTTCACTGATTCTGGCTCCGCTGCTGGCCTGTTCCGGAGTGTGGGTGCCGATGATTTCCGGTCGCGGTCTGGGCATTACCGGCGGGACGCTCGACAAGCTGGAAAGCATTCCCGGATTCAACACCCAACTGCCGGAGCAAACGCTGCTGGAGATTCTGGATCGCATCGGCGTGTTCATGGCCGGGCAGACGGCGGAACTTTGCCCTGCCGACAAAAAGCTCTACGCCTTGCGCGACGTGACCGCTACCGTGCCCAGCCAGCCGCTCATTGTTGCCAGCATCATGAGCAAAAAACTGGCGGAGTCGCTCGACCGACTGGTGCTGGATGTCAAATTCGGCACGGGAGCATTCATGAAATCCCGCACGGAAGCCGCCGCCCTGGCAGCGGCCATGGAGGAAGTCGGACGTTTGTCAGGAGTGGCCGTTTCGGCGGTGCTCAATTCAATGGATGAACCTCTGGGGCGCACTGCGGGTAATGCGCTGGAAGTCCGGGAATGTGTGGAGGTGCTGTGCGGCGGTGGCCCGGAGGACCTGGTTTCGCTCACGCTGGACTTGGCGGAGAAAGTGGCTCCGGCTCCGCGTCACCAACTGGCGCACTGGCTGAAGGACGGCGCTGCCTGGCGGAAGTTTCAGGAATTGACCGCCGCTCAGGGCGGGAATCCCGACGATCTCGAAAACATCGGATGCAGCATTCACCGCGCACCGGTGATCCACGAAGTGGGTGCTCCTTGTTCGGGAATGGTCAGGAATTTCGACGCACTGACTGTTGGCCGCGCCATTGTCCGCCTGGGTGGAGGGCGGGCATGCGCGACGGACGCCGTGGATTATGCGGTGGGATTTGACGAAATGAAGAAGTGCGGAGAATCCGTGACTGCAGGCGAGCTGCTGTGCCGCATTCATGCTAGGTCCCGCGAGTCTGCCCTGGAAGCCTCGGCGGCAGTACTTTCTGGATGCCAAATTGTCTGACGCCGCACCATGAGAACATCCTGCATCCTGGCTCTTGTTTGCTTGGGTCTCCCCCTGACGGCGGAGGAGGCTCCCAAAACGACGTCCTCTCAGGCGAAATCCATCTCCGAGCTAATTGCATGGTTGCTGGAGGATGAAGACCGCCTGGAGAACATTCCGTTTCCGGATGTCATCGCTGCCACCAGCGGGAAGAAGGTTCTCCCGCTGGACATGAGGGAAGAAATCGGGCGGCAAATTCACGACTGGGTGAGCCGCGCCGGAGCTGCGGTGCTCCAGAAGATGAATGCCAGAAACAGTCCGGTGAAGGGCCTGCGCCGGATCAATGAAGCCAGCCGGTTTTTTGAGGATGCGTTGATGGAGGAACTCAACGGCGGGGATTTCTCCTGCGGATTTCCCAAAACGGCAGCGGGCGACACCCAGCGCTCCGGCTATCCGGATCTGGAACTCATTCACAAGCCCACCGGACGGGTGGCCTACGTCGATCCCAAGCTCTTTGAGGAGAGTTCCCGCACCAGCACGCTGCGCACATTCTATTTCGAGCCCCGCCGCAGGACCAACAAAGTGACCCGCGATGCCCACCATCTCATCCTCGGTTTCTCCCACGATGGAAAGGACGGCGACTGGACTTTTCTGCGGTGTGATGTGGTGGACGTTTCACACCTAAAGGTTCGTCTGAAGGCGGAGTTCGACGCTTCGAACAAGGAAGTCTATCGCACCGGCAGCCGGACGGAAGCCTCTGGCAGACCATCGGGTCAGCAGTCAAAACCCTGACAAGTCACGCAGAATCTCGAATACGAAGGGGCCAAAGGTCCGGGCGTAATCGGCACTGCGCATGTTACCCTGGGGCGGCAGGTGGAGGAAGGCGCTCTGCGTGGCTGGGAAGTGGCGCAGGACTTCCCAAAGGATGCGGTTGCACAAAAAGGTTCCGGCATCCGAACTACGAACCAAGGGAACGGGCAATGCCCAGCTGGAAGGTGAACGAAGCTGCAAGGTTGAAGCGAGCGAGTCGGGGCTCTGCGGGCAGATGCTTCCAGCGGGACCTTCGCATCCGATTTCATCCGTTCCTTCCATGCGGTTCCGGGCCAGGGTTTCCCATGCCACCTGACCGGATTTGCCTTCCCCAAGGCCAAGAAACCAGCGGGGACGGCCGCGTTGCAGGCAGTTTTGCAGGAACCGCGGAGCCTGCTCCCAAGTGACTGGCAGGATGCGGGTCTGCGCAGTTCCTGCCGGCAGATGTCTGCGCAGCCAGCACAGCACCGTGGAGCTTCCATTGATCCCGCGCCCCGCGAACGGCTTGAAGGAGGTGAGCAAAATGGGCTTCACGCAGAGGGAGGCTGGTTAGGAATCGTCCGCCTCGTCGCAAGCCGCAGCGTACTGCGGGGCATCCGCTCCCAGAATCAGCCGTGCGGAGTTGCAGTCTCTGGAAATCTGCTCTTTCAGCGCTTCAAGACTTGGCAGGCGCAGCTCGTCACGCAGCCGCTGGACGAAGCGCACTTCCATTTCTTGACCATACACGTCGCCGTCGAAATCAAAGAGGTGAACCTCTAGCTGCCGCTGCGAGACACCTTCGTTCAGAGTTGGCCGGAAGCCAAGATTCGCCACTCCGGGCAGGATTTCGCAACCCATGGCCACCCGGACTGCATAGACTCCAACGGGCGGAAGCTGTTCGGTTAATGAATCCAGATTGGCGGTGGGGAAGCCGAGTTTGCGTCCCAGTTTGCGGCCGTGCACGACGGTTCCCAAAACGGAGTAGTCGCGTCCCAGCAGACTGCGGGCGGCAATGAAATCGCCTGCTTCAACTACCTGGCGGATGCGAGTGCTGCTGACGGGGTCCCCGGCGATTTGTAGCAAGGGAACTGCGACCACCGAAAAACCATCGCGCAGGCCGAACTGCTTCAAGGTGGCCACCGTTCCGCTGCGTTCGCACCCAAACGCCCAGTCGTGACCGACGCTGATGCTGCCGAGCGGCTGGCAATGCTTGTGCAGCAGGGCGACGAACGATTCCGCGGACAGGGCAGCGAATTCTGCGGTGAAGGCAATTTCCAGCAGGTGCCGGATGCCCAATCGTTCCAGAATGATTTCCTTGTGCCGTGTGGAGGTCAGTATGCGCGGCACTGACTCCGGCCTGAGTACTCGCAGCGGGTGAGGGTCAAAGGTGGCGACGACGGCGGTGCCGTCGGTGGCTTCCGCCGCCTGACTGGCCTGGCGGATGACTTCCTGGTGTCCCAAGTGGATGCCATCAAAAACGCCGATGGCCAGGTGAATCGGTCCAGGAAGTGTTGACAGGGAATGGATGGAACGGTGGGTTTCCACTGGGAGGACGGCGAGTGGTGGGGACTTATTTTCCCTTGCGTTGAAAGCGGCTGACCTCGCGTTCGATTTCCCGCTGGTGCGCCTTCTTCTTGAGATCTTCGCGGCGGTCTGCCTGGTGTTTGCCCTTGCCGACGCCCAGTTCGAGCTTTACGCGCGACCCTTTCCAGTAGGCGCGCAGGGCCACCAGGGTGTTGCCCTTGATCTGGCTGGCGGAAAAGAGGCGGTGAATCTCACTCTTGTGGAGCAGAAGCCGCCGCACCCGTTTGGGTTCGTGCTGTTCCCAACTGGCCTTTTCGTAAGCCGGAATGTCGCAGCCATACAGAAAGCATTGGCCGTTTTCCACCCGGGCAAAGGCATCCCGCAGATTGATGTGACCGGCGCGGATAGCTTTGACCTCGGTTCCCTTCAGTTCGACTCCGGCCTCCACTTTTTCCAGGATGTGAAAATCAGCGAAGGCCTTGCGGTTGGTGACAATTTCGGGAGTCATGGGCGCGGGGGGCGCACAGGAACGGGTGATGCGGCATCAGCCCAAATGGGACCGGCAGGAGAACGAAGGTCCTGCGATAGCGACTTATTCCTTTTCCTCGACTGACTGGACGCTGATTTTCCCTTCGATGATTTCCAGCAGGGCAATGTCGCCCTGACCGAGCCGTGTTCCGTGGGAGGCAACATTGATCAACGGGGCCCGGCCTTGGTTCAACTGGCGCACCCGCCGTGACACCAAATTGATGAGCAGCGGTGCGTGTGGAATGACTGCGGAGGCTTTTTCGATCAATTCGCTCTTCATGGAACGTGCAGCAAAAGAAGGGGTCGTTGACACAGATCGGCCTTCAGCGGTTCCAGGAAAGGGAATGACGTTGGAAGCGGACATGTGCGGATGGTTGCGTGGGGAGTCGAAACAGGGCTTTGCCAATCGACTGGATTTTGGCAGAACCGGAAACGAAGAATCCAGTGCATAGCATGACCGGGCATGCCTGCAACCGATTTTTTCTTCGAATCACGCTCTGACCTGGTTTGAACATTGAGTTCACTGGCCTCGCCAAGCAGGAAGCACACGGCTCCGAATGATTTGACTGGGAGGTGGGCATTGGCGGTGATCGCGCCGCTGTTTTCTGCGGCGAGACCACTGGGACATTTGCGCAAGGATGTCTGTTTTGCGGAAATTCCTGACAGGTTCAGCACCTGCCGGGGTGCGTCAGGGGAAGGGCTTCCGCAGACGGCAATAGCGCCGAGGGGGGGCGAAGACATCGCGGAACTCGAAGACACCTGGGTCCACGGTGTCGCTGAACTGGGCGGCGGTGCGGCGGGTGGTCCAGTTGATGAGGTTTTCGGAAGATTCCATGCCGGTGGCGTCGCCGGGCAGCGAGAACCAGCGGACTTCCGGTGCATCGCCTGGGGCAAACGTGACACCGAGCATGCGCGGAGAGTCAGTGAGGCGGTAAAAGCGCACTCCGCTGGATTGCCGCCCCCCCTCGGCCTGCGCTGGTGCCATTAGCCCACGCCCATCTGACGGCAAGCGATCACCTCGCATGGAAATAACGGCGGGAGATCTCACGAAACTCGGCACGCGGCGATTGCATGGAGGAGATTTTACTGATTCAAATGAAAACGGTTTCACTTGGCGTGGCTGCGGCCAATGAAGCCTCGGTTGGCATTATTTTTGCGCCTTGGGCAGCGCCGCTTCTCCCTGGCGCAGTTCTTCCAGGAATGCCTGGACTGGGGGCGTCAAGGCGCGGGAGCGCCGACGCAGGGCGCCGAGCGGACGCCGGGCCTCGTCCGAATGGTCCCCCACCGCCAGAATGCGCAGGGTGCCGCTGGCCACTTCACGGGACACGGCACGGCGCGGCACGATGGAAATGGCGTCCTCCACTTCCACGGCGCGCTTCACCGTTTCCACGTTGTCGAATTCCATGGTTCTGCGGATCACGACCTGGTGCGCCTTCAACAGCCGGTCCAGCGCCTGCCGTGTGGGCGTGTCCGGCTCGAAGGCCACGAAATTTTGTCCTGACAAATCCGAGAACCGAACCGATTTTTTTCTGGCAAACGGATGGCTGGGATTGCAGATGACCACCAGTTGGTCCACCGCATAGACATCCACCGCCAGTCCTCTGCGTGCCTTGGGAAACGCCACCAGCCCAATGTCCACCGTGCCCAGTGAAACATCCTGGTAAACCTGGCCGGACTTTCGGTAGCGGATCTCCACCTGGGCTTCGGGATGCTTTTCTCGAAAACGCCTGACATGCGGGGGCAGTTCGTGCAGGCCGATCGAATACACGGTGGCTACCCGGACCGTGCCGGCGATTTTTCCGCGCATCCGCTCGATCTGTTTCGCGGCGTCGGAATACACTTCGGTAATGCGCCGTGCCGCCTCCAGCAGCACCCGGCCTTCAGGTGTCAGGTCAACACCGTGGTTGGTGCGTTCCAGCAGCTGACTGCCCAGACGCTTTTCCAGACTGCGAATCTGCTGACTGACGGCACTCTGGGTGATGTGGTTGCGCGCGGCGGCCTCGGAAAAGGTGCCGGTGTTCGCCAGATCGCAGAAGACTTGGAGAGATTCGATGTGCATGCGCCGCGTCAGTCGAAGTCCACTGGAAATGGGTCCCAAAAGTCGGTAGGCACGACATCCTGCAGCATTTCCGCGGAGGTTTTGGGCACGGATGGCTTCACTTCCGCTTTTTGCGGTCCGTAAGGGGTGCCGAACGGATCCATGCCGGTTTTTTCCAGGGCGCTGCCTTTTTTCAACCGTTTGCGGTACTGCTCCACTGCAACCACCGTTCCAGCGGTCAGCCTTTCCTCCTTGGCCACGGCATCCACGGCTTTTTCGATCATTTCCAAATCCTCTTTCAGCTTGCGCCCCTTCTCGCGCAACCCGGATCGCTGCCAGCCCGGATACACAATCACCACCAGCAGGGCGGCCAGCCCAAGACACAGCAGGACCTCCAGCAGGGTCAGGCCGCTGCGGTGCGCTGTGGGAATGAAGGGGGAGGACCGTTTCACTTTGACAGCAGGACTAGAACGCCCGCAGGCCATCCTTCCACTGGAAATGCAACAAATCTGCGTCGGGAAAAGCCGCAGCCAAAAATCACATGTGTCAGCGTTCGGCGGAGGGCGGGGGAGTGCCGGGTTCTGGACTGTCAGAAACCTTGGGCACCACGCCGGAGGGCAGCGGAGTGGTCTCCGCATAGGCATCCAGGATCTTGATCATCTGTCCCAGCAGGGCGATGCCCTTGGGAATGTCATGGACCAGGAAATGATTCAGGCCGTCCAGCCGTTTTGTCAGGGGATCAAACACGGTTTCGAAATTCCGGCTCCACCGGCGCACTGCCTTCAGTTTCTCGGTTGCCTCATCCAGGGCATACTTGGCCTTGCGGAATGCGGCCTGCTGGGCGGACGGAGTGTCGATGAGAGCCGACAACCGGGCGGTCATGAGTTCCGCCTGGGCTTGTTCAAAGGCGCGGGTGCGGCGTTTGACCTGCCCTTCCCAGAAGGCCGCCTGGTCTCCCTGCACCCATTGCTGGGCGCGCCGCACCGTGTCGGTCACCTGGTCCACCGCCTGCCGCGCCCTGGTGTGAAACACGATGAGCGTGGAACGGAATGCCACAAGGACATCTATGGACCGGATTTTTGCTTCGGTGGCCATGCCGGTTTTTGGTCTAGCGCTGGTCGAGGTATTCCTCAATGCGCTGCGCCTTGCGCAGCAGAAACGGCGTGTGCTTCTCCGCCACTTCCACGAATTTTTTCAGAACCTTCATCGTGGTGATGAATTCCTCGGCGAATTTTTCGTGTTCCTGATCCTGCCAGGTGGCGGAGAGGGCGGCGAATTTCGACTGCAGGGAGGATGCCTTTCCCTGCACGTCGTCATTGAAGCGCTTGAGTTCCTTGGCGAACCGCCGCACTTCCTCGGGATCCATGATTGCCTGGGCCATAACAATGCGGGTGGTGTGGGTTGTGCTGTGTGAATGTGCCTGCGGGCCGCAGCTCCGGTGTCAGGCGGGGCACTGTTCCTTTACCATGCTCTCCGCCGCCGGGCAATCGCGGGTTTGCCCAAAGTAGCAAGGGAAGAGCCGAACAACAGTGGTGTTCCACTCGTTCTCCCGGCGGGGCGAAAGGTGCGAAGGGCTGACAGGTGGCGCATTGGAACCGCCGTGCTACGGATCCGTACGGCCAGTGGTGTGGGGGGCGGGAGTTAAAACCAAGCCTCCGGCCTACCCGATTAGCAGAACAACTACTCAAGACTGTACGTTACCTTATTATCCGAAACCACAATGTAGCCTTGTTGTTCCAACGCCTTGACCAAACCAGTCAACTCGTTTTCCGTGAGGCCCTTTTGGAACAGTGAATTGACCGTACTGGAAAGCGTCTTGGTTGTTCGCGGACGTGAATTGCCTCGTTGCTTGAGATTTTCCACGACGGCAGAGACACGTTCAGGCAAGCTCGCAGAGTTGGCCGCCTTGATGATTGGAATGTCGTGGATGCTCTTGGAGCGACAGGCGTAAATCTTGTTGGCTTTGAGGTAAGCAATGAGCGGATCAAAGCCCGTGTCTTTTGAAATGATGTGGAAGAAGGGTGATTCGTCTTGGGCCGCGAGTTTGCCGATGAAGTAGGCAATGTGAAAGTCCAAGGCATTCGGCCCGTTGCCTGAAATTTTGATGTACTTGCCATTGGGACCGAGACGCTGCAACGCCTCGACGACTGCGAAGTTGACCTTGGCCTGATTGGCACCAACAAACACATAGACCTTGAAGAACTCCTTGTCCAACGCTGCGAGCGCGGACGGCTGCACGTTCTCGTAGTCGATGAGCACATAGTTGGTTCGCACGTAAAACTTCTCCCGTATTGCTAACGATTCAGCTCGCCGATGGCGGCCCCTCCGTGTCTCCCGGACTTCAAAGCGGCGTGGCGGGGCCGCCATTCGATGCCGCGCTTGGTTGGCCCTTCTTGGTCTTGCTCCGCTGAACCTTGCGCCCACGGCGCGAACCACTGGGCGGCGGAACCGGATACGGCTCGGGGTACTCCAACAGTCTCGCCCCGTTGACGAAGCGTGCTTGGTTGGCGTGCTCCTGCAATTCCCGGATGATCGCGTCCACCGTATTTGGAGGGAGTTCCAACTCCATGGTGAGTGTGGTGGAACCGGACGGCGCGTAGCTCAGATACAACCGCTTGGTGAATCTGGTCATCACAGGACACCGTGCCGACAGACAGGATGGCACCATCTGAAAACTGCATGCGAGTTTTCGGCATGAATTGGTCAAATGAGTTCGGCATAGCAATTGCGGATCGCATTCAAGCGGGCCAACGTTTGAGCGGACTCAGCGCGGGACGCGCTTGAGTCCCGCGCCTGGTTCTCCCGTATGATGGTGGGTGATCTTTTCAAGTTCTTTCTCGAGCTTTCTGATTTGGCGGGTTCTGTCGCGATTTTCGGGCATCTCACGGAGATGGAGAATCTCGTGTTCGACAAAGTGTTGCCTCCGAACTCTCCGCAAAGCAAGCGCCTCGTCGCTTGCGAGTTCGCGCCGACGACACTCCGCTCGCAGATCCCGCCATGCCTTGATGTCATCATGCTTCGGAATTTCGACTTTGTAACCAAGACAGAAGCACTCCTCTCCACATTCTCGGCACTTGGGTGCGTTCGGTGCAGTCTTTGGATGGCGAATCGCCGTCCTGCACGCAAAGCAGACGTAGTTATGGTTGCTCGCTGACATGCCGATTAGTTTTGGGGAGAACGTCACGGATCAGGCGACGGCGAGCGCCAGACGTTGCTAACACGAGAGATCGCCTTCGAGCCGTTGCCTGCATCCGTTTTGTTCGCCTTGTCGTTCGTGGATTGCATCACTTTGCGTCAATTTGAAATAATGGATCAACTGAGGAGTCCTTGGTTTCAAGCTCCAAGCCGAACGGCTTGGAGCCGGGGCAGGTCGAATGGGGTGACTTGATTGGTTGGGAGCGTTGCACAGTTGCGGGGTGGTCGCAAGCACCAAGAAGGCGCTGCACCCCCGGATAAAGTTAGGGT
>JAGNEJ010000006.1 GCA_018003315.1 Verrucomicrobiales bacterium
TCCTTCCCGCAGTGCCTTGATCACTGACTCTCGATCCATGTCTCCCAAGCTGGCTTCCGGCGGCATCATGTTATTTAAGAAATCTTAAACACTTTTTCGTTGAACTGCAACCGCTAATCAGTTACCTTCTGGTAATCTCGTCCAATCGCACCGCATCGTCTTTCGCGATAAAGATGCCGTAATCGACCTCACTGACTTCTGCTTCACCACATTCCGCCAGCAGCTGCATTCGACGGTAACCCTTCTGGACTTCCGGCGGGGCTTTGAGGAGTTTTGCCTGCTTCCAAAGTTTCTGCTTCGCTACGCGCACGGCCACCCCGTCTGCGTTGGCAGACCAGATGAAGCTGGATTTGGTGGTGAATATCAACATGTCGGCTATCGTCGTCTCGGACTCCACTCAACGTGAAATGTGCTTCGCAGTTCGTTCAGAAATTTCCAAACCCAATTCCCGTTATGCCGGACGAATACTGGGCATCGATCAGGGCTGATACGCAATTCCGAATCGCCATACTGTTGGCGCGTCCTTTCCCAGAAACCTTGCACAGGAAAGCTACAATGAAATGCGCGCAATCCGTAACTGTGAGTTCCTTCAAGGACGTAAATATCATCAGTGCATCGCAACGCGATGATACATGTATCCTCTGTGGTTGAACTCAGATTTGCGGTGTTCCACTTGTCACGCATCTTGACTGGGAGGCGCTGCATACATCGAGCATTAAGAACAAGCCGAGCATCCAAAATTTTTCCAGCTTCAAAGCATGTTTCGAGAAACTCCCGCCGCTCCTCCCATTGGTGCGCAGACACGGTTCCATCTAGGAAGTCGAAGAAGAACTTGAGTGACAGACCAATGATACCCTGAACAGCCAGATTCCACTGCGACACCGTTGCCCACCTCCACCATTTTGCACCCTCAGCCGTGTGCCTTCCGATACGCGGATCACATCCCAGACGGCTGAGCCATTTACGCCATCCTTCAGGCCACTTCCGATGCCCCTCGGCTTCCACTCTGGTCACCAAGACCCGTAGAGCCGCAGCTCCAAGGAAAAGGGAATCTATCGCGGGTTGTGTCTTTTCTCTCTCGATTTCAGCCAGTGCCTCCGGCTCTGCACCCAAGGAGCACCGTTGAATAATCTCAAGCAGGTAAACCTGTCGCAGCTTCACCGAATACCCTCCTGTGTTTGGAATGCCGTGCCTTTCCATCAGTTGCGCTAACGTCTCTCCGCTTTTGACTGCATTTGCGACTCTCTTTGGCCCATCCACTTGGAAAATGGTGCTCCTTGACGATACCCATAACGCAGCACTACCAATCGACGAGCTGCTTGAAGTTGAATAGGCTTCACGCAACTGCTTTGCCAGGAATGAAAGGGCTGGCAACGATTCAAACCTCTCGAAAAAGAGATGTGTCGCCTGTCTTCTACGCGAAGCGTTCCATTGAGCACCATGGTTGCCAAGAATTTGAGTGGCTAAAGCTTCATCAAAAGGGGGCAGCCAGTCCTGCCCATGCGATTCAACATAAAGACTGAGCAGTAGGCGCTGCCAGCCGACTTCCGTGACCTGGATTTTTCGTAACTCTTGAGCTGGATTCACCGCACTTTGGAGGCGTTCCCGCAATTTTTCCTTTCGGTTGTCAAAAGCTGGTGATCCACCACCTGCCCCCCAACGCCGTTCATTTTGCTCTTTGATTTTCCCAAGGACAGACAACGGACGTCGAAGCACGGCCTCATTGAGACTGGGAGCGGGCAGACTGGGGAGCTTCAGATCAAGGTTCATTGCCGTTTGATTGCTTGAGCCGTTGAATCAAGGCGGCTGTCTTGGCCTTCATTGCCTTCAAATCGGTTTGCAGATCGCCCAATTGCTTTTTCTCTGACGCGGCCAGCGTGAAACGGATGTCGATTCGCCGGTCCTCCGGGCGGTCTGGCTTCATTGCCGCAGCAATTTCAGGCGAATGGGTGGAACGCGTCTCCGCGTAGCCGCTGACGGAAATAAGCGGTCGAGCACTTTGTTCGGAGTTCGGTGGCAGGTTGTGAAAGTCCTTCATTCGGGCGAGATCGCCAGGCTTGAGTGTCCAGTAGTTCCACAGGGAAATCGCCCGATAGGTGCTGAGCCCCCAGTTCCCCATTTCCCGTGTGTTCTGCACAGCATCCGTATGGCCTTCAATGAAAACGGTATCCAACATTCTACGGTTGGCCTCCTGTTCCAAGGCATGCGCAAGCGCTTCGCCTATGGCGGCGGCATTCGGCTCATAGGCAGGAGGAATATCGTGTTTTCCGAGCGCGAAACTCAACCCTCGCTCTGGAATCCGTAGCACACTTCCATTCTCTGCCACAATGACCTCTACACCTCGATCTTTGAGGTCTTTTTGGATGCCTTCAAGCATCGCAGTGAGCGAACGTTCTCGCTGGCTGACTCCGTCCAAAGCACTGGCGATGCTGGTCTGGATCGTTTGAATCTCTTGAAGGCTGCTAATCAACTCCACGAGAGTGATTTTGATTTTTTCTTGCTCACGCAACAACTCTTCCTTTCGTTTTTGCAGCTCCAGCATCGTGACGATGAGAGCCAGAATGAAGATGGCAAGCAGGCTTGCCATCAAGTCTGAAAACGACAGGACGAATGGGTTCTCCTCACTGGGAGTTTGCTTTCGGGGCTGGCTGCGGGAGAACATAGTCAGGCTTTACGCTTGAGGCTGCTGATGGCTTCCTGAAGCTCTTCAAGACTGCCGTTAAGCGTCTCAACCTGTGTGTCGTAACTCTTCAAGCAATCTGTCACCGCTTTTGTCCATTGATCGATGAGTTGCCTGGTTGAGCCTTCGAGTTGTGAACCGTAGGATTCAACGATGGCTTTCAGTTGATCCCGTTGTGCGACCAACTGAGATTCGACTCCTTTCAACCAAAGGCGCTGAGATTCTGTGGCCGCAACAACCCCCGACCGCAGTTTGTCGCCGGACTCAGCAAAACTGACCGACAGATCCTTGAATGCGGTAGGCAGAGGTTTCAGCACCTCAGTGGTCTGCTTGCTTGCGTTGGCAGCCTCGCGCGAAGCTTCAGAAGCGGCTCGTTGTTCCTGGCTCGCTTGCAGCACTTGCTGCCCAAACACCGCCAGCTCATTGCTCGCCTCTTCCAAACTGGACGATGCCTTGTCGAGTTGTTGTGCGATGGCCCCCACTTTGGCGAACTCTTCGACGGCCTTGCCAACTGTTCCTGCAAGGTCTTTTGACAAGCTAAGGAGCCTAGTGCTTCGCTCCTCTTCCGAAGCTGTCCTTTGCCCTTCAAGTTGCTGGTAAAGCTCAGGTTGCTTCGCGAGAAGCGATTGAAGTTCAGCAATGGGCGCACCCAACGATCCGATCACTCGAGCGGCATCCTCTACCGTCTGCCGGACTTCTGGCAGGTGTTCTCCAACGGCTCTAAACTGGGCGGCCACTTCCTGATTCACATTCGCCGCTGCGTGTTGCGCGTCTGCTGCTTCCTTGTTTCTGGCGGCTGACGTTTCAAGAGTCCCATTCATCGCTTCGAATGACTGCGCGGCTTGTTTGATCCTATCTGACGCTTCCCCCATGTTCGCGATCACCGATTCGTGCGCATTCAGCTTAGCGACGGCATTCGAGACGGTTTGGTCATTCGTTGCCACTGATTCGGCCAGCTTTGTGATCACAGGTCCAAAGGACTGGACTTGCTTGGTAAGCTCGCTGCTGACGGAACTAAAGTCGTCAGTGAAACGCTGCCCCATGCCGTCAATAGCCTCCTTCAGTTTTCCGAGTTCAGCCGTGATGGCAGACGAAAGCAACTGAGCGGACTGCTCCGCCAACGGCCCTTGGCCCTCCTTTGTCGCATTAACTACCGCATCTTTGATTTCAGTTCCAAGCCGCCCAATAGCTTTCTGCATCTCGTCCCCGATCGCCACTGCCAGACCTTTCAAGAGGTTCTCCGAGCTGCGAGATGATCGCGCCAGCTCCGCCATCGCTTCCTCCGGCACATATCGCGGCACTAGATCGTCCACTCGTTGCTGGAACTTTCTCACACCACCAAGAGCAAAGCCTTCCAAAAGCTTCTCGATAAGGCTGAAAACGAGGCTGGCGGTTACACCCCAGACCGAAGTTGAAAAGGCCACTGCACAGCCCTGAATCAAAGGCACGATGCTCGTTTCAAGTTTCTTGAGGTCTTGCAGGTCAAGGCCGCCGATCCCGAGTTGAAGTCCGACAAAAGTGCCAAGCACTCCCAATCCGGTCAAAATGCCCGGCGCGGCCTGGAAAAGGCGATTCGAGGACAAACCAGGCGCAAACCTGTCATCTGTGAAAATCTCCGCTCCATCGACAGAGCGTCGAAGCATCAGTTCGCCTGATCCATCTTGTTTTGGCACCTCTACAAGGTGATGATTGAACTCACGGAACAGCGGGAATGATCCATCACTGCCCAGTGTGCCGCGGACTGAGGAGTAGTCCTTTATACTTTTCAGTCGGCGACGATACCGGAGTGTTTTCCAGCACGACCGAAACGTCAGGAAGAGGCCAAGCAAAAGTAATAGCCCTCCGAAGTAGAGGGTCACAAGAATGAAAAGATCACTCAATCCTTGAGAAGACTCGGCAGGGGAACCGCCAAGCAGCTTCTGCCAAGCTTCAGATACACTCCATGTAGAAGGAAGAAGGGCCGTGATCTTCATTGGTATTTTATGACAACGGACTCCACACCTTCTCAAACCCAAACCCCTCGAAGTCCTTCACGTTCGCCGTGGCGAAGTGGGTGACGCCGTGGTGGCGGAGGGTGAGGGCGAGGCGGGCGTCGATGATGTGGCGGAAGTGGGTGGTGGTTTTGGCGGCCCAGTTCCAGAGAGGTTTGCCAATCTCGGGTTCGTAGTCGCCGAACTCCCACGTCGGATTGGCGCGGAGGGCATCGCAGAAGGCGGTGGCTTCTTTGGCGGTCTTTGGCCTTTTGAATACGGCGGGATTGCGGAGCTGCATGTAAAGCTCCACCAGCACGAGGCCGCAGAGCAGGAATCGCTGCCCGGCAATCTCCTCCTCGAAGAAGCGGCGGGCGGCTTCGTGGTGCGGCGAATCGGGATTGGCCGCGTAGAGGAAGAGATTGGTGTCGGCGGAGAGGATCATGACGCGCTGCGCTCCAGGATGGCGTCCGCTTCGGGCCGCAGAGTCGCGGGATCGCTGAGGAAGTCGCCGCCGCAGTCGAGCGTGGGAAAGCGCCAGACCATTTTGGGAGTCGGACCTTCCGGGAAGCGCGTGACGAAATGCTCCGCCGCCTTGCGCATGACCTCCGAAAGCGACCAGTCCTGGCGCTCGGCGATCTCTTTGAGCCGCTGGTAGAGCGGCTCAGGGAACTGAATCTGAGTGCGTGTCATGATGTGTTTTATACATCATTTTGCGCAGGCCGTCAATCTGGCGGCTAAGCTGTGAGCAGGCGACGACCGAGGCTGAACAAATGATTGCACTTTTTGCAATGTTTTGTAGAGTGTCGCCATGCAACCGCTCCGCCAACTCAGCGACACCCTCCGCACCCTGGCGGACCGGGAGCACTGTGTCTTTGCGCCAGACGATCTGGCGGCGGCGGTGCCGGGGTGTGGGCAGTTGGCGGTTCTGCTGTCGCGGGCGGCGAAGGGCGGGGTGCTGCGGCGGGTGTGCAAGGGCATCTATTTTTATCCGGTGGCGGATTATCCGGCGGGGAACCTGCTGTTTCACGCGGCGGCGCGGTTGCGGGCGGATGCGTTCAATTACCTGAGCCTGGAAACGGTGCTGAGCGATGCCGGTGCGATCTCGCAGGTGCCGATGAACTGGATCAGCCTCATGTCCTCAGGGCGCAGTCATGTGGTGGACTGCGGCGACTATGGGCACATCGAATTCGTGCATACCGCGCAACGACCGGACGAGGTGGCTGGCGAGCTGGTCTATGATCCCGAGCGCCACCTCTGGCGGGCCTCGGTGCGGCAGGCGATGCGGGACATGAAGGCGACACGGCGGAGCCTGGAACTCGTGGACGAGGAGGTGCTGCGTGGGCTTGTTTGACCAACTCGTGGATGAGGCGCTGCGCTCGCGGGCCGACCTCGCGATCCTGCGGCCCGTAGTGGAAAAGGAGCTGCTGCATCACGACATCCTGCGGGAGATGAGCGGCGCAGGTTTGCTCGCGGGCCTCACTTTCATCGGCGGGACCTGCTTGAGAGCTTGCTATGGCTCGCAGCGGCTCAGCGAAGACCTCGACTTCACCGGTGGCAGCGATTTCAAAAAGAGCGATCTCGCCGCACTGGCTGGTGTGCTGACGAAGCGGCTGCACATCCGCTACGGACTGCCCGTGCAGGTCAGCGAGCCGCAGAAGACCGGCGGCAAAGTCTCCACCTGGAAGCTGGTCATTGAGACGCGCCCCGGCCAGCGCCATCTGCCCGCGCAACGCATCCACCTCGACATCTACGCCATCCCGAGCCACGACCCGCGCCCGATGATGCTGCGCAATCTCTACGGCATCGACCTCGGCACCTCCGGCCTCATTCTCCAAGCGCAGAGCCGCGAGGAAATCCTCGCTGACAAGATCATCGCCCTGGCCTTCCGTGAGAACCGGCTGAAAAACCGCGACCTGTGGGACATTGCCTGGCTCGTGCAGCAAGGCGTGGCGCTGCCTGCCTCGATCATCCCGGTGAAGATCGCCGATCATCAGCGTGAGGAGTCCGAGTTCCGCGAACGACTGAATGAGCGCCTCGACAGCCTCAAGACTGATCCAGCCACCCGTGCGGACTTTTTGAAGGAGATGCAGCGTTTTCTTCCTGCCGCCACGGTGCGCGACACACTCGCCCAGTCGGCTTGGTGGCAGTATCTGGCTGGGGTGCTGGAAGATCAGACGCGGCTGGCGCTGGCGGCCTTGTGAGCGCAGCAGCAGGCGTTTTGACACTTTCTTAACGCCTTGGTGCCGCATGTTAATTGGTGGGGGGCGGAAGCGGCGGTGAGGATGCGGGCGATGACACAACGCCGCACAGCCATTGTGGTCCGCACAGTCCTCTGTGCGGCACGAACGTCCCCAGACTCAGAACCGCACAGAGGACTGTGCGGACCACTCTAGAACCAATTCCAAACCATGTCCCACAAACCCACCTCTCTCTTTGATGCTTCGATTCTCGTGCCCGCCATCGGCGGCGCGTTTCAGAAGCTCGACCCTCGCCTGATGGTGAAGAACCCGGTGATGTTCGTCACGCTCGTCGGCGCGGTGCTCACCACGGTCAGCATCTTCAACAGCAAGGCCGACCTCGGCTTCATCACGCAGCTCTCCATCTGGCTGTGGTTCACCGTGTTGTTCGCCAACTTCGCCGAAGCCGTCGCGGAAGGCCGTGGCAAGGCCCAGGCCGACAGTCTGCGCAAGGCGCGCAAGGACACGATGGCCCGCCGCTTGAAAAACGGCCAGGAAATCGCCGTGCCCGCTCCTGCGCTCGAAAAAGGCGACCTCGTCGTCTGCGAGGCAGGCGACATCATCCCCGCCGATGGCGAGGTCATTGAAGGCATCGCCAGCGTCGATGAAGCCGCGATCACCGGTGAATCCGCGCCCGTCATCCGCGAAAGCGGTGGCGACCGCAGCGCTGTCACTGGCGGCACGAAGGTCATCAGCGACCGCATCGTCATCCGCATCACCTCGGAGAAGGGCAACACCTTCCTCGACCGCATGATCTCCATGGTGGAAGGCGCGAAACGCCAGAAAACGCCGAACGAGATCGCGCTGACGATCCTGCTTTCGGCCATGACGCTGATCTTCCTGCTCGTGTGCATCACGCTGAAGCCCTTCGGCATCTATTCGGCCGTCGAGTTCTCCACGCCGGTGCTCATCGCGCTGCTTGTGTGTCTCATTCCGACCACCATCGGCGGTCTTTTGAGCGCCATCGGCATCAGCGGCATCGACCGCCTCATCCGCCGCAACGTCATGGCCACCAGCGGTCGTGCTGTTGAAGCTGCAGGCGACATCGACGTGCTCCTGCTCGACAAAACCGGCACGATCACCATCGGCAACCGCATGGCCTCCGACTTCCGCCCCGCGAACGGCGTGACCGAACAACAACTCGCCGATGCGGCGCAACTCGCCTCGCTCGCCGACGAAACGCCCGAGGGCCGCAGCATCGTGGTGTTAGCAAAAGAGCGATTCAATCTGCGTGGTCGCGATCTGGCCTCACCACATGCCACGTTCGTGCCTTTCACGGCTCAAACTCGCATGAGTGGCGTCGATCTCGATGGCCGCAGCATTCGCAAAGGCGCCGCTGATTCGATGAAGACTTACATTGAAGGCAAGGGAGGCGTTTATCCGGTGGAAGTAGCCAAAACCGTCGAAGCCGCCTCACGCGCTGGCCGCACGCCGCTCGTCGTCGCTGAAGGCAGCAAGGTGCTAGGTGTCGTCGAACTCAAAGACGTCGTCAAAGACGTCGTCAAAGGCGGCATGAAGGAGCGCTTCGCGCAGCTTCGCAAGATGGGCATCAAGACCGTCATGATCACCGGCGACAATCCGATGACCGCCGCCGCCATCGCCGCCGAGGCCGGTGTGGATGACTTCATGGCCCAGGCCACACCCGAGGACAAACTCAAGCGCATCCGCGCCGAGCAGGCCGAAGGCCATCTCGTCGCCATGACCGGCGACGGCACGAATGACGCGCCCGCCCTGGCCCAGGCCGATGTCGGCGTCGCCATGAACACCGGCACGCAGGCCGCCCGCGAGGCCGGCAACATGGTCGATCTCGACAGCAATCCCACGAAGCTCATCGAGATCGTCGAAATCGGGAAGCAACTGCTCATGACGCGTGGCTCGCTCACCACCTTCAGCATCGCGAACGACATCGCCAAATACTTCGCCATCATCCCCGCGATGCTCATGGCCACGTTCCCGGCGATTTCTCCGCTGAACATCATGGGCCTCGCTTCACCGCAGAGCGCCATTTTGAGCGCGATCATCTTCAATGCTCTCATCATCATCGCGCTCATCCCGCTCGCGCTCAAAGGCGTGGCCTACAAGCCGATGGGTGCAGCCGCCGTGCTCCAGCGCAACCTGCTCGTCTATGGCCTGGGCGGCATCCTCATCCCCTTCATCGGCATCAAGGCCATTGATGTCATCGTCACGACTTTAAGGCTCGCATAAAAAGTGGTCCGCACAGTCCTCTGTGCGAAACGAGCGTCCCCAGCTCCAGAACCGCACAGAGGACTGTGCGGGCCACTATCCAAACCATCATCATGAAACCGCTCCTCAACGAACTCCTCCCCTCCATCCGCGCCACGCTCGTGCTCGCGGTCGTCACCTGTGGCGTGTATCCGATCGCCATCACGGGCCTTGCTCAAGCTTTCTTCAAAGACAAAGCCCACGGCAGCCTCATCACCAATAAAGACGGCCAGGTCATCGGCTCCGCCTTGCTCAGCCAGAACTTCGCCGCCGCGAACTACTTCCACCCGCGGCCCAGCGCCGCAGGCAGTGGTCACGACGCCGCCAGCTCCGGCGGCAGCAACCTTGGCCCCACCTCGCAGAAGCTCAACGATGCTCTCAAAGAGCGCATCGCCGCGTATCGCGCCACCAACGGCCTCGCCGCCGATACTCCAGTGCCCGCCGACGCCGTCACCGCTTCCGCCAGCGGTCTCGATCCGCACATCAGTGTGGCGAATGCGGAGGTGCAGGCCGCGCGTGTCGCCAAAGCCCGCAACCTCAGCATCGAGAAGGTGAAGGAACTCATCGCCGCGAACACCGAGACGAGCTTCTTCGGCCCGAACGCAGTGAACGTGCTCAAGCTGAATCTGGCGCTTGATGCGCAGTAAAAGTGGTCCGCACAGTCCTCTGTGCGAAACGAGCGTCCCCAGACTCAGAACCGCACAGAGGACTGTGCGGACCACTTTAAGCCTCCTTCCGCCAATAAACATACTCGCCATGCTTCAAACCCGCTTTCACTGGATTCCCCGCGATATACTGCCGGAATTTCTCGAACGAAGCCTCACTCCGCACCAGATGATCAAAGCTCTCGTCCTGCCAAAATCGTCCGCTCCGGCCCAAAGCCTCGTTGATCTTCATCGCTGACCATTTCTTCCACGACTCCACCTGCTTCAGCATGGCATTCCGCGCCAGACCACCGACCAGCAGATGAACATGATTCGGCATCACCACAAAATCACCCAATGTGTAGCGCGATCCATCAAAGAATCGCAGCGCGCCCGTCACGATCTTTGCCAGATCAGATTGTCTCAGCAGGCACTCGCCATGCCCGGCATCCAGTTCGTCCTCCAATGTCTTGGCAAAGCGGCGAAAGTCCTGTCTGTCCTCATCAGGAAGCTCCTCCAACTGCCGGCGCCAATCTTTGGCTTCTGGTTCGATTCCATGATCGGAAAGCCACACATCGCGTTCCGAACGCCATCGCTGCCAAACATCTTTGGGAATCGAATCCGCCGTGCGCCAAGTGATGAAGTAAGTCGCACCTTCTTGATCCCAGTGTGGCAGATGGCCGTGAGTCACGCTGACCTTTTTCGCCGGGTTGAAGATTTGAAAAGCCATGACGCGGGTAGCAAAGTGGTCCGCACAGTCCCCTGTGCGGTTTCCCTGTCAACGTCCCAGACCGCACAGAGGACTGTGCGGACCACTTTATGAACACAGAAGACCACCGTCCTGATCCCGATGCCTTGCTGGCGCAGGTCCAGAAAGAGTGGTCCGCACAGTCCTCTGTGCGGAATGAAGGTCTGTCGGCCTACGAACCGCACAGAGGACTGTGCGGACCACTTTCCGGCAAACTCCACATCTTCCTCGGCATGTGCCCCGGCGTGGGCAAGACCTACGCCATGCTGCAAACGGCCCGCCAGCGTGTGAAAGAGGACGTGGATGTGCTCGTGGGCATCGTGGAGACGCACGGAAGGCATGAAACCGCCTCGCTGCTCGAAGGCATGCGCGTTTTGCCGCGCAAGACGCTCGATCATCGCGGCTTCACCCTGGAGGAGTTCGACATCGACGCCGTGCTCGCACAGAAGCCGCAACTCGTGCTCGTCGATGAACTCGCGCACACCAATGCGCCCGGATCGCGCCACGCGAAACGCTACCAGGACGTGCTGGAGCTGCTCGACGCCGGCATCGACGTTTACACCACGCTCAACGTCCAACACATCGAGAGCCAGGTGGACATCGTGCGCCAGATCAGCGGTGTGAACGTGCAGGAAACCGTGCCGGACTCCATCCTCGACCGCGCGCACGAGATCCAGCTCATCGATCTCAGCGTCGAAAAACTCCTGGAGCGCATGGCCGACGGCAAAGTGTATCTCGGCGAGCGGGCGGAGCAGGCCGTGAGCGGCTTCTTCAAAGAAGGCAATCTCACTGCCTTGCGCGAACTCGCCCTGCGCTTCACCGCCGAGCGGGTGGACCGCGATCTGGAGGACATCCGCCGCGCACGACGCGTCAGCAGCCCGTGGAAGACCAACGCACGGCTCATGGTCGGCGTGGGGCCGAGCCCGTATGCGGAGAGCCTCATCCGCTGGACGCGCCGCGCCGCCACGCGGCTGAACTGCCCCTGGCTCGTCGTGTGGGTCGAAGGACTCCATGAACTCCGCAGCGACGAGCAGCAACGCCTCACTCAAGCCCTCGCCTTGGCCCGCAAGCTCGGCGGCGAAGTCGTCTCCGCCACTGGTGAGGACATCTCCGAGGCTCTGCTGCGGGTCGCCCGCGAGCGCAACGTCACACAAATTGTCGTCGGCAAACCGGACAAGCCCTCGCTTTGGCGCAAATCGCTCGCCGACCATCTCATTCTGGGCAGTGGCGACATCGACGTGTGCGTCGTGCGACCGCTCGCCTCGGCGGAGAAACCTCGGGCGAGAGCAAAAGAGTCTGTCTCAGATGCCGTGATCGGTGAATACAGCTGGGTTCTCGTCACCGTCTTCGCCATTGCCAGCGTGTGTTGGGGCCTCGTGTCCATCACAGGCTACATGTTTGTCGCCCTGGTGTTCTTGCTGGCAGTCGTGCTTGCAGCGTTGCGTTTCAGCCGTGGTCCGGTGCTGCTCATGGCCACCCTCAGCGCCCTGACCTGGAATTACTTTTTCATCCCGCCGCAGTTCACCTTCCACATCAACAAGGCCGAGGACCTCATCATGTTCGGCATGTTCTTCATCGTCGCGCTCAGTATGGGCAGCCTCACCAGCCGCCTGCGCATGAGAGAGGCCGCCGAGCGGCGCCGCGCACGTCAGACCGACGCGCTGCTGCGTGTCACACAAAGCGCCGCGCTTGCGGCCGAGCCGGCCAAAGGCCTCGCCGAGGCGCTGCGCACCATCAGAGAGCTGCTCCATGCCGGCACCGCGCTCGTCGTGCGTGAGAACGACCGCTCACTGCCGCAGGTGGCGCATCCCGCCAGCACTTTTCAACCGAGCGCGAAGGAGTGGGGCGTCGTCTCGTGGGTTTACGCGAACAAACAATGCGCCGGACGCCACACGGACACACTGCCCGAGTCCTCCGCCACCTGGTTTCCGCTGCAAACGGCCACCTCCCTCCTCGGCGTGTTCGGCGTGCAGTTTGAGCACGAACAGCGGCTCGACTTTGCCACGCGGCAGATGATCGAGGCCTTCGCGCTGCAACTCGCGCTCGTCTTGGAAAAGGAGCACTTCATCCAGGCCGTGAGCCACGCTGAAATGCTCGCCCACTCGGAAAAACTCCACCGCACGCTGCTCGACAGCATCTCGCACGAGATGAAAACACCCATCGCCATCATCAATGCCTCCGTCGAAGGCATGGCGGAGGTGCGAAGCCCCTACCTCGCTGAGATCACCACCGCCTCGCAGCGCCTCCAGCGCGTCGTGGACAATCTCCTGCACATGACCCAGCTCGAATCCGACGTATTGCAGCCGCGTCTCGACTGGTGCGATGTGCGCGATGTCATCATCGCTGCGCAACGCGCCGTCGGCAAGCCGCTGGAGGCGCATCCGGTGCGGGTGGAAGTCGCCGACGATTTTCCGCTCGTGAAACTCGACCACACGCTGCTCACGCAAGCCATCGCGAATGTGCTGCACAACGCCGCCGTTTACACGCCGGAGGGCACGATGATCGAGGTGAGCGCCCAGTGGTCCGCACAGTCCTCTGTGCGGAACGAGCATCCCCAGACTCCAAACCGCACAGAGGACTGTGCGGAGCACTCTCCTACAAGCCACTCTTTGATCATCGCCATCCGCGATCACGGCCCCGGTTTGCCACCCGGTATGGAGAAATCCATCTTCGAGAAATTCTGCCGTGCCCCCGGATCGCCCGCAGGCGGCACCGGTCTCGGACTCACGATTGCGCGAGGCTTTGTGCAAGCCCTCGGCGGTGACATCATCGCGCGAAACCACCCCGAAGGCGGCGCGGAGTTTGTGATCGAAGTAAAACGTGTATCAAAGTGGTCCGCACAGTCCTCTGTGCGGAACGAGCGTCCCCAGACTCCAAACCGCACAGAGGACTGTGCGGACCACTCTCCATGACCGCCCTCATCATCGATGACGAAATTCAAATCCGCCGACTGCTGAAGCTGGCCCTGGAGGCCAAAGGCTACACCGTCCGCGATGCCGAAAACGGCACGCTCGGCCTCCAGGCCGCCGTGTTTCACAAGCCCGATGTCATCATCCTCGATCTCGGTCTGCCGGACATGGACGGCGTGGAAGTGCTCAAACGCCTGCGCGAATGGAGCCCCGTGCCCGTGCTCATCCTCAGCGTGCGCGACCAGGAGTCGATGAAGCTCGCCGCCTTCGACGCCGGGGCCGACGACTACGTCACCAAGCCCTTCAGCACCGCCGAGCTGCTCGCGCGTCTCACCGCCATCCAGCGTCGTCACAGCAACGACGAGTCCCCGAATCTCGAAATCGGCCCGCTGACCCTCGATCCCGCCCACCACACCGCCACGCTCTCCGGCGAGCCTTTGAAGCTCACGCCCACCGAATATGCCATGCTTTCCCATCTCGTGAAACACGCGGGCAAAGTCGTCACGCTCAAACAGCTCCTCCGCGCCGTCTGGGGACCGCAGGCCGAGCAGCAGAACAACTATCTGCGCGTCTATGCGAACCACCTGCGCAGGAAACTCGAAGGCTCCGGGCTGGAGATCCAAAACGAGCCGGGGATCGGATATCGGCTGGTCGGACCATGAGACAGGCCGAAAATTGCGCGTGTCTCGCTTCGGAAAACGGCGGTGGCCGAGCATTCAAAGAATCGGAGAACGTTGCCCTCCTGTGGAAGGCCTCCGGGCGGACTCCATAAAACTTCCACTGGCGGCAGTGTCCACCATGCCCACAATGCAGGCATGGCAGAGCGGCAGAGAATCGGCACCTATGACATCCTGCATGGCAGCGGAGGAGAACCGCTGCCAGGAATTGCGTTCCTGACAAAGGCGGCAGTCCAGGCGCGACGCTTGCCGTCAGGAAAGCTGGTCAGCCTGGAAATCGCGGATGGAGAAGCAGGAAAACGACTGGCGGCGTCGGCCGCACAGCTTTGCGCACTCAACCACCCTGGCATCCTGCACATAGAGGAGGTCGGCACTGATTCTGAAAGCGCATTTTGCGCCGTGAATGGACTGGGAAATGAGAACCTGCGCAGCAGAATCAAAACCGCCGGTGCGATTTCCGAAGCGGCCTCCGCCGCCATCTGCCGGCAGGTCGCGGAAACGCTTGCCAGTCTCCATGCGGACGGAATCCTCCACGGAGACATCAAACCGGCCAATCTTTGGCTGCCAGAGGATGCTGGAAGCGGCGACCGGATCAGGCTGGGGGGCTTTCATCAACTCACCGAAGATGTCAGGGCATACAGTCCGGAATATGCCAGTCCTGAACAGGTGAGGGAGGAAACACCGGATGTTCGCACCGATCTGTTTTCGCTTGGAATGACCTGGTGGCACTTGCTGCTCGGAAGCACACCGCTCACCGGACCAGTCGGCAGCCTGCTGACTGAACGCATTGATCCTTCCCGCAGCTATGCGAGAAAACTCCCCGCAAGCCTGACAAAACCGATTCGTGAACTGCTGGAATCGCTGCTGGAGAAGGAGGCCCACCACCGCCCTGAAAGTGCGCATCAGGTTGCAGCGGCTCTGGCGGACTTCCTGGCAAAATCCGAGAATGAAGCAGAATCCCGCCAGTCGGTCCGGAGGCCAGCCAGACCGTCTCCCGAATCACGCGCAGCGGAACGCAGCCGGACTTGGAGGGAACGCTTTCAACTCGTGGATGAGGACCGTTCCAACCTGTCGGCGGGGCATCCAGTGGAGGCGGTGGAGTCGGCAACTGGACGCCGTGTTCGGTTGGAGCTTTTGCCGGGGTTGCTTCCAGAGGGACTCCGGCAAAAGGCAGCCCAACATGCGGGGAGCAGCGCAGCGCTGCAAAACTTCATGGGTTTTCTGGATGCCAACGAGGGCACTCTGGCCATCTGGGCACTTGAGGGCACGGAAGATTTGCTCTCCGTGCTCAGGCGCTGTGGAAAGGTTTCCTTTGCCGATTCCGTGGCATTCCTGGCACATCTGGCACTGGCCTTTGATGACGCGCACAGCATGGGCTTTCCTGCCGTGGATGCCCGAATTTCGGAAATCGGGATCCACCTTCCCGATGGCAACTGGGCTGATGCGACCAGCGCGGTGCGCCCGATCTTCCTCCGCGAACAGGCGGGATCCGGGGACAGCCGCCCAGAAGCCGGTCCGGTGACGCAGCAGACGATGATGCCGCTGGGACTCCATGCGACTGGTGGCTTGAGCAGCGAGGAGGGATTTTCCTACACCGCCTCCTTCGCCAGCCTGATCTATTACCTCACCGGAGGCCGCCCTCCAGCGGTGGCTGCGCGCATCTCACCTGCAGCGCTGACGAAGATTTCGGGTTTCAGCGAAGCCGGAAACAACCTGGTGGGTCGGGCGATCGCAGGAGAGTTCGGGCAGAGCCATGACTGCAGGGAATTTTTGCGCCAACTGGCCCGGACGGAAAACATCACCTGCCGCATCCAGGAAATCGCGCCCAATCCCCCGTCGTCCACCGGCAATGTCATTTCGCTGAATTTCCCAGCACTGGCCTCACCGACATCAGGTTCTAACCAGTCTGCTCCCGCATCCGTCGCCGTGAATCCCAGGGTGGCGATGCAGCTTCTGGACAGCCATGAAGGAGGGCCGCAGTCCGCCTTGACTCCGACGGTGGCATCCCGAAACCCTGACAGGGGACACCGGCCCGCTCCGACCGACCGCGTTACAAAAAACGTTCTGCCCTGGTGGCTGCTGGGGTTGCTGCTAGTGCTCGGCCTGGGCGCGGCTGTTTACTTCATTGTCACCAAAGCACCGCACCTGCTGTAAGCCTTGGCTGCTAAATTTCCGCGTTGAAAATCGGACGGGGAAAACCAGACCCAGCGGAGGTGCTTACCAGCCTTCCGCCACACGGCCCAGGATGTCTTCTGCCACCCGCTGCGAGGCCTGATCGATCGCCTGACGTTCAGTGAGTTGAAAATTCGGATCCAGAAAAACGGAGGTGGAGCCGTTGGCGGTGCCCTTGAGCAGGGTGGTTCCGGTTTTGGGATCCTCCACCTGGTAGTCCACCCAGAGGCGGATTTCCAGTTCGCGCGATTTCAAAACATTGGTCCGGGCGCCGCGCAGTTGCCGGCGTTCGAAATTCCGGATGGTCCCGCGCAGAACAGCATCGGCCTTGCCCACGCTTGTCACCTTGTAAGTTGAGTCCATCTGGAACTGTTTGATGACATTATTGGTCACCAGCACGGCACAGCGAGGCTCCAACGTTTCATTCTTGAAAACAGGGACGGCAAGGGTGTGCACCGCCGCCATTTTCTCCGGCTTGTCGGCACCCAGGCGATATCCGGCGCAGGAGGTCAGAAAGCAGACACTGCCAAGGGCTGCCAGTGTCTTCAGGGAGCGGAGAATGGTCATGCGAGCGATTGTGGACAAATGGGTGGATTGGGCAAGTGCGAAGTTCGACGGAGCGTCAATTCTTCTTCTCCGGTTCTGCTGGGAGAACGGGATCGGGTTTTTCAGCTGCCGGCTTGTCGGCTGCGGGTTTTTCATCCGCGGGCTTCGTTTCCGGGGCTTTTTCCTCCGCGGGTTTTGCTTCCGCCGGTTTTTTCGGCTCCTTTTCCATTTCAGGCATCGGTTCGGTACTGTCCACACCGGGAGCAGTGGGCGGCAGTTCCAAGGCTGGAGTGCCGGGCGTCAACAGGGTATCATCCGGTTTGCCGACAGGTTTCTCGCCAGGCAGCGCCGGTTCTTCGATCGGCGTAATGGGAATGGTGTCCGTGCCGGTGCGCATCTTCGGTTTGCGCAGGGCCTTGTCGAGGTCGGCCGGGGCTGGCGGACCGAGGTAATCCGGACGGTTTTTCACATCCGCTTCTGCGCGCAGAGCCAGTTGCTTGTTGGAAATTTTGACGTTGGCCGTTTCCAGCAGGGATGGATCGCTGGTGGTGAGTTCATTGACCCGGTCCCGGGCGGATTCGAAATTTGAACCGGCCGGAAAGCGCAGCACGTCGCTGTAATAGATCATCGCGGCGCGGTAGTTTTTCTGGCGATCGTAAAACTTGGCAATGCGGTAGGAGTTCTCTGCGTCCTTTTCGTCGATCTGCGTGCGAAGTTCTCCCATGTCAGAACCAGGAAACAGGGCCGCCTCCTGGGCAGCCATCCTGCTCTCGCTCAGAGTGCCTGCGTCGCGGCTGCCGTCGGCCACCTTGTCGAAGCTCAGTTCGGCGACCTTTTTCTGCGCCTGTGCGGCGAAGGTGCTGCGCGGATACTGGTCCACCACGTCCTGATAGGACTTGATCGCCTCGCTGGTTTCGCCTTCGTCCTCTTGAATCTGCCCGATCTGGAATTTCGCTTCGGGAGCATTTCTGCCCTGCGGGGCATTGGTGATCACCTGCTCATACAGTTTCAGCGTCTGGCTTGTGGAGAGCTTCTTTTTGATCATCATCAGCGAGGAAAGCTTCTCGGTCCGGGCTTTCTGGGCGATGGAAAATTGTGCGTCAATGGCGGCAGCAAAATGCGGGCTGGCCTTGTAGGAATCAATCAGGGTCTGGTAGGCGTCGAATGCATCCAGCGGTGCATCCGCCTCCATGTGTTGAGCAATGCGGAACTGGGCCGTGCCCGCGCTGGGTGCCAGGGGATGCGCTTTGACAATCTTTTTGTAGGTCGCCATGGCGGAACCCATTTTGCCAGCCTGTTCCGCAGCCTGCGCCTGGGCGAGCAGGGCAGCGGCTGCGGCTTCCTGGCTTTGCAGTTCGCCGGCAGCGGGTGCGGCGGGTTCGGCCTTTTTCTTGAACGGCCAAGGCAGTGCCAGGGCGGATCCCACAGGCAGTGCCAGGGCGGAAAAGGTGATGAACGCCAAGCGGACTGAAAAGTTTTTCATGGTGCAAAGGTTAAGAGCAGTTGGAAATCGCGTCAAGCACTTCGGAACCTCACCCCGGGGTCGATTTGGCTCCGCAGAACTAGGAAAGAGCGAGCGCCGGCAGCAGCGGCTTGAGTGCTGCTTCCTCGCGGCGCAGGCGGATGAGTTCCTGGGTGAGGTTCAGTGTTTCCTGGTCGGACAATCCCGCCTGCCGCATGCGCTGGGTCACGATCTGCTGACGCTGCCGGTTGGCATCGAATTTCAAGCGGTGAAAGGCACCCATGGCTCCCTTCAGATCATCCTTTGGCGCGCGTTCCAGCAGCAGTCTGGACAAAGCGGAACGCTCCCCCTCGGCAAATCCCGCCAGCACCGCCGCCACGGTGGGCGGCTGGGATGGGTCAAAGGTGGCGGTGAGCAGCCGCCCCACTAATTCCCCCCCAACCTGACCGCTCCACGGGCAGTCGTCTCCCGCCGCCCGTTCCTTCACCCAATCCAGGCTGTCCGCGTCGGTGAGCATCAGCCGCAGCAAATGGCGCAGCGCATGGCTGGGAATTTCCACGCTCTCCTCGCAGGCGGTCCCGGCTGCGCGGGGCGACGCGCTGGTTTCCGGCGCATTCGGCCCGGTGCCTGCGACTGCCTGCCGGGCAGCAGCTTCGCGGCGGTTTTTCTCCTCCTGCTGGCGCTTGCGCACTTCGCGGGACATCAGTAGGCGCAAGTCGGCCGCCGGTAGGTTCAGTCGTGTGGCACAGCGGTTGACGGCGGCATCCTGGGCGACCTTGTCTCCCAGCAGCGCAAGGTTTTCCGCCAGGCTTCCGGCCAGGCGCGATTTCTCCCGCGCTTTGTCAGGGTCCAGCGCTTCCGGATGCAGGTCGATTTGGAAATCGAAAAAATCCTTCGCCTGGTTGAGAAAAGCGCGGAAGGCATCCGCCCCCTGGCCGCGGATCAGGGAATCCGGGTCCTCGCCCTTCGGCAGTGCGGCGACCCTGACAAACAGCCCTTCCGGGGCGAGCAGGCGGTAGCATTTGACCGCAGCCTTGAAGCCGGCGGCATCCGCATCGAAGCACAGGATGACCTGCGTCACCGCACGGCGCAGCATCCGGGCATGGTGTTCAGTGAAGGCGGTGCCCAGCGGGGCCACGAGGTTTTCCACGCCGTGTTCAAATGCCGTGATCAGGTCGATCTGCCCCTCGCAGACCACGGCGCAGTCGGCCTTGGTCAGGGGCCTGCGGGTTTTGTCCCAGCCAAAAAACACCCGACTTTTGTTGAAGACGGGCGTTTCCGGCGAGTTGATGTATTTGCCGCCTTTCTGGTCCTTGTCGAGCAGCCGCCCGCTGAAGGCGATGACATCCCCCTGGTCGTTGCGCACCGGAAACATGACACGGTGCTTGAAGCGCACATAGCCGCCCTGGTTTGGCTGCCCTTCCACTCTGGGAATGAACAGCCCGGTTTCAATGAGCGCTTCGTCGTTCCAGCCTTTGCCGCGCCCCCATTCCAGCCACAGACGGATGTCTTCGGGCGCATATCCGATGAGCCAGCGCTGGCAGACTTCGCGGTTCAATCCGCGCTGTTTCAAATAGTCCCTGGCTGCCTCCGGTCCCGGACCGCGCTGCTTCAACAGCAGATCGTGCATCCATTTGGCGGCATCGTTCTGCACCATGATCAGGCGGCTCCGCGCCTTGGCGCTGCTCTCCGCATTGGGATCTCCCGCCTCCTCGACGAGCACGATGTTGACCCGGCGGGCCAGATGCCGCACCGCATCGGTGAACGGCATGTTCAGATGCTCCCTGACAAACGTGATGGCATCCCCGCCCTTCCCGCAGCCAAAACAGTGGAAACTCTGCCGGGTCTGCGACACATGAAACGAAGGGGTCCGTTCCGGATGGAACGGACACAGTCCCTTGTAGCTTCCCATGCCGGCCTTTTTCAACTGTACATGCGACTGGATGAGGTCCACGATGTCCGTGGCCGCCACCACCTGGCGAATCGACTCCTCCGCAATGACCGGCATGGCGGATCAATGCCCGCAAGCCGCCACGCGTGCAAGCGTGGCGTCGCGGAGACCCCTGGTTTTGTGCTATTTTTTGCGGTAAAGTTCGTGGGCGGCAATGAATGCCAGCACCGCTTCCAGAGCCAGGCCGGATGCTGATTTCCCGCTGCCAATGCAGGAGCGGATTCCAGTGGAACTCACCAGACTCACGTCCACGCGCCCCTGCAGAAACACCGCACGGAAACCGTCGATGGGATGCCGTGGAAGCCCCTTTCGAGGAAACACGATGAATGTTAGCATCCGCGCCAAAACGTCCGGACGCGCCCAGCGCGGCAGGGCATTCCACTGGTCCGCGCCAAGTATCCAGTGCAGTTCCGCATCCGGAAACTGCGCGGAAAAATGTTCGGCAGTCTCCCAGGAATAGGACCGGCCGGGACGGCGCAGCTCCCAGTCGGAAACGTCCGCCCACGGGCGCCCAGCCACCATCAAGCGGACCATTTCCAGCCGCTGGTCATCCGTGGCACCGGGGGCAGTCTCCTTGTGAGGGGACTGATGGCAGGGAATGAACACCACCCGGTCCAGGCCGCAGGTCTGCCAGGCTTCCTCCGCCACCGTCAGATGGCCGAGATGCGGCGGATCAAACGTGCCCCCAAAAATTCCGAGCTTCATGGCGGGGGAACGCAAGGGACTAACGTTCGGCGAAAATGCGTAGCCATTCCCACCGGCAGAATCCCGGCTCGCCGGCTTCCGCGTGATCCTGCGCCTGACAGGAATTGGGCATTTTCCCGATCCGCACCTGCTGTGGCAGTCCGGGAAACGACTTGCGCGGCAAGCTGGCCACTTCCTCTTCGCGGCCACTCATGGCTGGACCGCCCGCATAAACCTTCACCGCATCCTTGTCCCAGCGGATGAGAAATTCCACCAACCCGGCCGCAGACAGGCTGGCGGGCAGGGATTCGCCGCCGTTGGCTGCAACGCAGATCCGGCCATCCTGACGGCGGTTCACCTTCAGGGTGCGGCCGCCCTCAAAGCTCACCGCGATTCCCGGGCCCCACTGCTGACCGGCGTCTTTGGGGTCCTGCCAAATGCGCGCCTGCACGGCGCTGGAGTCAGTGGGCAAATCCCGTTCCAGCCAGCCGTGCACGTTGGCGGGAGCCACCAGGACCAGTCCTTCATCGTATTTTGGGGTGCCGGCTTTTGGCGAAGCCGCCCAACGCCAGCCTGTCGTGGACTGCTTGCCGATGGTCGGCGGGATGCCCGCCGGGAAGATGTCCTCGAAGATCTGTCTGCCCAGCCCGCTGGAACCGGATGGTACCGGCGGGGCCACGGTCCGCTGCGTTTCGTCCAAGTAAAACACGGCTCCGGCAACCGGCCGAAGGAACAGTTCCTCGTTCACCGCAAACAGCCCCTCATGCTGACCGTAGTCCGGCACCGGCGGGGCATAGAGTCGGGCCTTTTTCGGATCCAGGCCCAGCTTTTGCCAGTCGATGGCCAGTTTCACCCGCCGCGGCTCTTTCACGAAATTCCCCACGGCCACCAGGGTTTTTTTGCCCGCCTGCACCCAGACGCTGGCCTTCACCAGCGGGTCGGCACAGCGCACCGGGCAGTCTCCTTCCGCCCACCAGCCGATGAATGCAGCATCCACCGCGCCAAATTCATCCCAGAGTTTCCACGTCCCGCGGGGCTGCCCCCCCCACCCCAGCCTGCCCGTGCAGCCATGCACCAGGCCCAGCCACGGATTGCCGCCATGCTCCAGCATTTCACCCATCAGGCCAAAGGGAATGCCGCTGATTTCCACCAGAAAATGTTCGGGCGGCGGACCGCTGTATTGATGGCCTTCCCCGAACCACAGGCGGTCCACAAACGGAAAACTGTCCATGAAAAGATTGGCGCAGTTTGCCCAAGCGCCGCCTTCGTGCAGTTCGTTCCAACTGTGCAGGTCGATGCGTCCGCCGCGGGGCGCATGTTTCTGCAGCACCTCCTGGGCACGGCGCATCACCGTGCGGTCGAACGAAATGTCATCGAGATAAATGCCGTCGCAGCCGCAGTGGTCGCAGAGCCAGCGCAGCCCCTCGACGTAGTAGTTGTTCCAGCGGCCCATCGTTTGTGTCAGGAAGGAAACGTCCTCCACATTCGGCTCATACCAGGCTCCGTAATAATCGCCGCTCAAATGCTCCTCCCCCCACGGATGCCCGCCCCCGCTGCCGTGCAGCAGCACGTCATTGCCCATCGTCCGCAGGGCAAAGAGTTCCGGAGCCCAGTTCGACAGTTCGCGGATGGTGTAATAGTATTTCACGCGGATGCCCCGCTGGTGAGCCAGGTCGGTGAACTGTTTCAGCCGGTCCCATGTGAGGAACGGATAGTTGATGTAGGGGTTGAGGTAGTTTCCCTGATGGATGTTGACGATGTTGACGCCCTGGGAGCGGAGGTTGTCGAGCCACTTCGGGGCATTTTCCAGCGAGGGCACCGGCCCCTGGTAGTAGCGTTCCGTCCACTGCTCCTTCGTCCGCAGCGGGTGAAACGGCGTCACCAGCAGATCGAAATCCAAGTGCACCGGCTGCCCCGGTTTGAATGCCATGGGACCGGTGAAGGCGGTTAGGGTCGCCCGGCCGTTCTTCCGCACAAAACGAACGCCTCCCTTTCCTCCGTTGGCCCAGCTCGGCTCCACCAATGGCCGGCGATGGTAGTGGATGTTGATCGCGGGCCTGATATATTTTTCATCCTTCAACTGCAGCCTCATCCCGCCATGGACCGCACCGATCCAGACGCTGTCCTGGTTCTTGTGGGCCACATCCCATTTCCAGGAAAATTCATCCGGGCACAACCCGCCTGCCCGGCCCAGGCCGATCAAGTATTTCGTCGCCGCAGGATTGAGTGGAATTTCCAGGGCAAATTCTCCCAACTGCGCCGACTCACCGGCCGGCGGGGTCAGGGTCCAGCGGCTTTCGATGCGCCCGTCGTATTCGATGACACTGCGGCCTTCGACCTTGATCCCTCCCACTGTTCCCGCAGCGCTCAATCCGTCGGCAGCGGCAGTCAGCGACTCCGAATCCCCGTCGCCAATCTTCAAGCGCATGGGACCTGCCAGAATGGGGAAGCGGTTTTCGGGGGCGATGTTGGTCACGGCCGGGTTGAAATGGGAAACCATCTCCGAGGGCAGCCCGCGGGCGAACCGCAACGTGCGTCCCAGGATTTCTGTGGCGGTTCCGGAGGATTTCGGAAGATGATAGGGCGGCACCGGCTCCTCCCCGGCGGAAACCGGCGCATCCAGCCAGGCCAGGCGGGCCATGGGGTCAGCGGGCGCCTCGGGGTGAATTTCGATCCTAACCTGGCATCCGAACGCGGATACCGTGCAGGTGCCGGGCTGGGCATCCGGCGGCACGAATACCTGCCACCACACGGGAAAAACACGGCCGGCCGCGACGCTCAAACGCAGTGTTCCCGGCGCATCTGCAGCGGGTTTCAGGTTCAGTGCGTGCGCCTTCCACGGCAGCGCATTGCCGTTGGCATCACGGATTTCAGGCTGCGCGGAACCGGTCGCCGTGCAGTCTGCGCCTGCCGCCCACAATGCCGTTTGAAATGTGAGGGTGTTTCCGGGCCTGGCGGTTGGGACCGGATCCGTTTTCCGCTTCAGCCAGCGCTCCGGCACATGGTCGAACATGCGCACCGAATGCGCCGCGTCTTCGACAAACCAAATGCCGTTCCGGCTTGAATGCGCCTTCTGACAGGCCGCCATTTCCTCCTGCGTGGCAATGACCTCCATTTCATTCCAGCCATCGTGGGCGCTCAGGCATTCCCAGCGCAGGGGCTTGGCCAACGGGAGCGCGCCGCCAGCCACGTTCTCCTGCGGTCCGGTCGCCGGCGTGTGGTATTCCGACTTTGGAAAGGCACCCCCGGTGATTTTAACCGGAAGCAGATAAACGGCGTATTCTCCCGCTCCGGAAACGGGCGGGAAGCTCACATCCCCCGCATCATTGGTGACATTTTCGGCAAAGGCTCCGTCGATCTGTTTTCCCGTTTTCTGGTCAAATACCCACACCGCTTTTTTGTGAGGGTCCCGGTCGCGCCGCCGCCAGACCAGATGCGCCCGGACCAGTGGTGCCTCCTGTTCCACTCCGACGATGATTCGGTGGGTGCCCCAGGCTCGATTCCACGGTTTGGAGGCAGGCGTCCAGGTGACCGACTGGGCCGGAGCGCCGCTGATTCCCAAGAGAAGAAAGGGGAGCAGGAAAATCAAAATTCGCATCAAAAACTGTAGAAGCTCCCGCATCGATCGCGAATACGAAAACGGGTTGGCGGCGGGTGAAAACCTCAAAAGGCCACTCCCAGCGAGATGTGCAACGCCCCGGCTTTCTCCCCTTCGCGGCGGCTGGGATTCCATCCGTAGTCCACCCGCAGCGGGCCAAAGGGCAGGAGGTAGCGCAGGCCCGCTCCAATGCCGTAGCGCAGATCGCTGGAAAATCCAAACTGCCCGGAGGTGTCAAGGCTGCCGGCATCGCCAAAAACAGCGGCTTCCAGGCTGTTGGTGAAACCATAGGACAATTCCAAATTGGCGGTGATCGCCCGGGTTCCACCGAGCGGCGTTTCATTGACTGCGGAAAGCGGTCCCAGCTCGCGTTCGGCAAAACTGCGGACCGAATTGGCCCCGCCGTTGAAGACACGGAGGTCGATGGGAATGTCTTCGGCTTCCGCGCCGGAAACCGCCTGCATTCGCAGGCCTGCAGAGAGCCGCCACCGGTCGCTGACCGGCCAGTAGGCACCCAGACGCAGGCTGCCGCGCAGAAACGAAACCCCGTCACCGGAGGCATCGCCCAAGCCCTCAATTCTGCCCTCCAGCAGCCAGCCTTTCGTCGGCAGCACCGGACTGTTGCGCTTGTCCAGCGTGATGCTGCCGCCAACCCCGCAGGTTGTGTAGTCCAGCGGACCGCTTTCCTCCAGCGTCAGGTCCGGTGCGGTGACGCTGCTGACCGCACCGCTGACAAAAACGGAATAGGAAAACGGGATGCTGACCCGCCGCGTCACGGCGAAATTGGCACCGATCGAAGACCGGGAATAATCGTAAAGCGCAAAGCGCTCCAGACCCAGGCTTCCTGTCGCCGCAAATCCGCTGCCGAAGACCGCGGGGTCGGTCAGCTCCAGTTTGCCAACCGGCCCGCCCGAACTGTATTCCGCCGCGGCGCGAAACTGATCGCCGGAATTGAACAGGTTCACATGCCGGAATTCGATGCCGAGAATGGGCCCGCTGAATGTTTCGTAACCGCCGTAAAGTCCGACGGACATGGGCGAAACCTCCTCGCCCTCCAGTTTGAGGAGGACTGGCCGGGATTCCGAATCCAGAGAACTGTCTGCGGAAGGTTCGGTGGCCTGGTCGAGACGGGAGAACATGCCAGTGTCGAGTGCCCGTCGATAAACAAGATCCAGTTCCTCCGCAGAATAAACCCGCCCCAGCGCCGGGCGAAACGTGCTGCGCAGCACCCTGGCAGCACCGGCACTCAGGTTTTCCGCCGTCTGCAACCCCCTGACCATGCTTGGCGGCGGAACCTCCAGCGTGATGCGGACATCCACCGTGCCACCTTTGGCGCCCAGCGCATACTGTGCCGAGCCCTCCGTGCCGAGGCGCCCCTTCGCTACGCAGATGCCCTTGAGCCGTTGCACCAGCGATTCCACTTCCGCCTCGTTGAACGGGTTGCCGATCCGGCTGGCTGTCAGCTCCTGGATTTCCGCCTCCAGCTCTGCTGGAACCCCTGTCAGGGAAATGACGCCAAATGAAAATGCCGGCCCGAGGTGAAGGCTCACCTCCACGTCCCGCACAGCGGCATCCCCCGTGGCCAAGGGCCTGGCTTCGACCTTCGCCTGCAAATATCCATGCGCCCTGAGCTGGCGCTGCACCAAGCCCGCGCCCTCCTGAACCGCTCCATCCACCCAAGGTGGCGATTTTTTATGTTCTTCATGTTCCCGCGTGGGGCGCAAAAACAGCGCCTCCAGATCCTTGAGCGGAACCGGAGATGCGTCGCCCGCCCAGCAGACCTTGCCGAGCTTCACGGCGCCCCCCTTGATGACGGTGAGGCGAATGTCGTCACCTTCCACCTGCCAGTTGACCTGGACATCCGGCCACCCGTGGCGCAGCAGATGCTGCCGTGAAAAATAGGCCAGGTCATCCGCAAGCGGTTCGGAAGCGCCCGCATCTCCAGCCAGACGCAGCTGTTCGTCCAACAGACCGCGGACTTCCTTCCATTCCGCTTCTGACAGCCCTTCCATGCCCACGCGAACGTGATCGCCCACCACCGCGTGCAGAAGCTCCGGGGCTTGTTTTTCCGCGGAATGCAGCCGTGCGCCGCCAGCCAGCAGGCCGACGCCGCACAGCAGGATGGAAATGGGCACGGAGCCAGTCATGGTTTTGCAGCGGGTGCTGCGGTTTTTCCGAATCGCACCAGATAGCGCAGCAGCCCGCGGACGCTGCCGGTGGAGGAGACCCGCCCCTCGACCTGAATTCGATTGGTTAGTTCGTAGGTGGCCCCCACCACTCCGCCGGGGTCCTTGATGCTTCCGGGCTCAACGCTCAGGTGGAGTTTGGGCGGATCTTCTGACACGGACGATTTCACTTTGAACAGCTTGCGGTAAGCCTGGCTGAGAATCAGAAACGCCGCACGTCCCGCGGTATCCGCCGCCACCGTCTGCCCATCCCCGCCCAGGGTGGTTCCCGTGGCCAGCAGGGCGGCGATGTCCGGTTCGGCCAGCGGCGGCACCGAAAGGAACCGCGTTTTTGGGTCGAAGGCCGAACCATACAAGTAGAGCGTCACGTCGTAGGCGCCGACGCGCGATTCGCCGCGGATGTCCAACTGCGGAGCCAGCGGACTTTCCGGGAGAATGGTGGCCACACCGCGGGTGATTTTCATGCGGCTGTATGGCAGATTCAGCGCCGCGTCGTCGAAAACGGCCGTCCCTGAAATCTGCGGGGATGCGCCGGTGCCGCGAATGGCCGCATCCAGTTTCACGCCGCCGCGCAGCACATTTCCCATGAGGCGGATGGGGTCCCGCGTCTTCACCGCCACGTCAAAATTCCACCGGTCGAGCGGTGCCGGAAAGGAAAAGGCGGAGCGGCGGTCCACGGAGGGCGGCAGCGGCGGCAGATCGCTGGGCAGGGACAGCGGGAGAAATTCCACTTCCTTGAAAACGCGGCCTCGCACCGCCTCCACGGTGCCGGCCAACTGCGGTGCGGCCAGCGGACCTTTCAAGGTGAGTTCCGCGTTGGCCCGCAGGGAGGTTTCCGGATCGCGCACCAGCAGCGCTTCAACTGCCGACGCCTTGAGATCGAGCACCGGTTTGGCCGGATTCTGAAGTCCGACCGTTCCATCCACTCGCACTTTTCCGCCGGCCAGCACGGCGGAAACCTCCTCCAGCAGGGCCTGGTTTCCGTCGAAACGCACCGCCACCCGGCCATTGCGGATGCTGGGACTGTCGGCACCAGCAAGTTCAATGGAGTCGGCCTGGGCGTCGATGCGTCCCTGAATTTCCGGCTTGTCCAGCGTGCCGGATGCGGTGACCGACAGACTGGCAGTGCCTTGAATCCGGCGGACAGCGGACGGCACCAGCGTGGCCAGAAAGGAAAGATCCGAGGTGGGAAGTTCGGCCTTCGCCTGAAAGGGTGTCGCCGGAAATGCCGCGGGCTCCTGCAGGATTTTCACCAGGTTGAGCGGTAGTTCGGCGGACAAGCCCAGCGGACGCAGCGGCGGCTGCGTTGCTTGGGCGTTTGCAGCCAGCCGCCCCTGATGGACCGTGGCATGGAGTTGAACCTGGCCTGGTGCCAGCGAACCCCCCGCTGCCGGGACAACCAGGTTGCGCAAATCCACTTCCACCAGCCCTTCCGCCTCGGCAGGCTTGCCCTCCAGCAAAACCCTGACATTGAGCAGGCCCAGCGCCGCTTCTCCTTGTCCCATCGATTTGAGCACCTCGCCCACGGCCAGATCCTTCACCGTCAGGGCCACGTCCAGCGCTTCTGAATCCGGTGCGGAGGCCGAAAACAGGCTGAATGGCACTCCAGCATGACCGGACACGAGCCATTGATTCTTCCGGCGAAATTCCACCTGCTCCAGCCGGATCGCCTCCGGAGCCACCCGCCCCGATGCGATCAGCCGATACGCACCGAGATGAGCAGTGAATTGGCCGATTTCCAGCGAGTCCGCGGTGTGCCGTCCCCGTGTTTCTAACGAAATGGGTTCCTTCATTGTCGCAAGCTGCACGGCGTTTGCCTCCATGGAACAGACTCCCTGCACCGCCAGCGGCTGCAGCGTTCCGGTTCCGCTCCATTCAGCCAGCAACTTGCCGGACTGCAGCGCCGGTGCCTTGAATTCCTGCAATGCTTGATCCAGCACTTCCGATTTCGAAAATTCTGGGTGGAGACGGCCTGAAAAATTCCACGGTGCAGCCAGGGACAATTCCGCCGTTCCGCTCACGGTGTTTTCCGAGTCCAAGACAGCCTCAAGTTTTTCCACCACCACCTTGCCCCCTCCCGCCCGGATTTCCGTCTCCAGCTGCTCCACGGAGGCTCTGCCGTAACCCAAGGCGTTCCCGGTGACGGCAATATTTCCCGTCACCGCCCGAAGCTCGCCTCCAGCCACTTCTTCGATCGAACAGCGCAATCGCCCGGTCGATTGGACCTGCCCTGACAAAGGCGACGGCGGCAGAGCAATGGCCAGCGACTGCAGCAGTCGCTCCACCCCGGGAACTTTCGCCGACCAGTTCACTTCCGCGTCGTGCGGAGCAGCCAGCGTCACCGAGGCATCGGCCTTGATTTCATTGCCCCCACCGAGGTCTGCCTGCAGGTCCTGGACAAAAGCCGAGCCGTCCTTGGAATTCACCCGGGCACTGAGGCGGTCCAGTTTCCGGGACTCCCAGCCCAGCCGTTCACCGTTGAGTTCGCCGCTGAACTCGGGAATACCCACGATTCCCCCGCTGGCATTCAGGCGCAGATTCAGCGCGCCGGATGCCGGTTGAAGCGTGGCACAAAGCGCCGGAGCGTCGCCGATCCCAGCCTCCAGACTGGCCTTCCAGCGCAGCTGGTCCCAGGCATCCCACGCGCTGGGAAGGTCGGCAGAGCCTGACAAAAGTACCCGGTTCGCCCCCGCATTCAGACGAAACTGCGAGAGGGAAACCGCACCCTGGACCGCCGCTGCATCCAGTGTCGCCTGTCCCAATTGCCATCCCGCCACGGCCGCGTCCTGCGTGTGGAGGTGCAGGTCCAAATCCAGCTCCCGGGGGGATGCCGCCGACCCACGCGCATTCAGGTTCACTGTGGCGTGAGAAAATGCCACGGCCTCTGGCAATCCCCAGCGGGTGCAGTCCGCAGCATTCAATCCGTCCACCTGCACGGCCGCGCGGAATGCCGGCTTTGCCGCGTGCAGTTTCTCCGCCGTCACCAGAAGGCGGACGGCCGCCGCGCCTAACGAGCCAACCAGTTTCAGGCTCGCCTCTCCCTGGGACAGCCGCTCCAGGTTTGCTTCAAACTCGTTGATACGAACCGGTTCAGGCAGTTCCGCGTTGCGAAATGCCAGCATCCCGCGCCGCAGCTCCACCTCGGCGGCAACCGGACCGCAGGCAGCCTCCCCGGGCTGTTGCCGCACCTCCTCCACCGCAAACTTCCCAGGCTGCCCGTCGCCCGCCCGAAACGTCAGCCCCCGCACGCTCCATGCCGTGCCGTCCGCCAGCGTCAGCGACACGTTCACATTCTGAATATCCACCGATCTCGGCCACGGAGGCTCGGAAGCGGAGGAATTTTCATCAGACTTGTCAGGCGGTTTCGGCTTGTCGGGTGTTGCCGGCAGCTTCCTCATGTCCATTTCCACGCTGGCATGATGCAGTCGCACCGCTCCGAGAAAATTTCCCGGTCCGTGCCGCAGCAGTTCCCACAGGTCGTAATCCGCCCCGACCCGGGAAATGGTCGCCTGCGGCAGCCACGTCCCCGGTCCTCCGCTCACCACGAGTTCCCGGATGTCAATTCCCCCCAGAATCGACCCGTCCACCTGCAGGTTCAGCTTCAACCCTTCCCGCTTCGCTGCGAAAACCGCGGCCTTTTCCACCGTCCACCGCAGCAACGGACGATGAAATGCCACCAGCAGCAGCAGGGCGGCTGCCAGCCATCCGAACAACCGCCGCAGAAACCTCCGCAGCCGCCGCTTTGGCGCGGCGGGCGGCGCAGGCTTGCTTGCTGGTGGATCCCGTTCGGCTCCCATCGAGTTTCCTCACGCTGCATCCCGGCGATTCTTTCCGGGGCTGGCAGCGCCAATACCGAGGAAAGTTCGCGAGGGCAACCCGAACTCTGCAGGAATGAGGATGGGCCGGATCAATACCGGTAATGTTCCGGCTTGTAGGGGCCTTCCACAGGAACGCCGAGATAATCCGCCTGCTTCCGGCTGAGCTTGGTGAGCTTGACGCCGATCTTCTCCAGGTGGAGACGGGCCACTTCCTCATCCAGCTTCTTGGGAAGGCGGTAAACGGTCTTTTGATAGGTGGTGCGATTTTTCCAGAGGTCCATCTGGGCGAGGACCTGGTTGGAAAAGCTGTTGGACATCACGAAGCTGGGGTGGCCGGTGGCGCAGCCCAGATTTACCAGGCGGCCTTCGGCAAGGAGATACACGCTGCGCTTGTTCGGCAAGTCGTAGCGGTCATACTGGGGCTTGATGTTGATGCGCTTCACGCCCTTGAGGCTGTTGAGGCGGTCCACCTGGATTTCGTTGTCGAAATGGCCGATGTTGCAGATGATGGCCTGGTCCTTCATTTTGACAATGTGGGCCAGCGTGATGATGTCCACGCAGCCGGTGGTGGTGACGTAAATGTCTCCGATGCCCAGCGTGTCTTCCACGGTGGCCACTTCGAATCCTTCCATCGCCGCCTGGAGGGCGTTGATGGGATCGATTTCCGTGACGATGACCCGGGCGCCAAAACCGCGCAGCGAATGCGCGGATCCCTTGCCAACATCGCCATACCCGCAGACGACCGCCACTTTGCCGGCAATCATCACGTCGGTGGCGCGCTTGATCCCGTCGGCCAGCGATTCACGACAGCCGTAGAGGTTGTCAAACTTGGACTTGGTGACGCTGTCGTTGACGTTGATGGCGGGAATCAGCAGCTTGCCGGCTTCGGCCAGTTGATAGAGGCGGTGCACTCCGGTGGTGGTTTCTTCCGACACGCCCTGCCAGCCTGCCACCACCTTGTGCCAGAAGCCCGGGCGCTCCTTGGCAACCCGCTTGAGCAGATTTTTGATGACCTGTTCTTCGTGGCTGCTGCTGGCGGTGTTCACCCATTTGTCGCCATTTTCCAGTTCGTAGCCCTTGTGAATGAGCAGCGTGACATCCCCTCCGTCATCGACCACCAACTGCGGACCGGTCATGCCGGGATGCGTCAGCGCATCCAGCGTGCAGTCCCAGTATTCCTCCAGGGTTTCCCCTTTCCATGCGAAAACCGGCACCCCGGTTTTGGCAATGGCCGCTGCGGCGTGGTCCTGGGTGGAAAAAATGTTGCACGACGCCCAGCGCACCGAGGCACCAAGATCCACCAGGGTCTCGATGAGCACCGCGGTTTCGATGGTCATGTGCAGGCTTCCGGTAATGCGCACTCCCTTCAGCGGCTTCTGCGGTGCGTATTTTTTCCGAATCGACATCAATCCCGGCATTTCATGCTCGGAAACTCCAATGGCTTTGCGCCCCCACTCGGCCAGACTCAGGTCGGCCACCTTGAAATCAGGGGACTTTTTGGTGGCGGTTTTTCCGGATTTCGCCGGCACCGGCGCATGCTTCAGTTTGGTTGACATCGGTCGAAGGGAGTGATGGTTGGATGGATTTTCAGTGACGCATTAACAAATCAAGATACGTTGATATGTTCCATTCTTCGAGTCGAAGTCAACGACGGATTGAAGAAATCCAATGGCTGTTCGACGGGAAGCAGGTATGCTGCGCACATGTTCTGGAGCCGCCATCGCGATGCAGCCGCGAAAGGAGCCAACAAGCGGGATCCCGACTTGTATTTTCAGGCATTTGAACACGCATCCATTCCGACTCTGATCTGTGACACCACTGGATGTATTCTAGAAGTCAACGCAGCGTTCACGGCCTTGCTAGGCTACAACAGCGAGGAGCTGATTGACAAGCGGGTGAGCGAGATCACCCATCCGGACGATCTGGAGGGGCACCATGGTCGGATGACCATGCTGCTCTCAGGAGAAAAGGAGACCATGCGCACGGAAAAGCGCTATGTGAAGAAGGACGGGACGACCGTTTGGGGATCCATCTCCGTGGCCGTACCAAAGGGCAGGGACGGACGCCCGGCGTTTCTCATTTCACAGATCCGGGACATCACCGCGGAGCGGAGGACGCGGGAGAAGCTGGTGGAGAGCGAAGGGCGGTTGCAGGCGATTTTGGACAATTCCGACGCGGTGATTTATGCGAAGGACCTGCACGGCCACTACATTTTGGTGAACCGAAAATACGAAGATCTGTTCGCCATCAAGCGGGACCGGATCATCGGACGCACCGACCATGAACTGTTTTCCGGACCCATGGCGGACACCTTTGCTGCGAATGACCGGCAGGTGGCGGAAGCGGGCAAGGGCCTCCAGTTCGAGGAGGACGTGGTCACCCCAAACGAGGTGCACACCTATGTCAGCGCCAAGTTTCCACTGCGGAACATCCGCGGAAAAATCGTCGCGGTTTGCGGCATTTCCACGGACATTACGGAACGGAAAATGAGTGAACGGCAGATGCGCGAACTCAACGAGCGCCTGCTGAAAACCAACGAGGAACTCAAGGCCGTGCAAATGCAGCTCATCCAGATGGAAAAGCTGGAAAGCGTGGGACGGCTCGCCGCCGGGGTGGCCCACGAGGTAAAAAACCCGCTGGCCCTGCTGCAGTTGGGAGTGGACTACCTCGACGACGCTGTTCCCAAGGAAGAGGATCCGAATGTGGGCATCATCCTGCAGGACATGCGCGAGGCGATCACCCGGGCGGAAAAAATCGTCCATGGCATGGTGGATTTCAGCGCCGACCGCCAGTTGAACCTGCAGATGCTGGACATCAACGGCGTCATTCGAGGTGCCCAGACGCTGGTGAAACACCAGATGACTCTGAACAACATCGACCTGTGGAATGAATTCTCAGCGAACCTGCCGCCGGTCCTGGTAGATCAGGTGAAGATCGAACAAGTGTTCGTCAACGTCTTCATGAACGCCATTCAGGCGATGGCGCCTGACAAACGGGGGGCGCTCACGGTCCGCACGTCCCTGCGCGCCCTGGCCCCCCAGGAGCGGGACGCCGGCTCCCGAACCTCAGACCACCTGCGCGGCGGGGACGCAGTCGTGGCCATTGAAATCCAGGACACGGGTCCCGGAATTCCGGAGTCCGTGTTTTCAAAGATTTTCGATCCTTTTTTCACCACCAAGGCCACGGGGGATGGAACCGGACTGGGGCTCAGTGTCGTAAAAAAAATCATCGAACTGCACAAAGGTGTGGTTAAAGTGGAGAATGCCCCCGGAGGTGGCGCTGCCGTCACCCTCATCCTGCGGGCGCAGCCGCCTTCGGCGGAGGTCCCTCCAAAATCTTCCAACACGACGCAGACATGAAAAAAATCCTTGTGGTTGACGATGAAGTCGGCTTCACCCGCCTGCTTCAGATGAATCTGGAAAAGACGGGGAACTACCAGGTCATCGTGGTCAACGACTCCACCAAGGCCCTGGAAGCCGCCCGGACTTTCAAGCCGGACCTTGCGCTGCTGGACATTGTCATGCCGGGGATGGATGGCGGCGACATCGTCGCGAAAATGAAGGATGACCCGGACCTCTGCCGGGTGCCGGTGCTGATGCTGACCGCCCTGGTGGGCAGGCATGAAGCCAGTGCGGACGCGGTGGTGCAAAGCGGCAAGCTGCTCATGCTCAGCAAGCCTGTCCGCCTCAGCGTGCTGGTCCAGGCCATCGAGGAACAACTCGCCAACGCTGCCGCGGCCCGGACATGAAGCCGCGTCTGCCAGCGGTGTTCACATCCTGACAATTTCACCCAGTTAGTCCACCCGTCCGGCCAGCTTCTCGCAGCCCTTAATGTCCAGTTTGCCGCTCTGGAGGATGGGAATTTGCGGCACGGGCACCAGCCGCTTGGGAATCCACAGGCTGGGCACTCCGTGGTCCAGCAGGGTGTAGCGCAGGTTGATCAATTCCTGTTTCACCGCCTCGCTGGCCACCGTGGAGAGCAGCACCAGCGCCTCGCCCTTGTCGGGATCGGGAACTCCGACCACGGCGATTTTTCGTTCGCTTTCTCCATCCAGTCCCAGCGCCTTGTTGATGTGTTCTTCCACCGTTTCGTGCGGCACCATTTCACCGCCGATTTTTGAAAACCTGGAGAGCCGCCCCTCGATGTAAAGAAACCCGTCACCGTCCAGCCGCCCGATGTCACCCGAGCGGAACCAGCCGTCCTTGAGCACTTCCTCCGTCTTGCGGGGCTGCTTGAGGTAACCCTGGAAAATGTTGGCCCCGCGCAGCCAGATCATGCCGCTGTGGTCCAGCGGAAGCGGGGCATCCGTCGTCGGGTCCGTGATCTTCACGGCGATGCCTGGCAGCATGTGCCCCACGGAACCCAAGCGCCTGCTCGGCAGAGACGGCACGGCGGAATCGGACACATCCGGTTCCGGCAGGTTTACGTTGGTGGCGGGAGAAGTCTCCGTCAGTCCGTATCCTTCCATGACCGGTTTTCCAAAGCGCTTGCGGAATTCCTCCTCCAGGCTCACCGGTAATTTTTCCGCGCCGGTGACCACCAGTTTCAGGGATGCTAGCTGTTCACTGCGCACCCGCCGCAGGTAACCGCGCAGAAAAGTCGGGGTCGCCAGCAGGAGATCAATGCGGTGTTTCTCGACCAGTTCGGCAAGTTTGGGCGCTTCCAGCGGCGTGGGATAACTGACCAGCGAGAGCCCCTCGATGAGCGGATACCACAGGGTGACCGTGGAGCCAAACGAGTGGAACAAGGGCAGACAGGCGAGGATTTTATTTCCAGCCTGCAGCCCCAGTCGTCCGCCGAACTGGCAGACGTTGGCCAGCAGATTGGCATGGCTGAGGGCGACCCCTTTGGGCTCGCCGGAGCTGCCGCTGGTAAACAGCAGCAGGGTTTCCGCAGTGCCTCCCTGTTTGGGCAGTTTCAGCAGGCTGCACAGCGCGGATGCCGGCAGCACCTTCACCGCCGCCAGCCAGCGGATGATCCGCCCTTTCAACTGCGGCAGCACCCGCTCCACGAAAATCAAGTGCTTCAGCGGCGGCCAGGGAAACGTTTGCATCTTCCTGACAAATATGTCCGCCGTCAGGAACCGGTCGATCTCCGCCTGCTTGATCGAGCTTTCCACCGCCTCCTTGCCCGCGGTGAAATTGAGGTTCACCGGGATTTTCCCCGCCAGCAGCGCTGCGAGATTGGCGATGAGCGCCCCTTTTCCAGGCGGCAGCACCACGCCGATGCGCGGCTGCCGGGTGGCCAGCTTGATTTCCTGGCTGAGCACGATGGCGGCAGCCAGGATTTTATGATAGGACGTTTCGGAGCCGTCGTTGCCATCGATGATGCCCTCCTGGCCCCCGAACTGTTTGATGCCGCGGACGAGATACCGCACCAGGCTGCCCTGGAGCGTCGGAAGCTGGTCGAAGGCCACGGACGAGCCCAACAGAAACTGTTCCCACAGTTCGGCGACGGAGAGGCGCGCCCCTTCCAGCCGCAAGGCAAAGACGATGACCGACTCCGGCAGACTGCCCGGCGCATCCACCTTCAAGCGAATCTCCCTGGGGTGGTGAACGGTCACCGGCTGCAGCGGTTGCCGGAATCCGACCAGCATTTCCAACTCCGTCCGGGGAATGCACACGGCCGTGGCTGGCTGGCAGCGCACCGGGCGCGGAACATACAGCAGCAAGCCTCCGCGCGCTGCCGCATCGGCGATTTGCTCCAAGCTGCTCCCGCCGTGAAGGTCCACCTTGGGGAGTCCGGTCGCCTGCAGGGCTGCCTGCAGGGCTGCCGGGTAGTCTGACTCGCCATGCACCAGCAGCGAGGCAGTGCGCCCGTCTAAAGTGGCCAGCAGCCGGGGCAAATCTTCCTGGTTCAACTGGCTGGGAACGAGGATGCAGCCTCCCGAACCAAGATTCTCAGGATGAAGGACTAGCGAATTTTTGAGGGATGCGGTGTGGTGAGCCATTCCGATGAAAATTTCCTTGCCTGCCCGGAGACAGAAAGGATCAATCGGCCGGACGTTGGCGCACTATTCGCAGCGGGGGCAGAAATCTCAAATGCAATTCCTCCCGATTCCTCCGCCCAGGCGTGCTTCACCAAGAATCAGTTGCTGGAAGCCATCACCGGCGTTTCCACATGCCGGAATCCACCCTTGATGAACCGCACAATTTCCACCTGCCGTGTCTTGGAAGAATTGGCGACCGACCGGATTTCCAAGGTCACATCCTCCGAGCGGCGACCCGATGATCCTGTCAGGAAGGTGCGCAGCCGGGCGCCGTCCTCCGTGCGGTACGGAATGTAGGCATTGCCAAGCGGCTCCTTGGTGATGGGGTCCTGCAGCCCGACGGACAGGTACATCTTGGAGTCGCTAAAATCGTCGTTCCAGTAGTTGCTGATGTAGGCCGCCACCCGGATGAGTTCCGGCGGTGCCGACGGGCCGGAACGCAGAATTTCATTCCAAGACTTCGTGGAATAAGCCACGCTGCTCTCCCACTCCACCTTGGGGCCGTCAGGCAGAAATTCCACCCGGTATTTTGCCATCGCACCGTCAGGGAAAGTGGCCTCCACCAGGCTGGTTTGCTGGGGAAGCTGATCGTTCGAATAGTATCCCGGAGGCGATGCCCGGAGCGTTTCGGGTTTGGTTGCGGGTGCCCCGCCCACGCGGGAATAATACTGCTGCATCATGGGGGCCACGCGCTTGGCATCCCGGACATATTCCGCCTTGCGCTCCCAGCCTTCCGCCTCCAAAAACTTCCGCACGGTATCCTCCGCCTCGTGCTGCAGCACGGCGGGATCCCCGCCCTCCGCAACCGGGACCGCTTCCGCAGCGGCAACCTGTGGCGTCGAAGAAAGCATCCCTTGGCGCTGCTCGGCAATGAAAAACTGGGCAATACTGGCCACCAGCAGCGCCGCGGCACCCGCCACGAGCAGCGTCTGGGCATCTGGAATGGGAATGCCAAATAACCGCGGACGCGAGGTGTCCGGCAGATCAAACCGCTCGGGATGCAGCATCGCCTCGATGGTCTGCTCATAGTTATAGGCGCCTCGATTGCGCTTCGGATCGGGAGCCTTGACCGCCGAACTGCACTGCGGACAGCGCGTCTTGGTTCCGGACACCCGGCGAGGCATGGAAATGGTGTGCTGGCAGGCCGGACAGCAAAACCGAATCCGCCCGCGAGAGACCATCGGAGGCTCGTCTGCCTTGGATTTGACCTCCTCGATCGGTCCGTCCGAACGCGGTGTGCGCTGCAGCACCCCGTAACCCGCCGCCATCAGCCAGTCCTCAATCTGATCCGGATTCCGACCGCCCTTTGCTTTCGGCAGCGCATTTCCGGAGGGGGATGTCGCCGGTTCCGATCCGGACGCCGGGTGCTCGACCGGCTCGGGCCTGCTCATGCGCATATTTTTCGCCACCACTGCGTCTCCCGCCGCCACCGCTCGCGGAAGCGGGAAAGGATCCACGGGTGCGTCCGGCGCAGGAGCCACCGTCTTCCGGCGGGTAGGGAGCGCGTTTACCCGTCGGCAGCCATGCAAGTCATCCTGCCCGGGCACAACTGACCCCGGTGCCTGCTCTCCATTATTTAATGGGCCATCCGAAGCCAGACTGGGAACAGCACCAGCAGATTCCGAATGCGGCACCGCGTCGGGTGGGATCGCGTGCTTCCCCTGGGCCAGCATTTGCCCAAATCCGACCACCAAGCAAGCCGTCTCATTCGTCTCGAATGGATCCGGTCCCGTCATTTCTGGTGTCAGTTCGGGTTCCCCCTTTTTGCGCCTGGGGGGTGGCAAAAGGGTGACACCCGGACCCGCTTCATTGGCTTGATTTGCAGCATCCGAAGAGAGATTTTTCCGCTCATCACGTGCAGGCCTCGGCGTCAACTCCACCGGCTGCGCTTTCACCGCTTTCCGAATCCGCGCCACCAAATCGCCGACAAGCGATGTCCGAGCAGCCATTTCTGGTGACGCTGTCGGCTCCGGGGAAGACTCGTGTTCGTTCTGGCTCGTTCCTCCGCTCGGTCTCTGAAGCAAACGAAACGGCGATTCTCCGGCGGCGGATTCTGAAGACGAATGAGATGGTTTCATTTGAAGAATCAATGAATGCGAATGAATCGGGTACCTCAAAATTAAAATCTTGTTGGAATTTAACCTGTTTTGAATAAAATGCAAAATTTTTTTGCAATTCACCCAGAATTCGGCCCATCATCGCCTTCAACCGAGCTTCCAAACGATTTCCTCTGGAAATTAGCAATCGTTGGGCAAAATTTTTGTGTATTTTGGAAAGTCGGAAAAATCTTGGAAGGATGAAATTTGCTGGACGACTCAATTATTGTAATTATAGTTGGGAATTGCCTCAGCGTTTCAAATTTCGCATGCGCAGTGAAAAGCAAGTTCTGATCGTTGAAGACCACAGGGAGAGCAGCCTGTGGATTTCGGCAGTGCTTCGGAGTTACGGGTATCAAACGATGGAGGCCGGGGATGGGACCGCCGGAGTTCGTGCGGCCCGAAAAGAACGGCCTGACGCCATCTTGCTCGACATTCACCTGCCAGCGGGTTCCGGCTTTTTCGTGCTGGAAAGTTTAAAAAAATCCGAAACGACGCGCAAAATTCCAGTGATTGTGATGACGGGCGATCTGGATATGCAGTATGAAGAACTGCGTCAACTCGGTGCCGCGGCCCTGTTGCGGAAGCCCATGGACCTGCAGGAGTTCATCGAAACGCTCGGCACCGTCATCGCAAACTACCAGAACACGCAGGAAATGTTGCGCGCCTGAACGGCGCTTTCCCTCCGCGATTTCATCCATCGCCCCGCTACATCGGCGATTTCTGGATGGCGGATCTCTCCTCCCCAAGGGCGCGGTGTCGCTCGTGGCTGATCCTGCGGTAGGGTCGCAAAATTCGTGTTCCTATTCGCCGATCTTATCAATCATAATTCGTTTATTATTAAACAAATTTAACGAATTCTTACAGATTTTTCAGGTCGCTAAGGAAACAACATTTAGTGCCATCCGAAAATTTCACCCACAACATATAGGGTTGACGATGGTTTCTGCTTGTCACTTGGAGAATGCACGGCATACTTCGCCCAATTCTTCGATTCAGGGAATTTTGGTCTCCGATTTTCAACCCAACGCATGAAACTCAAGCAACTCGTAATAACCGGCTTTAAGTCGTTTGCAGACAAGACAATCCTGGAATTTCACGAAGGAGTCACTGGGATCGTGGGACCCAACGGTTGCGGCAAGTCCAACGTGGTGGATGCCGTGCGGTGGGTGCTGGGGGAAACTTCCGCCAAAGCGCTGCGGGGCGGTGAAATGGCGGATGTGATTTTCAATGGAACCGACAAACGGAAAGCGCTGGGCATGGCCGAGGTCATTCTGACTTTTTCCGATTGTGAAAAATCTCTTGGCGTGGACTACAACGAAGTATCGATCGGACGTCGGGTTTACCGGGACGGCAAGGGCGAATACGAACTCAACGGCCAGGCGTGCCGCATGAAGGACATCGCCCGCCTGTTCATGGATACCGGCGTGGGTCGGAACATGTACAGCATCATGGAGCAGGGCAAAATCGACATCCTGCTCAGCGCTCAGCCGGAGGACCGGCGGCAGGTGTTTGAAGAGGCTGCGGGCATCACGAAATCGAAAGCCGAAAAGAAGGAGGCCTTGCGCAAGCTGGAATACACCGAAGCGAACCTGCTGCGAGTGACCGACATTCTTTCAGAAATGAAGCGGCAGATGGGAAGTGCGCAGCGCCAGGCATCCAAGGCGCGGCGCTATCAAGAATTGTTCAAGGATGTGGTGGTCATGGACACCCACCTGCATTTCCGCAAATACAGTGAATTCTCCGCCGAGCGGGCCGAACTGGAAACGTCGGTCACCAGCCTCCGGTTGCGCCAGGCCGACCTGGAGCAGGAGCTGGAGAAAGAGGAGCGGGAAATGGCGGAAGGCCGCGCCGAACTCAGTGAGATGGAAGCCATGATTGGTTCCCTGCGCAACCAGTTGAACCAGATTCAGGGGCAGATCAATGCCGCTACGCACCGGATTGCCTTCAACGGTGAACGGACGCGCGAGTTGGAAGGATTGATCGAGGAAAGCGAGGTGGAAATCGCCACCAGCCAGGAACGCCTGCTCCTGCAGCAGGAGGAACTGGAGCGCACCGCAGCCGACCTGCTGCAGATGGAGGAGCATTTGGTGGAAAAACGTGCAGAAACCGAAGAATATCAACGTAGAGCCGCGGCAGTTCGCGATGAACGAGCACAAACGGAACGGCGCATTCAGGAGGCCAGGCAGGGGGTTCATGCCGCAGAGGGCATCATCATTGCCGCCCAGGCAGAAATCACCAGCCACACCTCGCAAAATGAAACCGACCGGCAGCGTCAGGAACAACTGCAGCGCGACTTGAATCTCCTGGAGGAAGAACGCCGCGCCAAGCAGAAGGAGCACGAGGAATTGCGAGCGCAGATCGAGGAGGCCGCCGCGGAAATCGAATACCAGCAATTGGAATTGCACCAGCGGGAACGCGAATTCCAGGAGGTGGAAACGGAACTGGAACTGGCCCAGCGACGCCTCCGCGAACAGCACCGTGCCTTTTCTGAAAAAAGCTCCAAACTGCAGGTGCTCCGCCAGCTCATTCATGCCGGAGAGGGACTGGAAAGCGGCACGCGCCACGTTCTGGGCGGCCTTGACGATGCCGGACAGTTTGCCTCCGGCATCCACGGTCTGCTGAGAACCTATCTGGAAGTGGAGCCCGCCTTCATCCCCGCCGTCGAAGCGGCCTTGGGCAGTCACCTGCAGGCCGTGCTGGTGCGCGATGCCTCGCTCGCCGCGGAAATCATTTCCCTGCTCACCTCCGGACGGCAGGGCACCGCAGTCGTCCTTCCCAACGATCTGCTGCGTCACGGGAGCGCCACGCAAATGCAGACGCTGCCGGAATCCGCCACCGCCTGGGCGCTGGACAAGGTGAAAGCCAAAGAACCGGTGGCCCCGGCCGTCAATCAACTCCTGGGCAACGTGTGCGTGGTGCCGGACTTGGAAACCGGGCTGCGACTCAAGCGTGAACTGCCGGACGTGGCCTTTGCCACACTGCATGGCGAATTCATTTCCGCAGAAGGCTGCATCCGCGGAGGAGCCGGAAAGGAGGCCGCCGGCGGCATTCTCCACCGGCAGGCGGAACTCGCCACCCTGGAGGGGGAAGTCACCCATCTCGAAGCGGAAGTTCACGCTCTGGAAGCGCAGCGCGAGACCCTGACCGAGCAGCTTCGAACCCTGAAAAATTCCGTTGCAGAGCAGCGGGAACTCCTCCAGGCCCGGCGCGTGGGCGAATCCACCCTGCAGGGGCAAAGTTCGCTCGTTCAGAGGGAAATCGCCCAGTTTGCCAGCAAGCTGGAGGGCATCGAATGGGAGCAGGGCGAACTGCTGAAGCGACAAAACGCACTGGCGAAAAAAGTCGAGGACGCCGTGGCCCGCCGCGGCTGGGCGGAACAGCAACTGGATGCCCGCCAGGCGGAAGCCGCCAACCTTGCAGACCTGCTGGAAGAAAAGCGCCGGGCGGAAGCGGAGGCCGTGGACCGGCTCAATGATTTGAAAACCGCTCTGGCCGTCGATCAGCGCACCCGGCAGGCCCTGCAGGAACAGCGCCAGCCCATGGAAAACCGCCTGCGTGAGCTGGAACAAGCCCTGGCCAAACGCCGCCGGGACATTGAAAATTATCGCGAAAAAATCACCGCAGCCGAGGAGGAATCAGACGCGCTCACTCGTGGCATGAATGAAGGACATCTGCAGGTGGAGGAACTGACGCAAGTGCTGGAAAGCCGCGCCGCGGAACGGGCCGAACGCGCCGCCCAATTGCAGGGACGCGAAAACACCCTCGGGCAAATCCGCCGCCAGACGGGCAAGCTGACCGAACAGCGCGGCCAGGAAGAAGTGCGCATGACCCAGATCGGGCTGCGCATGGAAAACCTCGCCGCTTCCGCCATGGAACGCTACCGCACCAGCCTGGAAACATTCGAGCCCGATGCCCATGCGCTGCTCACCGCCATCAACTCCCAGAAAGCACTCCGAACCCGCCCGGACCGGCGGCGCTCCAGTCTGACTGCGCAGGAGGATGAAGAGACGCCTGCGGAAGACCTTGATTCCCCCACCCCGGACACCGCCGAAGATCAAGCCATCGTGGCCGCTGCCCTGGGCGAAGACGGTCCGGACTGGGGTTTTGTCGAAACGGTCGTCGCCGAACTCAAGCAGCGCATCGATTCCATGGGGCCAGTGAACCTCGATGCCATCCAGGAGTTCGAGGAACTGGAACAGCGCTTCAATTTCCTGCAGAAGGAATACGACGACCTCAACAACGCCAAGGGCGAGCTGCTGGAAATCATCCAGCGCATCAACATCGAATCGAAACAGCGTTTTCTGGAAACCTTCCACAAAGTCCGGACCAACTTCCGCACCACCTTCAAGGAACTCTTCGGCCAGGGAGCCGTTGCCGACCTCCAACTGCTCGACGAAAACGAACCGCTGGAGTGCGGCATTGAAATCACCGCAAAACCACCCGGAAAAAAACCGCAGACCATCAAACTGCTCTCCGGCGGGGAGCGGTCCATGACCGCCGTCGCCCTGCTGTTTTCCATTTACATGGTCAAACCAAGCCCGTTCTGCATTCTCGATGAATTGGACGCTCCGCTCGATGAATCCAACATCGGACGCTTCCTGCGCATGCTCGACAAATTCATCGGCAACAGCCAGTTCGTCATCGTGACCCACAACAAGCGAACCATGCGCCGCGCTGATGTTCTCTACGGCGTCACCATGGAGGAGTTTGGAGTTTCCCGGCCCATCGGCATGAAAATGAGCGACTCCGAAAAACACGAAATGCGCGAACGCGAAGCCCGGGAAATCGAAGAACAGGACCGCATCGCCGCCGAAGCCGAAGCCAAGCTGGCCGAAGAAGACCCTGCGGAGCCCCCGCAAGCGGAACCCGCGCCCCCGGTGCGCACCACCACCACGGAATCGTGGATTCAGGCGATGCAGGAGGACGGCTGAGCGGAAATCCATCCGGCACGAGCCGCCAACGCGATCCACGGCACCCAGCAACTCCCGCGCCTGGGCAGGCGGTGAACGTTCGCCTTTCGGCAAAATTCGGCCGTGCATGGAAGATTTCTGCTGAACGCATGAAAGGACGCTCTGGCGCAATCCGTAAGGACTCACGTCTGAATTGTGTTCCATTCCAACCAACATCTCTCCATGAGTCTTTCATCCGAAGCGCCTGAACCCAGAAAATTCCTCAACTTCCGCGTGGTTGCGGTGCTCTGTTTTTCCCTGTGCATGGTCTGGGCCACCGCCATCGCCGCCAACACTTGGCACCGGGTGCGCACGCAGCCGGACCGGCAGATCATGCGGGTCACCGGATCCGCCACCAAGCGGATTCAGTCGGACTTGATCGAGTGGACGGCGGACCTGAAAAGTCAGGATGCGGACCGGACGGCCGCCTATCGGAAGTTGAGCGAATTCACCGTGAAGGCCGTGGCATTTTTGAAGAGCCAGGGCATCAAGGCGGAGGAGATCAAACCCCAGTCATCCATGATCAGCGAGGACTATGAAACGGTTGAGGAAACCGAGGTGCTGCCCAATACCAACACGCCGCTGCGCCGCAACAAACGAGTGCTCAAAGGGCACACTGCCAGCCAGTCCATTCTGGTCACCTCCAGCGATGTCGCCCTGGTGGAAAAGGCCTCGCGGGAAATCACCTCGCTGCTGGAACAGGGAGTGGATGTCAATTCCCAAGCGCCCCGCTACCATTATACGAAACTGGGCGAGTTGAAGGTGGAGATGCTCGCGGCGGCGGCCGCTGATGCCCGTTCCCGCGCGGAACAGATCCTCACCGCCGCTGGAAAAACCAAGCCGGGCCGCCTGCTTTCCGCGGACATGGGCATCATCAACATCAACCCAGCCAACTCCACCGCAACCTCCGTCGAAGGAAACAATGACAAGTCCTCATTTGAAAAGGACATCATCACCGTGATCCGCGCCCAATTTGAAGTGAACTGACATCGGGCCGGATTCGTGCCCAAACCGGCCGGGCCGGAAGGCTCGGCCACCGACATTCAAACCATCCCAAGTTCCTTCTTCCCGACCGATTTCTTTTCCGTCATGAATTCAATCAGCGCCTCGCGGGACTGGATGTCGTGGGTTTGGATTTTCGCCTCGGCACCGGTCACGATTTCGCGCAGCTTCATGTAGCGCCGACCGCCGCTCTGGGCATCGAAGCTGTTCAGGGCAACGCGGTAGCGCTTTGCCGGGTCCAGCGGTTTGCCGTCGGGATGCGCGATGTCTGTGACCTTCACATCCTTCTTCCCGTTGGCCTCCACCGTCACCTTGAACCCGTCGAAATTTTGCGTGGAGAAGGAAGTGTTGAAACACTCTTCCGCGATCACCATGAGTTCCTCACGGGTAAATTCCGCAGTGCTGATGTAGTTTTCGTAAGGCACGATCTCCCACGCGTCGGCAATGGTTTTCCGCCCGGGCTGAATGTCGAAGTCGTAAAAATTCCCGTGCAGGACGGCGTCCACCCTGACGCTGCGCTTTTCCAGCGCATGGCGCATCGCCCGGGTCAGCAGCAGCAGGGTTTCGGCCGGCTTGCCAGGGGCGGATTCCTTGGAAAGCAGGGCGGACAGCTCGCCGATCGGACGCTGCAATTCTGCTGCTGACGCCTCGCGTTCTTTCGCCGAGGCCGAGAGGATCATGGGATCCTGCTCCACGGATTTGTCCATCAGCATGGTCACCGGATGCACCGCCATCACTTTGCGCTGGGATTTCGAAAACACCAAATCCACCCGCCCGCAGTGAATCCCATAATAATTCGCCTGGGTGTAGGGCACTCCCTTGACCATTTCATTTCCAAGATCTTTGTGGGTGTGGCCGGCGATGATCACATCGATCCCCACGTTTTCCGCGGCAATTTGATTGATCCGGTTGGCAAAATCATCCGGACGCCCCTTCCCCTTGAGTCCCATGTGGCTGCACAGCACGATGGCGTCCACTTTCTCCGCCTTGAGCCGCTTCATGGCAAAGTCGATCGACTTCACTGGGTCCTCCGCGGAGAAATCGCCCAGCAGCCGCGGAGCCAGCCAGAAGGGCAGACCGGGCGTCACTGTGCCAATGATGCCGATTTTGAATCCGGCGACGTTCTTGACGATGAAGGGCTGAACTTTGGACAGCGGATTTCCCGGCTCCTCCAGCCGGTTGACCCACTTGCCGCCGTATTTGCAGTTTGACCCCAGCACTGGAATCGTGGAGGTGCCGACCACATCAATGAACGATTGCAGGCCCCAGTCGAATTCATGGTTGCCAATGATCCAGGCGTCATACTTCATGCTGTTGAGCAGGCGCATCATGAGCTGCCCGCGGCTGGCCAGCGAAACGTGGGTGCCCTGGTAAATGTCCCCGATGTCCAGCAGCACATGGTTGGGATTTTCCTTCTGCCAGGCGCGAATCTGGGTGGCGCAGCGGGCCAGTCCGCCGAGGTCATCGGTGAAATTTCCGTCATCGTCCGCATAGGTTCGGGTGGGCGTGATGTGGCCATGCAGATCCGTGGTGTGCAGGACGGAGACGGTCACCAAGTCCGGATCCTCCGCCGCTGACGCCCGCCACAGGCCTGCGGCGGCCGCCGCTCCGCCCAGCGTGCCCATAAAGCGCCGGCGCGAAAATCCGGAAGGGGAAAATACATTCATGCGGCGAGCATACGAATCCGGAGCTTCCCCGCAAGCACCATTGAAAACACGCTCACGGGTTGTGAGCGCCAAACCAGCATAAATCCCGAAATGCCGTGGGGCGAATGCCTGTTCGTTAGGAAATCAACACACCGCATTGGAAGCGTCCCAGCCGCTAAAATTTGCCGCCACACTCGCGTTACTTGACGCGCATCCTCGTTCCCCGTTCATCGTGACTGCGTCCTGCCCGAATTTTCCCACACCACTGCCCGCCTGCCACATCTCATGGAAACCCGTCGCGACTTCGTCAAAAAGGCCATGCTGCTCTCCGGGGCGGCTGGATGGAAGGGATTTTTCCCCGAATCCATCGCCAGGGCAATGGGCATCGACCCCGCTCCGGGCAGCACCTATGCGGACGCGGAGCATGTCGTCATCCTGATGCAGGAGAACCGGTCCTTCGACCACTGCTTCGGCACCCTGAAAGGAGTGCGCGGGTTTAACGATCCGCGCTTCATCAGTCTGCCAAACGGCAATCCGGTGTGGCTGCAATCCAATGCCGCGGGCGAGACCTACGCACCGTTCCGCTTCGACATCCATGGCACAAAAATCACCTGGCTGGGCTCCACGCCGCACTCCCGATCCAGTCAGGTGGACGCGCACAACGGCGGCAAATACGACCGCTGGCTCGATGTGAAAAAGGTCGGCCGCAAGGACGTCGGGCACCTACCGATGACGATGGGATACTACACGCGCGAAGATGTTCCGTTCAACTACGCCCTGGCCGACGCGTTCACCGTGTGTGACCAGAATTACTGCTCCGCCATGACCAGCACCTGGCCGAACCGCCTCTATCTCTGGTCCGGCACGATCCGCGAGCGGCACAGCGACGATGCGAAGGCCTATGTGCGCAACGAGATCCCGTGGGGCGAAGCGCGCTGGACCACCTTTCCTGAAGTGTTGGAAAAGCATGGCGTGTCGTGGAAGGTTTACCAGAACGATCTCACCGCCGGCGGCGGCTTCGTTGGGGAGGAGCGTGCCTGGCTTTCGAATTTTGGCTGCAATCCGCTGGAGTATCTCAGCCAGTTCAACGTGCGCTATTCCAAGCGCCATGTGGAGACGCTGCAGCGACAGGCGGATGAATTGCCGGCGGAGATTGCGCAATTGAAGGCAACGCTGGCCACCCCGCTGCCTGATGCCAATGAAACCGCCGAATCCATAAAGGCACGCGAGAAAGCGCTGGGCAACCGCGACAAAGCGCTCAAAGACATCGCGAAAAAGGAAGCAGTGCTGAGAAATGCACGCGAGGAACTGGTGCGCTGGAACCGGGAGAATTTCGCGAAACTCAGCGCAGAGGCGAAGAACCTTCACCTCAACGCCTTCGTCACCAACCACGGCCATCCTGACTGCAATGCGCTGGAACAGTTGAGCTACGAAACCAACGGTGAGAAACGCGAATTGAAGGTGCCAAAAGGCGACGTGCTGCACCAGTTTCGCGAGGATGTAAACAACGGCAATTTGCCCGCCGTTTCCTGGCTCGTGGGACCGGAGAATTTTTCTGATCATCCCGCGGCCCCTTGGTACGGGAGCTGGTATGTCTCTGAGATCATCGACATCCTCACCAAAAACCCGGAACTGTGGAAAAAGACCATCTTCATCATGACCTATGATGAGAACGACGGCTATTTCGATCACATCCCGCCGTTCACCCCGCCCGAGCCCGCTAAACCAGCGACGGGCAAATGCTCGTCGGGCATCGACACCGCAGGGGAGCACATCCGCCGCGAGCAGGAACTGGCGCACGGCGTGGCGGAGAAGGAAGCGCGCGGTGGACCCATCGGCCTCGGTTTCCGCGTGCCCATGATCATCGCTTCACCCTGGACACGCGGCGGGCGCGTCTGCTCCCAGGTGTTCGATCACACCTCCGTCTTCCGCTTTGTGCAGGACTGGCTGCAAAAGAAACACCGCAAAACAATCGTTGAGGACACCATCAGCCTCTGGCGGAAAACGGTATGCGGCGACCTCACCTCCGCCTTCCGCCCCTTCGATCCAGGCGATGGACTCAAGCTCTCCGCACTGGAGAAGACCGCTTTCATCAAAGGCATCCACGATGCAAAATTCAAACCCGTGCCGGCGAATTTCCAGGCGCTTACCGCGGAGCAAATCGAGCAGACCCGGAAGGATCCGCGCCATTCGCCCATTCTGCCGAAACAGGAACCCGGCGTGAAGCCATCCTGCCCGCTGCCCTACCAGCTCTATGCCGACGCCCGCCTGAGCAGCGACAAAAAATCCATCACCCTCACAATCGCCGCGCGAAACGATGTGTTCGATGAACGCAGCGCCGGCTCGCCTTTCAGCCTCCATTTTCCCACCCGCTGCCAAGTGGCGCAGGAGGCTGGCAACGCGCCCGCATTCGATCACATCGGCAGCCGCTCCTACGCCGTCAGCGCGGGCGGCGTACTCACCGATTCGCTCCCGCTCGCATTCTTCGAAAATGGCCTCTATCATCTGCGGCTCCACGGACCTAACGGCTTTTTCCGCGAACATCGCGGCAGCGCCGACGATCCACCGCTGGACATCCAATGCGAGTACGAACGCAGCAGGGAAAAGGCCGCCCAAAAACTGACCGGCAACGTGGAACTCAACATCGCAAACCACGGCAGCCAGCCCTGCGAGATCACCATCACCGACCACGCCTACGGTGCCAATCCGCTAACCAGAGTCATCGCCCCAAAAAGCAGCGGAGCAACGTCAACGCTCGTGCTCGATCAAGGCACCAGCCACGGCTGGTACGATTTCACCATCACCGTGAAGGACGGCGGGCCTTTTTTCAGGCGCTTCGCAGGCCGCGTGGAAACGGGCGCAGAGAGCATCAGCGATCCCTTCATGGGCAGAGTGGTGTGACTCGCGGAGTGCCGCGTCCGCCCGGCCTTCCATGCCTTCCAACTCTTCCCATGCCGGCGTGAACCGAGAGAAGACTTTCATGAAATCCACCCCGCTCCTGCGTTTTCAAGCGGCGTTCCTGAGCGCTCTCGCTTTGTCGGCGTGCCTCTTTTTGCCACTGGTCGCGCCCCTCTGCGCGGCGGATGATGAAGTCCCGCAGATCGAGGGCGGGTGGTGGTCCGTGGCCGGCAATCCCGATCTCGGGGAGTTCACCAGCGAGCGGCAGCAGCCGGTGGATTTCGCGGTGTGGCAGGCCGCTGATGGCTCGTGGCAGCTCTGGTCGTGCGTCCGCGAGACGAAATGCGGCGGGCGCACGCGCCTCTTCCACCGATGGGAGGGCGGGCAATTGACCGACACGGACTGGAAACCGATGGGCATCGCCATGCGCGCCGACCCGGCCCTGGGCGAAACCGACGGCGGTCTGCAAGCACCCCACGTCTTCAAGGAGCAGGGCCGCTACCACATGGTCTATGGCGACTGGCAGCGCATCTGCCTGGCGACGAGCACGGATGGCAAGACCTTCACCCGAGTTCTGAATGCCCGCGGGCAGCCAGACCTCTTTTCCGGGCCGTATGAGAACACCCGCGACCCGATGATGCTGAAGGTGGGCGATCTGTTCCACTGCTACTACATGGGCCACAAGCAGGGCGCTCCATTTCAATCCGCAATCTTCTGCCGCACCTCGGAAGACCTCGTGCGCTGGAGCGAACCGGTGATGGTTTCCGCCGGCGGGCAGGCGGCGCGGCAGAGCAACTGGTTCGGCGGCGACGCGGAGTGTCCGTTCGTCGTGAACAGGGACGGGCGCTTCACCTTGTTCCGCACGCAGCTCTACGGGCTGAAGTCGTTGAACACGCAATACACCTCCCCGAATCCGCTGAACTTCGGCGTGGGGCACGATGATTACCGCACCGGCACGCTGCCGGTGGCGGCGCCGGAGATCATCCGGCACGAGGGACAATGGTTCGTGGCCGCGCTCAAGCCCGGGCTGGACGGCATCCGCATCGCCCGGCTGCGCTGGGTGCGGAAGTCGGGAGAGTGAACCCAAACACCGAAGGTGCCACGGGCCGGAAAATCCGTACTGCGTCGGAATCTTCGGCAATTCGCCGCCGCCCCTGTATCGAAGCGACAATTCCGGATTTTCGCGCAAACCGGACCCGCTCTGAATGGGGGCGTGTCAGTCGAACGCTCCCGCTTCTTGTCGTTAAATGGCAGCGGAGAGTGATGGATTGAATTTCATGGCAATCAATGGGACAAATTTGAATGACGAATCGGCTTTCGCCAGACACACTTCCTAACCGAATCGTTCGCGATCACAAAACAGCGGTCCACATCCTCACCAGAGGGCAGCACCTTGCGCCATTGTGTTCGGAAACCCAGCCACACCCTGGCAGCAAGATTTTGCCCTTGATTCCGGTCGATTGCCGGTGATGGAGTTGCGCTCTTTTGGGGCTTTCTCCACTCCACTCATGTCCACCATCGTACAGAAATACGGCGGCACTTCCGTTGCAAATCCGGAACGGATTCTCAATGTGGCGCGGCGCGTGCTGAAGACGCAGCAGGAAGGGAACCAGGTAGTGGTGGTGGTGTCGGCCATGTCGGGAGTGACTGACAATCTGATCCGCCTGGCCCGCGAGGTGTCCACCGATCCAACCGAGCGGGAAATGGACGTGCTGCTGGCCACGGGCGAGCAAACCACCATTGCCCTGACTGCCATGGCGATCAATGCCCTGGGTGGGCGAGCGGTCTCGCTGACGGGTGCGCAGGCCGGCATTGTGACGGATGGGGTGCATACCAAAGCCAGGATTTCCAACATCACGCCCACCGAAGTCCACGAAATGCTGGATGAAGGGAACATCGTGGTCATCGCGGGATTCCAGGGAATGACGGCGGACGGCCTCATCACCACCCTGGGTCGGGGCGGCAGCGATCTGACGGCGATCGCCATGGCGGCAGCCATCCGGGCGGATCTTTGCCAGATTTTTACGGATGTGGACGGGGTTTACACCTGTGATCCGCGCATCGTGCCGGATGCGAGGAAGATTCCGGTAATTTCCTACGATGAGATGCTGGAAATGGCCAGCAGCGGCAGCAAGGTCATGCAGAGCCGCAGCGTGGAATTCGCCAGCAAGTTTGGCGTGCCGTTCGAGGTGCGCAGCAGTTTGAACACCCATTCCGGAACCCTTGTCACCAAAGAAAGCATGAAGATGGAAGCCGTTGTCATTCGGGGCATCAGCCTGGAGCGGGATCAAGCCAAGGTGACGATCCAAGGGCTGCCGGACCAGCCGGGCGTGGCATGTCAGGTTTTCGAAGTCATCGCCCAGGCCAATGTCAACGTGGACATGATCGTGCAGAACGTGGGGCAGGATGGCAAGGCGCGCATTTCCTTCACCATCCATAAAAACGATCTGAAGAAAGCACAAACCGATCTGGAATCACTCGCCTCCCGGATTGGACCTGCCGTGAAGGTGAAATCGGATGCGGGCATCGCCAAGCTCAGCGCGGTTGGCATCGGCATGCGCAGTCACAGCGGGGTGGCGGCACAGCTGTTCCGGGCGCTGGGGGATGCGGGAATCAACATCGAGATGATCACCACATCGGAAATCAAGATCAGCGTGACTCTGGATGAAACCCGGGCGGAAGACGCCGCCCGCGTGGTGCACCAGGCATTCAAACTGCACGAGGCCTCCTGAAATGCCCGTTCTGCCTGCGCCCGCCGTGCGGGGTCGGCGCAGCGGATTTCACACTTCAAATGCCCTGGCCACCACGGCAGCCTGTTCCTTGTCGTGCATGGTTTTGCTGCCGACCGCGGGGCTGGCGCTGCGGTCGCGGCCGGCGTAGCGCACTTTGGTGTCGGCGATTTTTTCCAGGCGCGGCCAGACAAAGCTCCATGGTCCCATGTTGAGCGGCTCCTCCTGGCACCAGACAAATTTCTTGTTTCGCGCCGGGTATCTGGCGATGATTTCGGCCAGCAATTCCTCGTGCCAGGGATAGATCTGTTCGATGCGAATGATGGCGGTGTTTTTGATGGAATGCGCCTGGCGGCAGGCTTCCAAGTCGTAGTAGATTTTTCCACTGCAGAAGATGAGGCGTTGGATGCGCCTGGGCGGGCCGGGCAGGGCAGGGTCATCCAGCATTTCGCGGAAGCAGGTGTCTGCGGCCAGGTCCGCCTCGCTGCTCACGGCGCGCTTGTCGCGCAGCAGGCTTTTGGGTGTGGCAATGATGAGCGGCTTGCGGAACGGACGCATGACCTGACGGCGCAGCACGTGGAAATACTGGGCGGGGGTGGTCAGGTTGCAGACCTGGAGATTGCACTCGGCGCAGAGTTGGAGAAAGCGTTCGATGCGTGCGGAGCTGTGTTCCGGCCCCTGGCCTTCGTAACCGTGAGGCAGCAGCATGACAAGGCCGCTGGGCTTCTGCCATTTGCTTTCCGCGCTGGAAAGGAACTGGTCGATGATGACCTGCGCACCGTTTCCAAAGTCCCCGAACTGCGCCTCCCAGCAGATGAGCATCTGCGGAGACATGAGACTGTAGCCATAGTCAAATCCGAGCACGGCATTTTCGCTGAGCAGAGAGTTGTAAACACAGAACCGGGCCTGGTCCGGACTCAGGTGCTGCAGCGGGCTGTAACTTTCGCGGGTTTCCGAATCAAAAAACACGCAGTGCCGGTGGCTGAAGGTGCCGCGCCGCACATCCTGTCCACTGAGGCGAACGGGGATGTTCTCCGTGAGCAGGCTGGCAAAGGCAAGATGCTCGGCATGGCCCCAGTCGAACGGTCCGCCCGCTTCGGAGACCGCTCGGCGCTTGTCCACGACATTCTGCTTCACCTTGGGATGCAGGTGGAATCCGGCGGGAATTTCGGTGATGTTGCGTCCCAGTTCGCGCAGCCGCTCCTCCGGCAGTCCAGTGGCCACGGGGGCATGGCTGTATTCCGGCTGAAACACCGCGGTGGACCCTTCAAAGACGGTGCGCATGCTGCCGGTGCCCCGCTTCTGCAACGCCTGAAGTTCGGCGTGCTCCCGGTCCAGCCGGTTTTGCACGCTGGCGGAGATGCGCGTCACCGCTTCCTTTGTCAGGGTGCCAGCGGCGGTTTCCGCTTCGGCAAACGACTTGTCCACCGGCACCTGGGCGCGGATGGCCTTCATCATGTCCGGCTGGGTGAAGGAGGGTTCGTCCCCCTCGTTGTGCCCGTGCCGGCGGTAGCAGACGATGTCGAGGATGACATCCCGGCCAAATTTCTGGCGAAATTCGAGTGCCAGCTTCGCCACGTGCCAGACTTCCAGCGGCTGGTCGCCGTTTACATGAAAAACCGGGGCGTCGATCATCTTGGCTGCATCCGTGCAGTAGCGGCTGGAACGGGCATCGGCGGGATTGGTGGTGAAGCCGATCTGGTTGTTGATGATGACATGAATGGTGCCGCCGGTGCGGTAGCCCGGAAGCTGGGAAAGGTGCAGGGTTTCCGCCACCATGCCTTGTCCGGCAAAGGCGGCGTCCCCGTGCAGCAGGAGTGGGAGCACCCGCCGCCGCTCCACCGTATCCCCAATGAGCCGCTGCCGGGCCCGTGCATTGCCCTCCACCACGGGATTCACCGCCTCCAGGTGACTCGGATTGGGTGCCAGAAACACCGTCACGGTTTTTCCGTCGGCCAGGCTGATTTTGTTTTCATACCCGAGATGGTATTTTACGTCGCCATCCCCAGCGACCAGGTCAGGAACGAAGTTTTCACTGAACTCGTTGAGCAACACCTTGAGCGGTTTGCGCAGAAAATTCTCCAGCACGGTCAGGCGTCCGCGGTGGGCCATTCCCATGATGATTTCCTCGACGCCGTGCTTCGGACAGTCTTCGAGCACCGACTGCAGCGCCACCATCACGCTTTCCGATCCCTCCAGGGAGAAGCGTTTCTGACCTACGTATTTGGCATGGAGGAAGCGCTCGAAATAAGCGGCCTCCATCAGAGCGCGCAGCACGTCTTCACGCTGCGCCATGGAGGGAGCCGGCGCGTCCATCCGGTTTTCTATGCGCTCGCGCAGCCATTCCCGCACCTCGAAACTGGAAATGTGCATGAACTCAAAGCCGATCCAGCCGCAGTACAGACGCTGCAGGTCCTCCAGCATCCGACCGACCGGCATGGTGCGGCCATCTGCAAAGAACGGTGTTGCCACTTCCATGTCCAGGTGGCCGGGCTCCAGCCCAAAGCGCTCCAGCCGGAGTTCCGCAGGCGGCTCCGGACGCTGGGAAAGCGGATCCAGCCAGGCGGCGACATGCCCCAGGCTGCGGTAGCCTTCGATGAGCCGCACCACGTTCGCCTGAAACGCCAGTCCGGATTTGCCAGCTTCCTGAGGCAGTGCTCCGCGGGAGGCGTCCTGGGCCGGGCCGACCGCCCTAACCTGTTGTGAACCGAGTTCAAAGCCTTCAAAAAAAGCATTCCATGCGGGTTCCACGCTGCGGGCGTCCTGCTTCCATTGCCGGTATTTTTCGTCCAGCAAATCAACATTCAAACGGGCGGAGATGGCACTGCTCATGGATGGGAGTGGAAACAAATCACGGCGCGGATTCCGGCACGTCGTCAACCGTGCCGCGGCGAGAAAACCGTGCATTCACTACGGTCAGAGCACGGCCTCTTCAAACGGAATTCCGTGGGCTTCCGCCACCGGATGACAGGCGAGTTTGCCGCGGTGACAGTTGATGCCCTTGCGGAATTCCGGCTTGAGCGCGACGGCACCGGCCAGGCCATGGTCGGCCAGCAGACTGAGATAGGGGAAGGTGACATTGGTCAGTGCCTGGGTTGCGGTGCGGGCATAGGCTCCCGGCATGTTGGCCACACAGTAGTGGATGACTCCCTCTTCGACAAACGTGGGGCTGGCATGGGTGGTTGGACGGGTCGTTTCCACGCAGCCTCCCTGATCCACGGCGATGTCCACCAGCACGCTTCCAGGAGGCATCATCCGCAGCATTTTCCGGGTGATGAGCTTGGGAGCGCGGGCACCGGGCACCAGGACCGCGCCAATGATCAAATCGGTCCGCGGCAACAGTTCCATGAGACTGGCCTCACTGGAATACAGCGTGTGCGCCGTGTGCATGGTGATGTCCAGAAAGCGCATTCGCTCCAGATCCACCTCCAGGATGGTGACGTCCGCACCGATGCCGGTGGCGGCCCTTGCGGCATTCACGCCTGCAGTGCCGCCGCCGATGACCACCACCCGTCCGGGAAGCACTCCTGGCACACCGCCCAGCAGCACGCCGCGTCCGCCATGGTGCTTCGCCAAATGATAGGCTCCCACCAAAACGGACATGCGTCCGGCAATCTCGCTCATCGGCTCCAACAGCGGGAGCCGCCGGTTGACCTCGATCGTTTCGTAGGCAATCGCCGTGCAGTTGGTGGCCAGAAGATTTTCCGTCAGTTCCTTGTCGGCAGCCAGGTGCAGATAGGTGAAAAGCACCTGCCCCCCGCGCAGCAGCGGAATTTCCGAGGCCTGGGGCTCCTTGACCTTGATGATGACATCGCTCTGTTCGAACACCGCGGCATGTTCCGCGACCAGATCCGCTCCGGCGCTTTCATATTCGGAATCCGGATAGCTTGCCCCGGCACCGGCTCCCCTTTCCACCACAACCCGGTGGCCCTGCTTGATCAATTGATAGGCTGCGGACGGGGTGAGGGCGACACGGTGCTCCTGCGCCTTGATTTCACGCGGGACTCCAATGGTGGTGCGGTTCATGGCAGGCACTGTGCACGCAGACTGGCATTTCGCCAAGTGCAGGATGACTTCCCGCACCTGAGTTTCCCATGGTCACAGCAGGCCGGCTTCGCGAAAGCTGAAATAGCCTTCCGGGCAGCCCGCCCCCTGCTGGCCGATGATGATGTGGTCAAGAAAGCGCACCTGCATGATCTCCGCCGCCTCGCGCAGCCGCCGGGTAAACGCCCGATCCGCCTGGCTGGGGGTGGCGTCACCACTCGGGTGGTTGTGAACCACCGCAAAGGCCGGCGCGGCATGCACCAGGACCGGGCGCAGGATCATGTTCACGTGGGCGGTGACTTCGCTGATGCTTCCGAGGCTGATTTCCTCCGTGGTCATGTGCTTGAGCCTGGCATTGAGCAGCACCACCCGCAGCGACTCCCGGTTCAGCATCCGCATTTCCGGCCCCAGCAGCGCCGCCAGTGCCTGCGGGGTGTCCAGCGGATCCTCCTTGAAGCGCTCCTGCGCCAGCCGACGGCCAAGTTCGCAGGCCGCCACCAGATGAATCGCCTTGGCCTGGCCGATGCCCTTTTGTTGCATCAACTCGGTCACGCCGCAGCGACTGATCGCAGTCAGGCTCCCGTAGCGCCGCAGCATCTGGCGGCTGACCTCGATGACATTGGCTCCGACCACGCCGCTGCCAAAAAAAATCGCCAGCAGCTCCGCATCCGTCAGTCCGCCCGGTCCGCTCCCCACCACCTTCTCCCGCGGACGCTCGCCGGGCGGCAAATCGGCGATCCGCTGAGAAGGCTGGGGCGCTTCGTTGAGGGAAGGCCCGCGGTCAGCCTCGGTGTCACCCGGCTCTGCAGGCACCTGGGACGGGATTAATGTTGCTCCAGCTTTTTCCCGGCCTCAGGTTGATGGCCGGAATTTCCCGCTTCCCGTTTCGGTACATCGTGGAACATTTTCGTCTCTTTCCAGTCCTGACGTTCGCAGGCTTGGAAAAGCGGAAGGACGGCGGCAATGAGGCAGAACAACGGCAGTTTCTTCATATGGGAAAAACAATGGCGGGATGCGGCAGAACGCGATTTAGACCGATCGGCTTCACATTGCAACCGCCGAATGGCACCGCGCAGGGCAGTCATGGGGCATCACCGATGATGTCCAGTTCGGGCTTGAAGTCCGAGGCATGGTAGGAACTGCGCACCAGCGGACCGGATGCCACATGGCGGAATCCCTTGCGCAGGGCCGTTTCCCGCAGCGACTCAAACTGCTCCGGGCGGATGTATTCGACGACGGGCAGGTGATTGGCGCTGGGCCTCAGATACTGGCCCAGCGTGAGCACGGTCACGCCGTGTTCCAGCAAGTCGTCCATGGCCTGGAAGACTTCCGTTTCCCCCTCCCCCAGTCCGAGCATGAGTCCGCTCTTGGTCACGGCCTTGCCCGCGGCCAGTTCTTTGGCGCGCTGCAAAACCTGGAGACTGCGGTCATACTTGGCCCGGCTGCGCACCAGAGGAGTCAGGCGTCGCACCGTTTCCAGGTTGTGGTTGAAAATGTGAGGCCGTGCCTCCATGACCTCCTGCAGCGACTCCTCCCTGGCATTGAAGTCCGGTGCCAGGATTTCAATGACAATGCCGGGATTTTTTTGCCTGACGGCCAGAATGGTTTCGGTGAAATGCCGGGCTCCGCCGTCGGCCAGGTCATCCCGCGCGACCGCCGTAATGACGATGTGCTTGAGGCGCATCCTGCGGGCGGCTTCGGCGACGCGGTCCGGCTCCTCCACATCCAGAGCAAAGGGCTTGGCTGTTTTGACGGCGCAGAATCCACAGGCCCGGGTGCACCGGTCGCCGGCGATCATGAACGTGGCCGTGCCCAGGCTCCAGCACTCCCACCGGTTCGGGCACTGGGCTTCCTCGCAAACGGTGTGCAGCTTCAGATCGGAAACCAGCGCCTTGGTGGACCAGAAGGCGGGATCACTCGGCAGCCGCACCTTGATCCAGGGCGGTTTTTTGTCCTGATGCAGGGCCGGGTCGAGCTTGGGAATCATGACTGCGAAACTCAAATCATGCCCAGCTGCATCTGCCCCACTTCACTGATCATTTCCTTGCCCCACGGCGGGTCCCACACCAGCTCCACTCTGGCCAAATCCACGCCATTGATCGTCATCACCTTGGTCTCGGCATCCGCTGCAATGGTCGGTCCCATGCCGCAGCCGGGTGCGGTCAGGGTCATCTTGATACTCACCACGGTTTTGCCATCCTCCTTTTCCACGATGCAGTCATACACCAGGCCGAGGTCCACGATGTTGACGGGAATTTCCGGGTCGAAAACCAGTTTCAACTGCTCCCAGACCGCACTCTCCAGGGCCGCCCCTTCCAGCTTGTCTCCGGATTTGTCCGCACCGTCTTTTTTGCCCTCGACGCCCAAGGCATCTGCATTTTTGGCGGAAATGCGCGCCAAGCCGTATTCCGTAGCCACGGTGTAGCTGCCGCCCAGGCTCTGGGTGATGATGACTTTGGTGCCGACGGGCAGGCGCATGACATCGCCGCTGGGAATTTGAATGGCTTCGACTTCGCGGTTGATTTCGATTTCAGTATGCATGGGGAATTGGCCGGCAGGGGGGGAATTGGTCGAACCTGCCTTGCTGTTCATGGCGCACTTGCCGGGCGCATTCAAGCGGGAAGTTGTCCCGGCCCGCCGGTGTCACGGCGTTGCTTTCTGTGAATTCCGCTCTATTTGCATGGACGAAACGGCACCGCGCAGTCGCTGATGCCGCCATCCCCCCGCCCAATGCAGCAGCAACTCTCAGAAATCCTCCGCAAGGTGCGAAAGATCGAACTGATCACCCGGGGCATTGTGCGCGAGGCGGTGGGCGGGGAATACCACAGTGTTTTCAAGGGACAAGGCATCGACTTCGATGACTTCCGCGAATACCAGCCCGGGGATGAGGTCCGGTCCATCGACTGGAACGTCACGGCGCGCATGGGCTTTCCCTACATCAAAAAATTCGTCGAGGAGCGGGAGATGACGGTATTTCTGGCGGTGGATGTGAGCGGCAGCCAGCACTACGGCGGAGTGGACAAGTCGAAACGGGAAATCGCCGCCGAGTTGGCGGGAGTGTTTGCCTTCAGCGCCAACGCCAATCAGGACAAGGTGGGGCTGCTGCTGGTGTCCGACGAAGTGGAGGAATTCCTGCCCGCGACCAAAGGCAGCCGGCATGTCCTGCGGGTGATCCGCGACATTTTATGGCATGAACCGCACAGCCGCGGGACCAACCTGGCCCCTGCTCTGGAACGCCTGACCAATGCACTGACACGCCGCGCCCTGGTGGTGCTCATTTCGGATTTCCAGACCACTGGCTATGAACGGGCCCTGAGAGTGTGCGCCATCCGGCACGATGTGGTCGCAATTCAACTGACCGACCCCTGCGAAATGGAGCTTCCAGACGCCGGGTTGATCCTGTTGGAAGATGCGGAAACAGGAGAACTGCTGGAAGTGGACACGTCCAAACCGGCCAACCGAACTTGGTTTCGCCAGGCCAGGGCAGCGCGTCAGGCGGAACTGGACCAGACCTTCAAGAGCATGTCGATTGACAAAATCGACGTGGTGACCAACCGGGATTATCTGCCTGCGCTGCATTCCTTTTTCAAACGCCGGGCCGCCAAGGCCTGACGCCCCCCTAACACTCCCGTGCCTGAATTTCCTGAGATCAAAGATGCGCCCCATTTCTCGCCGCCTCCGGTGGATTGGTGGCCGGTGTGGGCCTGGGGGCTGGCCGTTCTGGCCCTCTGCGCCGCTGCGGGCCTGATCTGGTGGCGGTGGCGTCGGCGTCATTTCAGTTCCACGCGTCCGCCGGCCCCGCCGCTCGCTAATCAGGTGCTGGCCATGACCCTTTTGGAGGATTTGCGCAGCCAGGCCGACGCCCTGCCGCCGCCACAGGTGGGCCAGCGGGTGGCAGAAATCGTGCGGACCTTTCTCCACCGACAGTTTGGCATTCTGGCCCGCTACCGGACCACGGAGGAAATTCTGGCGCTGCGCCGGGATGCCAGCACTCCTCCGCCGCCGCCTGCCGTGCGGGTGTTTGAAGATTTTTTGCTGCACCTTGATGCGGTGAATTACGGAAGCGCCCGGTCCGATGGACCAGGCGGGAACTCCCTGGTGGATGAGGGAATCCATGCCATCCGCAAGGCCATGGACCAACTGCAGCCACCGCGGGAAGCCGCGGCAGGAGGCGCTCCCTGACATGGTGCGGTGGTTTCAGGATTTTTCCTTCGCGGCACCGCAATTCCTGTGGCTGCTGCTGCTGGTGCCGCTCATCGGGGTTTTTCGCGGTGCGCCGGGACGCAAGGCGGCGGTCAAATTTTCCTCCATCGGCATGCTGCGAACGATCGGGCGTCCGGTGCGTTCCGCCATGGGCGTGCTCACCGCGCTGCTGGCGATGGTCCCGCTGGCTGCCGCCGTGGTGGCGCTGGCCCGCCCGCAACTGGTCCACACCCAGGAGCAGGTCCGGGACAGTGGCATCGAAATCATGATCACCATGGATGTGTCCCTGTCCATGGCCATTGAGGACTACTTCATTTCCGGCAGGCGTGTGAACCGCCTCACCGTAGCCAAAAATGTGATCCGGGACTTTGTCGCAGGCCGCAAGAGCGACCGCATCGGCCTCGTGGCCTTCGCCGGGCGTCCGTACGTGGCTTCGCCGCTCACCATGGATCAAAAATGGTTCAACCAGAGCCTGGACCGCGTGGGCTTCAACATGGTGGAGGATGGCACCGCCATCGGCCAGGGAATGGTCACCGCGGCCAAACGGCTGGACAAGCGGGAGGCGAAAAGCAAGATCATCCTCCTGCTCACCGACGGTGCCAACAACAGCGGCAGCGTTGCCCCCAAGGATGCCGCGCGGCTGGCCAAAACGCTTGGAATCAAGATTTACACCGTGGCCATCGGAACCCCCGGCAGGCACAACATCCCCATCGCCAACCGCCAGGGTTTCCTGCCCGGAGTGCGGCAGGAATTCGACGACGAAACCTTGAAAGCAGTCGCCGACATCGGCGACGGGCGGTTTTTCAAAGGCCAGGATACGGAAGCAGTGCAGAAAATTTTTGCGGAGATCGACCAGTTGGAAAAAACCAAACTCAACGTACGGCGGACTACGGAGATCACCGAATTGTTCGCCTTTCCGGTGGCCGCGGCACTCCTTGGAACGGTGGTGCTGATGGTGTTTACCCAAACGTTCGCCCGGAGGCAGCCCCAGTGAACCTCACCTTCGCTCAACCCCAGTTTTTCTGGCTGCTCGCGCTCCTGCCAGCCTTGGTAGTGCTGAAACTTCATGGGGATGCCCGGGGGCGGCACCTGCTGGCCCGGGCGGTCTCCGCACGGCTCATGCCGGCGCTGGTAACCCGCGGGAAAGCCTGGCGCGGCTGGACTGCTCTGGGATGCGAACTGGCGGCCGCTGCGCTGTTCATCGCCGCCCTGGCCCGCCCACAACTCGGGTCTGTGGAGGAGGAAGTCACCACCAGCGGACGCAGCCTGATTTTTGCCGTGGACACCTCCCGTTCCATGCTGGCTACGGACATGACGCCGGACCGGCTCACCCGGACAAAACTCACCATCTTCGACCTCATCCGCAAACTGCAAGGAGACCGCATCGGGCTCATCGCCTTTGCCGGAAGGGCATTCCTTCAGGCTCCCATCACCCAGGATCACGACGCCCTGCTGGAAACACTCGACCAGTTCGATTCGGAAATCATTCCCCGCGGCGGATCCAATCTGGCCGAGGCCATCGACCTGGCCGTGGAAACCTTCACCGGAAAGCGCCGCGACGGCTCCGCCACCGGCGAAACCGTCAGCACCACCGCATCCGCCACCACCTCACAGGCCCTGCTCGTATTCAGCGACGGGGAGGAACTGGAAGGTGAGGCGGTAGCCGCTGCCAGACGGGCTGCAGAGGCCAACATCACCATCATTGCCGTCGGCGTAGGCACCACCGCCGGCGGCATCATCCCCAACCCGGAAAACGGCGGCAAAGATTATGTGAGGGACGAGGACAACCGCATCGTCAAAACCACGTTGCAGCAGAAAGTCCTGGAGGAAGTTGCCCAGGCCACCCGCGGGCTTTACGTGCCATTGACCGAAGTGCTCGACGACCAGCAGCTGGGGCTGGTCCTCTCGAAACTGGAATCCAGCGCCAACAAAACCCGCACCCTCAAAAAGGCGGTGGAGCGCTACCAGTGGCCGCTTCTGGCGGGAATGCTGTTTCTCCTCTGCTCGGTGGGAGTCCGGGTTGTCCGAAGGGATGCCACCGCCACCGCCCGCAAGGCACCGGAATTCAACTGACCAGCCAGGCTGGAATGCTGCTCTCCATTCCCCTTTCCTGACAGAATTCGCCGGAAAGTTAATTTTGCCTTAATCTTTGATTGCCAACGAGAATCAACCGCTGAAATATCTGTGAAAAGTCTTGCAGCAAAATCCGCAAAATCGTAATCTCCATCAGGAATGACTCTAGCAGACCGTTCCGCATCCATCCCCCACTCCCCTCCCCAATGAAAACGCGCGCCCTCTTCCTCGCCGGGCTGGTGACCCATGTTGCCTGTTTCCATGCCCCAGCGACCATTCTGTTAAACGAAATCCACATGCGCACTCCGCTGAGCACCAATTCAGTGGAGGCCGATGCCAATTTTGAATTCGTGGAGTTGAAAAGCTCCACCGGCGGGGCGGAACCCTGCACCGACCTGTGGGTCATCATCATCGACAACGACGGAGGCAGCGTCGGTGAAATCAAGGAACAATGGCGTCTGGTGGATGAAAGCGAAGTCCCGCTGTCCACAGGAGCAAACGGCCTGCTGCTGCTGGGAGACGACTACAACAAAGCCGGAAGCCCGTATGAGTCCGCCAAGGCTCCGCAAACCGCCGTGGCTGATCCGCAAGGCATGAGCCAGGACAACATTCCCAACAAGGCCCTCACGGTGCTCCTGGTTCAGGGTTACACCAACCCGGCTCCCCTTCCGGGGGATACGGACATTGACGTGGACAAGGACGACGACGGCATCCTCGACTGGGTCGATCCCACGCCGCCCGCCTCCCGCTACAGCACCGTCCTCTGGACAACCATCGTGGACTCTGTCGGCTTCAATGGAGACTCCGGTGCCTTGATCAAACCGACCTACGGCCCGACGAACCTCACCGGCAACACCATTTACGACGGCGTGCTGCAGGCCGGAACCGCCTCCACCTATTTCGTTCCCCACACCCTGTCACGCCACGCCTCCAATACCACGGCGAATTCCCGCACTGCTTGGTATGGCGGCACCACGCCCTCCGGTGCATCCGGAAGCTCCACCGCCTACGGCACCAACTGGTTCAACCTGACCGGCGCCACCTGGAAAGGATTGGCCACTCCCGGGCAGACCAATTTCTCCGCCGCCCCGGTGAGTCCGGTATTCCGCCTCAATGAACTCAACCTCAATCCCCCGGGCACACCGGCAAAAATGGATGATGGCACGTTTTCCGACGGCAATTTCGAATACGTTGAAATCGTCAACATCACCGCCAACCAGTCGGGGGGATCGAATTATACCGCGAGTCTTGCCAACTATGCGCTGCTCGTGGTGGATTCCGGCGGAGCCAGCGGACTCGGGCGCATCCGTGAAGCTTGGGATCTCTCCAGGGTGGCGACGGGATCCAACGGACTGCTGGTGCTCGGGGATGGCTACGCAGAAGGATTCTCACCCTTTGTCAAAAATGCCGATCCTGCCACGCAGCATGCCGACCCCAGCACCGTGACGGGAGATACCAAATATTCCAACATGGGCATGGGGGATCTCAGCAACAATGGCACCACCATTCTGCTGGTGACAAATTTCACCGGCAAGGTGGATGACGATCTGGATTCCAACGACGACGGCGTGCTCAATGCGGTTGTCCCCTACACTCTGGTGGACGGCGTCAGCGTGCCGGAAGTTGATATCAATGGAGCCCTGGTGGCCGGGAAATCCGGCTACTCCGCGGCGAAGCCTGACATTGTGGTCAACACCCGCCATTACAATGCGGACAACCTCTCGCGCATCCGCGGCAACACCACTGTAAACAGCACCACAGCCTGGGCAGCCGGCGTATTGGGCAGTCGCAGTCCGTATGCCCGTCAGTATCAGAACGGGCACTACCTTCCCAACGTGACTTCCCCCTTCCGCGGTGCGGGATCACCGGGTCAGCCCAACTACAGTTCCGTCGCCCTCCCAGCCAGCGGCACGCTGCGGTTGAACGAAGTGCACATCGACCCGCCAAGCGCTCCTGACGGCACCGAATTCGTGGAGATCATCAGCGCCGAACCGCTGGCTCTCATGACCAACTACTGGCTGCTCATCGTCGATGCCTCCCCGGCGGGCAGCGGAACCGTCAAAAAAGTCATTGATCTGCGCAGCCAGTCCACGGGTGCCAACCGGCTGGCCATCTTTGCCGACGGCATTGAAGAGGACGTCAACATCCTCGTTCCCTATCTTTCCGGGCAGACCGTCCGGGATGACCCCGAATCCTTCAATGCCGACGGCACCGAAAACCTCGCTTCCGGATATAATCTGGGACAGGACAACATTCCCAACTCCAAGGTTTCGGTCCTCCTGGTGGCCTACACCCCGCCCACCGCAACCGGAACGCCGGCCACCCCGGAATCCGACCTGGATGCCAACAACGACGGAGTGCTCGACGCCGCCCCGGCATGGACGCTGGTGGATGGCATTTCCACCGGCAACGGAGTGGGCGGCGTGCCTGCACTTGGCCTGGGTTTCAATCCCGGAAACATCTCGCGGATCAACGGCAACATGACCGCAAATTCCTCCGCAGCCTGGTTCGGTGGAGAAATTGCCGGAAACTCCGCGCTGAGCTTTGATTTCACCTCCAACTTTTTCGGAGGGTTCAAGGGTTCCGCCAGCCCCGGACGCCACAACCCCTCCGGTGCGCCGGACAACGCAGCGACGCTTCTCCTCAACGAAGTCCACATCAACCCCCCGGGTGGCGACAAGGACCGGGAATTCGTGGAACTGCGCGGCCACCCGGCGGCAGCCATGAGCACGAACAACTACAGCCTCCTGCTGGTTGACAATGACGGCGTAAACACCGGAAAAGTGCTCAAAGTCTGGGATTTGGACGGCGCAACCACCGGCTCCAACGGCCTGCTGCTGGCCGGCTCCGGTTACGTGGCTTCCACCCCGTGGACCGGCCCCGCCGCTCCGGATGCCGCCACCGCGCTCTTCAGCCCGGAGGGGATGAACCCGGATGACATCGGCTTCAGCACGGACAATCTCGCACTGACCGTGCTGCTGGTGAAAAATTTCAAAGGCCGTCCCGGCGATGACCTGGATGTGGGCACGGATGGGAACATGGCCCTTCCAGACGATCACATTTTCAACACCCCGGTGCCTTGGGAAACCCTCGCCGATTCCGTGGCCATGCAGGGATACAATACCAACCTCCTTCCTCCAGCACTGGAAGGATACATCTTTCCCGGCACTGCTAACGTCACTCAGCCGTTTTACACGCCGGATTCCGTTGGCAGATTCCTCGGCAACAACACGGCCAACAGCGGCGCATCCTGGTATGGAGCCAATCTCGCCGGCACCACCAGCACTTCCATTGAGTACAGCGCCACCGACTACTTTCCCTCCAACCTCCATGGAGGCCAAGTCACCCCGGGCCAGGCAAACATTGCCGCGTTGACGGACGATTCCGATACGGACCGCGATACCGTGCCCTATCTGATGGAAATCGCCCTCGGCATGGATCCGTTCACCTCGGATCTGCAGAAGCTCCCAACCTCCGTCTTTGCCGTGGTCAATTCCGTCAACCAGCCGACCTTTCGCGTCACCCGGCCCGTCGGCGGCGTGGCAGGCATCAATTATGCGGCCTTTGCCTCGTTCAACCTGCAGCAGTGGTCGCTGCCCACCGTGGAATTCTCCACCACGAACAACGGGGACGGCACCGAAACCAAGGTGTACCTTGTGGACCCCAGCTTCCTGCCGCTGCTGGATGTCAACAAGCGTGTTTTCTTCCGCCTGAAGGTCACACGCCCCTGACCGTGGTGAATTGCACTTGAATTCGCCTCCGGCGGCTCCTTCCTTTGCGGGCAAATGCCCGCATCCCCCTCCCACCTTCCACCTTCCCTCTTGGGCCGCAGACCTGGCGGCACTCTACGAAAGCCACGCCGCCAGCCAGTTCATCCTCCACGGCAACGTCAACGACCTGCTTCCCATCCCCGCAAATGGCGGAACCAGGCTGGGCACATTGGACGATTTCCTCCAGGAGTCGCTCCTGGCATCGTTCGATGTCATCCTGACCTATGATCTGGGAAACGGCCTGCGCGTCACCAAGGGCCAGAAACCCTTTTCCACCTGGCCCAGCGCTCCCCAAGGACAACCGTTGCCACGCATTCCACGCGAGGCCATCGACCTGATGACCCACTACATCCGCTACGCTTCCAACGTGCGGCGGATGAAAGGTGAAACCACGCGCATCGCCTTCATTCTGCGCGACGCCCACCTCACCATGCCCGCCCTGCCCTCCGGCCTGAGCTACGACCTCAATGCGGTGGCGCTGCTGGTCAAGGGTTGGTCCTCTGAATCACTCCTCAACGAGCATCCTTTTGCCAGTTTTCTGGTGTCGGAAAACCTCAACGACCTGCACCCCCTGGTCGCCCGCAATCCCCGCAGTTCCACCGTCAAAGTGCCGCTCCCTGCACCCGCGGAATTGCAGGCCGTTTTCACCACGCTGCTCCCCCTGCATCCGACCGCACTCGGAAACTACCGGGATCGCCTGGAGCAGCCCGCCGGGCAGTTGGCCGGAGCCACGCTGGTTTCCATCAGCGCACTGCTCAAGGCCAGGGAACACCGCAAGCAAGCCATTCAGGACGATGATCTCGCCAGGCTGAAAAAGGAACTGGTGGAAAAAGATTGTCAGGACCTCATTGAATTCATCGAACCCACCCGCACCCTCGAAGACGTGCATGGCATGGAAGGAGTGAAAGCCTGGCTGCGCGAAGACTTCCAATTGTGGAGGAAAAACCAACTCGAAGCCATGCCCATGGGCTACCTGCTCTGCGGACCCGTCGGAACCGGAAAAACCTACCTGGTCGAATGTCTCGCGGGGGAAGCCGGCGTGCCGGTGGTAAAATTCAAAAACTTCCGCGACCGCTGGGTCGGAAGCACCGAAGGCAATCTCGAAAAAATTTTCCGACTGCTCGGCGCTCTCGGACGCTGTTTTGTTTTCATCGACGAAGCAGACCAGGCACTGGGAAAACGCAATGTCGAAGGAGATTCCGGTGTTGGCGGACGCATCTATTCCATGATGGCCAAGGAAATGAGCGACACCTCAAAACGCGGCAAGGTCATCTGGATTCTCGCCAGCAGCCGCCCGGATCTCATCGAAATTGATCTCAAGCGCCCGGGCCGCATCGACATGAAAATTCCGCTCTTTCCAACCTCCACGCCGGAGGAAGGCTTCAAACTGCTGCAGGCGCTCTGCAAAAAGAAAAAGGCACCGATCACTGCCGAAACATTCGAAAAGCTCAAACCGGTCATCCCCAACTGGATTACCCCAGGGGCAGCCGAAGCGCTGGCCGTCAAAGTATTCCGCCTGCAACAAACCCGCGGCATTAGCGCCGAGGATGCCCTGCTCGATGCGCTTGACGATTACCAGCCGCCGGTTCCCGTCCACGTCATGGAGGAACAGATCGGCCTGGCCGTCCAGGAAGCCAGCGATCTGAGCTTCGTACCGGAATCTTTCCGAAAATTCGGAACCGCGGCAAGTTAGTCGAATGAGAAACCAACACAGCGTTGCCAACGACCGCACATCGTATTTCAAAGCGGCGAGGTTAACCTGCGACGCGGCGTGAGGATTTCCGGTTCTCCCTCCGTGACCAGCACCATGTGTTCAAAATGGGCCGAAGGCCGACCGTCCCTGGTGACGGCTGTCCAGTTGTCACTGCGCAGAATTTCAACTTCGCCGGTCCCAAGATTCACCATGGGCTCAATGGCCAGCACCATGCCGGCTTCGAGGCGCGTTTTGATTTTGGGATGGGAAAAATTGGGCACCTCAGGTTTCTCGTGCAGTTTTTTCCCCACTCCGTGCCCGACAAAATTCCTCACCACGGAATACCCGTAGCGCTGGGCGAGTTTTTCCACGCTTCCGCAGAGGTCCCGCAACGGGCGTCCGGCTCGCGCGTGGTCAATGGCATTGTGCAGCGACTGCTCCGTCACTCTCAGGAGCTGGTGGACTTCGGGTGAAACCGCTCCAACCGGAACGGTCGTGGCATTGTCCCCCACCCAGCCGTTTTTGATGACGCCAACATCGATCTTCACGATGTCGCCATTGGATATGATTTTATCGGCGCGTCCAATTCCGTGAACAATTTCGTGATTCAACGAAATGCAGATATGGCCAGGGAATCCGCGGTAACCAAGAAATGCACTGCGGCACCCGAGTTCGTCCATGCATTTCGCGGCAGCCGCATCCACCTCGAGCGTGGAAATGCCCGGACGAACCAGGGCGCAAACCTTCGCCAGCACCTCCGCGGCAGTGCTTCCAGCCAGCCGAAGTCCATCGGCTTCCGCACCTTTGCGAAGAGGAATTCCAGACGACATGGATCGGACTGGGGCCGTCGCTTCGGGAATTATTTCCCGTCGGGACTTCCGCCAAACATGTAGTAGCTGGCTGCGGCAATGATGAGCACTGCAAACAGCACGTAAAGCCAGACCATGCGGACACCGGACCCCGTGCCTGCGGACTGGCCGCTGGAATCGTAGCGTCCGCGGATCCGACCCTTGCGGAGGAATCCATCATAGTGCCGCTGCAGCAGATGCGTTTCCACCTGGCGCATCAGATCCAGGAGCACGCCAACCAGAATCAAAATGCTGGTGCCGCCAAAAAACTGGGCAACGATCGGCTCGATCTGTCCGGTGTATGTCAGGATTTGCGGGATGATCGCGACCAGCGTCAGGAACAAAGCCCCCGCAAATGTCAGCCGAGTCATCGTGAAATCCAGAAAGTCCGAGGTGGGCTTTCCGGGACGAACGCCGGGAATATATCCGCCATTCCCCTTGAGATCTTCCGCCACCTGGGTCGGCTGGAACATGGTGGCCACCCAGAAATAAGCGAAGAAGAAAATGAGCACCGCATAGATGCACCAGTGCACGGGTCCGTTGTCCTGCATGAAATGATAAAAATTCTGCGCCCACGGAGCCTGGCTGAGCTGGCTGATGATCATCGGCGGGAACGAGATGATGGCGCTGGCAAAAATGATGGGCATGATGCCGGAATAGTTCAGGCGCAGCGGCAGGTGCGTGGACTGACCGCCGTACATTTTCCGCCCGACCATGCGCTTGGCATACTGGACCGGCACCTTTCGAGTGGCCTGCGTCAGCGCAATGATCGCCATGATCGACAAAATGAAGGCCAGGAAAAAGACCACGACCATGATGGCGCTGGTCGGAGTCGAGGTTTGGAAATTAAGGTACTTCCGGAAGGTCGTGACGATGGCTCCCGGCAGGTCGGACAGAATGTTCACCGTGATGATGAGCGACGTTCCGTTGCCAATGCCCCGTTCGGTGATCTGCTCGCCCAGCCACATCGTAAACATCGTGCCTGCCGTCATGACCAGCACAGCCAGCATCCGGAAGCCGAAACTGTCATTCGGCACCAGGGCAACTCCCTTCTCCGTGGTGTATTTTTCAAGTCCGGCCAATAGTGGATTCCCAGCCGGATTGACCAGCCCTTTGACGATGAGCCAGCCCTGCAGGAGGCAAAGCAGGATGGTCAGGTAGCGGGTGTACTGGCTGATTTTCTGGCGTCCGCCCACCTCGCGCGCCTGCTTGCTCAGACGCGGCACCACTGCGGTGAGGAGCTGCATCATGATGCTGGCGCTGATGTAGGGCATGATGCCCAGGGCAAGCACCGCACAATTCCTGATGCCGCCGCCGCTGAACACGTTCAGCAGCGTGCTCACCGCATCTCCGCTTTGTTGTTCCGCGGTGCGCAGCCAGCCCTGGACCACTGCCGGATCCACTCCGGGCAGCGTGATGGCGGCTCCGATGCGGATGATGGCGATCATCGCCAGAGTGAAGATGATCCGGGAGCGCAGCTCCGGGATCTTGAACATGTTGGCAAAGGCGGAAAGCATTTCGGTGAGCGTTGGTTTCAGAATGCGGCCGGTCAGGCCGCGGGTGTCAAAGGAAAAACAGCAAGGCAGACGAGGATGGTCTGCCCTGCCGCGAAGACTGCATGAAAACTCCGGCTGACATCAGGCCTGCGCGGGAGCGGGCTTGGGCGGAGCAGCCACGCTGCCGCCAGCCTTTTCAATTTTCTCCTTGGCTGTGGCGCTGATCTTGTGGGCGACGACTGTGAATTTTTTTGTCAGCGTGCCGTCACCCAGAATCTTGATGCCGTCCCAACTCTTGCCTTTGACCAGCCCGGCCTCACGCAGGGTCTGTTCGTTGACTTCCGCTCCACTCTCAAATTTTTCCTCCAGCGTGCCGACGTTCACGATGGCAAAGCGCAGCGCCCAGCGTGCATGATTGAAGCCCTTTTTCGGCAGGCGCCGGTGGATCGGCATCTGGCCACCTTCGAAACCAATTCGGATGGTGCCGCCAGCCCGGGCCTTCTGGCCCTTGTGGCCCTTGCCGGAGGTTTTTCCGTGGCCGGAACTTTCCCCAATGCCAAGACGCTTGCGGCGATGTTTGGCACCGGGACGGGGAGCTATCGTATTGAGACGCATGGTATGTTTCCTGTTGAATTGGGCCGCCAGCAATCGCTGACTCGGATGGAGTGAAAGAATAGCGTCCGAACCGCGTCAATTGAACGATTCCGAACGTTGGATTGATTAAATTGCCTGTTTTTCGGCGATTTTCTTGCCGCGGGCCCCAAGGAGCTGCTCCTTGGTGCGCAGCGAGAGGAGGGCTTCGATCGTCGCCTTGACCACATTGCTGGCGTTCTTCGATCCGAGGTTCTTGGCGATGACATCCTTGATGCCCACAACTTCGCAGACGGCACGGACGTTTTTGCCCGCGATCAATCCGGTGCCAGGACAGGCGGGTTTGAGCAGAACGCGACCGCCGCCAAATGTTCCCACCACTTCGTGTGGAATGGTGTTTTCCTTGATGTGAATGCGCTGCAGTCGCTTGCGGGAGGCTTCTGTGGCTTTCTTGATCGCATCGGACACCTCGTTCGCCTTGCCGAAGCCGGTGGCAACGCCGCCATTGCGGTCGCCGGCCACCACCAGTGCGGAAAAGCTGAACCGGCGTCCGCCTTTCACGACTTTTGCGCAGCGGTTGATCGATACGACCTTCTCTGTGATTTCACCGGCAGGAACAGCGGGAGTTTCAAATTTGTTAGCCATGGGATGGGAAAAGGTTAAAATTTAAGTCCGCCTTCACGTGCTGCATCGGCCAGCGCCTTTACTTTGCCGTGGAAGTTGTGGCCGCCGCGGTCAAAAACCACATTGGTTACGTTGGCCGCTTTGGCCTTCTCGGCGATTTCCTTTCCGACCGCCTGAGCCGTGGCCACATTGGCTTTGGTGGAGGCACCCGCTTTGATCAGCGTGGTGGCTGCGGCCAGGGTTTGGCCGGCGACATCGTCAATGATCTGCGCGTAAACATTCCTGTTGGAAAAGCTCACAGCCAAACGGGGACGTTCCGGCGTGCCGGTAATTTTTTTGCGGATGCGCTTGTGAATGCGCCTGCGGACTGCCTTGCGGTTCAAACTCATGGCGAGATGCGGTGGGAGTGGGTTCGTTACTTGGTCTTCTTGCCTTCCTTGCGGCGGATTTGTTCGCCGGCATAGCGGACGCCCTTGCCTTTGTAGGGTTCCGGCGGGTAATAGCTGCGGATGTCTGCCGCCAACTGTCCGACGCGCTGCTTGTCGATGCCTTCGATGATGACGCGGACCGGATCGGAGCCGGATTTTTCCAGTGCGGTCACCTTGATGTCCGCGGGGATCGGGTGGAGCAGCGGATGGCTGAAGCCCAGACCAAGGTCGAGTTTGTCGCCTTTGACGGCCGCGCGGAAGCCGACGCCGTGGATTTCAAGTTCTTTCTTGAAGCCCTCGGTGACTCCTTTGATCATGTTGGAGATGCAGCGCTGGCTGGTTCCGTGAAGCGCCTTGTGGAAGCGGTCTTCGGCCTTGCGCGCCAGTTTCAACGTCGCACCTTCCTGGCTGAGCGAGATGCCTGACGGAAGTGTAAACTGCAGTTTGCCCTTGGGGCCTTCAACATGCACGTCGGAGCCCTGCACTTTCAGCGCAACTTTTGCCGGGACTGTAATGGATTTGTTTCCTACGCGGGACATATGCGGTTATGGGAAAATTCGTTGTCGAGGGATGGCGGATTACCAGACAAGGGCGAGCAATTCGCCGCCAACATTTTGTTTTCTCGCCTGTGCGCCGGTCATCAGGCCTTTTGGCGTACTGAGGATGGCGATGCCCATGCCGTTGAGCACCCGGGGGATTTCGTCCACCCCGACATACCGGCGCAGACCGGGACTGGAAACCCGCTTCACCTCGTTGAGGATCGGGGCATTCCCGTGGTATTTGGCTTTCACCTTGATCTGCGGGTGCTTGCCGGTGGTGTCCACCTCATAGTTCCAAATGTAGCCTTCCTCCTGCAGGATGCGGGCGATTTCTGCCTTCATTTTGCTGTAGGGTGCGGTGAATTCGTCTTTCCTCGCCCGGCTGGCGTTTTTCCAGCGGGTCAGAAAGTCAGAGATGGGGTCAGTGAGAACGGCCATGGTAAAAGTGGTTAGGCTTGCTGGGTGCGCTTCCCGGTGTTTTTTGTGTCAGGCTTCAGGCGGCGGCTTCTCCGGAGTCGGTTTTTCCGGCAGAGCCGGCCTTCTGATCGCGGAAGGGCATGCCCATGGCCCGCAGGAGTTCACGTCCCTCGTCATCGCACGTTGCGGAGGTGACGATGCAGACATCGAATCCCAACGAACGCTTGATCTCGTCGATTTTGATTTCGGGGAAGATCGACTGGTCCGCCACGCCGAGCGTGTAGTTTCCGTTGCCGTCAAACGCCTTGTGGCTCACCCCGCGGAAGTCGCGAATGACCGGAATCGCGATCTTAATCAGGCGCTCCAGAAACTCATACATGATGCGTCCGCGCAGTGTGACCTTCACGCCCACGGCTTCTCCGTCGCGCAGCTTGAAGTTGGAAATGCTGTTTTTGGACTTGGTGATAACGGGCTTCTGGCCGGTGATGGCAGTGACGTCGGCCACGGCATCCTGCACGGCCTGCTTGCGGTCGTCCTGGGATCCGACCGAGCAGTTCACCACCACCTTTTCAAGGCGCGGGACCTGGTGAATGTTTGTGCAGCCGAGTTTTTTATGCAGGAAGGGAACGACCTTTTCCTGGTAGTGCTTTTGAAGATTGGGAACAGCCTTGCTCATGGCGATTGGCGCTTGGGGTGGACAATCAGGTTACTTTTTTTTGGCCTTGGCCGGCTTCTTTTCCTCGGCTTTGGCGGCGATGACTTTCAGATTCGAAACGTGGATCGGCCCTTCGCGTTTCACCAGGCCGGCATTGGGGTTGGTTTGCGATTTGCGGGTGGCCTTGACGATCATGCGCACGCCTTCCACCAGCGCTTGGTTTTTGGCGGCGATGATCTGCATCACCTGCCCGGTTGCGCCTTTGTGGGCCCCGCTGACGACCTGGACCTGGTCGCCCTTTTTGATGTGAAAATTCGGTTTGCTCATGCTGGAATGGAAATCGTTCGGGATTGATGAAGACGGATCCTGGTCAGAGCACCTCCGGCGCGAGGGAGACGATCTTCATGAAATTCTTGTCGCGCAGTTCCCGGGCCACCGGACCAAAAATGCGGGTGCCCTTCGGATTTTGATCCTTGTCGATGACCACAATCGCATTGGTGTCGAAACGAAGAATCGATCCATCATCGCGCCGGATGGGAAAACGGGTGCGCACCACCACTGCGGTGACCACTTCCCCCTTTTTCACGTTGGCGGTAGGGGTGGATTCACGAATGTGAGCCTTGATGATGTCGCCGATCCTGGCGAAACGGGTCCGCTTGCCCAATACGCCGATCATTTTGGCCACGCGGGCTCCGGTGTTGTCGGCCACCACCAGTTTTGTTTCCATCTGAATCATAGTCTCGTAGTATCGTTCCGGGTTAGTTAGGAAGACTTGCGAAACCGTCGCGCAGCAGCGTCAACCTCGCCCCGGCAGACCCGGGGGCATTTTGAGGTGGCTTTGCGATTGGTGACGGTCCAGCATCTTGGGTGAAAGTGAAAAAGAAACCGGCTCGAAGCGGGCCGGTCTCGGAAAGGGTTGCGACAGTAGAGGCGAAAGTGAACCGCGCAAGTGCTAATCTGAAATTTCGAAACTTTTTTTCTGCAAGTGAATGGCCTCCCAGTTTCTCTCCGACAGCAGGAACGGCGCATCGCTTTTTTTCTGTCGAAAATTTCCGCGAACACTCCACCTCTGCACCATTTCCGTGTTCCCAGCAAGCTGGCGTCTCTCAATACTGAAAAATTCTACTTTTTGCTTGGCATTTTTGTTAATGCGCCTTAAATGTCGGGCACTCTATAGCAAATTGCTGCTGCCTGCCACCTCAACCGCCCTTTCTCTCCAGTGGGAGCCACGCTAGAAAATCCATACATCGACCGCATCCGTGCGGTGAATCGTCATCTGCGTCAAGCGCTCGATCAAGTGACGGATGGAGTCATGATCCTGGAAGCGGGGCCTTTGGAGTGCGGAGGGCCAGCAGTGATTTATGCGAACGCGGGGGCCTCGCGCCAAAGCGGGAGAACGGCCGGTGGCCTGCAGGGACTGGCTTTGGGAGCGCTGTTGCCGGAGCCCGCCGTGTCTCGGATGCTCGAATGGCTTTCCCAGCTGGATACAGGATCTGCGGAAAGAATTTTGCCGCTGCGCCTGGGAGATGGAACCGAGCAGCGCACCCGGTGGTCTGCCACCGCGACCAGGGATGGAGCGGGGCAGGTCCTGAACTTCACCCTGACATTTTCTCCGGCACAGGAAATGCCACTTGGGGAGACAGCCGGTTCTGTGGTTTCGTCCAGCGAGGAAATTCCTGCACCTGGCGAATACCATGGAGATACGATTGCCAACCTGCGCGAAGCCGCACGCCGAGTGGCACACGAATTCAACAACGCGCTTACGGCCATCCTCATGCCGCTGGGCATGGCCAGCCGCATGGCGAAGTCCGATCCTGCGCTGCATGAAAAACTGCAGGTGGCCCAAATTGCGGCTCAGAAAGCGGCGGGTTTGGCCAAGGATTTCCTCGACTGCTACCGCCCACGGGAAGCCAAAAAAGAGCCGACGGACGTAAGGGACCTGCTTGGAAGAACCCTGCGCCTGGGCACCGTGGCAGAGGATGTCACCTGGGAGCTTGAAGCCGCCGAAAACCTCTTTCCGGTGATGCTCGACCCTGAACAGATCGACCGGGTGATCTTCAACCTGGTCCGCAATGCCTGTGATGCCATGAACCACCAGGGGCGGTTCATCGTGAAGGCACAGAATGCCGTGGTGCCGCCGGACTCGCCGCTCCAGTTGCCGCCGGGGGAATATGTTTCCATCACGGTGCGGGATTTCGGTCCCGGCATCCCCGAGGAACACCGACCACACCTTTTCCACAGCCGCTTCACCACCAAGCCCAACGGCAACGGCTGCGGCCTGCCAATTTGCTATCAAATCATTCGGAACCACGGCGGCGAAATGTTTGTCAGTTCCAAGGTGAACGTCGGCACCGCCTTTGCCATTTTCCTGCCGGCGCTCACGGTGCCGGCCTGGGAAACCGAAGCGTGGTTGTCGAGCCAGCCGCCTGAAAAGGCTGCGGACACGGAAGTTCCCGCACCGCCGCAAACGCTGCATGAGCCGGGGGCCGAGCATTCCTCCGGCAACAACGACCGCCCGCAGTCCCTCCCCAGCCTGCTGATCGTGGAGGATGACGATGCCATCCGCATGATCACCACGAAAATTGTCAGCGATCTTGGTTATGATGTCATGGCTGCGGCGGAGGGGGACGAGGCGCTGAACATATTGCGCTCCCGTGCCCAGGAAAACCGTCCGATGGCCTCCGTGCTGCTGGACTTGAATCTGCGCGGGCGACGCAGCGGCCTGCAGACGTTCGAGGAAATCCAGCGCATGGCACCAGAGACCAGAGTCATCGCCACCAGCGGCGATCACGGAAGCCCCGTGGATTTCCAACGGCTTGGGTTCAGCACATTTCTGCCAAAGCCGTACAGCTACGAATCGCTCGATCAGACGCTGCGCGAAGTTCTCAGTGCCTGAGCAGATCCTGGGCAAAGCGCTTCATTTCCGCCGCCACTTCATCGGAGGCTTCCAGATGCAGCCGGTGCCCGGCGTTAGGAATCACCCGATGGCGGCATTGGGCCAGCCATTCACAGCAGCCAGCGGCGAGGCGGGTGAATTTTTCATCGCGCGACCCGGTAAGCCACAGGACGGGAACCTGAATTTTGCTCAATTCCGCACGCAGATCCCGCTGTCTTCCCAGCGACCACCGGTCAAAGGAAGCGGCGATTTCACTGCGGTGGCTTTCAAGGCCCCGCTGGGTCTGCGCAACCGGCATTGCCCCCAGCACCGGCTGGGCATTCCACGTTTGCAGAAATTCCTCCCACGGAAGGGACCGGGCCAGGTGCGCCCAGTGCCCGTCCGCGGCAGTTCGTTCGCGGCGTTCCGCTTCACTGGTCAGTCCCGGATGCGGGCAAAGCAGCACCGCCGCCCGCCATCTGTCGGGAGCCTGCAACAGGGCATGGAGCGCCAACCGGGCCCCAAGTGAATACCCCAGCAGCAAGCCGCCGGGTTTTTCTGTCCGGCAAAAGTGCGCTCCCCAAGCGCCGAGATCCAGGCCCTGCGGGCTGTCCCAGAGGTTTACCTTTCGCATCGGCCAACCAAGGGAAGATTCCAGCGCCGTCCAGTCATCCGGACTTCCCACGGCGCCATGCAGCGCGGAAATCGCAATCATCCCCACACCTCCTTTTCCCTAACGGCAAGCTGCCGCCAGAAGGCATCCGACTGCGCAGCATCCGGCAGCAGTTCGATGACCACCGGACACTCTGGCAAGGCCGCGGCCCACTGGGAACCGGCCTCGATCCTGACATAGGACAAGTTCCACATCTCAGCCCATGCAGCGAAACGCAGGGCATGGGGGTTTTCAATCAGAGTCCGTTCCCCTGCCCCAATCCCCTGAAGCGAAGGCAGCCTGCTGAAAATTCTTCCCCCTCCATTGTTCAGGACGACAATCCGCCTGCGTCCCGCAGCCAGTTGCGGCAACACCCAGGGTGCTGACAAATCGTAAAGCGCCGTGAGGTCTCCCACGATGGCCCAGCTTTCCGGCGCATCGGCATGGCATCCAAAAAAACAGGACAGGTTTCCGTCAATGCCGTTGGCCCCGCGGAGCACCTGGCATCGCTGCTCTGCGTGCGGCAGGGCCGCCAGATTCCACTGCCGGATGGTCAAGCTGTTGCCGAGAAAAAGGCCGCTCTCAGCCGGCATCAGCCTGCTGATCTGACGAAGTTGGGCGCACTCGCTGCCGGGGAAGGCCTCCACCAAAGCGGCAAGCTCCATCTCCCGGTCTTGGCGGCGAAATGGATCCCGCAAATCACCGCACGGAATGCTCCCGATGCCGACGGAAGTCAGCGGATGCACATCGCAGGACCTGGCAAGACCGCGATGACCAGATCGTGTCAGGGAAAGCACCGGGATTTCCGGCTGTGATTCCAGATCGCGCCAGAACCGGCAGCTTGGAACGCCGCCCAGGCGCAGGACTTTGCGCACGGGCAGATGACGCAGCGTTGCGTCTCCCCCGAGAATCAGAAACACCCCGCCCTCCCCGTCTCGATCCGCCAGCCACTGCCGCAAGCCGGATGCCGCTTCCGCCCACACTGCCACTCCTGGCAGTTGTTCCAGCAGACAGCGCACCCAGTCCCGCTCGTGCGGCAACAATTCCCCCAGCAACACCAGCAGTCCGGATGGTTCGCGCAGAAAGCGCCCAACCGCTTCACTGGAATCAACCGCGGTCGGAGGGGCTTCCAATCCGGGCGGCGGAGCGGTCATTTTTCGCGGTGTCTCAGAGTCTGGCTCCTCCAAACAAACATTGAGATGCAGCGACCGCTGCGGCCTCGGCATGGCTTTGAGATCGTCCGTCACCGCCGCATCCACAAATTCCGCATAGACGCCAAAGAGCCGTTCCTGTTCGATGGCCTGGGGAGCACCGCTCCCCCGGTAACGCCGCGGGCGGTCCGCCGTCACCACCATCAGCGGCAGACCTTGATAGTGAGCTTCGATCACCGAGGGCAGCAGTTCTGCAGCCGCCGTTCCGGATGTCGTCAGCACCGCCACCGGACGGGAGGTGTCCCTGGTCCTTCCCAGCGCGAAGAACCCCGCGCTGCGTTCCTCGAAAAAATGCCACAGGCGCAGGCCGGGCACGTCCGCGGCGGACGCCGCCTGCAGAATGAGGGGACTGTTGCGGGAACCGGCACAGATGACAAACTCCCGCACTCCCAGCGCGAGACAATGTTCAATGGCGGCGGCGGCAAGCATCATGGGGGGCGGCGGCACATTAGGTCCGCAACCGGCCAGCGGTGCAATCAGAAAGTCGCCATGAAGCCATTCCGCATCGCCATTGCAACACTCTGGGCTCCCAGAAAGGAAATGCGCACGACGCGGTATCAGGCAGAGCGACGCCGCAGCATGAACAGAACTCCCAGAAAGGCAAAAACGGCAACGCCAGTCGTTTCCGGAACCGCAATCACTGACTGGGCCTGCACAGGCGCGGCGGCCGGCTCCTCAACGCGCCCCAGTGGCGAAGGCATCAGTTCCTCACTGTTCCCGGCAGGCACTGCGTTTCCAGGGAGCAACCGTACCGAAGCATGCAGGTCGGAACTGTCCGTGGGTACATGCACCGTCGTGGCGAAGAGCCAAGATCCGGTGATGCTCAGAAATATGGTGACCAAGAACCTCATTGGACAGGCATTCTTTGGAATGCTGATGGATTATGGAGAATATAACCAGCTTCCCTGCCGATCCGTCAAGATGATTTCGAGGGGTTTTTCGCCCGCCGAGTTGCCTCATCGCCTGACTTCATAATAGTAGGCCTGAGAAGTGCCATCGATGGCAAAGGTGCCGTCGGCGAGGAGTTTCAGGGGTGATTTTTTCGCTACGCCGCAAGGATCGAGAGGACGGGCCAGCGAAGGAGGTTTGCCGGAAAATTTGATGGTCGCCTGCACCGGTTCCAGCAGCAGCGGGGGAGTTCCCACGCTCAAGAGCCGAGTGCCGTCCTCGCTGTATTGTGCGCCGGTCTGTTTGTCTCTCGCCAGGGCGGTGATGAGAATGTGGCTGCTTTGGATCAGCGGCTGGTCGTCCAAGGGGGTGAAGATCAGACTGACAAATGGGGTTTGAATGTTTGCGGTCACCGCAGGAAGCTGGATCGCCCGCCCTGAGGCTCTGCCGATGATGGCCTGGGTTTTTGGCGTGGTGACGAGAATGACCTCGCGCCCATAATCCCACCGGAGTTCACCGGTCGCCGAGGTGATGATCTTGGACTTCCGATCCCAAAAGGACTCCAGTGTTTTGATGTCAGACGCGCCGCCCTGGAATCCCACGGTTGCCCTGCCAATGGCAAACACTTCCAGCGGAGTGCCTCCGGGAACGGGAATGAGATCGTTCCCATTGTAATAGTCCTGGAGCCAGGCCGGCTTCCCGCTGAAAAGCTGTGCGGGAACGGTGCGCCGCGCCGCCACGACCGGAGCCTCCGTGACGTGCGACTTGTGGAGAGCAAAGGCCAACGCGGGAAACTGTCCGATGTAATGCGGCGTGTCCGTGACGTAGCTGCTCATGCGCGGCCATCCTTCGCCGAGGCGGGTTCCGCTCTGTGCAAAATGATAGGAACTGTCCCACCCCTGCAGACCCATGCCGTAAAAAGCAAAAATGGGGGCGGCTTCCACCTTCCACTGGGTGGGCGGGCACATGGTCCACTCCGTCATGCTGAATGGGCGGTCTTCCACCTGTTTCAATGCGATGCTGAACAGATGTGAGCCCGGCCGCGACAGGTGCGACCCGGCATAGACTTGACCTTCGGCTATTCCGTGGCCGCCGGCGCCGCCCCCGGCGTAATTATGGCGGTCAATGAGCGATGCCGCGGTGTCGGTGAAAATGTTAGCCTGATCCAGAAGTCCGGAACCACCCAGCCAGTTTGTCGTGATGGTCAAACCTTTGTATCCCGTGGCCCGGTGGGCTGCTTCCGCCTTCCGGTAAAAATCCATCTGCATCCCGGTCAGAAATTGGATCTGGTCACCCGCCCGCTGGGTTTGGCCCGCGTAGCGTCCACGGATGCCGCCGGAGTCGATTTCCCATGGCCCCATCAGCCCCAGTTCACCGGCGGAAAGGCTCTCGCCGTCCAGTTTCCCCCAGGCCTTGCGCAACGCATCGTCGCTCCGGTATTTCGCCTTCACCCACGCCGCAAACTGACGGCGCAGCATCTGGGCATGCCGTTTCCATTTCTTGGGCGTCGGGTTCGCCAATTCCCCCAGCGGATTCCAAAAAAAGACACTGTCTTCATTTTGAAACTCCACCGCAATGAGCGCCGGATCATCCGCATAGCGCAAACCGGTGTAGGGATTTTTATGGTTGAGCAGGGCGCTCACGACCTTGGTGCGAATTTCCCAGAGTTGGGGAGATATCGTGATCAGACCGTAGGTGTCCCGCAGGTTTCCGGATCCCATGGGTTCCAGTTCGGCAAACAGGTCCGCCTCGTAGCCATCGGCAGGAGAGATGGGAAAATGGTAGAAGACACTCCAGTTGGTGTAGATCCCCGCTTTTTTCAGCTCGGCGAACCACCAGTCATAGGAATCGAGTTTTTTCGCATCGACACGGCCCGCGGTGCTGATTTCATCGAACAGCGGATGCTGCCGCACCGCGTTGATGCCGAATTTTTTCAAATACCGGATGCGCCGCAGGGATTCCTCCCGCGAGTGGCTGCCCTGCTCTAGGTTGGCGCCACACCCCCAGATTTTCACCGGTTTCCGCTGTTTTTCGAACACCAGCTTGTCGCCGGCGGCCACCAGCCGTCCGTGCTTTCCGGCAGGCGACTCGATGAGCGCGGACATGTCGATGACTGATTCCGGTGAGAACGTGTCCTCAGCCGCCAGCAGGGGAAACCAGTCGGATGGTCCCCCGGGAAGCGCTGCGCCGGGTTTCATCATTCCCTGCGGAATGAATCCATCATTGGTTAGGCAGAAGCAGTCGATCCCTCCGTGGTTGTCCTTCGTGCCATGCATGCGGAAGGAAAGGACGGCGGAACCTTTTGTCAGGGAAATGCTGTCCGCCTTCACCCAGGCGATGAACCGCAGGTCGGGCTTGCCATCCGCGGCGATGTTTTGCGTGCCTCTGGGCTCCTTCTGCAGGTCGATTTCGGTCCAGTCGCCGCCAGCCAGGGCGTAGGCAAGTCGGGCATTGGTCGGGCAGGCCCGGACCCACAGGGTGTATTCGCCGGTCTGGGGAACGTCGATGGCATACTCGGCCGTGCCCGGTTCTTTGGCGAAATTACTGATCCAGTCGCCCTCCGAGAGCAGGTCTTTTTTTACCTGATCGAACCACCACGGATGCCGGTGCATGGTGGACTTGGCGGGTTTTTCCCCTTCCTGCCAGATGCTGGCGGCATGAACCTGCAAGGCACAAAGGAGGGGAAGGCGCAAAAGCACGGCGAGATGCATGCCGACGATCCTAGCCCGGCGCTGCCGGTCTCTGCAACAACGGGTCCGCGGTGAGCGGAATTCCCGGGCTGTCAGGCGATCAACTCCCGAATGACCCGGCAGGGTTCGACGCCGGTAAGCCGCGAATCCAGCCCCTGCACCCTGACGGAAAACCGCTCGTGATGGATGCCCAGCAGGTGCAGGACCGTGGCGTGGAAGTCCCGGACATGCACGGGGTCACGCACGATGTTGTAGGAGAAATCGTCTGTTTCACCGTAAATGGCCCCGCCCCGGCTGCCGCCGCCGGCCATCCACATCGTGAAGCAGCGCGGGTGGTGGTCGCGTCCGTAGTTGTCTTTTGTCAGGCCGCCTTGGCTGTAGATGGTGCGCCCAAATTCGCCGCCCCAGATGATGAGGGTCTCGTCAAACAGGCCGCGCTGTTTGAGATCCTGAATGAGCCCATAAACGGGCTGGTCCACATCCCGGCACTGGCTGGGCAGGCGGCCCTTCACGTTTCCGTGGTGATCCCAGTTGTTGTGATAGACCTGGACGAACCGCGTGCCGCGCTCCACCAGCCGGCGGGCAAGCAGTGCGGTGTAGGCGAAGGTGCCCGGTTTTTTTGCCTCGTCGCCGTAGAGTTTGTAGGTGCTTTCCGGCTCGTTCTGCACCGCTGTGAGTTCCGGCACGCTGGCCTGCATCCGGAAGGCCATTTCGAATTGCTGGATGCGGGTGTGGGTTTCGGGGTCGCCCACCATCCGATAGTTCATTTCATTGAGCCGCCTCATCCCATCGAGCTGGCTGCGCCGTCCCGCCGGCGAAACGCCGGGGGGGTTGTTGATGTAAAGGATGGGATCGCCTGCGGCACGGAAGGAGACGCCGGCGTGTTCCCCCGAAATAAAACCGCTGGACCAGAGCCGCGCGGAAATGGCCTGGATCTGCTCCTTGTTGCTGGGTTCCGCCACCAGCACCACAAAGGTGGGCAGGTTGGCATTGAGCGAGCCCAGCCCGTAGCTGACCCAGGAACCCAGACAGGGACGACCCGTGACCATGTTGCCCGTCTGCATGGCTGTGATCGCCGGTTCGTGGTTGATGGCCTCGGTATGCATCGACCGGATGAAGGTCATGTCATCCGCGCACTTTGCCGTCCACGGCAGCAGTTCCGTGTTCATCCACATGCCGCACTGTCCCGTCTGACTGAACTTGAATTTGGATGGTGCAATGGGAAAGCGCGACTGCCCGCTGGTCATGGTCGTCAGGCGCTGGCCCTGGCGGATGCTTTCCGGAAGGTCCTTGTCGAACCACTTTTCCATTCCCGGTTTGTAGTCGAAAAGGTCCATCTGGGATGGTCCGCCGACCATGTGCAGATAAATGATGTGCCGGGCCTTGGCGGCAAAATGGGGCAGGATCTTGCTGGGGCCTTCCGCCGTCCGGCCGAAACTTTCCCCGAGCAGCGACGCCAGGGCGGCCCCGCCCAGCACATTTTTACCCCGGGAGAAAAACTGGCGGCGGGTTTCGTAGCGGACGTAGTCTTCGAGCAGGCTCATGGGAAGCGGACGGGGCTGTGGCTGGTGTGGAGCGACGTTCGCCCTCCCGCGGCCAAATGGCAACGCGCCACTGTCCTACGAATCCACGGGACCCGAGCCGGCGGGAATAGTCGGTCCGGCGCAAACGACGGTCCCCCGGGCTCCTCCGGTGAGTGCCTTGAGGATGTTTCCTGGAGTGGTCATGTCGAAAACCACGATCCGTTTGTTGTTGTCCATGCACAGGCTGAACGCCGCCGCATCCATGATCTTCAACTGCCGGCCCAGTGCGTCCTGGAAACTAATCTGTTCAAAGCGCTGCGCATCTGCATGTTTTTTCGGATCCTTGTCGTAGATGCCGTCCACTTTCGTGGCCTTGAAAATCACATCCGCATTGATCTCGCTGGCCCGCAGTGCCGCGGCGGAATCCGTGGAGAAATACGGATTGCCGGTGCCTGCGGCAAAAACCACCACCCGTCCCAGTTCCAAATGCCGCACCGCCATGCGTTTGATGAACGGTTCCGCTATGGCATTCATCTCGATGGCGCTCTGCACGCGGGTGGGCACGCCCACCGCCTCCAGGGCGCTTTGAATGGCCAGGGCATTCATGATGGTGGCCAGCATGCCCATGTGATCGGCGGTGGCGCGGTCCATTCCCTTGTTCTGGGCGGTGAGGCCGCGCCAAAAGTTTCCGCCTCCCACCACAATGCCAATCTGCAGTCCGGTGTTGTGCGCGTCGCGCACCTGCTGCGCAATGTCCTCCAGAATCGGCGGGGAAATGTTATCCGGGCTCCCATTTTCACGCAGCGCTTCGCCGCTGATTTTCAAGAGCACCCGATTGAATTTCCGTCCGGTCCCGGTGGAGTCTGGCATAGTGTATTTACCCCGCAGTCAATCAGCGACGCCGTGCCCGCGCAAGGCCGATTTTGCCGTTTGGAAAATTTGTCAGCCGAAGATCGGGCGACCGGGCATGGTCAACCCGCCGGGGAAGCCCCCAATCCGGCTGCGGGTTCTGATCCCGTCAGGGAATGCGCTGGCCACGCGCCGCTTCGGTGATGGCATACCAGTCCTCCCGCTCCAGGGAAAGCGTCAGGCTGCGGGTCGCGGAGGCGATGCGCTCCGTCCGGGTGGTTCCGAGCACGACAGCCGGCTTTGTGGGGTGGGCCAGAATCCAGGCGTGGCAGAGCTGGTCCGGAGTGGCGCCATCGTATTTCGGAGCCAGTCCCTCCAGCGTGTGACGGAGCCGGCAGCCTGCTTCGTCCTCGCGGAAGAGCCGTCCGCCACCGGTGGGCGACCACGCCATGGGGTGGATGCCCCGGTCCTGACACTGGTCAAACGTGCCGTCGAAGATGGGTGCAAGTTGAAAGGGACTGAATTCCACCTGGTTGGTGACCAGTGGCTGGTCCATGAACCGCTGAAGCGTTTGAAACTGTGCAGGGGAATAGTTCGAGACGCCCGCACTGCGGATTTTCCCGTCCCGCAGGAGTCGGTTCAACCCGGCGGCGGTTTCCTCCGCTGCCGTCAGCCAGTCCGGACGGTGCACCAGAAACAAGTCCAGCACTTCCACGTCCAGAAAGCGCAGGGACTTTTCCGCGCTTTTCACCAGGCGCTCCGCGGAGGCGTTGTAGAAGGCAGTGCGGCGTTCCGGGTGAAAGGCATTGGGAACATAAATGCCTGCCTTGGTGATGATCTCCATGCGGCGCTTCACCCCGGCATCCAGGCGCAGGGCCGCACCGATGGCTTCTTCCATGCGGTAACTGCCATAAATCTCCGCGGTATCGATGGTGGTGATCCCCGCGTCCAGGCAGCACTTCAGGCGTTCCAGCAATCCTTGCGGAGTGCCGGCCTCGGGGTTTTTCAGCACCCGCCAGGTTCCGAAAATGAGGCGTGAAAATTCCGGTGAATGGGCGGCCAGACGCAATCGGTTCATCGCTCCCAGTGCGACGGAACCGATCCCGGTGCAAAGGAAATTCCGCTCCCGCGCATCACGCGAGCAAGCGAACGTCTCCCGAAACCACGCTGGGGCGGAAACTCACTTTTCAGCGAGCGCAGTTTCCACCGAGTCCCAGTCCATGCGGATGCTGGTTGGGTAGCGGTACTCGCGCACCACTTTGCCATCCTTTTCGAGACGCATCAGCATGCCTTCCATCTGATCTTGCAGCGAACTCGCTGGCGGAGGGCTCTTCACTCAGGTGGCGCAGCCGGGCGGCTTGTACGGGCGGTTGCTGACCACGGGAATGGTGCTCGTCATCTGCTGGAATGCCTGCCGCGAGGCCAGCGAATCCACGGACATCACTCCTTCTGCCATCTGGCGGGACAGTTCCTCACGGTTTTTCTCATCCCATTTCGCCTTCTTGTAAATGATGCGGTATCTGACGTTCAATCCGCTGATGTCTGCGCCGGAGTTGTTGTGGATCTTTACGGCATAGCCGCGTTCGGTGGTGGAAATCTTCCGGTTGGTCGTCGTTTGCTCCACGGGCTTGGCGTTGCTCTCCTTGATTTCGATCTGGAGGTTTTTGGCAATCGCAAACAGTTCCGCCTCCTTTTTCAGGAACTCCTGATCCTCCGCGCTCAGGGAAGCGAGCGGAACCGTCAGGGTGCGCCGTTCGGCGGTGGTCAGCAGCACCGCGGGCTTTCCGTCCTTTTGGGTAAATCCGGTGACGATGGCGGCAAAGGATTTGGTTTTGTCCGGGTTGGAAAATGTCCGGTAGTCTGCGGAGCGCACAGGCAGCACCGCCAGAAAAAGCGGAAGAATGGCAAGCAAGGTCAGTTTCATGGCACCAAGGTTGGTGGGAAAATAACACCTGGCCGGCCCCGTCACAAGCGATTTCGATCCCTGAACAGGCCCGGCAGTTCAAGGGCATCTTCATTCCGTGATGGAACAAGCCCGGAGAACCGGCAGGGCCAGTGCCTCCGCAAATGCACGATACCCGAGCGCAGGCGAATGTGTCAGGTCAATGGAACGCATGCGAACAATCCAGGCAGCATCCATCGTCCTCCCCATTCTGGCCTTCATCGGAGGTGCCGTGCGGGCCGAACCGACGGAACCTCCCCTCGGGGACAAAACGCTGGTCGTCTGGGTGGCCCCGACAAACCTGACCCAGCGCGGCGGCAGCGCGCTGACCATCGATGACGGGCGGGATCATTTCGATGCCGCGGTTTTTGGAGAATTGGCGCCGGGAAAATGGATGGCGGGCAGCGATTTTTTCCGCCGCACGCAAAAGGACCAGTCGGGATTCCCTGCGGAATCCGCGGGGCCGGGCGAAACGGTGCAGGTGGCCATCTCCTACGCCGGTCGGCAAGTCACCGTCTTTCGCAACGGCATCCTCTATTCGCGTCATGACATGGCCGGGGAGCCCCAGGCATTCGGCCCACTGACACGCATCAACATCGGCAGGCGTCATCCGCGTCAGAACGACCAGGCGCATTTCGCCGGAGCGGTCGATGATGCCCGCATCTATGCCCAGGCGCTCGGCGCGGAACAGATCGCTGCATTGAAACCCAATGTGCCATCCAGCCCCCAGCCCTGGGCGTGGTGGACGTTTGATGATGTCCAGGCCAAGGAACGCACCGGGCGGTTTCTCGTGAGTGAACTGCGCGGCGGAGCCAAAGTGGAGGGCGGCAAACTGCTGCTGGACGGCGTCACCGGGGAATTCAGCGCCCGCTCCGGAAAGGAAATTCCATTTGCCTGCGAAACGCCGGTGCGCCCCGCGACGGTGCCGCCGGACTGGCTGACTTTCCACCTCGCCCATCCCGGCCCGGGCAATGCCATGCCGGGCGATCCGAACTGTGCATTTTTCTGGAAAGGCCGGTGCCATCTGCACTACATCTACACCCACCAGGACGGATTTTCCTTTGCCCACGTCTCCAGCACGGACCTGCTGCACTGGAAATGGCACCCCACCACGCTGACGCCGCCGAAGACCGGCCACGGCATGTTCAGCGGCACCGGGTTTTATACCAAGGAAGGCCGCCCGGCCATCATTTACCATGGGGAGGGCTCCGGGCGCAACCAGGTGGCCGTCGCCCTGGATGACACCCTGGAAAAATGGACGCACCCCGTGGCCGTGGATCCGGTGGTGCGTCCAGGCCAGGACGGCGGCAAAATCGCCAATTGGGACCCGGACGCCTGGCTGGACGGGGCGAATTATTATGCGCTTTCCGGATGCTCGCCGGGCAGCGGCAAGCCGCCTACGTTGTTCAAATCAACGGACCTCAAGACGTGGGATTACCTTGGACTGTTCCTCACCCATGACATGCCGGGAGTGAAACCGGACGAAGACATTTCCTGTCCGAATTTTTTCAAAATCGGCCACCGCGACATGCTCCTGTGCATCAGCCACACCCTGGGCTGCCGCTATTACCTGGGAGAGTGGAAAAACGAACAATTCACCCCGGATTTTCACGGCCGAATGAACTGGCATGGTTGGGACTTCTTTGCTCCGGAAAGCGTGCTGCTGCCGGACGGGCGACGCGTCATGTGGGCGTGGTGCAATCTGGGTCATCCACAAAGCGGCATCCAGTCGCTGCCGCGGGAGTTGAGCCTGCCGGAGGATGGCGTCCTGCGCATCCGCCCGCTGCGCGAACTGCAAACCCTGCGCCGCGATGAGAAATCCACCGGTCCCATCACCCTCACAACCGGACAGCCGCAGGTGCTCGACGGCTTTGGCAGCGAGGCCATGGAACTGGAGGTCACCTTCGCACCGGGTGACGCATCGGCATTCGGCATCTCCCTCTGCGGTGGCAAGGCTGACGGTGACGGATTCAAAATCGCCGTGGATTCCGCCCGCAAATGCCTGCGACTGAGGAACATGGAGGTTCCCTTTGAACTCAAACCAGACGAGGCTGCGGTGCTCCGGGTATTTCTCGACAAAAACATGATCGAAGTCTTCGCCAACGACCGCCAGGCCGCCGTAGCCTCCTACCGCCATGCTCCGGATCAAACCGCGGTGAGCCTCTTCAGCACAGGCAAGGACACGGTGGTCCGTTCGGCACGGGGCTGGAAAATGGCCTCGGTGTATTAGAAAACGGCCCTGCGCCGCGGCCCTTGCGAATTTCTTGCGGGTGTTCCTTCGCAACGCATCCCCCGCATCCGAGGAACGGGATTGGAAGCGACAGGAAAATGGTCTCAGCGTTTTACGCAATAGGGTTGGGCAGGCAACGCCGACCTGCGGAAGCGGCGGTTCACCAGGGTTCGTTGGCGTATTCCCGACGCGTTCACGGCGGGGAAACGGGTTGCTGGGACAGAACCTCGGCGGCAGTTGCCGGTGGCTGGTCGTGATTTTGCGCTTTACGGGTTGCGGCGAAGCCGTTCCCGTTCTCTTTCCCCGGCATGGTTCTTCCCCCCCCACCCCCTTGGTGCCTCGCCGGTCGGACGCTGCGGCGTTCCGGCCCTTGGCTGGTGCTGGCATTTCTGTCAGCGGTTTCGTGCCGCAAGGCGGAAATCCAAGTCTATGAAGCCCCCAAGGACGAAGAGGAAGCGCTGCGCCAGCAGACTCCGCCGCGAAACGCCGAGGCGGAAGCGGCCCCCAAACTGACGTGGAGCCTGCCCGAGGGGTGGACGCATGAGCCGGGCACCGATGCCATGAATGCCGCCAAGTTCAATGCGGGCGCCGGAGCGGATGCGGTTTTTGTCAATGCCACCCCGCTGGAGTTGATGGCGGGAAAGGAACCCCTGCTGGTCAACATGTGGCGCAGCGTCATGGGCCTGGAAACGCTGTCGGATGCCGATGCGGCCAAGGCACTGAGCGAAGTGGAAATCGGCGCACAGAAGGGGCACATTTTCGAAGTTTCCGGCAGCCGCGAGGGCAAGGAGATGAAAATCATCACCGCGTTCCTGCACCAGTCCCAGCGAAGCTGGTTTTTCAAGATTCAAGGGCAGCCCGCCGCCGTGGACGCGCAGAAGCCGGCCTTCCTCGCCTTTTTGAAATCCGTGGGATTCGAGTCCGGCAGCGCGGCGCCGCCAGCCAGCGCTTCACCGCCGGCCGCCGCTGCCAGTGAGCCAACCCAGACGAAACCAGTGCTGCCCGGCGTCCTGCCGGACGGATGGACCGCAGTGGCTCCAGGTCCCATGCAGGTGGCGAAATACACGGTGCCTGCCGCCGCGGACGGCCAGGCGGAAGTCACCGTCAGCATCTTCCCATCCGACACGGGCGGAACCGCAGCCAATGTGAAGCGGTGGCGCGGTCAACTGCAGCTTCCGGAAGTCGATGACGCCACCGCTGCCGCCGCCGCCAAGCCGCTGGAGGGCGGCCCGCCGGACAGCCGCCTGGTGGAATTGGAGCACAATGGCAAGGCGCTAACCGGGGCGATTGTGCCGCGTGCCACCGGGTGGTATTTTTACAAACTTTACGGGCATTCCGCCGCAGTCAGCGCAGCCCGTGAGGCATTTCTGAACTTCGCCAAGGCCCAGCCGTGAACGCCCCCATTTCCCCAACTCCACCGCTGTTTACCCCGGAGCAGCCGCCCAAAACACCGCCCGCAGGCGGTTCCAAGGGTGGTCCGCTGGTGCAGATCTGGAAAATCCTGACATCCTTGCGCACCACCGTGGTCATCCTCGGTCTCAGCGCCCTGCTGGTGTTTTTCGGCACGCTGGCCCAGGTGAAGGACGGCCTCTATCTGGCGCAGGAACGCTGGTTCCAAAGCTGGATCGTCTGGTGGCAGAAGGGCGGTGTTGGACTGAAAATCCCGATTTTTCCCGGCGGCTACCTGCTGGGCACCCTGTTTCTCACCAACCTGCTCTGCTCCCATTTCCGGCGCTTCAAATTTCCACCCGGCGGCCTGCCGGTGTTGTTCGCCCACTATGCCGTCGTGGCCGCCCTGCTCTTTGCGGGAACGTATTTTCTGTTATGGCAGCCGCTCTGGTATTCGCTGGTCATGGTGGCCATTCTGGCGCTGGACATGGTGCTGGTGCGCACCGCAGGCGGGCCGCGACTGCAGGCCAGCGGCAGAAAAATCGGCATTGACCTGGCGCATGCAGGCCTGGTGGTCATGCTGGTCGGACAATTGGTGACGGACATGACTGCAGAGGAAACGCACCTCTCGTTCCGCGAAGGGGAAACCAAGCGCTACAGCGAAAGCCACATGGCCTGCGAACTGGCGGTGACCACCGAGGCGGAGGGCGACGCCTCCAAAAACCAGGTGGTGGCCATTCCGCAAAATCTGGTGGAATCCGCCGCCAAACCGCTGCGGCATGAGCAACTGCCCTTCTCCATCCGCATCAAGGAATGGATGCCCAACGCAGACATGGTCGAACGGCAGGAGGCGATCGAGGCCCAGGCCAGTCTGGCGCAGGCGTTCGCCACGCTGGAGGCAAAATACTCCAGCAAGGAAAACCTCCTGGAAGAAGCAGGGAACGCGGACGCCGAGCGCACTGCGCTGTGGCGCAACATCATCGACGGCATCGGTGCATCCAAGCCTGGCGCCGCGGAATCGCTGCCGCAAACCGTGGAGCGGATTTCCCTGGACCCTGACAAATTCCCCCGGCTGCAGGAAGGGCTGAAGCAGGAATTCCGCAGGCGCATGCTCGCCGGCTTCAAACAGCGGGGCGGCGTCATGGGCTTCGTGGCGGAACGGCATGAAAAGGGTGATCCGGTGACGGAAACCTCGCCGCCTCCGCAGGCGGACTCGCCGGTGGCACGGCGCTATTTCCTCATTCCCCTGCCGGAACGCCGCGACATGAACAGCCGCAACCTGCCCGCGGCCATTGTGGAGCTTTCCGATGCCGCCACCGGAAGCCTGGGCACCTGGATTCTCACCCCGCATCTCAAACCGCAGACCGTCCGCGCCGCGGGCCGGGAATGGCGGCTGAGCCTGCGCTTTGCCCGCACCTACCACCCCTTTGCCATGACGCTGCTGAAAACCACCCACAAGGTCTATCCAGGCACCGACACGCCGCGCGATTTTCGCAGCCGCGTTCATCTGGTGCGGGATAGAGGCGGGGAAAATCGGGAGATCGACATCTACATGAACAACCCCCTGCGCCTGAAAGACCTGAAGCTCACCTTTTTCCAGCACCAGATGGGGCGTGACGAAGCGCAGATGAACGTGGGCACCAGCACCCTGCAGGTGGTGCACAACCCGGGCTGGTTCTCGCCATATTTCGCCTGCGCCCTGGTCGGTTACGGCCTGCTGCGGCATTTTCTGGTGCATCTGCTCCGCTTCATTTCCAAAAGGAGGACCGCATGAAAAAATGGATTCCCCTGAGCCTGACCCTGCTCTTTGCCGCATGGGCTTTCAGCTACCTGCGAGGCCCCTCCAACCCCGCCGACGGCCCGCCGGTGGCGGATTTCGGAGCCCTGCCGGTAATCCATGAAGGCCGCCTCAAGCCGATTGATTCGGTGGCCCGGACCTCGCTGATGGCCATGCGAAAAAAGCAGTCTCTGAACCTTGAACCGTGGAAGGGCGAATTCGGCGGACCGAAAATCGTTTCCGCCACCGAATGGCTCATGGAATTGTGGATGGACGAACCAGCCGCAGCCCGGCGGCCCTGTTTCCGCATCGACAACGCGGATCTGAAAAGCCTGCTGGGCGTGCCGATGGAGCCCGGCGAGCAGAACCTGACCGACGGCAAGCACTACGCATGGATGCAGTTCCAGCAGAACCTGCCGAAGCTGGAAAAAGAGTCCGAACGGGCCCGGGCCGTTGCTGCGGAACACCGCACCGCCTACGACAACGCCGTCGTGGACATGTCCGATGCGGTGTCGATCTATCAAGTCCTGCGCCAGACCCTGGGACCGGCGGCGGACGGCACCGGCATCGATCAAGCGCGCGTGACCGCCTACCAGGACCGGCTGAAAAAAGGATTCGCCGCTTTCCAGGCCCGGATGGACGGCGGTGAGCATGACGAAGAAGCCATCGAATGGACCCAGACCGCCCTGGCGGCACCGCTCATCGTGCCGGCATTCCATCCCGAACTGAAGGAGGAGGATTCCTGGCAAAGCGTCGCCCAGTTGCTGGCCAAGTCCGCGCCGTCGCAGGCTCCGCATTTCGCGGTTCAGAGCTATGCATCCATGGCGGAAGCCTATCGAAAAAAAGACTGGCCCGGCATGACCAAGGCCGTCGCAGACTACCGGACCGCATTGGAGAAATCCGGAATCTACGATGGCTACCACAAGGAGTTGAGCCGCGCCAAGGCGGAACAACTCTTCAATTTCACCGAACCCTTTTACCGGGGAATGGTCATCACGCTGGTGGCGCTGCTGCTGGCGATGTTTGCGTGGTTCAGCCCTGAAAAACTCGACTGGTCGCGCCGTTCCGCACTGGCGCTGATGGCCCTGGTATTTGTGATCCTCACTGCGGGTTTTGTCTGGCGCATCGCCCTGCAGGGGCGTCCGCCGGTGACGAATCTCTACTCCTCCGCCCTGTTTGTCAGTTGGGCCGCCTGCCTGGTCGGAATCATCCTGGAACTCATTTTCCCCTACGCCGTGGCGGTGGTGGTTTCCGCCGTGGTCGGGTTCTGCTCGCTGCTCATCGCCCATTTCCTGGCCCTGGGCGGCGACACCATGAAAGTCCTGCAGGCCGTGCTGGATACCGACTTCTGGCTGGCCACGCATGTGGTCATTGTCACCCTGGGATATGCCGCCACCTTCGTCGCCGGATTTCTCGGCATTCTCTTTGTGGTGCGCGGGCTGTTCTCTGCCAGTCTCACGCAGAAAGTGCGCCGGGACATTTACGGAATGACCTTCGCTGTGGTCTGCTTCGCCGTGCTCAACAGCTTCGTCGGCACCGTGCTGGGAGGCATTTGGGCGGATCAGTCGTGGGGACGTTTCTGGGGGTGGGACCCCAAGGAAAACGGTGCCCTCATCATCGTGCTGTGGAATGCCCTTATCCTTCATGCCCGGCTGGGCGGACTGGTCAGGGAACGGGGATTCATGGTGCTCTGCATCGGCGGAAACATCGTCACCGGCTGGTCGTGGTTCGGCACCAACATGCTGGGCATCGGCCTGCACAGTTATGGATTCATGGACGCCGCGTTCTGGGCGCTGCTGGGTTTCTGCGTCACCAATGTCCTGATCATTCTGGCAGGCTGCCTCCCGCTTTCCTGCTGGCGCAGCTTCCGGGGAGACACCCGCGCCTCGCATACGATTTCTGCCGGAGCATCCGGACCCGGCCGGATGCCGGCAGACGGACTGGGCTCCGGTCGGCCTGTTTCCGGCTGACCCACGGCACGTCGAGGATGCCGCTTGCAGCGTCCGCTGAATGGTGCCAGTTCCCGCATTCCATGCCCGAACCGTCCGCCACCGCCGCTGCCGCCGCTGCTGCACCCGTCTCGCTGAGCCGCTGGAGCGTGTATGGTGACATCTGGATGCGCTACCTGGGCTGGGGTGCGCGGCACTGCCCATCGTTTTTCGAACCGCTCTTCATCGCCCTTTATACGGTGGTGTTTTTTTTCGTCGCGCGAAGGCAGCGCCGGGCGATCTCGCGCAACCTCAGCGTCCTGCTCCCCGGCTCCTCGGCTCTGGCGAATTATTTCCGCGCATTCCGTGTCTTCTGGAATTTCGCCTGGACCATTGCCGATGCCGCCAGGGTGCAGGATGGGCAGGACGTCATCGCGTGGGAGGTGGACGGTATTGGAAATTTCCAGCATCTGGCCGCCGAAACCGGGGGCATCATCATCCTTACCGGACACATGGGGAACTACGACGTGGCCGCCCCGCTGTTCGGCCAGCGCTTCCAGCGCAAACTCCACGCCGTCCGCATCCCGGAAAAACACGCCGCCCTGCAGGCCTACATGGAAGAAACGCGCGACCGGCGGCAGAGTGGCACCTATCAAATCCACTACAACCGACCGGGAAACCTGCTGGCTCTGGAACTGGCCCAAGCGCTGGCCCGGCAGGAAATGGTGGCCATCCAGGGGGATCGGGTCATGGAAAATGTGGCGGCGATGGAGGTGCCGTTTCGCGACCGCTTCTTCCGGCTTCCCAAGGGTCCGTTCGTCCTGGCACTGGCCCCCCACGCGCCGGTCTATCCGCTGTTCGTCATCCGGCTGGGCTGGCGGCGCTACCGGGTGCAGTTGTTTCCGGCTCTGCCGGTGCCGGTCAATCCGCGGGACCGCGAAGCCTCCATGCGTCAGTTGGCCGAAAAATGGTGCGGCATCCTAACGCTGGTGGCCCGGCAGCATTGGCAGCAGTGGTTTGTGCTGGAAGATGCCTTCCGGGACGCATCCACTCAACCAAATGACCGCCCGACATGAGCCGCACCGCCGTTTTCCGCCTGCTGCGACGATGGTTTCCGCTCCCCGGCGAGAGCCTGTCTGGCAGTCGTCATTTCATGCCGCCCCGCAGCCGGGATTGGGATCCGGGAGAGGTGGGGCTGCTCTCGGTGGCTGCGGGAGTGGGCTATGCAGCCCTGATGCTGACCCTGCTGGAATACTTCCTGCCCCACTGGGTGGCGGTCATCCTGGCAGTGCCTGTCGTTTTTCTTCTTTGGCAGCTGCTCATTTTCGTTGTGGAATCCGTCCGCAGCATCCTGGCACGCTTCGGGCTGTTTTCGTCCGGGCACCCGCAGGATTTTCATGTCCCGTGCCATTTGATCCTGCTAACCATTCTTGCGCTGCTGGGCCTCCAGACGCCATATCGCATCCCCGCCCTCTGCTGGCTGGTATTCTTTGTGCTGAACCTGGCGTGCGCCATCATTGAGCGCGTGTGGAGACCTCCCACGCGCCGGTCGCAATGACTTCACAAGGGCTGCCCGGATGGGACTTCCGGATCACTTCGTCATGCGCACGATTTCCCTGACATTTTTTAATGGCAGCTCCAGCGGGCGTCCATCCGGCAGGGTGGCATGGAGCGCTTCGGCCTGACAGCGGAACGATTGCACGGAAACCGCGGAACCGTCGGCCAGCCGCAGCCGGAAATTCCCTTCCGCAACGCCCTCCGCGGGCTGGGCACCCTTGCGCAGACCGGCGACACGGGACAGTGGGATTTCCATGTCGCCAACATCCTCCGAGTGGAGCAGCAGGCTGGAATTTGTCAGAGAGGAAATGCTCCCTGGACCCGTGTCGCCATTGGACAGCAGGACGAAATCGGCGGCAGGATCCGGCGCCCGTTCCGACCCATTCCACGGCAGCACGAACAAATCGTGCAGCAGCACAGGGTTGGGGAACGCCTCCGTCACTCCGTTGACGACCCGGCCGCTCATGGCAGGGGTGAAACTGATGCCCAGACCAAGCTGCCCGGATTCGTAAATCTGACGCAGCGCCGTGCCTCGGAGCGCTCCCAGCGGGGAGCCGTTGACGAGGATGGCTAGCCGACCGCTGCCCGCATCCACCAGCAGCCTGTATTCCACGGCGTCTCCCCCAACGGAATGCACGGCGCGGGCGCTCCGTGCAGACTGGGTCCGGGGGAAGACCGGACCATTTTCTGCCCGGTGCATTTCCTGACAATAAGCGAATGCCTCTTGCAGATTGAGCGACATCACAGCGCCGTCCGCACGGCCAAAGAGCACCACCCGAACCATCTGGTAACCAGCCATGCGGAGCAGGCGAAACCGGATTTCAAACGAGCGGGGCGGACGGGTGACCACGCGCCGGATGTTCACGCTTCCCTTCCCTGAGGAGGTAAACACGCCATCATACACCGGCTCCGTCAGCGGAGCATCCCAGGGAAACAGCGACTGGAACCGGCTGCGCAGCTGCAAGGCCTTCTCTGCTTCGGCGGAGGTGGTGAATTGCGGCTGCAGGCTGCCGAACCCCGCTTTCCAAGGACCCATCCGGATGCCGCCCTCACAAAATCCGGCTCCTCCGGGACAAATCCATTGCACGGCGGAGAGCGGCCAGGTCATTGCCCCGGCAGAGGCCGTGGACATCTGGAAGGAGCCATCCTTGATCTGCAGGGAGTCGGCCAGCATGAAGTCTCCATTTTGCAGGAGGACAAACGCCGGCGTGGTCGCGGCATCCCGTGCCGTTTGTCCTGTCACGACCGCCCGCATTTTTTGCCAGGAAATTTCCACCGGAGCCGCGCCGTCCTGCAGCCGCCAGGCACAGGTTTCATCACTGCCTCCGGCAAAGGTGCCGCGCAGCACCTCCCCGCTTGCCATCTGAAGGCGCGACGCTTCCTCCAAACGGTCCTTCACCGGAACGCCAGGAAATTTCCATCCCGCAACATCTGCCAACCGAATGGAAAGCGGCCCCGCCACCGTCGTGTCCATCTCCAGGTGGTCCCTGTCCAGTCTCAGGTTCGTGGCCGGAAGAATGCCGCCGCCGACAAAGCGAACGGCACTGTCCCCGCCGACCTTCACTGCGCCGCAGGCAGGCTGCAGGCGGGCAAACCGCAACTGGCTGCGGGCGATGCGTTCGCCGCCGAGAACGGCGGATTTTCCGTCAAGACTGCCGAGTTCGCCGCCCTTCCAGGTGCCGTCGGCCAATGCGGCACCGATTCCCCCGCTCTCCGTGCGTCCGTCCCACGGTTCGACCAGAAAACGACGCACCCCAAACGATCCCTTTCCGCGGGGTGCAAACATGGGATTCAGGGAAAACGCCCGCGGCCGAGCGGAAGCAGGAATTGGTTTGGAAAACTTGAGCGTTTCGATGCCTCCGCCATTTACCCGCAGGGAAAACGCCCCGGCTGCACGGTCAATCCACGCCTCATAGACATGCAGTGCGGCCGCGCCTGGTTCGCCGCCCGGTGGCGGCACGACGGGCTGTGCAGGCGCGGGCTTGATGCTGCGGCTCAGGTAACGGGAGCCTTCGTATGCCCCCATCAAACAGCTTTGCCCCGTGATGCGGAACCAGCAGGCACCAGCAAGATTGCTGGACATGCCAACCTGGGCAGCGTTCAAATAGATGGCAAACGGGGTGAAGGCGGGATCGTGCAGCACTTCCACCACCATGTGCAGACGGTCTGGCACTCCGGTCACCATGGTTCCAATCGCCTCGTTGGTGCTGCCCATCAGCATCCCGTCCTGCAACGCCCAGGCGGACGGTTCGGAGCCTTCGCGGTTGGTGAATGCAGCCGTGCCGCTGGCCAGGTCGAAGCATCCCGGCGCCTGACCACGGCTGAGATGCAGCCATTCCACCGACTGGCGCGGCAGACGCACCTCGCTTGTCCCGTAGGCACGAAACACCACCTCCTTCCCGTTGACCGCCAGCACGTCTCCCTGCATCCATCCGGAGCCGCCGCACAGTTTGACTGTGTCATTCCAGGCATGGGCGGGTTTCGCTTCCAAGCGCCGGCAGGTTCCCGCGAGAGGCATGAGAAATTCCAGGGACGATTCCCCCGTCGGCCAATTCCAGGTCAACGCGGTGCCATCCCACTGCACGGGATGACCCTGAATGCGCGTTCCATCATCCAATGTCAGCAAAAACGGACCAGTTAGCGTCCCCTCCGGCCAGGGCAGGTTCGTCCGTGGTCCCGAAAGCTTCGGCAGCGGTTCGGAGTGGGCTGCCTTGGCAACATTCAGAGCGCGATTTGCCGGCACCAGCCGGACCGCTCGCTGAATCCCCTGCAGGACGGCGCCGCGGACATTGGGACGCAACTCCGGAACCAGTTTTTCCACATCCAGCCGTCCGGGCACAACCAAAGGCTTCGCGTCCTGCCCCCAGCACGCCGTCACCGCAGCAAACAGCGCGGCCCCCACAAGGCCGACTCCGGCCAGCGTGCCGAAAGGGAAGCAAGAACGCAAAAGGCGCTGCTGGTGCATGAAGGACATGATGCCGCCGGAAGCCGGAAAATGACAATCGAAAAACCGCCGGGCACAAATCCTCCGCTAACCATCCGCCGTGCGCCGCCACCGCGTTCCCAAAGCCACGGAAAACTGGAACTTCCTGGCATGTTCCCGGATGACGAACGGCAGATCCACCCGCGCTTCGAGATCAAAATGCGGCACCAGCCGCTGCTGCAGCCAGTCGAAGGTGGAACCCGCGGGCCAGTTTTCCTGCGGTGTAAACTCCGCCAGCCAGGTGCAGGGCGTGGCCAGCAGCAGCCATCCGCCGGGCCGCACCAGATGCGGAAGCCGTTCCAGCAGCCGCTGTGGCTGTGGCAGCCGGCAGAGCAGATTTGCGGCATGAACCAGGTCAAAATTGCCGAGATCCTCCCGGAGATTCATCGCGTCGCCGCATTCAAAGCGCAGGTTTTCCCGTCTTGCCGCCGGCGGCGCGGCGGCGGTGCGATTGGAAACCATGCGCCCTTCCTCGTGACGTTGATAGGAAATGACCTCCCCGCGGTGCAGCCGTTGCGCCGTCTCCACAAAGAGCCGGGAAAAATCGATACCGAGCACCTCCGCGCAGCAACCCGACAGTTCAAAACTGCTGCGCCCCACAGCACAACCCAAATCCAAGGCTCGCTGGAACGTGGCGGGACTTGTCGGCAGCAGTGCCGTCACCGTCCGTTGGGCAAATCCCAGCGCTTCCTCCGGAATCCACGGCCAGTCCGTGGTGTCCCGCGGTGCTCCATAGTGAAAGAGCAGATATTCCGCCAAAAGCCGCTGCGTTTCGTAGATGTTCGGAGCCTCCGCCATGCGGCGACAACTGATCCGGACCTTCAGACTTTGCAACTCATCTCCCGGATCTGGTGCTGTTGTACCGGTTGAGGGTGTTTTCACGGCGCACAGGATGCTTGATTTGCATCTTGCATCCTGCCCGCCGCCACCGGAAAATTGCTGGCATCCCAATGCAGCGCAATGCGGCATGCTGAAGCACAGGCTGCATTTTTCTTCCCTAGCAAACCAGCCGCTCTCCTCATGATTCATCACCGTTTCTCCAGCGCAGCCGTCGCGGCGCTTTCCCTTTCGGCAGCAACCCTTGGCATTGGCCGGGCGGCCGCAACCTCCCAGCCTGCAATGCTTCCGGAAGTGGTTGTGACCGCTGAAAAACCAGGAACCGCTGACGCAGCCTCCGGTTCTGCGGCAACCGTCACCACGGAACAAATCGGAAATCAAAACTACACCAATCCCGCCAGGATTCTTCAGCAGTTGCCGGGCGTCCATGTGCGGGACGAGGACGGTTACGGAAATTTTCCGAATATCTCCCTGCGCGGCACCGACAGCGTGCGCAGTGCCAAGACCACCCTCATGGAGGACGGCATTCTGATGAGTCCGGCACCCTACACGTTTCCGGCAGCCTATCACACTCCGCGCATCGGTCGCATGAGCGGGGTGGAAGCCTTCAAGGGTTCCACCCAGATTCGCTTTGGCCCCCACACCACGGGCGGCGTGCTCAATTTTCTGTCCATTCCGTTCGTCAACCTTCCGAATGCTCCAGACAGCATTCCAACCCCGGGCAAGGCACCGTTGGGCAAGGCGGTGGTTCCGTCGGCGAACGCGTCATCACCCAGGTCCGCCAGCGAAGGTTACCTGAAGTCCACTTTCGGCTCCGACAACACCTGGATCAATCACGGCTGGTGGGGCCACACCGCAGAAACCAGCGCCGGCACCGCCGGGGTGCTCATCGAGTTGTTTCATAACCAGTCGGACGGGTTCCGTCACATCGACAAATCCGATGCGACTCCCGGATTCACCTTGATCGAACCCATGTTCCGGGCGTTTTGGGAGCCTGACACCGCACTCAAGCAGCGTTTCGAGTTCCGCTTCGGTTACAGCAACTTTGACGATGACGAAACCCATCTGGGCCTCACGGACCGCGATCTGCGGGCCGATCCCCAGCGCCGCTACACGGCCAGCCAGCTCGACAATTTCAGTTCCGAACAATTCCGCTGGTCGCTCAAGCACATCATGGAACCGTCTGACTCCGTGCGGGTCGAAACCGCCGCCTACTACAGCTGGTACACGCGGAACTGGTATAAACTCAATGACATTCGCCCGACTGCCGAAGGTCCCTTCACTCCGCTCGCAACCGCAGTGGCCGGGGGCGGCCTGCCCCTGGACATCCTGCGCGGGGATGCCGCTGGCCAGTGGCGCATCCGGGCTGGCGACAGGGACTTCTACATGTTCGGGCTGCAAAGCCAACTCGACTGGGGTTTTGAAACCGGCAGCATTCACCACGACCTCACCGCCGGGCTGCGCCTGCATTACGACACCGGCAAACGGTTTGAACGCGACGATCTCGCCACCACCAATGCACAGGGCAAGATCGTGCAATTTCAAACCGGCCGCCAGGGAGCCGCAGGCAACCGCATTGAGGACGTGACTGCCTTCGCTCTGTTCGTCGAGGACAAGATCCGCCTCGGCCGGCTCACGGTCAAACCAGGCGTGCGCTGGGAGCACATGGACATGGCCTATCAGGACCGCGCGACCAGTGGACCGGACCTTTCGAAAACCACAGGCAGTGACAGCGGCACCGCGGATGTCATTGCCCCCGGCATCAGCCTCAACTACGACCTCACAGACAGCACCGCCCTCTTTGCGGGCTACTGTCGCGGCTTTTCCAATCCTGCTCCGAGGGAGTTCCTCAAGGGTGACGCCCAAATGGAACTCACGGACGGCTTCGAACTTGGTGCGCGCTACACCGGCTCCGGCGTGCAGGCGCAACTGACAGGGTTTTACACCAATTTTCACGACATGGTTGCCAACGAGGGCCTTGGCGGACTCGGCACCATCGAAGATTCCAATGCTGGCGATGCCCGGCTTTATGGGATCGAGGGGGCGATCCGCTGGGACCCGCTGCAGGAATCCAGGGGGGACTGGCGGCTGCCGCTGCGCGGGTCCGCTACCTGGACGCATTCGGAATTCACCCGAGGCAACCCCGCCGCCGATGCCGGATCGATTTATTCCGGTGCCACTCCCGGCAACGAACTGCCTTACGTGCCGCGCTTCACCGCCTCAGCGGGCTTTGGCGTCGAATACCGCAACTTCGGCCTGCACCTCGACAGCACCTTCATCAGCGAAATGCATGGCACTGCTAGCAATGCGACTGATCTGCGCGACATCAACGGCAATCCGGATGCCCGCTACGGAAAAACAGACAAGGCCGTCATCGTGGACCTGTCCGCTCATTATCAGGTTAATGAGAACATCCGCTTGGTCTTCGGCATCAGCAATCTCGCCGACAAGGCTTACATTACCAGCCGTCTGCCCCAGGGTGCCCGGGCCAATCAGCCGCGATCGTTTTTTGCAGGCGTTGAAATGCACTTCTGATTCGGGACAAAGTTGATGCCACCATCGGTTCCTGCCGGCTGCCTCGGCAGAGCGGCGCAGTTGGTGGCCGCAGGCATCACGCAGCCGTCGAAGTGAGGGACGTGAACCGGCCGCCAGGTGCCAGCCTGGACGAATGGGAGGCTGCATTGGCGTCAGCGGCCATGTGCCGCCAGCTTCCATCGTTCAAATCCCCTTGCCGATGCAGAACTTCCCCGCCAATGTCCCCGCCCTATGCTGGACATGCGAGTCATTCGGGAAAAAGCGGACTGGGTCAGGGAGCGCCTCAAACTGCGTGGAGGCGAAGCGTTTCGCCTGCTCGACGAAGTCATGCAGTGCGACGAGGTGCGGCGGCGCAGCGAGACCGAAAAACAGCAACTGCAAAGCGAACGCAACCGGGTGAGCAGGGAAATCGGCATCGCCAAAAAACAGGGCCGGGACACCTCCGCCATTGAGGCGCAAATGCGGAAGATTGGCGACCGGATCGATGCTCTTTCCCACGAAGCAACCGAGGCCGAATCACGTCAGGAGGAATTGCTGCTGGCGATTCCCAACCTGCCCCATGACGCCTGCCCCGTCGGAGCGGATGCCGACGCGAATCCGGTGGTCCGCACCTGGGGGGAAGCTCCGGCCATGGAAGGCGCCAGGGACCACGTCACGCTTGGAAAACATCTGGGAATCCTCGACTTCGACGCCGGGGCAAAAATCGCGGGCAGTGCCTTCACGCTCTACCGCGGAGCCGGCGCACGGCTGGAACGTGCCCTCATCAATTTTCTGCTCGACCTGCACACCACCCAGCATGGTTATGTGGAGATTCATCCCCCGTTCCTCGTCAATCGCGACTCGCTGATCGGCACCGGGCAACTGCCCAAATTTGCGGATCAACAATACCATTGTGAAGCGGACGATCTGTTTCTGGCTCCGACGGCAGAGGTGCCCGTCACCAACATCCACCGGGATGAGATCCTCGACGCTGCCACCCTGCCTCTGCGCTATGCCGCCTATACTCCCTGTTTTCGCAGGGAAGCGGGCGCTGCCGGCGTGGGAACCCGCGGCCTGATCCGCATGCACCAGTTCGACAAGGTGGAACTGGTGAAAATCGTGCGCCCCGAGGATTCGTTTGCCGAACTGGAATCCCTCACGGCCGATGCGGAAAAAGTACTGCAACTTCTTGGTTTGCACTATCGCACGATCGAACTTTGCACCGGAGACCTGGGCTTCGGCAGCGCCAAGACCTACGACATCGAAGTCTGGGCGCCCGGCCAGGGAAGTTATCTGGAAGTCTCCAGTTGTTCGAATTTTTCGGACTACCAGGCACGGCGTCTGAAATGCCGTTTCAAGGATCCTGAGACCAGGAAAAACCTCTTCTGTCACACGCTGAACGGTTCCGGCACCGCCCTCGCCAGGCTTTACGTGGCCCTGCTGGAAACCTGCCAGCAGGCGGACGGCAGCATTGTCCTGCCGGAAATCCTTCACCCCTATTTCGGCTCCAAAGGCATTCCAGCCTGACCAATGACCTCCAGGGGGGGGCCTGACAATCCCTCCCGCTGCACCGTTGGCAATTTCACGGAATCCTGCCTATACTGACTGAAACCGACCGATCCATGAGCATCAACTCTCCATTTTTCAGACTGGCAGCCTGGCTGCAGGCACTGGCATTCGGCGCAGCCTGGCAATGCGCCGCAGCACAGGACAGCCCTTCCGCTGCCAAGGAGGGAGCGGGTGAACTGGACCTTTCAACGTTTCCCGGCCAGGTCATCGACGATGTCGTGGTGCCCGTGCCCAGCGAAATCTTCGGCGTTCTCGACAAACTGGGCGACCCCGACTGGAAAAAGGAAGTCAACACCGACCCTCGCCCCAATTTTGTCGAACGGGCGGATGTCGCCCTGCTGCTCGGCGCGGTGGTGGCCGATGGCTTCATCGCCGTGCAGGCGGAAGACGAAAAAACCGTGGAAAAAATCGGACGCGAGGTGCTCGATCTCGCCAAGGCTCTCGGCGTAAAGGACTCTGTCATCGAACACTGCAATGCCATTCAGGAAGCCGCGAAGGCCAACGAATGGGACACGGTGCGCAGGGAACTGGACGTAACCCAGAAAACGGTGCGCGACCGCATGGAAAAAATGAAGGATGGAGCACTGGCGGAGTGCATCAGCGTGGGAGGCTGGCTGCGCGGCACCCAGGTCGTGACCAGCATCATCGGGAAGAATTTTTCGCAGGACAAGGCGGAACTGCTCAACCAGCCGGACCTGACGGATTATTTCCGCGACAACGTGGAGGAAGCCATCACCCGGGTGAAAAAACCCGACAAGCTGAAGCTCATTTCCTCCGGTCTGGCACAGATCCATGAAATCATGCTCAAAGAGGGCGAAAACATCCCACAGGACTCGGTGGCCGTCATCCAGCGCATCACCAGCGCCCTGGTCATCCGCATCACCACCAAGGAGTAACCGGTCATGAACATGCGCTTTCTGAAATCGTTCTCCGCCACTTGCTGCGCCGCCATTCTCATTGCGGCTCCCGGTCCCGTGCGTGCCAGGGTGGACGACGCCCATTCCGCAGCGATGGAAGCCGCGACGGCCTCGGTCAAAAAGGGATTCAAAATCCGCGAGGATTACTGGAACGGCACCATGAAATCCGGCGAGCAGAAAGCGGTGAAGGCCCAGCTTTACAAAGGCAATGAATACTGGTTCTGGCTGGGGTCGGCGGAAGAGGACGTGGACCTCAAGCTGGAACTCTACGACACCAAAGGGCAAAAGGTGGGCGTGGAAACCATGAGCACCAAGGATGCCGTTGGCGTCCGCGTGGTGCCGCCCAAAACCGGAACCTATCTTGCGGTGTTTTCCCTCACGCACAAAAAGGACAAGGACGCCCGGCTGGAGTGGGCGCTCGCCTACGGCTATCATTGACCGCGTGGAAATTTCCTTGGCCCCTGCCAAACTTATATTGAACGGTTCCGCCCCTCCTCCCGTCGAATGGCTGGCCTGCATCGGCTCCGGGTTCCTGCCGGGAGTCGGGCCGCCAACCGCCTGCTTCCGCGAACTTCCCTGTTCCTCCATCCATCCTTTATGAAATGCTCCCTGCTCCTCGCTGCTGCCACCTGCGCCTTTCTTCTTTCCGGATGCGAAATGTTCCGGATGAAGGGGCCGTTCAAGGTGCACGACCCCGTGGCCGTGGTGCCGGATGACTTTCTTTTCACCAAGTACGAACCGATGAACCGGTGGTTGGACACGGCGGTGCGCGTCCAGATCTTTGACGTTCCGCTCTCCCATGTCTTTCATGCCAATGAACTGCGCGGCCTCAACATTCAGATCGTGAAGCCGCTGCCAAAGGATTCGCTCGTCACCATGGACCGCATCGCGATCACGCGGCGGCAGTTTCTCTGGACGCTGTGCCACGAACATCAGCTCATGATGACCCCGGTCTTCGGCACCCGCGGAGAACAGAGCTACATCGCCGTCCGCCCCCGTCCGCCCATCCGCTGAGCAGGCGTTCCTGACACAAGCAGCGCGGCTCTGGACCGCCGCACCGCGCCGCCTGAATCTCAGCTTCCCAACGGCCATTCCGGCCGCCTGCAAAGTCGTGCATCCGGTGGCAGAACGGTTGCGGGGAGTCGATTGCTCGCTAGATTTTCGTGACTGCAACCCAGCACGTTCCTCAACCAGCCAGTCTCCCGTCCCTCACCCATGTCCACCGACGAAAATCCACCCACTCAGCCGGAAACCGGCGTCAACCGCGACCAGCAGTATGACGCCTCCCAGATCGACAAACTGGAAGGGCTTGAAGCCGTCCGGGTGCGGCCCAGCATGTATATCGGCAGCACCGATGTCCGGGGCCTGCACCACTGCGTTTTTGAAGTGGTGGACAATTCCATCGACGAGCATCTGGCCGGCTATTGTTCGCGCATCGATGTCACCATCCACCTCGACGGCTCCGCCAGCATCCGGGACAATGGCCGCGGCATCCCGGTGGACATGCATCCGAAGTGGCAGATGCCCGCCATCGAGCTGGTCCTGACAAATCTGCACGCGGGAGGAAAATTCGGCCAGGGTGCCTACAAGTACTCCGGCGGGCTGCACGGGGTCGGCGCCAAATGCGTCAATGCCCTGAGCGACTGGTTCAAGGCGGAAGTGCACCGCGACGGCAAGGTGCACGCCATCGCCTTTGAGCGCGGGCGCACCACCCAGCCGCTCACCGTGGTGGGCCGCATGGAACCGGACGGGGAAACCGGCACGCTCATTTCCTTCCTGCCGGATGCGACCATTTTCACGGAAACCGTCGCGTTTGAGTTCGGGGCACTCGCATCCCGCCTGCGCGAGCTGGCATTTCTCAATCCCGGACTGACCATTGTCCTGACCGATGAACGCGGCGACAAAACCCGCAGCGAAACGTTCTTTTACAAGGATGGCATCACGGAATTCGTCCGCCAGTTGGGCGAAAACAAATCCGTGCTCCACGACACCCCCATCGTCCTGCGCGGCAAGCGGAGCATCACCGTGGACAAGGACGGGCAGCAGGTGGAGGAGGATTCGTTTGTCGATGTGGTGCTGCAGTACAACGACAGCTTCATGGAGCAGACGCTCTGTTTTGCGAACAACATTCCCAACCCCGACGGCGGCACCCACTTGTCAGGATTTCGCAGCGCCGTGACCCGGGCGGTCAACCAGTACGCCAAGAACGAAAAAATCCTCAAGGACAAGGACCCGGCGCTCAGCGGTGACGACTGCCGCGAAGGAACGGTGACCGTCATCAGCGTGAAGCTGCCGAATCCGAAATTCCAGAACCAGATCAAGAGCAAGCTCATCAACGGGGAGATGGAAGCCATCGTCGGCAACGTCACCTACGAGGGGCTGATGGCCTACTTCGATGAAAATCCTTCCGTGGCCAAGCGCATCGTGGATCGCTGTCTGATGGCCGCGAGAGCCCGCGAGGCGGCGCGGAAGGCTCGGGAAACCGTGCGTAAAAGCGCCCTCAGCGGCGGCGGACTGCCCGGCAAACTGGCGGACTGCGCGGAGAAGGATCCCGCCCAATCCGAACTGTTCATCGTCGAAGGCGACTCCGCCGGCGGCTCAGCCAAACAGGGCCGCGACCGCCGCACCCAGGCCATTCTGCCGCTGCGGGGCAAGCTCATCAACGTGGAAAAAGCCCGTCTGGACAAGGTGCTCGACAACAAGGAAATCCGCACCATGATCACCGCCATCGGCACCGGCATCGGCGGCGGACCGGATGGCGAGGGCGGATTCAACCTGGCCAAGGCCCGCTACCACAAGATTGTCATCATGACCGACGCGGACGTGGACGGCAGCCACATTCGCACGCTGCTCCTGACATTTTTCTGCCGCCAAATGCCCGACCTGGTCAAAGCCGGCTATGTTTACATCGCCCAGCCGCCGCTCTACCGCGTGACGCGGAAAAAGCGCGAGGAATACGTGCAGGACGACGTGGAACTCAACCGCATCCTCATCGACCTGGCGTGTGAGGAAGTCTCGCTGCGCAAGGTATCGGATGGCAGGGAAGTGGACGCCACCCAGCTGCGGGAAATTCTGGAACTGCTGTCAAAACTCGAACGCTTCAGCGACATCATCCAGCGCAACGGCGGCGATTTCGAAGCCTACCTCAACGCCCGCACTGCGGGCACGAATGAACTTCCCGCCCACATGGTGAAAGTTCGCGAGGGCAACGAAGAGCGGATGCTGTATTTCACCACCGATGCCGCGTTGCGCGACTTCAGCGCGGAAAACCCTGACCTCGCCCTCTATGGCCGCAGGGCGGAAGCGGAGGGGGATGCGCCGAAGTCTGAACCAGGCAAGCCGAGCCGCCGCGCCCGACTTTACGAAGTGCACGAAGCCAGGTCCATCACCCGGCTCCTGCATCAACTGGGTGAAAAGGGATTCGACCTCGACCACTTCAGCGCCCAGGACCATCCGCTTTTCGAACTGATCGAAGGCGAGAAGGTCCACCCGCTGTTCAGTGTTCCCGAAATTTTCCGGCAGGTGCTGGAAATCGGGCGGCGCGGCATGGAAATCTACCGGTTCAAGGGCCTTGGAGAAATGAATGCCAAGCAGTTGTTTGAAACCACCATGCACCCGCAGCGCCGCAAGCTCATGAAGGTGAAGTTCAACGAGGAAAACCTGGTCGAGGCCGACCGCATGTTCACCATCCTCATGGGTGATGTGGTCGAACCGCGCCGCCAGTTCATCGAGGACAATGCGCTCAACGTCCGCAACCTCGACGTCTGAACCGGTGGAAAACGCATTCGATTTCGCCGTCATCGGCGGCGGCAGTGCCGGCTACGCCGCGGCGCGGACGGCAGCGGCGGCGGGACTGCAGACGGTGGTCATCGACGGCGCGGAGGAACTCGGCGGCCTGTGCATTCTGCGCGGCTGCATGCCCAGCAAGACGCTCATTGAATCTGCCAACCGGGCACTGACCGTGCGCCGCGCTGCGGAATTTGGACTCGCCGCAAATCTGGATGCGGTAAACACCGCATTCATCCGGGATCGCAAGCGGCGGCTCATTGCAGAGTTTGCTGGCTTCCGTCAGGAACAACTCCAGAGTGGCCGCTTTGCCCTGCGGCGCGGCACGGCACGGTTTCTCGATTCGAACCGGATCGAAATCACCCTGCGCGATGGCGGCACGGCAGCGCTGCATGCGAAGACGTTTTTGATCGCTGCCGGATCGGAAATTTCCATCCCTGCGGTGCCCGGCCTGACAGAAACAGGCTTCTGGACCAGCGACACCCTGCTCGACGCCGCGGAGATTCCGGAGTCGTTCATCGTGCTGGGCGGCGGTGCCATTGCCCTGGAACTGGCCCATTATCTCGGTGCCATCGGACGTCGCGTCACCGTCATTCAGCGCAGCGCCCACCTGCTTTCGTTCATGGACTCGGACGTCGCCGATGTCGTGGAATCCAACCTGCGAACGCGCGGACTGGAAGTGTTCACCGGCGCATCCCTGACAAAAATCCAGCAGGCTGGAGGATTGAAACAGGTTCATATTTCCTGTCAGGGAAAATCGTGCGTTGCGGAAGGCGCGGAAATTCTGCTGGCGTTAGGCCGGATTCCGGCCACGCGGTCCCTGGGGCTGGATGCCGCGGGAGTTCGGTTGGATGGGCGCAGGATCGCCGTCACTCCAACCCAGCAGACCAGTGCGGGGCACATTTTCGCCGCAGGCGATGTCTGCGGGCCGCTGGAAGTCGTGCATGTCGCCATCCAGCAGGCGGAAATCGCCGCCCGCAATGCCGCAGCGCTTGTCCAGGGCGGCTTGCCGCATGAGACCGTTGACTACCGTCTCAAACTCTTTGGCGTTTTCACCCACCCGGAAGTCGCCAGTGTCGGTCTTTCCGAAAAGGAAGCCGCCACGGCGGGTCGTGCGGTGCTGTCCGCCAAATATCCTTTCAATGACCACGGAAAATCCATGGTGGCCGGCGAAACCGAAGGGTTCGTCAAACTGCTGGCGGCTCCGGACACCGGGGAAATTCTCGGCGCATCCGTCGTCGGCCCCCATGCCACGGAATTGATCCATGAAGTCACCGTGGCCATGCGTTTCCGTGCCACCGCCGGAGACTTCGCCGCCATTCCGCACTACCACCCCACCCTCAGCGAAATCTGGACCTACCCGGCGGAGGAAATCGCCGAGGCAGTGGCGCGATCGTCAACAGCCTAACGGCCTTATTGCCCGGCTCCGGGCGTGCCGGGCAGGCCGGGATTCGCCTCCCGCAGGCCCTGCATCGCCTCCATCATGGTCCGCGCCGCACCGGCCATTTTCTTTACGGAACCGACCGTCTGATCAAGTTTGTCGAGATCCATGACTGGAATCTGACCGTTCTGAAAGGGCAGATTCGCTCCGCCGCGGCGGTTGCTGCGCCCCTGTGCCTGTTCCGTCCACTGGGTGGTGAGTTCCCCGAGCTTGGTTTGCTGTTCAGGCGTCAGCAGGGCATTGAGCTGACCGGTCAGCGCCTCGTCCCCTAGAATCTGGCTGCCTCCCGCACCCGGACGACCCATCATGAATCCGCCGATGTTTTCCAGCATCGTCCGCGTGGGCTGCGTCATCTGGTCATATTCCGCCTGCGTGATTTCCTGTCTGGATAGGGCGTCGCCGGCCAGGAACATTTCCATCATCTGCCCTGGGTCGCTGCGCATGGCCGATGCCAATTCCGTGATCGCACCCATCCGCTCATTGACGGCACCCTGGATCAACTCGCCCGCCTTTTGCTGCTGTTCTTCATTGAGGCCCAGTTGCGTTGCCAGATTCCGCATCGCCTCCCTGCTGGCGGCTTCCGCCACGGAGGACGCACCAGAACCCTTTGCCCCGATGTTCGCCAGTTCCATTCCCTGATCGATTAAATCCGCCACATCAGAGGAAATTTTTTTCGCCTTCTGCGTCTTTTCCATGCCGAATTTTTCTGCTAGCTTTGCCCAGGCGCCCGTGGCCGGCACCGTTTTCGTTTCCGCAGCGGACGGTGCCGGAGCTGACTGCTTTTTCTCCGGAGCAGCTGGTCCGGCCTGTGGCACGGCCACGGCAGGCTTGCCCGCTGCCGCCGGAGCTGGTTCCCCGGATGGTTTGGAAAACAGAAAAACGGCAGCGCCTCCGGCGAGGATGCCACCAATCAAAATCAAAATGCGGTTATTCATTGGATGAGCGGGTCATTTCGCCGGAGGCTAGTGCGCCACCCCTCCTGCTGGCAAGCCTTTTTCCTTTCCTCCTTGCCGACCGAACAATTCCCGCCACACTCCGTCCGTCATGAGCAAAAAAGCCGTTCTTCTTTTCGCCGGACAGGGCGCCCAGGCCGTGGGCATGGGCCGGGACCTTGCCGAGCATGATGTCGCCACGCGGGAGTTGTTCGCGCGTGCGGATGCCGTGTTGGGTTTTTCACTCGCGGAGGTCATGTTCGACGGTCCGATGGAGGAACTGACACGCACCTCGCGGTGCCAGCCGGCCCTCTATGCGCATGGGCTGGCGATCCTGGATTTGCTGCGCCGCCGCCTGCCCTCGCTCGAAGTTGCCGCCGCTGCCGGATTGTCGCTCGGGGAATTCACCGCCCATGCTGCTGCGGGAACCTTCGATTTCGAAACCGGACTCCGGCTGGTGGCCCGGCGCGGTGCGTTTATGGAGGAGGCCTGCCAGGCGACTCAGGGAAGCATGATGGCAATGCTAGGCGGCGAGGAGGACGCGATCCGTCAGCTGGCGGCGGACTGCGACGTGGACATGGCGAATTTCAACACACCGGGGCAAATCGTGCTGAGCGGCACCAAAGAAAACATCCAACGCACCGCCGCGGTGGCAAAGGAACGCGGGCTGCGCGGCAAGGAACTGCCCGTCGCGGGGGCTTACCATTCCCGCCTGATGCAGTCGGCTCAGGAAAAGCTGGCGGCAGAACTGGCACAAACACCCCTGGCGACGCCAACGTTCCCCGTGATCTGCAATCTGGAAGCCCGTGCAGTCAGTGACGCCGCCGACATTCGCCGCACGCTGGAACACCAGGTCACCGGCTCCGTGCGCTGGGCTCAGAGCATGCAGGCGCTGCTTGCTCAGGGGCATGATCTCTTCCTGGAACTAGGTCCCGGCGGTCAACTCGCCGGAATGCTCAACCGCATCCAAAAGGGCGTCACCGTCTTCAGCATCTCCGACACCCTCAGCCTGGACAAGGCCGCGGCGGCTCTGGAGGCTGTCTGACTTTTGCCTCGGAACATTGGAGCCACAGCGGGACAGGCAGGTCACCCATCCGCCCGCCACCGAACTCCAGCGCTGGGTGGTGGAAGCAATGACAATGGCAGGAAGGCGCGGGAAGGATTGGTGCGGATGTGGCGGGTGGAAATTACTGGCAACTCAGATGCGGCGGTGCCACTCATTCCCGCAACCGATAGAACTTCCGTGGTTCCGTAGCCGGTGCCACAAAGAACAACAGGGGGTCTGTGGTCGAAAAAGATTTCAACACCGTCCCGGGAAAATTCAGACTTTCACTCGCCTCTAAATGCAACGCCTTTCCCTGGGGGGGATGGATTCCAAACAACCAGGCGCTGCCGTCTTTCCGGTGTATGCACCGCAGTGAAAACGGTTTTTCCGCCACCGGTGTCGCCGAATACACCGCGTCATGGAGGATTTGCGCCAAATAGGCGTGCACCTTGGTGGTGGGATCCTTGTTCGTCCAAAAGAAATAACTCGACCCCGGATTGCCAAAGAAATCGGACAGCGGCAACCGCTCCGGTCCTGGCATATCGGTGTGGAAACCGGTGACGTTGGTGATCCCGTAATCCTGTGGATGGGTCATGAACTCATCAATGTGAGAATTCACATCGATCGCAGTGATCTTCAGTGCCGGGAACAGCCCGCCCACCCAATGTTCGAGGTAGTGTTGATAGTCCCCGTAGGACGAGCGCATCAACTGGGAAAGCAGGGCTAGTTGTTCGGGAGCGGCAGCCAAAACGGTCCGCACCAGGGGCGCAATGGTGATATCTGCCGGGGCGAGGAGCAGCACGTTGCGGAGGCCGATGTCGTCCACCAAGGCCATCCCGCGAAGAACCTCATCTTGACCCGTGAGACGCAGAGAATCGATAATGGGGCTCGGATCGGGCAACAATCCCAAAAAGAATAGGCCGGCAAAGATCGTGCTCTGCGACCAATAGACTCCGAGACTGTGGGACAGATCGATGTCCCCCAATAAACCATGGCCGGGACCGACGAAGCCCCCAAAACGCGAGAAATCCCATCGTTCCTCGTAGCGGATGCCGGTGAGCCAACAAAAATACTCCGGCCACAGCGGGCCGTTGGTGCTGGCGCCATCGAAGTTGTCCGCCGGATTCGTCCCGTGACGTTTGGCATCCGACAAGCTGTCGCCAAACACCAGCAAATGGTCGAAGCGTTCGGCGGAGGCTATGGCCGGGGTGCCATCGTGGCCGACGATTCCCGCCTCACGCGCCCAACCAAAACAGCGGATCAGGGCGAGACTCGGCAACTCCGGGGCTACGGTGTAGTAGGCGACATCGACCAGCAGAAACGGTTCGAGAGCCGTGAGATCTTGGGTGAGCGAATGGACAAGCGGCGGGCTGTTCCTCTTTGGATACCAGGAGATTCGGAATCCATCGAAAAGACTGGTGTGCGGATCGGTAAAACGCAGGTCCACCGTGATGGCGGCTTGGCTGAGGGCTTGCCTGCCATAGAAGAGAATCTCATGGTCGGCCGCCTGGCTTCGCCGGATACTAATTCCCTGCTCGGGAAGAGTGAGGGTGACTTGCCTGATGGCATTGGGGTATCTCGTTCCTGAATACGCATCGCCAGGCGTGCCGAACGGCTGCCCAGGCACGGAGTCGTCCAGTTCCAAACTCAGTATGAAATCGGCCCCCTCGGCAAAGCGGGAATCCGGACTCTCGTGCTGAAGAAGCGTACCGTGAAACTCCAGCGTCTTGACAGTGGCGGCTGCCGTATCAATGAACAGTCCGAGAGCGAAAAACAGCAAAAGAGTTTTCATACGCAAAACGAGAAACTGGTTGGCAGACCCATCACCCGGAGCCGGGCGACCTCGCTGCCGGGAATTTGCTTTTAGTGGGAGACTCTTGAAACAACGGGCGGGCAGGACAGGCGGCGAAGAAAAACGGATACTTCACAAAAACTCGGCAGCATCAAGCGGGAGCATTTTTACCCCATTTTCAAACGGGGTCTCAATCACGGTGCCGTCACTCCCAGCCGAACAAACGTGCGCGGATCGGTGTTCGGAATCGTGACTGAAATCGCATCGTGATCGCCTTGATCGGAGATGGTCACGCCAGGCCCAGGAATGGCGATGTCGCGTTCGGCTGGCCAGGCGGCGAGATCATTGCTGAGTTTGGCGGTGATGGTGGTATTGCCGCGGGCACGAGCAGCACGGGTGAACCTATAAGTGAAACCGTTCTGCGTTTTTGTAAGTACGGGCAATGTCGTGCTGCCGGCCACGATTGGATCGCCACCGAGGAGAAAAGCCAATCCGTTGGTGATGCCGTCGCCGTTGGCGTCTTGGTCGAAACGGGAGAGTCCGCCAGTGGAAAAGCCGGCGATCCAAGCGGCGTAAATCAAATTAGCGGAGGCGTAAATATTACTGATTTCTGTGGATGTCAGCTCACGATTGAAAACAGCGATCTCGTCGAGTTTTCCATTAAAATAGCGTCCACTAAAAACTCCGCTATCACCTATCGTGAAGGGAGAACTGTTTAATCCGTGCCCAGATGGAACATTGGAGGCGACAAGCGACCCATCAATATAAATACTTCTGCTGGTATTCGCGGTGAAAGTACAAGCAAAAAAATGCCAGGTGTTTAATTGGATTGCAGCGGGAGATGCGACATAACCGGCGCTGTCGGTATAAAATCGCAACTGCTTGCTTGCGGGATCTATTTGAATGTCGAAGTCATTTCCAATCTGCGATTCTCCGGCGATATAAAAAAATGGTGGGATTGGTGCCTGTGGTGTAAGATTGAACCACCCGATGATACTGCCGCCAGTTGCAATTTGTCCAAGTAGATTGGTTGTCACATACCCATTCGTGCCATTGAAGACAGCGGCGGTATTGGTGGGATCACTTTCAAAAGCCGGACCTGAGTTCGCAGGTCCAACCGACGCTCCGCCATGAAAAATTCCAGTGTATCCACCGACTTCGCTGTTGGCCTGCGAACTGGCGGAAAAGCGCCAGTATCCGAGTAAACCAGAGGTGTTCTTGACTGTGTCCGCATAAGAAGCCTGGGCATGGACAACCAATGGTTTGCTGAGTACAAAACTCAAAAATGCAATGAGAATGGATTTTGTTTTCATGCTTTTCGTTTCTTCGTGTTCGATAGGACAAAAAGAATTCAATCCGCTATCCAAACAGATCAACCCGCTAGCATATAGCTGCAGGAATTTGCTTTTGGAGGGAGGCTCCTGAAACAATCGGCGGGCCGGATCGGAGG
>JAGNEJ010000140.1 GCA_018003315.1 Verrucomicrobiales bacterium
GGTCCGGGTTGAGCACAATGGGCGAGCCGTCGTGGTCGGGATCACTCGGCCGGGAAGCGGTTAGGACATCCCCTTCAGGGAACAGGTGGTCGATCTGAAAGTTGACGTGGTGGAAATCGCCCGCTGGCCGCTGCCGCCGCGGCTGGGAGAAGACGAAGGTGCCGATGTTTTTCGACAGGTGGAAGGGCAGGTCCTCGAAGAGGGTGCCGAGCACATCCGGCGTGATCTGCCAGCCGGGATGATAGTTCGCAATGCCGCGGGCGGCCCGGGTGTGGCAGTCCACCACGTAGGAAGCGGAAAGCAGCTTGTACCCTTCATACACCGAGATCCCGAGGTTCTCATCGGTGATGGTTTGCCGCTCCCGCGTCGCACTGTCCGTGATTTCATGGAGCCAGAGGTGGTCCCACTCCGCAGCCAGACCAAAGGTGTAGATGGCCTCGTTGGAATGGAGCAGGATGGCTGGGCAGGTCGCGGGCATGCAGGGCAGGAAAAACTGAAAAGCTAAAAAGTGAGGGGCGATGGAAGATTTCCGGAAATTTGGGGCTACAGGTGGGGCTACTACGGAGAAACGGCCTCCTCCAAGGCAGCCACTAGCACGAATTCATATTCCAGTTCCTGGTCCGTGGACGTGGCCAGCTTTTGCCGCACCGGCAGCCCGGCAATGGCGCAGTCCGGTCGGTGCAGCGCCCAGGTATCCACCACCTGCAGACCGTTGCCCAACTCCGTTGCGGTGAGTGCCAGGAGATCAGACAGGAGCAAGTAGGTGGAGCGGTCCGCCTCATCGTAGGTTTCGCCGGCCTTCGGCAGCCGTCCTGTCAGCAGTGCATGCAGATTGGCTTCGTAGGCGGCCGCAGATGCGAATTTATAGGCAGGATCCACCGCGGGATCGGTGGGTTCCTCCACCGGCTGCGTCAGGCTGATGCGGATGGTATGGCGCCACAGGCTAGTCTTCCCATGCGTCACAGGCGCATCCGTGCAGTCGATCAAAATGAACGGCGCCACGGCTTCCTCCGGCACATCGTCCTGGTGGATCGCGATGCCGGGAAATGGCGGATCCAGATCCAGCGAGGGCACCCCGTTGGTTAGAAGGGCCACGAGGGTTTCCCGTAGAGCATCCGTGGGGGCATGGGACTGGATCAGCATGAGAAAAAATCTGAATCAATGAAATAGTTAGGAATAGCGGATGCCGTGGGCGTAGGCGGCAGCGGCCAAATCTTCCTTGATCCACTTGTTGAAAAGGGCGGCGACTTCAGGGATCGCCTTTTGCAAAGCCTCGGGAGCGATCTGGTCGATGGCGCGGGCGAAGTCCTCCATGGATGCGCGGACGAGGTGCGGATCTGCATTGGTGGCCTTTTCCGCAGTGCCGGGCGGGAACTTGAACCTGGGAACGCCAGCCGGATTGCTGGCGGCCTTGAACGCTTTGAGTGCCGGCAGGAGGCCGGACTTGTGATAGCCGGCACTGCCCATGCGGCGCTTCACAAAGGTGGCCGCCAGCCGGTAAAACTGCGCCGTGGTGGCAGGCTTGCGTTTCCCCAGGTCCGGCTGCAGTCCGCTCTGACGGATCATGCGCAGGTAGCGCTTGGAATACCCACCACGGTGTTTCCCGTAGTTGATGGCTGCCACGATGACTGCCGCCAGCGTGTTCCGCCATTCGTTCTGGACAGCGGACTCGCGGTTGATCCTAGCAATGCGTCCCTTGCGATTACGGATGGAGAGGCGGGAAATTTTATCACCCCGCACCTTGGTGCGCAGCACCGCCTCAATGCGCCTGGGATCTGCTGCAGGGATCTTGGCAATGCCGAAGCTGGCCAGGTAGGCGGCCGCCTTGTTGACGGTTTTGGCCGCGTCCGCACCTTTGAGCATGACCGTTTCCGACAGCGCCAGACTGAGCAGCCGGGCGTTTTCAGGCTTGAGAGTGACGGAAATGTTCACGCGGAGGAATCAGGTTAGGAGTTCGAGGTCCATCTCGGTGATGCCCGCCGCGGTGCGGCTGGCAATGACTCGGTAGCTCACCGCATCGATGGCGACATACCCAACGCGGATGACCTGCATCTTCGGGATGGTGTCGCTGACAGCGTTGCGGAAGGCGGCCGGCAGATCCGCGGTGGCAACGGACACGGTAAGCTGCCGGACCTTCCGGTCCACCAGGCCGGCCAGGTCCCGGTCCTGCTGCGTCGTGGTGCCGAGGTGGGCGGCAATCGCATTCGGAAACGAGGCCGGCTTGATTCCCGGCGCGGCTGGAAACCATGCCCGCAACTGCTGCCCGCTGGCGTCGGTGGAAAAGAACGCAGCCTGATCTGCGTGATCGGCAGCAAGGATGGCGGCGAAGTTCATGATCCCATGGCTTTCCAAACATCCGCCGTCATGCGAAGGTCGTTTTCCAGATACGCCACGGCCGCGGCCCGAGCTGCCGCACTGCCATAGTAGAGGCGGGCGAAGTCCTCACCGTGCCCGTTCTTCACCGGCCCTCCCAGCAACCGGGAAATGTTATCAAGATTCTGCCGCGGCGTGCGCGGATGAAAATCCGGCCGGGAATGGGCGCCGAAATTCCAGCGGTCCCGCAGGTCGCAGAACATGCGGTGCAGGTAGCGCTCCTTGTCCAGCAGCCACGCCGGCACCGCCAGCCCCAGCGCCCATGAGCGCCGCGTCATGAAGGGAATGTCGAAGCTGTTGGAGTTGAATCCAATCCACCGCGGCTCCGCAGCAGAGACGTTCCATTTGTCCCACGCCGCCGCAGTAAAGTCTTTTTCTGCACCTTGCCAAAACGCTGCCAGGATGCGCCGCTCGCCGGCATCATCGTTCCCCTCATTCCCCAGGATGGTGATGCGCTCCTGGGGGCCGAAAGGATCGCGCAGGATGCCGATGGCGCACACCCGGCCTGTCAACGCGGACAATGCGGCCCGACCCTCACAGTCTGCCCGCAAGGCTTCACCACTTTCCGGATAGGCTTCACACTCGCCAATCCTGCCCGCCTCCCACGGCGGAAAGAATGCCTCGATTTCCTCCCAGGGGCGGGAGCCGGTTTCAATGTCGAAGATGAGGCGCACAGGGTGAAGGATGAAGGTTGGCTAACGCAAAACCCCGCCCCGGCGTGAGGCACGGGACGGGGCTGCTGTCGGGTTGGAGCACTGGCGAAAAGTTACTTTTTCTTTTTGGGGGCTTCGGATTCCGGCTCAGTTCCGGAGCCCTGAACGGCGTTCAGTTGCCGTGTGAGGTTTTCGACGGCTGCAGACAACGCTCCCTTGGCAGCAGCGGTTTCCTGCAACTGAAAGCTCAGATTCGCCAATTCAGTTTCCAGTTGCGGAACCCTCGCGGCCTCTTCTGCGAGCTTTCGCAACGCCGCACCCATTTCGGAATCATTGACTGGCGGCGGCGGAGCATCTTCGGCGAGCGGAGCAGACACCGGAATGGAGACCCGGGTGCGGACTCCCTGGGAGGTCCAGATTTCCAGTCGGGCGGTTCCAGCCAGGGGCGTGGTTTCCGTGGCCGCCCAACGCTGCACTTTTTCGATCTGCTCGTGGATCGGCACATCAGGACCAAAGAGCAAAACGCCGGCAGCGGAATGATCGCAGGGAAAAGCGAGGGTCAGAGCGGACATGAAAAAATAGCAGAAAATGGGCCGGCGATTGGCAGGGGGAGCGGCCCCTGCCTTGCACAATTTGCTTATCGACTGACCGTCTCAGTCTATCCCTTGCGGGAATCGTGTGGTGTGTATAGGATGCTTGGTCGGTTAGGACGGGGCAACGATGCGGATGAGGCCCGGATTGGTTCCGACGGCGTTGCCGGCCTTGTCCTTCGGAATAATCGCCTTCTTCGCGAAGCGGCACTCGATGACTTCATTTGCCACGTCCGTGGCCGGGTTGGCCCAGGAGCGGTAGGCGAAGGCGAGGTCCGGCACATCCGCAGAAGTGACGATCTGGAACTCGCTGAGCGCTGCCAGCACCGCAGGCGCCGGGGTGAGAGGGGCCACGACGCAGGCGATGGCGCTGGGGTGCACCGCGATGCCGGAGAGCTTCTTGGTGCCGCCGCCGTTGCCTGCGGTGTTGTTCGGGATGCCGTTGATCGGCTTGTAGAGATCGAACCCGGCAATGTTGGACAGGGCGCCGGTGTTGAACACCTGGCTCTGGCCCGTCGCCGCCACGTTGGCCACCGATGGATCTGCCAACAGATTCGTGTAGTAAGTCGGGTTCAGGATGAGGGACCGCGGCATTTCCGGCCAGTTGTTTTCGGCCGCCTTCTTCACCAGCTCCGTCATGAGGATGTTGAAGTTGAAGGCCGCGGCGGCTCCTTCCCAGTAGGACGGAAAGGATGCGGAAACCACGAGCGCCAGGATCTCGGCGATGACGTCGGAAGCGAGCTGGTAGCCCTTGAGAGCGCCGTATTTTTCGGCGTCCCAGTTGAGGTATTCCCACTCCGCCGAGGTGTAGCTGATCTCCTGGTAGAGCCGCTTGAAGTCACCGGATGCCGCGACGTCCTTCGTGTCGAAAGTGACGACATACTGGTTCAGCGACTGCGTCTGGGTGTAGCCAGCGCCGGGAACGAAAGTCTTCGATGCCTCCGCCTGGAGCGGCCAGTAGGGCACATCAATGGTTTTGGCATTGATGAGGCTGGGGGTGAAGAGCGTGCTGAGCGCTCGCAGCGGAGCCAGAGCGGCGGAGAACGCGGTAATGGCGCTCTCCAGAATGACGTCGCGCTGCAGGAGGGATGGTTTGTTGATGGCCATGGGATGAAAGGATGAAAAATGAAATCGGAAGGATGAAAAAACCGGTTAGTTGCTGCCGGGACGGGTCTGGCGGCCGAGTTCCTTGGCGAGCTTGGGGTTGTCACGGATCCACTTTTGGCGCTCCGCCCACGGGGCCTTGGCGTCGTAGTCGTTCGCTTTTTCGTTCTGGTTGACCGGCGGCAGGCTGCTGTACGG
>JAGNEJ010000037.1 GCA_018003315.1 Verrucomicrobiales bacterium
TCCGCAGGAAAAGGAACTGCCGAAAACCCTGCAGGAACAGAATGAAAAGCTGCGCGATTCCTTTCAGATCGAAGGCTATCCAACCATTGTGCTGGCTGATGCCGCGGGCAAACCGTATGCCAAAACCGGCTATCAGGAGGGCGGCCCCACGGAATACCTGAAACATCTTGCGGAACTGCGCGCCGTCCGGGAAAAGCGCGATGCCGCATTTGCCCTGGCGGCAAAAGCCGATGGGCTGGAGAAGGCCAAGCACCTGGCCGCCGGACTGGATGCCCTGGGCGAGGACATCGTGGGAACCCATTATGCCACCACCGTGGATGAAATCATCGCGCTGGACAACGATGACGCACTCGGGTTGAAGAAAAAGCACGAATCCCAACGAGCCCTCAGGAAGCTGGAGGAAAAGCTGCAGGCCCTGCACGGCGAAGGGAAATTCGACGATTATGCCAAGGCGATTGACGCCTTCATCGACGAACACAAGCTCGCAGGAGAACAGAAGCAGCGGGTCATGATGATGAAGATGCCCCTGTTCGACGAAACCAAGCTGGATGCCGCGGAAAAGCTGTTGGGCGAAGTGATCAAGCTCGACGACAAGAGCGAAACCGCCCAGCAGGCCCGGGAAATCATCGAGCAGATCAATGACATCCGCACCCAGCAGAAGGAGGACGAAAAAAACAAGGACGGCAAGCCGGCAGAAACGGAAAAGGAAGCAGGCAAAGCGGAAAAGCAACCCTGACGCATTGAGTTTCCGGCTGGAAATGCTGCAGGTTGCCCGTCTGGCTCCGAGCGTGCTGGGGGATGCGACCGAACTGGTGCGGGACTTTCTGCTGGCCCAGCAGAATCCGGACGGCGGATTTCGCGACCGCGCCGGACGCAGCGATCTTTACTACACAGTCTTCGGCATCGAAGGCATCCAGGCCCTGCGCCACGAAATGCCGCGGGATTCGCTGTGCGGATTCCTGAATCGTCACGGCGATGGTGAAGGACTGGACTTCGTGCATCTCTGCTGCCTGCTCCGCTGTCGGGCCGCCTGCGGCGACGCGCAAACGGCATCCAGCCGCGAAGTGCTGCGCCGCATCGAAACCTTCCGCACCCAGGATGGCGGCTACAACCAACGGGCCGCCGCCCCCCGCTGCACCGCCTATGCCTGCCTGCTGGGCTGGAGCGCCTATGCCGATGCCGGATTGGTGCCACCCGATCCAGAAAAAATCGCCACCGCTCTGCATTCCCTGCAAACCCCCGATGGGGCCTTTGCCAACGAACCCGGACTGCCCCTGGGCACCACTCCCGCCACCGCTGCTGGTGCGGCACTGTTGCGCCATCTCGGTCGGCCTGTCCCGGAGTCCCTGCCTCTCTGGCTGCTGGCCCAGGCCCACCCTGACGGCGGATTCAAGGCCTTTCCCGGCGCGCCCATGCCGGACCTCCTTTCCACCGCGGTGGCGCTGCATGCGCTCGATGCCCAGTTGGTTTCCCGTGCCTCCCTCAAGGAGAAATGTCTCGATTTCGTGGATTCGCTCTGGGACGCGACCGGAGGATTTCACGGCAACTGGGCGGAAGACTTCCTGGATGCCGAATACACCTACTACGGGCTGCTGGCCCTCGGCCACCTGAGTTTGGAATAGCCAGGCGAACCATCACCGGCTTGCAGGACCGGCACCGGAAATTCCCCTTGCGCCGGGAAGGATCGGATTACTTTCCTGTTCCGCCCACCACCTTGTCCCCCACCCCAGACGCACCATGAGCACCACTTCCAGTTCCCTCGCCCAGCTCAAACAATTTACCACCGTCGTGGCCGACACCGGGGATTTTGAATCGATGCGTGCCTACCAGCCGCAGGATGCCACGACCAATCCCTCGCTCATCCTGGCCGCTGCACAAAAACCCGCCTACCGGCATCTCATCGACCAGGCGGTGGCCGAACTCAAAGGCTCAGGAAAATCCGGCAGCGCCCTGGTGGGAAGCGTCATCGACCGCATTCTGATTTTGTTTGGCACGGAAATTCTGGACATCGTGCCCGGACGTGTCAGCACCGAAGTGGATGCCCGGCTTTCCTTCGACACGGAAGGCACCCTGACAAAAGCGCGGGAACTGATTTCCCTGTATGAAAAGCACGGGATTTCCCGCGACCGGATTCTCATCAAGATCGCATCCACCTGGGAAGGCATCCGGGCCGCGGAGATTCTCCAGAAAGAGGGCATCAAATGCAACCTGACCCTGCTGTTTAGCCTCATTCAGGCCGTCGCCTGCGCCGAGGCCAGGGTGCAGCTCATCTCGCCGTTTGTCGGCCGCATTTACGACTGGCACAAAAAGCAGTCCGGCACGGACTATGCGGGTGCCGACGACCCCGGCGTGCACTCGGTGCAGCAGGTGTATGCCTACTACAAGCACTTCGGCTACGCCACGGAAGTCATGGGTGCCAGTTTCCGCAATGTCGGGCAGATCGTGGAACTGGCCGGATGCGATCTGCTGACCATCAGCCCGGACCTGCTGAAATCCCTGCAGGACTCCACGGCACCGGTCGTCCGGAAGCTGGATCCCGCCGCGGCCAAATCTGCAAAGATTTCCCGCGTCCCGTGCGACGAAAAATCCTTCCGCTATCTGCTCAACGAGGACGCAATGGCCACGGAGAAAACCGCCGAAGGCATCCGCAAGTTTGCCGCTGACATGGTCAAGCTGGAACAACTCGTTGCCGCTGCGCTCCAGTAACGCAACGGGCCGGATTTTCATTCGAACACAAACGGCACCCCGCGCTCCTTCAGTGCGTCGCGCTCATTCTTCAAGTAGCGTTCCGCCAGCCGGTCGAACCCGCCCTGCTTCCGGTACTCTGCCAGAAAGGCATTCACTTTCGTGCGCAGCCCGTCCTCGCCCTTGCGCAGGGCGATCGCCCAAGCCTCGCTCTGCAGCGGCTGCAACAGCGCCCGGGTGGCTTCCGGTTGCGCCAGGTGGAAGCGCAGCACCGACAACTGGTCGTAAACGAACGCATCCGCCTTCTTCTGCACGATTTCCAACATGCAGGCGGTTTCGTTGTCGAGCAACTGCAGGCTGGCATCCGGCAGCTGCTGCCTGACAAAATCGACCGCTGTGGTGTTCATCCTTGCCACCACTTTCGTACCGGGTTTTTTCAGATCATCCAGCCCCTGCGCCGTCGATGCTGCGGGCACCAGCAGGGCCAGACCGATGCGGCAGTAGGCGTCGGAGAAATCGATCGATTCGCGGCGTTTCGGAGTATCGGTCATTGAGGATAGAATCAGGTCGATTTTTCCCGTCTTGAGCGCCGTCTCCAGCCCCTTGAACGGCATGACTTCGATTTGCAGCGGACGCTCCAGGGTCCTGGCCAAATCCTCCGCCAGACGCACGCTGGTTCCATCCGGATTTCCCTCCCGGTCCTGCATTTCGAATGGCGGGGTGCTCAGTTCCATGCCCACCACCAGCGGCGCCGGGCCGGATTGCGATTTCCGGCACTGACAAAACAGCAGTGGCAGCAGAAGGCTCAGAACAAGGCATGAAGAACGCATGCACCATGCTTGCCGCATCCTCACGGGATTCAAGCGCGAAGCCGCGAAACGGAGACTCAAAACACCAGCCAGCCCAGCAGGCCGATGCAGAGCACGCAGGCGGCATCCAACAGGAGCCCGCAGCGGATCATGTCGCGCTGCGGGACTTTTCCGGTGCCGAACACCAAGGCATTGGGCGGAGTCGCCACCGGCATCATGAATCCACAGGAGGCCGCCAGCCCCACGGGAACCACCAGCTTTTCGGGAGGCAATCCCATTTCCAGCGCGACCTTGGAAAACACCGGCACCATCAGCGTGGCCACTGCGGTGTTGCTGGCAAATTCACTGAGCAGCGTCACCGCCGCTGCCAGTCCCAGCAGCAGCAGCACCAGCGGCCAGCCCCCGGTCATCACCGTAAATCCGCGTGCCAAAAACACGCTGGCGCCGGTTTCCTCCAGCAGCCTCCCCAACAACAGTCCGCCGCCAAAGAGCAGCAGCACGCCCCATTCCACGCTCCGCTCCAGTTCCTTCCACGGCAGCAGCCGCAGCAGGCAAACCGCCGCCACACCGCAGAGGGCGACCACCGTGTCAAAGTTTTTGGGCTTCCCCAGCAGGGCCGCCAGCGGAGCGCTGAACAGCCACGCCAGAATGACTCCCGCAAAGACCAGCAGTGTCAGGATCCGCGGAAGCGTCCACCGCCATGCGGATGTTTCCGCGGGAATGCGCCAGGAAAACGAGGGGCGGAAAAAGCCCAGGAGGATTGCCAGAAGCGCCGGCAGGAACAAGGCAAATGCCGGCAGTCCGAAGCGGAACCAGTCATTGAATTCAAGCTGCAAGGCCTGCGCCACCACGCCGTTGGGCGGCGTGCCCACCAGACTGCCCACGCCGCCCACGCTGGCCGCGAAGGCAATTCCCAGCAGCAAAAAGACCTCGGCCCGGCGACGTTCCGCAGCGGGAAGCTCCAGTTTCGCTGCCATGCCCAGCGCCAGTGGCAGCATCATGGCGGCGGTCGCGGTATTGCTGATCCACATGGAAATAACTGCCGTGGCCAGGATCATCAGCAGAGCTGCCACGGTAAAGCGTCCATGCGCAGCGGCAATGAGCCTTCCAGCCAGCCAGCGGTCCAGCCCGTGATGCCGCAGTGTTCCGGCGATGACGAAGCCTCCGAAAAACAGGAACAGCACGGGATCAGCAAACGGAGCCAGCGCCGACTCCACCCTGCTCCCCGTAAAAAAAACCGCCATCAGCGGAATCAGCAACGCCGTGGCGCTCACCGGAAGCGCCTCGGTCAGCCAGAGAAATGCCGTGACGCTCAGGATCGCCAGCCCGTCGCGCACCCGGTCTCCATTCAGCCCGCCGGTTGCCAGTGTTTCCTCATGCAACGGAAGGAGCCGGCGCACGGCAAAAAACAATCCCGCGGCTGCCAGCAGCATTGCCGGTCCAAACCAACGGACGTGGGGACGGACTTCGTTTTCGTCAGGATCGGGAACTGAAAGCGGCATCAGGGAGCAAAGACTGGGTGGGATTTCTAGCAGAAGCGGCGGCTCATCGCCCAGAAAATTCACCATGCCTCCCGCCAGAGTCCACGCATTCAAGGCGCACGACAAAATCCGTTCTTTTCTCTTGCCACCCTTGCGGCAGCTTCTATTCTGGCAGCGCTTTGGACGCCAGCCCAAGGCAAAGGAGGCAGTCCGGTTGGATCTATTTATGCGAGTTGGGGGTTTCTCGCAGATTCACCGATCGGGCTGCCTCTTTTGCGTTCCCGCCAATCTTCCCTAAAAACCGCGGACGCAAAGAATTGGCGGGCGCATTGCTTGCGGAGCATCTATGGTGGCGGAATGATCAGTCGCGAAAAAATGCGCCGGGTGCTGGAGCGCCTGGCCAGCCTCGGGGTCCACAGGGACGACCTTGAGGAATCCTTTGTGCGCGGCTCCGGGGCCGGAGGGCAGAAGATCAACAAGACCTCCTCTACCGTGGTGCTGCGGCACCTGCCCACTGGCATTGAAGTGCGCTGTCAGGAGGAGCGCTCCCTGACCCAGAACCGCTGTCTGGCACGCATTGAACTTTGTGAAAAAATCGAATCCCGGCGGCTTCGTCAGAAGCTGGCCAAGGCCGCGGCTGTTTCCCGGCAGCGGGCAAAAAACCGCCGCCGCTCCGCCGCGGAAAAGGCCCGCCTCCTCGAATCAAAACGCCGCCGCAGTCAGACCAAACGGCTGCGCGGCAAGCCTAGAAACGACGACTGATGCCTCCTGACAAAAAATCCAAACTCGATTCCATCCGCCCCCGCATGACGCCCGGACGGCGCTTCCTGTTGATTGTTTGGATTTTCATCGTTTTCCTGATCACCTTTTTCCTGTTCAAGCGAACGGGCGGGCGCATCCTGATTTTCCTGCTCATCTTCCTCCCGCTGATCTTTGGCCTGCTGCTGGGCCTGCGGATGCTGCGAAAGTTTGACGATGTCCTGGCGGCCTTACTCGGAGGTGATCCCGGCCCCCGCCCGCCCAAATCCTCCGCTGCTCCTGTCGGTAGCAAAGCGGACTTCACCGCATTCATGCAATTCCTGCGGGACAAACGCACCGCGGGGCAATTCACCCGATCCGAACTGGCCCGCTGGTGCGGCGCCCGCGGCATGCAGGCGGAGGCCGTCTGCCAAGTCGGGATCAGCAAGGGGTGGTTCCGTGAGATCGGCGGCACCCTGGTCATCACCAGCACGGGTGATCAGGTCATTGCCCGACATTTCGGGGAGGCCGCCTGACCCAGCCCGCTCCTTACGGAGTCATTTGGCGGGTGTCTTGGCGAGGCGGACTTTCGCCCCGGCACCCTTCACGTTTTCCCAGAGCAGCCGGCCGCCATCAAATGCAGCCGCGTAACGGACTCCATTTTCCGTCACCATTCTGGCTGAAACCTTTCCGGTGGTTTTTCCCTGCCAGACGGTCTTGCCGTCCATTTGCACGGTCGTCTGACCATTCGTCGTCACGGTGGAAATTCCTTTTCCTTCCGGATCAATGCTGGCGGGAGGTTCTGGCAGGGGCTCCTTGGATGAGCCGTCCTTCGCCTGCAATTTTGCGGCAGCTCCCTGCTCGTTTTCCCACAGCACTTTGTCCCCGTCGAAAGCGGCGGCCAGCTCACCTTGATCAGTCGTTTTGGAAAGCGTTCTGACCTTTCCGGATGCAGAACCGCTCCACACCTCCGTGCCATTCCAGCGCACCGTGGCTTGCCCGTCTTTGGAAGTAATCGACACATTTCCCGAACGCAGCGGGGCGGCGACGGATAGCGACAGGAGCAGAAGCCATGTACTCTTCATAACATTTGCAGCATTGCATGCCCTGTCCGGCCTGTCAACTCAGGCAGTGCTACCGCACCGAAAACCAGGGAGGCTGCCGGTATCGCAATTAAAAAAACACCCCCTGCGAAGCAGGGATTCGCAGGGGGTGTGTGAAATGGTTACGGGGGCTGGATTTGAACCAACGACCTCCAGGTTATGAGCCTGACGAGCTACCGGGCTGCTCTACCCCGCGATTTGAAGGAGCGACACCATGTGGCGGCACGGATTTTTCGCAACTGAAAAGTGCTCCGGACTTGCAATTCTCATGACTCCAGCCACCCTTGGATTCCACTTTTCAACGCATCGCCATCCGGATTGAAGCAAACGTCCCCATCCCTCATCGCCATGCTGGTCCTGTCCGGGACCGGTTTTATCGCGGGACGCTCCCTGTTTCCAAAATCCGATCCGGCCAAGCAGGCGGACCGGATGCGTGCCGACATGGAACGGGCCTACACGGAGCGAACGGGATTGGGCGGAGCGTTCGTTTCCGCATTGCGCGAGATGCACGCCGCCTTGCAGCAGCCGGGGGCTGACCCGGCAGCACTGTGGGCTACCACCGCCGCGGGCAACGACCCCGACGCGCTCAAAGGAGCGAAATTGGAAATGATCGCCGCCGCGGCGCAATCCTCTCCAACCACATCCGCCTTCGTCAAACAACATGCGGTGGAGTCGCCATGGAATTTCCTGCTGCCAAAACCGGAAGCAGGCAAAGGCACCGCCGCACCCGCCACAATAACCTCCGGAGAAACGGCGAGCCTCGCGGTGCTTCGCGAAAACTACCAGGCTGCCATCGGATCCGCACGCCCGCAGGCAGCCGAGACCCTCGCCCGGGGCCTGGCCAGGTGTGATCCAGCACTTGCGGAAACCTGGATCGGAACCCTGACCGATGCTGCGGAGCGCGCCGCGGCCCTGACCGGAGCTGCTGGCGGCTGGGCGGAAGCGGAACCGGTGCGAGCCACCGAATGGGTTGCCACCCTGCCAGAAGGACCTGAACAGGATGCTGCCGCCGCCGGATTTGCCAGCAACGCTGCGGCGGCCAATCCTCTGATGGCGCTGTCCTGGGGCCTTCAGATCAGCACCCGCGAAAAACGCATGGAAATCATGGACGCCGCCTTGCGGGCGGCTGCCAAGCGGGACCCGGAGGCGGCCAAGCTGCGCATCGAAGCCGCCACCGGTCTGGAGGAACGCGAGAAGCTGGACTATTTGGAGAGCCTCGCCGGCTACGCGACCGGCGCAGGTCTTGCCCCCTGATTGCCATGATGCCGGTGCCGCTTCGCATCCTAACCTATCTTGCCTGTGCCGGCCTGTGCTTTGCGCTGGGGCGGTATCTTTTCCCCGCGGCTTCCAGCCTGCTTGCGCCCGCGGATGCCGGCACCTCCCGCACGGCAGCGGTCAGGGATTTCTGGACAAAAACCACGGAACAAGCCCTCGCGGGAGATTCCGCTTTTGGCCAATGCGGCCCATTGCTTGAGCTGCTGGACCGGTTGAAGCCGGAGGATTTTTCACCCGTGGCCAGCGCCTGCAGCCACTCTGCCCTGGCATCCCGAGTGCTCGCCGCCCGATGGGCGGAAGTGGATCCGCCCGGATTCTTCAAACACCTTGCCTCGCATGGGACCGAGGGGCCGCAGGGACATGCCCTGGCTGGCATCCTCGTGAATGTCTGGGCGGCATCTGATCTCAATGCAGCCCAGGCCGCGGCCGCGCGGTTGCAGTCGCCCGATGCGCCTTTCGACATTGAACACGCCATCGCACTGGCGCTGCTGCGCAAGGACACCAAGCAAGGTCTTGCATTCGTCACGGAACAAAAGCTCGATCTGCCGCCAGCCGTGATGGAATGGGAACTGGAAGTCAACCGCGAGGACTCCCAGCGATGGAAAAGCGCATCCGCCGGGGAGGGGATCGACTGTCTGCAGGCGCTTCCGCCATCCATCTGGCGGGATGCGGCACTGGACGCACTGTTTGCCACCTGGGTGGCGGAAAATCCCAAAGCGCTGCTGCTCGCCGCCCAGGAAACCGGCCGCGGTGCCGGCCAGATCCAGGCGGCGGTCGCTGCCTGGATGCAGCGGGAACCGGACGCGCTGGTTCCATTTTTCCAGCAGGAGGCAAAGGAGGCAGTGAAGGCGGCGATCGGCGTCGCCCTGGCCCGGCGTGGGGCGGAAAAAGACGCGCAAAACGCCTGGGACTTTGCGCAGTGGAGCCTCGCCGGACGTCCGCGGGTTGAAGCCTATCGAAACATCATTGAAACGGTTGCGGAGACCGATCCCCTGTTTGCCTGGAAAGCCTGGGTTGCAGACGCTGCGGATGAGCCGTGGCGGCGCCACTCCCTGCAAGTGATCGCCAAGGCCCTGTTTTCCAAACAAAACCCGGAAGCCGACGCATGGTTCGAGGCTCTTTCCGCCACGGACCAGCGCGATGCCGCCCTGGCCTTGATTGCCGATCCGCACTTTCCCGACAGCCAGCGCACCGCGCTCAAGTCGAAGTTCAACGTCGAGTAAACTCCCAAACGCGGAACATCCGGACCTTGCGGAACCGTCCGTCATCCGCTACGCCCCATCGCATGCGAATCTCCATCACCCTGGCAACCGGCAGCGTTCTGGCTTTTTCTTCCCCGCTTCTTCATGCGGATGGCGCGTTTTACGGCGATCCCCCGGATGACACCCACCCCTGGGCCATTCACGACATGAACCGTCCGCAGCCCCCCCGCGTGGAACCCGGCACGTTCAGCAGCCAGGAACAGCCGGGCAAGCCCCCGTCGGATGCGGTCATCCTGTTTGACGGCACCCCCGCTTCACTGGCCAAGTGGGAGGCGGATAAAAACCCACCGGAACCAACCCAATGGATCGTCAAGGATGGTGCCATGCAGTGCATGCCCGGCTCCGGTTACATCCGCACCAGGGAGCAGTGGGGCGACTGCCAATTGCATGTGGAGTGGGCAGCGCCTTCCAAAGCCGAGGGCAGCAGTCAGGGGCGCGGCAACAGCGGCGTTTTCCTGATGGGCGAGACCGAAGTCCAGGTGCTGGACAATTTCAACAATGCCACCTACGCCGATGGCTTTGCCGCCTCGGTCTATGGCGTCAATCCCCCCGCCGCCAATGCGCTGCGGGCGCCCGGCGAATGGCAGGTTTACGACATTGTGTTTCGCCGACCTGTCTTCAAGGACGGCAGAGAGGTGGACACCGGCTATCTGACCGTATTTGCCAACGGAGTGCTGGTGCAGGACCACACACCGCTGGAAGGCGGAGGCGGGCATCGCGCCAGATCCAAGCCGCATCCGTTTCCGGAAAAGGGCCCCCTGAAACTTCAGGACCACGGCAACCCGGTGCGCTACCGCAACATCTGGTACCGCCCGCTTCCGCCCCGCGCCATCGAAGGAGGCACCGATGGACGCCTGACCGCGGAGGCGGCCACTGCCAGGAAAAAGGCCACCGCCAAATCCATCGTGGCCGACGCCGCAAAACTCACTGGAAATGCGCGGATGCTCCGCCTGCTGGAATCGCTCTGCTACGACCAGAATCCTGACATCCTCAAGCAGGCCGAAGCCATGGTCGGCGAATTTGTGTCAGGAATTCAGAAGACTCCCGCCGACAAACTGGAAGGCAAAAAGGGGGAAGTGCTGCATGTGGCCGGGGCGCTGGGATACCTGATCAAGTTCAAGTTCATTCCAGCCGGATTTCCGGCCGCCGCGGAACTCCAGACGACCATCAAGTCCCGCGGCTGGGACAAGAAGTGACAGGCAGGCTGGTTTCATGGCCCATGGTCAGGATGACGGAGCCTGGGATCATGGCTTCATCGCCAGTGCTTCTGCCAGAAACGCAAACTTGTCGGTCGTTTCCTCCAGCAGTTTTGTCGTGGGCTTTCCTGCGCCATGACCTGCCTTGAGATCCACCCGCAGCAGCACTGGCGCCGGCCCGGTCTGGGCCTGCTGGAGCGTGGCCGCGTATTTGAAACTGTGTGCGGGGAAGACCCGGTCGTCATGATCCGCCGTGCAGATGAGTGTCGGTGGATAGTTCACTCCCGGCTTCACGTTGTGCAGCGGGGAGTATTTCAGCAGGTTGTGGAAATCCTCCGCCTGGTCCGGGCTTCCGTATTCCTCCTGCCAGGCCCAGCCAATCGTGAACTTGTGAAAGCGCAGCATGTCATGGACGCCCACCGCAGGAAGCGCCGCCCCGAAAAGTTCCGGACGCTGATTCAGACAGGCGGCCACCAGCAGGCCGCCGTTGCTGCCTCCGGAAATGGCCAGCTTCTGCGGTGAAGTGAACTTGTCCCGAATCAGCCACTCAGCCGCGCTGATGAAATCGTCGAAGACATTCTGCTTGTGCAGGCGTTTGCCGGCCTCATGCCAGGCCTGGCCGTACTCGCCGCCGCCGCGCAGGTTGGCCATGGCATAAATGCCGCCCATGTCCATCCAGGCGATGAGTGAAGGAGAAAAGGAAGGAGTCAGGGCATTGTCGAATCCACCGTAACCGTAGAGCATGGTCGGATTGAGGCCGTCCTGTTTGATGCCCCGGCGGTGCACGAGAAAAAGGGGAATCCGCGTGCCATCGCGGCTGGGGTAAAACACCTGCCGCACTTGATAGGCCTCCGGATCGAATGCCACGTTCGTCCGTTCCACCAGCTCGCTTTTTCCAGTGGGAACATCATACCGGTAGATTTCACCAGGAGTGGAAAAGCCGGTGACGACATAGTGCGTTTGCCGGGCGTCCTGATGTCCCCCAAATCCGCCCACCGAACCCAGATTGGGCACCGGCACCCGGCGCAATTCCCTGCCATCGCGGGCATGCACTGTGACTTCATCATGCGCATCCACCAGCCGCGTGGCAATGAATTGGCCGCTCAAATAGTGCACGCTTCCCAGCAGCGATTTGCTTTCAGGCAGAATGGTGCGCCAATTTTCAGGCGCTGGCCGGGTCAGATCCACCGCCATCAGTTTCTGATTCGGCGCTTGGTGCGTCGTCTGCACATAAGCTGTGGAGCCGTCGTTTCCAATGATCCGGTATTCGGCATCGAACTTCCCGAACAGTTCGATGAAGGGAGCATCCGGACCGGCTCCAAGATCACGGTAGAAAACGGCATTTTTCGCCGCACTGCCTTCTGAAATGCCCAGAAAAAGATAGCGCCCGTCATCAGACTCACCCGCTCCCACCATCCATTTTGGCTTGTCCGGCCGGTGAAAGAGCAGCACATCCTTCTCCTGTGCTTCCCCCAGCCGGTGCAGGTAGAGCTTCTGGTTTTCATTTTTCAGCTTTAACGACTGACCATCGGGCGGAGCATCGTATCGGCTGTAATAGATGGCGTTTCCGGCATGGTTGAACGAACAGCGGGAAAACTTGATCCATTGCAGCAGGTCCGGCAGATCTTTCCCGCTGTCGATTTCGCGGATGCGCCATTCATTCCAGTCGGACCCCGCCCTGCTCAGTCCGTAGGCGAGCAGTCTTCCATCGCGACTGACCTCATACCCGGCCAGGGCGACAGTGCCATCCGGAGACAACTGGTTCGGGTCCAGCAGCACCTGCTCCGGAGCATCCGGTCCGGCCTTCCAATAAAGCACTCCCTGGTTCTGCAATCCGGTCCGCCGACTGAAAAAAATGCGTCCGTTCTCCGTATGCGGCAGCCCGATCCGGTCGTAGTCCCAGAGTTTTTTCAGACGTTCCGCGATTTCCGCACGGCGGGGCAGTTTTGCCAGGTAATTTCCGGAAAGTTTCGCCTCGGCCTCAACCCACGCCCTGGTTTCCGCGCTGTCAATGTCCTCCATCCAACGGTAGGGGTCGGCCACGCTCACGCCGTGCAGCATGTCCTGCGTGTCCGCCCTGCGGGCTTTTGGATAGGAAAACGCCTCGGCATGCGACACTGCGGTGCAGGCTGCCATCATTGGAAGGATGCGGTGAATCATGGTGCGACGAGAACCTCCGCCCCCGGCTCCGGCAAGCACAATCACACCGCCAAACGCAGAGCCGCTGGCGGCGAACAACGCGTTTCTGGGATGGTCAAGTCGCCGATGACCTGGGAATCTGTCTGCTGCCATCCGCCGCCAAGCCATGGAACCGTCCTGCCGCCCACAACCCGCTCGCCGCCTGCCGTTGCTGCACCGCTTTCTGACCGGACTCGCCGCCTTTGCCGCGGCGATGCCAATGGCCCGTGCAGCCCAGGAGAGGCCAAACATCATCATCATCCTATCCGATGACATGGGTTACTCCGACATCGGCTGCTACGGGGGCGAGATTCAAACGCCGCAACTCGATGCGCTGGCTGCCGACGGCTTGAGATTCACCCAGTTTTACAACACCGCCCGCTGCTGTCCCACCCGCGCCTCGCTGCTGACCGGGCTCTACCCTCACCAGGCGGGAATCGGCCACATGACCGATGACCGCGGCCGCGATGGCTACCGGGGCGACTTGAACACTAACTGCGTGACCATTGCCCAGGTGCTGCAGCCCGCGGGCTACCGGTGCTTCATGGCGGGAAAATGGCATGTCACCAAGCACCTCCAGGCGGCGACCGATGCGGAGAAGCTCAACTGGCCATGCCAGCGGGGATTTGACCGCTTTTACGGCACCATCATCGGCGGAGGCAGCTATTGGGATCCCGCCTTCCTAACCAGGGACAACACGCAGATTTCGCCTTTCGCGGATCCTGACTACCAGCCGAAGGACGGCTACTACTACACGGACGCTCTGAGCGATCATGCCGTTCGTTTCGTCAGGGAACACCGCACCAGGGAACCGCAGCGCCCGTTTTTTCTTTACCTGGCCTACACCGCGGCCCACTGGCCGATGCATGCCCGGGAGGCAGACGTGGAAAAATACCGCGGGAAATACGCCGTTGGGTACCAGGCCACCCGCGATGCCCGTTACCGCCGCATGGCGGGGCTGGGCGTCATCGACCGGGAAAGCACCGCCGCCCTGCCGATACCCAAGGCAGCCCGTGCGGCGAAGCACCGGGCCTGGGACGAACGCAACATGGAAGTGTATGCCGCCATGGTGGATCGCATGGATCAGGGAATCGCCAAACTGGTCGAAACCCTCAAGGAAACCGGCGCTTTGGCCAACACCCTGCTTTTCTATCTGCAGGACAACGGAGGTTGCGCGGAGGGCATGGGGCGCGGGAAACAGGGAGCGGAACGGCTGGCCGCCCCATCACTGCCGCCGCTGCCCCCGACGGAACTGCAGCGCAAACTCATCCCCTCACAAACCCGCGACGGCTATCCTGTGCGCCAGGGCAAGGGCGTCATGGCCGGTGGTCCTGACACCTACATCGGCTATGGCGAGGCCTGGGCTGCCGTATCCAACACCCCGTTCCGTGAATACAAGCACTGGACGCATGAAGGCGGCATCAGCACCCCGCTCATCATCCATTGGCCTGCAGGCATCCCCTCCGACCGGCGGGGAACGCTCGATAAACAGCCGGGCCACCTCATCGACCTCATGGCAACCTGTGTGGATGTTTCCGGTGCCGCCTACCCCAAGGAACGCAAAGGCCAGGCCATCAAGCCCATGGAAGGCACCAGCCTACGTCCCGCTTTCTCCGGTGGCCAGATTCCGCGTTCCCAGCCGCTTTTCTGGGAACACGAAGGCAACCGCGCCGTGCGCGATGGAAAGTGGAAACTCGTCGCCAAGGCGAACCAGCCGTGGGAGCTTTACGACATCGATGCGGATCGCACTGAACAGCACGACCTGGCCTCCGCAAAACCGGAACTGGCAGTGGAACTCGCCAAAAAATGGGACGACTACGCCGCCCGGGCCAGCGTATTGCCGCTGGGTGCATGGAAACAGGCCCCGACGCCCCTCCCGGAGAAACATTGACGGCCTGCTTCTCCGGAAAACCAAACCGTTCGATCCACCACTCCGAACTGTTCCCTGCGCTCATCCCCAACCACAATGAAACATCGCCTGCTTTTCCTGCTGCTCCTCGCCGCCGCCCTGAATCCGCTTGGCGCCGCCGAACGACCGAACATGGTGCTCTTCCTCATCGACGACCTCGGACGGGCGGACTGCGGCTTCATGGGCGGAAAGGACATTCAGACGCCCCAGATCGACAAGCTGGCGAAATCCGGAGCCATCCTCGATGCATTTTACGTGCAGCCCGTCTGCTCGCCAACGCGGGCAGCGCTGCTCACCGGACGCTACCCCACGCACACCGGAGTTTACACGGTTGTCAGGCCCGGCGCGAAATGGGGTCTGCCACTGGCGGAACGAATCCTGCCACGGGCCCTGCACGATGCCGGTTACCTCACAGCCATCTGCGGCAAGTGGCACCTCGGAGAATTTCAGCCGGACTACCTCCCCACCCGCAGGGGATTCGACCACCAATACGGCCACTATTTCGGTGCGATCGACTACTTCACCCATCACCGGGATGGCCGGCCCGACTGGCATCGCGATGACAAGCCATTGAAGGAGGATGGCTATTCGACGCATCTGATTGCCGCGGAGGCCTGTCGCATCATCCGGGAGAAACCGTCCGACAAACCCTTGTTTCTGTATGTCCCCTTCAACGGCATTCATGCTCCGCACCAGGTTCCCGACCGTTACACCAAACCGTATGGCAGCCTGACTCCGCTGCGCCGGAAAATCGCGGGCATGCTGGCCGCGGTGGATGCAGCCATTGGACAGATCACTGCGGCCCTGGAGGAAAAAGGGCTGCGCGACAACACCCTGATCCTGTTTTCGAGCGACAACGGCGGTCCAAATCCTGGCAAGGCCACGCTGAACACGCCGCTGCGAGCCGGCAAGGGGACCATCTATGAAGGCGGAGTCCGCGCCTGCGCCTTTGCCTCCTGGCCCGGAAAAATTCCGGCCGGCCTGACCATCCGGGAACCCGTGCATGTGGTGGACTGGTTCCCCACTCTGGCAGCCATGGGAGGGGCCAGCCTGGAACAAAAACACCCCCTGGACGGACTGGACATTCAGACCGTCCTGACAAAAGGAGCGAAGTCTCCGCACGATGCGCTCCTGCTGCACGGAACGCGCCCCGGGGTGGCGGCTCTTCGCATGGGGGACTGGAAACTCATCACCGGTGGCGCCGCAAACAACACCGTGGAGCTGTACAACCTGGCGGAGGATGCGGGCGAAAGCAAAAACCTGGCCGATTCACAGCCGGAACGCATGAAGGAAATGCGCCGGCGGCTGGCCGCTTTCCTCAAGGATGCCGCAGCTCCCGGAAATCCGGAGCCCGTCACCGGGAGCAGGCACAGGCGCCCAGGGCAGCAGCATCGCCCTGACATTTCCCCATCGAATGGTTAGGATGGTCCGACGCCACGCCCGCCCTGCGTCAGCAGTCCAGTTTCGTCCAGGCGGCGTTGGCCTTGCTGGAGCCGACCACGGCTTCGATGAAGGCCATTCCGCGGATGCCGTCCTCGATTTTGGGATAGTCCAGCGCCACGGCATCCGGTGCGGATCCGGCGAGGATCGAACGAATGTGGCTGGCGAAATTCCGATAAATGTTGGCAAACGCCTCCAGGTAGCCTTCCGGGTGGGCGGGCGGGGTTCTGGTGGCGGCTGCGGCGCTGCTTCCGAGGTAGCCGTTGGCCGTGCGAAAAACCTGCATGGGCTGGTCCAGCCATTTCAGCAGCATGGTGTTAGGCTCCTTCTGGTGCCATTCGAGGCCGCCCAGTTCGCCATAGACGCGCAGGTTCAGGTTGTTTTCCTCACCGACGGAAATCTGCGAGCAGTGCAGCACTCCCTTGGCTCCGCCTTCGAATCGAAGCAGCACGTTGGCATCATCATCGAGCAGCCGACCTTCCACGAAGGAAGTGATGTCGGCGGCCAGTTCCTGGATTTTCAGGCCAGTCACATACTCCGCAAGATTTTCGGCATGCGTGCCAATGTCGCCGACGCACCCGGCGGCGCCCGAGCGCTTCGGATCCGTGCGCCAATCCGCCTGCTTTTGGCCGGATGCTTCCAGACGGGTTGCCAGCCAGCCTTGCGGATATTCGACCACCACCTTGCGGATTTTTCCCAACCTTCCGGCGCGAATCAGGTCCCGCGCTTCCTTGATGAGCGGATAGCCGGTATAATTGTGCGTCAGGCCGTAAAGCAGTCCAGAACGCTTCACGATGTCACCCAGCGCCCTGGCTTCCGCGAGGTCGAAAGTCGCCGGCTTGTCGCTCAGAACGTGGAATCCATTTTCCAGCGCCAGTTTCGCCGGGGCAAAGTGCATGTGGTTGGGCGTCACAATGGAGATGAAATCCATGCGGCGTTCCGCGGGGAGCGCCTTCTCCTTCTGGATCATCTCCTCAAATGTGCCGTAGCAGCGGTCCGCAGGCAAAAACAGGTCCGCTCCGGAAGCTTTGGATTTTTCAGGCTCCGAGGAAAATGCGCCGCAGACGAGTTCGATTTGCTGATCAATGGAGGCGGCGATGCGGTGCACCGCGCCAATGAAGGCTCCACGGCCTCCGCCCACCATGCCATAACGGATTTTTCGGCTCATGTCAGATTTTGGATTGGGTTGTTTTGGTAAGGAGATGGATCGAATTCCGGCGGGAGTGTAAAGGGTGGAACGGCCTTGGCAAGCGGCAAGCCCGCCGGCCATCCGCAGTCCTTGCATGAGCCCTCCGGTGCATTAGAATCCGGGCTGTTTTTTCCGAAAAATTTCACGCCATGCCTCAAACCATCCGAGTCGAAAGCCACGCCCGCGCCGGCCTCATGGGAAATCCATCCGACGGGTACTTCGGCAAGACAATTTCGTTGATTGTCAGGAATTTCCTGGCCCGGGTGGAACTGACCGAGTCGAAGGACGTGCACATTGTGCCGAGCCCGCGGGACATTTGCCAATTCGACACACTGGAGCAGTTGGCGGACAGTGCGCGGCTGTTCGGCTATCACGGAGGTGTGCGCCTGCTCAAAGCCGCCGCAACGGTGTTTTTCGAACACTGCCGCCAGCATGACATTCCGCTGGCAAAATGCGGTTTCACCATTCGCTACATGAGCACCGTGCCGGAACGCGTGGGCATGGCTGGCTCCAGCGCCATTGTCACCGCCTGTCTGCGGGCGCTGATGAAATTCTATTCGGTGGACATTCCGGAGCCGATCCTGCCCAACCTGACCCTGAGTGTGGAACGGGACGAACTCGGCATTCCAGCAGGGCTGCAGGACCGGGTCATCCAGGCCTACGGGGGCTGCGTGTTCATGGATTTTGACAGGACGCTCATGGAACGGCAGGGCCACGGCCAGTACGAGCGGATCGATCCCGCATTGCTCCCTCCGCTCTATGTCGCCTACAATCCGAACCTCGGTGAAGGCACGGAGGTTTTTCACAACGACATCAAGTCCCGCTGGCTGCGCGGCGATCCCGAGGTGGTCGATGCCATGCACCAATGGGCAGCGCTAGCCCAGCATGCGCGCGATCTCATCGTGGCCGGTCGCGGACGGGAAATCGCTCCGCTGGTCAATGCGAATTTCGATTTGCGTTGCCGCATCTACCGGATCGGCCAGGGAAACATCGACATGGTGGAAACCGCCCGGAAGACCGGAGCCAGCGCCAAATTCACCGGCTCAGGCGGTGCCATCATCGGCACCTGCGAGGACGATGCCATGTACCAGCGGCTGGAGGCGGAAATGAAACGCAAGGGCTTCTGCATTTTGAAGCCGGAGATCGTGTGAAGGTTGCTGCACGGGCAGCAGGCAGTGCTCCGGAGGCGCATGCTCGCACAGGGAAGCAGTGCCGCGCCGGCTGCGGGCGGGCGTGGCTCAGGGCACGTCAGGCTTTTGCCACTTCAAAGCCGTCTTTGCCATCCTTGATGGTCCAGCCCAGAGCGCTGAGCTGGCGGCGGAGTGCATCGGCTTCGTCCCAGTTTTTTGCCAGCTTGGCATCCCAGCGGCGCTGCGCGAGCGCTTGAATCTCCGGTGGCACCGCCGACGGAGTTTCGGAGGGAAGGGATGGAAGGTCGAGCCCAAGTGCGGCCAGCACTCCGTGCAGTCCTCGCCAGGCGGTTTGGGAATCCAGTGGAGAAAGACTGCCCACTTTGAGCCGGTTCAGCGCGGCAAAGAGACGACCCAACGCTTCCGGGGTGTTGAGATCCTCCAGCAACGCATCGAAAGCCGACGCGAACGGTCCGAAATCCGTCAGGCCTCTCAGTGAATCATACTGCAGTTGCGCGGGAAAACCGGCCCTTTCCGCCAGCGCCGTTTCCGTCCTGGCAATTTTCTCGAGGGCGCTTTTCGCGGCATCAAGACTGGCAAAGGTAAAGTTCAGCGGAGTGCGGTAGTGTCCGGAAAGCAGGGCGTAGCGCACGACAATTGGCGGATAGCCCCGGGTGGCGAGGTCATCGAGCGTGTAGAGGTTGCCGATGCTTTTGGACATCTTCCGGCCTTCGACGACGAGATGGTTTACATGGAACCACAGTCGGGAGAATTCCTTGCCCGTGCAGCATTCACTCTGGGCAATTTCGTTTTCGTGATGGGGAAACACCAAATCCACGCCGCCGGAATGCAGGTCAAAGGTGTCTCCCAGGTATTCCCGCGTCATGGCGGAGCATTCCAAATGCCAGCCCGGACGCCCCTCGCCCCACGGGCTCGGCCAGAAATTCGGTCCGTCCTCCGGCTTACGCGCCTTCCACAGGACGAAGTCGGCGATGCCTTCCTTTTCGTATTCGTCACTGTCCACGGCCGCGCCGAATTTCAATTCCCGCGTGTCGAGGCGGCTGAGACGCCCGTATCCGGGGAAACTGGCAATTTTGAAATAGACGGAGCCGTCCGCAGCCTGGTAGGCGTGCCCGCCGGTGATGAGCTGGCGGATCATGTCGATCTGCTGCGGAATGTGCGTGACCGCACTGGGTTCGACGTGAGGCGTCAGCAGATTGAGGGCCGCGCAGTCGGCATGAAATTTGTCCCGCCAGAAATCGGTGAACGCACGCAGGGATTTTCCTTCGACCTGTGACTGGCGGATGGTTTTGTCATCGACATCGGTGAGGTTGCGGACATGCCGGGTGGGCAGGCCGCTGAGTTCCAGCACGCGGCGGAACGTATCCTGCACGGCGAACGTGCGGAAATTTCCGATGTGGGCGGGGCCATACACGGTAGGGCCGCAGCAGTAAAATCGGAAGGTCTGACCGTCCATCGGCAAGACATCGCGCAGCGTGCGGCTCATCGTTTCGTAGATCTTCATCGGCATAGGCGCGCAACTAATGGGGTGCGGTGCCGCGATTGCAATTCCGAATCACCGGAGCACGTTGCAGCCATGGAGCAAAACCCCTTTCCAGATCCGGTGGATGTGCCGATCACCGGTGAACTCGACCTGCATGCCTTCCGGCCAAGGGACGTGGGAAGCCTGCTGCCCGAATATCTGCGGGCCTGCCGGGCAAAGGGCCTGATGCAGGTGCGGATCGTCTACGGCAAAGGCACGGGGACCTTGCGGGCAGGCGTGCATCGGCTGCTGGAGCGGATGCCGGAAGTGGCGTCGTTTCGCCTGGCGGAGGAATCTGCCGGTGCCTGGGGAGCCACCTGGGTGGTCCTCCGGCGCAGTGTGGAAGACTGATCCGCGCGGGCCGCCGGAAAGAAACAACGGCTGGTCCCGCGAAGGGAACCAGCCGTCGTCGCAATGAAAGTTGAATCCGCCTTACTTGGTCGGGTTCACGTAGCCGGGGCCGGTGGGCGGCGGCGGGGTTTGATTGTTGGATTTGCAGGCGCTGATATAACAAGCGGCGAAGAGGCCGATGAGGCCGAGGGCGATGTGCTTCATGGATTGGATTGTTGGTGTTTAGGTGGTTTGGGCTGCAACGCGGGGATGCGTCACACCTGCGCGTGCTTTAGCCCAATCCTTGCCGTGCGCAATCGAAAGTTAAGTTTTGTGAAGCGATCCATCCATCCTGCCAGAGCCAAAACGGTGCCAGCCGGCATCCTGCGCGCAGGATCGCACGCAGTGCATGGCGGAGGTCAGAGTGAAGCTGCACGGATCCGCCTTCCGGATGCCTTCGCCGCAGCGAACTCGCAGGCACAGATTTGTTGGCACCTGCTCCACCAGCTTGCTGCGGCATCCACCTTGGGTTTCAAGGGAGGCTTGCACTCATTTCCACCGTGTGGTCGGCAATCAGCTCCGCTTCGCCTCGGTCGTGAGTCACCAAGATCACCGGCAGCTCCAGCAGGCGCAGCGTCGCGCACAAATCCTGACGCAAGGATTCCCGAAGGCTGGAATCAAGCGCAGAGAGCGGCTCGTCCAGGAGCAGAAGGCGCGGACGACGCACCAGGGATCGCGCCAGGGCCACGCGCTGCTGCTGGCCTCCGGAGAGCTGGCGGGGCAGCTTGCGGGCATGATCGGTGAGGCCGTAGCGTTCGAGGATTTCCTCCACGCGCTCACGGCGTGCGAACTTGGGCAGATCGTGCAGACCGAATTCGATGTTGCGTTGGATGCTCAGATGCGGAAAAAGCGCATAATCTTGAAACACGAACCCGATGTCGCGCTGCTGGGGAGCAAGGCTGATCCCTGATTCGGCATTCGCCCAGATTTCGGAGCCAAATCGAATGGAGCCGCTGTCGATCCGATCCAGGCCTGCGATGCAGCGCAGCACGGTTGTCTTGCCGCAGCCGGAAGGCCCGAAGAGCACGGTCACGCGGTGCGTGTGCACAGGCATCTCCAGCGCACAGTGGATCAGGCCGCTGCCGGGATGCCGCTTGGTGAAGTGCGCGGTTAACGAATCGGCCATGTCTGGGTAAAGCGGCGTTGCAGTGCGTAGGTGATGGAGAGCACGAGGAAGGAGAACACCAGCATGGCGAGAGCGGTCTGGTGGGCAGCGGCATAGTCGAGTGCCTGCACATGATCGTAAATGGACACTGCAACGGTGCGCGTGGTGCCGGGCAGATTTCCCCCCACCATGAGGACCACGCCGAATTCACCCATCGTGTGGGCAAAGGTGAGCACGATGCCTGCCAACACTCCGGGCCAGGCCAGTGGCAGCACCACCCGCAGAAATGTTTCCAGCGGACGCACACCGAGGCACCATGAGGCTTCGATGAATCGTCGATCCACCGTGGCAAAAGCCCCCATGAAAGGCTGCACGGCGAACGGCAGACTGTAAATCACCGAAGCAACGAGCAGCCCCTGAAATGAAAAGGGCAATCGCGTGCCGAAGACCGCCTCGTAGGCCTGCCCCAGCGGGCTGTGCGGCCCGATGGCCATCAGCACATAGAAACCGAGCACCGTCGGTGGCAGCACCAGCGGCAAAGCCACCACGGCCTCGATTAAACAACGTGCCCGCGACCGGGTGTTCGACAGCCACCAGGCCAGCGGAAGGCCAAGCACAACCAGAATGAGCGTGGTGCAGGCGGAAAGCCGCAGGCTGAGACTGATGGCCGACCAGTCCATGCGATTATTTTCCCGGAAGTTTGAACCCGTGACGCTGCAGAATCTGCGCAGCCGCAACATCGCTGAGAATGAATTCGCGGAAAGAACGTGCAGCGGAAGCATGGGCCGTGTGCTTGACGATGATCAACCCTTGCTCAATGGCGGGGAAAGTGTCCGCGGGAACCTGCCAGTAGCGCCCTTTGCCTCTGAGCTTGTCAGAGACGGCATGAGACAATGCCAGAAAGCCAATGTCCGCCGCGCCGCTTTCCACAAACTGCGCCGTCTGCGCAATGTTCTCGCCGAGCACCAGCTTTGTTGCCACCGTCTCGTGCACATGGAGTGCTTTCATCGCGGCAACGGCTGCCGACCCATACGGCGCAAGTTTGGGATTGGCGATCGCGATCTTTTTCACCTGCGGCTCAGTGAGCGCCAGAATGCCCAGCTTCGCCACGTCGATCCCCGAGGCATTCGTCACCCAGAGCACCAGTCCTCCGACCGCATAGCGGGACACTTCGCCATCAAGCGCGAGTCCGGCTTGCGCCAGCCTTTCGGGGTAGTCCATGTCGGCGGCGAGGAAGAGATCAAATGGCGCATGGTTCTGAATCTGCGCAAAGAAATTGCCGGAGGACCCATAGGTTGCCTGCACGCTCACCTCGGGATGCGCCGCGCTGTATGCATGAATCAGATCTTCCATGGAAAACTGAACGCTTGAGGCGACTGCGAACGACAATGAGGCCCCGGTGGGTCTGATCGCAGGCTTGCAGCCGCTGAGCCAGGCGATTCCCATCAGGAGAAGAAAATTCAATCGTAGCATCATGCGGCAGGGTTAAATGGAAAGCAGTTCGCCCGTATGGCCGGCGCTGTAGCCTGGCAGTTCATCGATCAGGCGGCGATGCGCCCTGCTGCGCAGCAGGCGGATGAGCGCCTGGACGCGGGGATCGCGCTCCATCGCTGCCGGGAAGCAGAGATCCAGCGACTCCCTGCGCAATGGCAGGAAGCGCAAGCCAGCGTTCTCCGCACAGAGACGCACGCACACGCCCGCCTCAGCCCAACCGCCACGCACGGCCTCGGCGACTGCCTGATGGCTCAGCACCACGCGCTTCGATGCGCGGGATTTTTCCAGCAGCCCATCCAGGCATTCCCGCGCGGCAGAGCCAGGCTCGCGCATCGCCCACTGCCGCACTTGCTTCACGCAGGCCGTCACAGTGCGCAGCCTATCATCGGAACGAAGCACGATGCCCTCCTGCCAGTCTGCGTTCCGCAACAGGCGGTAGCCGCCTCCGAGCCGTTTTCGGGCTGTTATCGCATTTTCATCGGGATTGGTTTCGGTGGACCGATGCAGCGCCGCCACATGCACCGCGCCTTGTTTCAAAAGCTCCAGCGCGAATCCACCCCCACGCGAGAAAGCCAACAGCCGGAACCCGGAGGCTGCGCCATACTCCGCAGCAAGCAGTCCCGCCGCCGGATCACAACCAGCGAGCACCAGCGTTTGCGACGCATCCCACTTGCTGCAGCCATGCAGCACACCGCCCCGGCAGATGCCGTCATGCGCCCACGAGCAGCCTGGCAGAGCCTCCACGGGATACAGCCGCCTTGTCCCTCCCACTTCCGCCTCCCAGTAGCAGCCAGACTCTCCGGGCGGCTCCCAGGCCCACGCCGCAGTCTGCTTTCCCTTGCGACCGCCACTGGCAAAGAGCTCTTCCACGCTGCACTCCAGTGCATTGGCTACCGCAAGCGCTGCCGTCACCGACGGCGTAAGCCGCCCTGCTTCGATCGCGCTGATCGAGCTGCGCGGGATGCCGGATCTGGCTGCCAGATCTTCCTGTGACCAGCCGCGGTCGGTTCTCCTGACGGCAACAGGGTGTGATAATGCAGTGCCTTTCGACATAAACCTGTCGAAATATGGCAGGATACAATCAATGTCAATATGCCGACTCCTTATCAACCATGCAATCTGGAGCATCCTGAAGGGGTGCCGCGCGGCGGCTGGCACCATCGCAAGCATGCGGATAGCGATTGCGCAACATTCGCTGAGCTTTACGCTGTGCCGCCATGAAACCATCCTCATTTCCCCGCTGGACGCTGGCCCTTTTGCTGCTCGTCATCACGCCGTTGGCGGCTTCCGGCGGAGATCTGCGTGCGGCGGCGGTGAAGATCGACATCACGCCGGACACGCCACAACCGATGATTGGTTATGCCCACCGGATGTCCAACGGAGTCCACACGCCGCTTTTTCACCGAATCCTGGTTCTCGATGATGGCCAAACGAAGACAGTGATTGCCTCCACCGAGGTTTGCCTCGTCTCGCCTGCGGAATATGACCGCACCGCCGCACTCGTTGAAAAGGCCCACGGCATCCCGCCACTGCACTTTTTCTGGACCGTCACCCACACCCATTCGGCACCGCAAATTGGACCGCATGGCATGACCACCGTGTACCTGCCCAGCCGCACCACCACCAGCGACTACGACCGGGCCTACAACGAAAAATCCATCCGCCAGCTCGTCGATGGCATCGGCGCGGCCATTGCGAAACTGGAACCCGCACGGCTCGGAGTTGGTTCCGGCAGTTCCGATGCCAACATCAACCGCCGCGAACGCGCGGCCAACGGCAGCATCGTGCTCGGCAACAACCCGCAAGGCGCGGTGGACCGCCATATCGGCGTGTTGAAGCTGGTGAAACGCACCGACAACGCACCGCTCGCTGCACTGGCAAACTACGCCATTCACGCAACCGTACTGGGCCCCAAAAGCCTGCTCATCAGTGGGGATGCCACCGGCATCGCCGCTGCCCATGTAGAGGAAAAGATTGGCGTGCCCATGCTCTTTGTGAACGGTGCGGCGGGAAACATCGCACCGATCTACAGCGTCTGCCCCACACCGGCTGAGGGCCGCATTGACGAATTCAAATCCCGCCTCGGAGATCCGATCCTCACGGCGCTGGGAGCTGTGGTTGACTTTCGCGATTCCTTGTCTGTTCAAAGCTGGGAAGCCGTCTTTGAAACGCCGCGCAAAACCGGACTCGGCTGGAACGACGACCTCGCCGCCTACACGCGCACCGGTGCTGACGGTCTCCCCCTCGTGCGGATGCCCTGCCGCTTTCTCCGCCTCGACAAAGACATCCTCGCCTGGTCCGCTCCCGCGGAAATTTTCTGTGAATATGCACTCGCCGCCCGTGCATCCTCACCCTATGCCCACACCTTCTTCTTTGGTTATACCAACGGTTGGTTCGGATACCTCCCCACCGCTGAAGGTTTCGCCGAAGGCGGCTACGAGACGACGGTGACTCCTTTCTCCCCGGCGGTGGATGCCCCGTTTCGGGAGTTTGTCCGCAAACAAATCCGCGCCCATTCCCCGTAGCTGCTGTCGCAGCCTCCTGGTGAGCAGGCAACGCTTCCCGCCGGAAACCCCGCCACACAACTCTGGCCAGGGAACTTGTCGGCGATGCGGAAGCAGGTGGTGGTCGAAAAGTTCGAGTGCTGCTGTGCGGATTTGAACACACAGCGCAATCTGAAAGGGGTGGCAGGCTGCTTCTCTGCGCGCTGGGCAGCAAGGATCCATTTTCCCGATCGTTTACCGCTCCTCAAGTTTCGAGCAGAGCAGGGCGCAAAAGCTGACGAAAGCGATCCGTTTGGCGCCGGAGCATCCATCGTCGCAGCCGTTGCCGTCCTGTTCACCGCCTTGGATTTGACGATAACCGACAGCCACCGCGCAGCTTGATGCCTCGCGCTTGTGTCCATTCCAACAGCAACATTCCCTGCGGTGCGCCGCGGAATTGGTCACGGTCGCTTCATTTCCGCTGCGTGGTCGCGAAAGTAGGTCAACCATTTCGCGACCAGTGCGGCAATTTCCTTTTTTTCCTTCGCCGCGGAAAGTTCCTCGATGGTGCGGCCCCAGTAGAAACTCACATGCCCCTCCGCCCTGGCGCGCGATTTCTTCAGGAACTCGTCCATTTCCTCAATCGAACAGCTCAGCGGAAACGTTTCCTCAATGACCAGCGGTTTGCCGAGGTCATACGCTGCCAAGGCGGTGAGCGCCTTTTCGACACCGCCCTTTTCGGGGTAAAGGTGAATGCTCACGAAGTCGAACGCACCGATGACTTCCGGCGCGTAAAATATCGGCTTGGCACCCGGCCAGGTATGCGCCCACGGGATGACACCGACCGTGATGAGGTGGGCAGGATCTTCGGCTCGGATCGCCTTGGTGAGCAAGGCCGACCACTCCTTGGCAACTTCGATGTTGCTGCGCGGCGCCGGGTCGAAGGCAATGCGCTGGACGAAATGCTTCCCTCCCAGTTCACCGGCAAGCCAGCCCTGCTCTTTTTTAGCCCCGATGACCGGTTCATTCATCAGATCATAACAAAACACCGCAGGCGACTTGCAACAGGTGCGCGCAATAGCCGTCCAGAACCTGGCCTGCACCTGCCAGCGCTCCGGCGCATCCATCGCGTCATACCACGCCGGGACGTCGGCCTTGTGATAGCAGCCCAGTCCGGTGAGGTCGAGATACAACCCGGTCTGCTCGGCCAGGGCGAGCAGTTTGCGCAGTTGGGTCAGCGATTTTTCGTTTGCCCTGTCCGGCCCCGCCATGAATCGGCCAAGCTGGAGGTGAATGCGCACGACGTTTGCGCCGAGATCGCGCATTTCGCGGAAGTCCGCGCACACCGTCTCCCACTCCTCATGCCAGTAATCCTCAATCAGGCGTCCACCCTCGCCCTCGCTGTCGTGATCGTAATTGACGCCCCAGACGCGGAAAGGCCGACCGGATTCGGCCAGCACGAATGACTTCCCGTCCGGACCCAGTTTGACGGGCTCGAGAGCGCAGGCCCCCAGTGCTGTGGCGGCAAGGACAACGACGGCGGGAAAGCAGATAGGGAAACGCATCGCGTGAGTTTAGGGAGGAGGTGAAGGACTGACAGGATTGCCATGGCCGTGTGGCAGCCGACGCGGGCCAACCGCCGGACTTGAAGTGAAACCGGCCCTGCGAATTCGGTATCTGGAAATGCCTGCCAAAATCACGGAATGATGCTAGCCGCCCCATGCCTGACCGCAAGCGGGTAATCATGAGGGGGGAATTTTGATTTGGTGACCGGCGAACCATGGATCAAAATCCAAACCGACCACCGCAGCAGCAGCAGCACCGCAGCCAATGCGGCGAAATGTTTTCCAACCGCCCACAACGCGACGTGCCAGCCATGAAATGCATCTTAACCTGCCTCCTCCTCGCCCTGAGGCTTCCACTCCACGGCGGCATCCTTGCCGGTACCGCGAGGGTGGACATTACGGACCGCACCGGGCCAGTGAATGACCCGTGCTTCGCCAAGGCGCTCGTGTTGCAGAGTGGCGCAACCACCGCCGTGCTCATCACCGTGGACGCGGTGGCCATCGGCGGCATCGGGAGCATCGGAAACGATTTCCTCCCTGGCGTCCGGAAACAACTCGGCGGTCTCGCTGACGCTGTCCTCGTCAATGCCAGTCACTGTCACGGCATCGTGCGCCAAGACCTGGAGCCGCTCGTCGTGCAAGCCGTGAAGGACGCGACGAAGAATCTCGTTCCAGTCAATGTGAGCGCCGGCAGCGGCAGCGAGGCCCGCATCAGCGAAAATCGACGCATGTTTCTCAAGGACGGCACGCAACTCGACATGCGCCGCGCCTACGCCATGCCGCGGGACGAGGACGTGATCAGCACCGGACCCATCGATCCGCAGATCGGCCTGTTGAAACTCGGGCGTGCTGACGGCACACCACTTGCGATCGTCTATCAATTTGCCTGCCATCCCATCATGAACCCGCCGAGCAAGGGTTGTTCCGCCGACTATCCCGGCATTGCCTCCAAAGTCATCGAAGATGCCACCGGTGCCATGGCCTTCTTTGTGCAAGGCTGCGGCGGAGACATCAATCCCTTGCATTACAAGGAAGTCAGCCGCCCCGCCGACGCCGAACCGCTTGGCACCATGCTCGGTGCAAGCGTGCTGGCTGCGCTGCGCCGACTGGAGCCGCAACACGACGACACGCTGCAAATCAGCCGCGAAATCCTGCCACTGCCCCGCGCTGCTGATTTTGAGAATCGCATCGCACACGTCGAAACAGAGCTGAAATCCCTCGTGGCGTCGCTAAAACCAACGAACATCAATTTCAAAACGTTCCTGCCGCTGTTGATCCAGCACAGACTCTTCCCGGAAATGCCCTCGCACTACGCCCAGGGCTATCTCGACAACCCAAAGCCACTCCAGCAACTGGATGCCGACAACAAAGCGCAGGTCGAAGCCTACCTCGGCAATCTGGCCAGCATGGAGCAGATCACCCGGCTCAATGCCAATCTCGCCCTGCTGAAAAAACACCTGACCGACACCAGAGCTGCCGGCAGCCCGACGGTGGATGCAGAAGTGTGCGGCCTGCGCGTGGGCAAATTCAAACTGGTGACCTTTCCAGGTGAAATCACCGTGCAGATCGGCCTGAACATCAAAAAAGCAGCGCAGGATGCCAACGCGCACGTTTCCGGCTACACCAACGGCTACCTCTGGTACACCGCCACCGAGCAGCAGCGCCGCAATCCGGGTTATGCCCAGGAAGACTGCGACGTGATCGTGGCGCCGGAATGGCAGAAACTGTTTGAGGCAAAAGCGCTGGAAGTTCTGCGGCAGCTCGCACGCTGACAGCGTTCCTCACCTCCCCTGTTTGCTCTTGCGATATTTCAACGGTGTGGCGCCAGTTTGCTGTTTGAAGACGTGGATGAAATATTTCGCCTCCTCGTAGCCGATGCGGCGGGCAATCTCCGCGATGCTGAGGTCGGTGTCCTCCAGCAGTTCGCGGGCGCGGGCGATGCGCAGGCGCATCTGCTCCTGCTTCGGCGAGCGGCCAAGCTGCTGCCGGAAGCGACGGTAGGCGGCGCTGCGGCTCAGCGGCACGCCGCGCAGCACTTCGTCCACGCTCTGTGGTGTGCAGGCACCGTCACGGATGCGCCGTGCAGTGCTGGCGACGTGATGATCCTCCACGGCGATGATGCTGGTGGACTGCCGCTCGACGATGCGGCGCGGCGGGAAGTAGCGCGGCTGGCGCGGCGGCTTTTTCCCGCGCATGAGCTGGTCGAGCAGCGCGGCGGCCTCGTAGCCGATCTGCACGGAGTCCACGTCAATGCTGCTCATGGGCGGCGTGGTGAGGTGGCAGAGGAACTCGTCGTTATCGACGCCGAGCACGGCGATCTCGTCCGGCACGGCAAACCCGGCCCGCAGGCAGGCGTCGAGCACCTGCTGGCCGCGATCATCGTGGCAGGTCATCAGCGCGCAGGGGCGCGACAGTTTTGCCAGCCAGTGAATGAGGTGCTGCAGATCGCGCTCGGCTCCGCGTTTGGATTTCGGATGTGCATAAACGGCGCATTCGAAGCCACGGCTTTGCAACTCGGCACGAAAGCGGTCGGAGCGTTCGTCCTGATACACATGCTGTCCATACGGCGTGCCGCAGAAGGCGAAATGACGGAAGCCGCGCTCCACGAAGTGCTCGACGGCCATGCGCACGACGAGGCGGTTCTCGATGCCAACGGTGGGCAGGTTCAACCCTGGCACCGAGGTTCGCAGGTCAATCAATGGCAACCTGAGTCGCATCAGTGCCTGGGCCGTGGTGCAGTCGTTGATGCGGGCGATGATGCCATCCCCTTTCCAGGTGCCCAACCAGGACGGCGGTGGTTCGTCGAGACCGTGCGGCTGAAAGGTGATGGACCAGGGGCCGTGCTTGCGCTGGTAGCGGATGATGCCGCGCAGCAGGCCGCGGCCGTATTCGCGGGACGTTTCAACGAGAAGTGCAACGCGGGGTGTATTCATCAAGGAAACTCATACGCTCAAAAAGTGGTGTTTTCTTGGACAAAGTTGGGATGAAATCAGATTCCGTGGCCTGTATTCATCCGGCATGTCTGCCGCCGACTCCAACCAGAATGCCCGGGCCATGACGCTCATCGCCGCCTTCCTTGGCTGGATGTTTGACGGCCTGGAGATGGGCATCTTCCCGCTCGTGGCCCGACCCGCACTTCAGGAGTTCCAGGCCACGGCGGGCATCGTTGATGAATCCTTCGTGCAAATGTGGATGGGATACATCACCGCCGCCTTTTTGCTGGGTGCTGCTGCTGGCGGGCTGGTCTTTGGCTGGCTGGGGGACCGGATTGGCCGCGTGCGGGCGATGGTGCTGAGCGTGCTGGCCTACTCGCTCTTCACGGGCTTGAACTATTTTGCCGAAGCGCCGTGGCAGCTCGCGCTGTTCCGCTTCATCGCCGCGCTGGGCATGGGCGGTGAGTGGTCGCTCGGCGTGGCGCTGGTGATGGAGGCATGGCCGCAGGACAAGCGCCCGCTCATGGCCGGACTCATTGGTGCGGCCTCCAATGCCGGCTACGTGCTCATCGCGGTGCTCGGCCTGTTTGTGCAAATCACCACGGATTCCTGGCGCTGGGTCATGCTGGTGGGAGCCGCACCTGCCCTGCTGGCGCTGTTCATTATGCAAAAAGTTCCGGAATCCGCTTCGTGGAAACAGGCCGTGGTGCAAGGTCGAAGGTCGAGTCCGCTGCGCGAAATCTTTTCCAGTACGCTGCGCAAAAACACGCTGTTGGCCATTTTGTTCGCCTCCGTGGCCCTCACGGTAACCTGGGGCATCGTGCAATGGATTCCCCTGTGGGCGGATCAACTCACGCACGGCCAGCAGCCAAAAGCCAAGGCGTGGATTCAAATCTGCTCCTGCGCTGGCTCAATTCTGAGCTGTATTGTCGCGCCGCTCATCGGTGCGAAGTTTGGCCGCAGGCCGGTCTATTTCGCGCTGTGCCTTGGGTCGCTGGTTGCGTGCTCACTGTTTTTCCGGATGTTTGACGGCTACGGGGCGGGCTTTCTGGCCATGACCGCGGTGGTCGGCGCATGGACCGGCGCGTTTTACGGCTGGCTGCCGCAGTATCTGCCAGAGCTGTTTCCCACCCGAGTGCGCGCCACCGGCCAAGGCCTGGCCTACAACTCCGGCCGCATCATCGCTGCCATCGGCGCGTGGCAGATGGGGAGCGTGATGAGTTTCTTCGGCGGCAGCTACCCCAAGGCCGGTGCGGCCATCGTCGTTGTCTATCTCATCGGCATGATCGCCATCTGGTTCGCGCCGGAAACGAAAGACCGTCCGCTGCCCGAGTGATTTCACCCGCCCGAACATGAACCCACGCCTGTTCTCCACCTGTTTCGCCGGTCTTTGGCCTCAGCCCGTGTTCAAGTCGGCCAGGCTCCGCATCGTTGTGCCAAGGTGCGGCGTTGCCGGAAGCTCCCCCGCCCTGCGCGGCGGCGGCTCGCTCGAAAACCTGGACGCCTGCGCCTCGACCTACCTGGGCTGGATGCGCGAGCGCTCCCTCATTCCATTCACCCCATGATCCACCTCCGGTTTTCCATTCTCGCCGTTCTGATGTTCGCGATGCAACCGGCCACGCGCGCCTCCGATTTCCAAGGCTGGTCGGCCGAAAGCCCGCGCGAGGAGATTCGCCCCCGGTTTTCCATGAGCGAGCGCGGCGGGCTCGTCATCACGCACGATCGGCGGGAGGGGCTTGATGGTTGGTTCCAGAAGTCCTTCCCGGTGAAAGGCGGCGACTTCCACCGCTTCGAGGTACGGCGGAAAATCAGCGGCGTGGCCCTGCCGCGACAAAGCTGCCTCGTGCGCATCTCATGGCAGGATGAAGCGGGAAGAGGGGTCCTCATCGAAGCGCCACCGGAGCACGTCGATCCAAAGCTGCCGGTTCCGAGCGCGGAACCTGAGTATCCCGCCGACGGTCCCGACGATTCAGACGGCTGGACCGCCGTCCGCGGCATCTATAAAAGCCCGCCGAAGGCCGCGCGTGCCATCGTCGAACTCCATCTTCAGTGGGCGCCGGGCGGGAGCGTGGAATGGCGTGGGCCGGAGTTCACGCGGGTCGATCCCCCGAAGCCGCGGACGGTGCGGCTGGCAACAGTGCACCTCCGTCCGGCGGGCAAGTCTCCGCGTGAGAACTGCGAGGAATTCGCGCCGATGATCGCCGAAGCCGCAAGGCAGAGCGCCGATCTCGTCGTGCTCGGCGAGACCGTGCCCTCAGCGAACGTGAAGGCGAAGCCCGAGGAGATCGCCGAACCGGTTCCCGGCCCGGCCACTCAATACTTCGGTGGTCTCGCAAAGCAGCACCGCCTCCACATCGTGCTCAGCCTCTACGAGCGCGACGCGCATCTCATCTACAACACCGCAGTGCTTCTCGGCCCCGACGGCGGACTGATCGGCAAGTATCGCAAAGTCTCCCTGCCGCCCAGCGAAGCCGCAAGCGGCATTGCGCCCGGCAAGGATTACCCGGTGTTCGACACCGCCTTCGGGAAAGTCGGAATGATGGTCTGCTACGACGGGTTCTTCCCCGAGGTCGCCCGCGAACTGACAAAGAACGGCGCGGAGGTCATCGCGTGGCCTGTGTGGGGTTGCAACCCGCTGCTGGCCCGGGCGCGGGCGTGCGAAAACCACGTCTATCTTGTGAGCAGCACGTTTTCGAACTCGGACGCCGGATGGATGATTTCCGCCGTCTATGACCATGGCGGAAAGCCGATCGCTCAGGCCGGCGAGTGGGGCACTGTGGCCGTCGCGGAAGTCACGCTGAACCAGCCCTTCCTCGGCCCCTACAACCTCGGCGACTTTCGCGCGATGATCCCCCGCCATCGCCCTCCGACCACCGGCGAACTGACGCCACCAACCGGAGAACGCCGATCGCCCGTCGACTGATTCCCCGACCATGAGCAAACCCACCGACCTCCGCATCCGCGACCTCCGCACGACCTACGAGCATTACGACTACCGCACGCCGATCAAGTTCGGCGGCGTGGCGGTCCACGAGGTCACGGTGCTGAATGTGGAATGCGAGGTCGTCTCGCGCGATGGCCGCGTGGCGCAGGGCCTTGGCTCCATGCCGCTGGCGAACACCTGGTCGTTTCCCTCCCGCGAACTGACCTTCCAGCAGACGCATGAGGCGATGAAGGTGCTTTCCGAACGGTTCGCCAAAGTCGGCCGCAGCTTCACCGAGTCCGGGCATCCGATCGAGCTGGGCATCGAGCTGGAGGAGCATTTTCTCCAAGCTGCGGCGGAGGTGAGCGCGGAGCTGAAGCTCTCGCAGCCGATCCCGAAGCTCTGCACACTGGTCTGCGGCAGTGCTTTCGATGCGGCCTTGCACGATGCGTTTGGAAAGATGCTCGGCCTGAACTGCTACCACACTTATTCGAGCGAGTTCATGAACCGCGATCTCGGCGCGTGGCTGGGCGCGGAGTATGCGGGGGAATATCCCGACGCCTATGTGCTGAAGACGCCGCAGACGCGGATGCCCTTGTATCATCTCGTCGGTGCGCTGGACCCGCTCGATGATGGCGAACTGACGCAACCCGTGGGCGATGGTCTGCCGGAGACCTTGCCGCAGTGGATCCATCTCAACGGCCTCACGCATCTGAAGATCAAGCTCAACGGCGACGATTTGAACTGGGATCTGGAACGCATCGTCAAAGTGGACCGCGTGACCACCGAGACGCAGCGCGAGCGCGGCGTGACGGCCTGGCATTACTCGCTCGACTTCAACGAGCGCTGCCAGAGCGTGGAATATCTCGTCGAAATGATCCGCAGGCTGCGCGAGCGCACTCCGTTGGGCTTCGATCGCGTGCAATACATCGAGCAGCCGACCGCGCGCGACTTGAAGGCGCATCCCGAGAACAAGATGCACGAGGCGGCCAAGCTGAAGCCGGTGGTGATCGATGAATCGCTCACCGACCTGGAGTCGCTGCTGCTCGCCCGAGAGCTGGGCTACACCGGCGCCGCCTTGAAGGCATGCAAGGGCCAGAGCCAGTCGCTCCTGATGGCGGCGGCGGCGCAAAAGCTGGGCCTGTTCCTCTGCGTGCAGGATTTGAGCTGCCCGGGCGCCTCGCTGATCCACTCCGCCGGCATCGCCGCGCATGTGCCGGGCGTGGCCGCCATCGAATCGAACTCGCGCCAATATTGTCCCGCAGCCAACGATGGCTGGCGCGACCGCTTCCCCGGAATCTTCAATGTTCGCGATGGCTCGATGGACACGAGCTGCCTCGATGGCGTCGGCCTCGGCGCGGTGAAACCTTGATTTGAGTCTCCCATGAAACGCATCCTGCCTCTCCTCCTCGCCCCGCTCGCGGTTTTCGCGGCGAATCCGGCGAAGAAACCCGTCTATCCGCCGCAGCCGTGGGCCGCGTGGCTGGAGCCGGACTTTCCGTTCATTTCCTCCATTCTCGATGCGCGACGCGAAGGCGTGGGCGAGCACAATCTCTCGCCGCGCGGCATCATCCTGAAGCTCGACCATGATTGTTGGGCCTGCTTCGACCCCGATCTGCTGCGCGTGTCCGCCATCTGGCGCGGCAAAGGCGTCACGGCCAATGCGCTCGCGCCGGGATCGTATCTCGACGCGGGGCGCAAGACGCCCGGCGGCCAGTTCCCCGCGCCGCAGTTCGATGGCAAGCTCTGGCTCGGCAACGGACTCTTCCCCGGCTGGCAGAGCAGTGAAAAGGTGTCGATGAAAGACCCGCGCGAGCCTGCGCCGAGCGCCGAGGAGGTCGGACGCGGCCCGGTGCCGGAGGAGATCGGGCGTTTCAATGCCGTGCGTCTGGTGAAAGACGGCGTCGTGCTCGAATACAACGCGAGCGGCGCCGATGTCCGCGAATGGTGGCAGGCCAGCGAGCATGACGGCAGGCCCGTGGTGGAGCGTCACATCTGCGTGAGTGCCGCGAAGCGGCCGCTGCTGCTCGTGCTCGGCGCGAAGATGAATGGCCCCTCGCAGGAGATCGAGACGGGCGTGACGGTGACGGGCGGCGCGGAGCTGCTGGACGATGACGAGTTGTGGATCGCGAAAGTGCCCGCGCATGAAAAGACGGCGTCGTTTTGCATCACCTTCTGCGATGAGCATACCGCACCGGCGATCCAGCCACGCGAAATCTCCACCGAAGCCGCTGCGGTGCGCTGGCCGCAGCAGGCGGTGTCGAAGATCAAACCCTCCACGAGCAAGGAAGCCTATGTGATCGACCACATCGACCTGCCGAATGACAATCCGTGGAAGCGGGCCGTGCGCATCAGCGACATCCAATTTATGCAGGACGGCACCGGCGTCGGCGTCACGCTGGATGGCGATGTGTGGCTGATCCGCGGCCTCGATACCGCGAGCGGCCCGGTGACTTGGAAACGCTTCGCCTCCGGCCTGCACGAGCCGATGACCTGCGCCATCCGCGACGGGCAAATCTTCGTCTTCGACCGCAACGGCATCTGGAAACTGCGCGACACGAACGCCGACGGCGAGGCCGACGTGCATGAGCTTTTCAGCAACTGCTTCGCGCAGACGGCGGACATGCGCGAGTTCCCCAGCACGCTGCGAAACGCGCCCGGCGGCGAGTTCGTCATCGCCAAAGGCGGCCAGGAGGCCACCACCATCGGCAAGCACAACGGCAGCGTGCTGCGCATCTCCGCCGACGGCAGAAAAGCCAGCGTGCTCGGCTACGGCTTCCGCCAGCCCAGCGTCGGCGTGAACCCGCGCACCGGCCTCGTCACCTCCAGCGACCAGGAAGGCCAATACATCCCCAGCACGCCGCTGCACATCGTGAAGGATCATCAGTTCTACGGCTTCCTCAGCGACAAGCTGCCGGTGGAGAAATACCCCGCGCCCATCGCCGATCCGGTGACGTGGATGCCGCACGCGGTGAACTCCTCCGCCATGTCGCAGGTGTGGCTCTTCGATGCGAAAATGGGACCGCTCAATGACACGATGGTGCAGATTTGCTTCAACAAGCCCGAGCTGCTCAGCATCCTCTGGAACGGACGCGGCAAACGCCCGCAGGCCGCCGTGGTCAGCATCACCGACGCGTTCGACTTCCCCCCGCTCAACGGCAGCGTGAATCCCAAGGACGGCCAGCTCTACCTCGCCGGCTTCCAGGTCATCGGCTGGGGCAATACGCTCGACACATTGGCCGGACTCTGCCGCGTGCGCCACACCGGCGCACCGAGCACGCTGCCACGCGAGATCGTGCCGATGGCCAACGGCGTGCTGCTGCGATTCGACGTGGCCCTCGATGCGAAGAAGGCCGCCGATCCCGCCAGCTACTCACTCGGCACCTGGAGCTACCAACGCGCCCACACCTACGGCTCCGCGCAATACAAGGCCGATGGCAGCACCGGCATCGACTGGCTCACGCCGAGCAGCGCGTATCTCAGCCGCGATGGCAAGGCGGTCTTCATCGGCGTGCCCGGCATGAAGCCCGTGATGCAGCTCCGCATCGGCTGGTCCATCGCCAGCGCGGACGGCGCCGCGATGGCGCAGAACGCCTACACCACGCCCTACGAACTCGCCGCCTTTGACGCGAAGAAGGAAGGCTTTGGCGACATCCGCGTCGATCTCACCCCACGCGCCGCCGCCGCGCAGGTCGGGGGCCCTGTTTCCATCGAGGAAGGACTTCGCCTCTCGCAGATGCTAGGCTGCGTGGCCTGCCACAGCGTGAAGGACCAGGACCTCTTCAAGATCGGTCCGAAGTGGAACAAGCTCTTCGGCGCGAAGCGCGACTACATCGACGAGAAGAAGAAGAAAGGCAGCGTCGTCGTCGATGACGCCTACATCCGCGAGTCCATCCTCCAGCCCGCCGCCAAACGGCACGCCGACTTCGCGAAAAGCGAATACGCCATGCCCAGCTATGCCGGTGTGCTCACGGACTCACAGCTCGAATCCCTCGTGCTTTACATCAAGTCATTGAAATGACCGCCATGCGCCCGCTTCGCCGCCTCGTCCTCGCTTTCATCATGCTGGCGCTGCCCGCGCAAGCCGCGAACCTCGTCTTCATGATCGGCGAGGAGGAATACCTCACCTGGGAAACGCTGCCTGAGTTCGCAAAGAAGGACATCGAGCCGCTCGGGCATCGCGTGGCCATCATCCACGCCGACATGGCTGACAAAAACAACTTCCCCGGCCTTGTCGCCGCGCTCAAAGACGCCGACCTGCTGCTCGTCAGCGTGCGCCGCCGCACACCATTGAAGGAGCAGCTTGACGCGGTGCGTGCTCACCTCGCCGCAGGCAAACCGCTCATCGGCATCCGCACCGCCAGCCATGCCTTCGCCCTGCGGCCCAAGGACAAGCTCGTCGATGACAAGCACGCCAACTGGCAGGAGTTCGATCCCGAAGTGCTCGGCGGCAACTATCATGACCACCATCGCGGCGAGGACAAAACGATCTGCACCGTGGCCGCAGGCGCGGAGTCGCACCCCATCTTGAAAGGCATCACCCTCGGCGAACTCATCGGCAACGGCACGCTGTATAAGAACGCACCGCTCGCCCAAACCGCCACGCCTTTGCTCATTGGCACCATCCCCGATCAACCCGCCGAGCCGGTGGCCTGGGCACATCGCTTCGGCCCGCAGCAGGCAAAAATCTTCTACACCTCGCTCGGCCACCCCGACGACTTCAAAGAGTCCGACTTCCGTAAACTGCTGCTCAACGCCATCGCGTGGGCACTGGGTCCGTGATTTCGGTTGGCTGAATGTCCATACAGCATTTCAAGCGAAGGAGGACGGCTCCGGCACGCACGCCTGCGCAATCAGCAACACGATTTCGACGGTGCTCAGCCAGCGGAGGCTCATCTTCCGTGAAAACCTTGCGACTCAGCGTTCCGACCACACTGCCAGTTCGTTTCCAGCAGGATCGCGAAAATGAAACCGTCGTCCCCCCGGAAAAGAAAACACCGGACGCGTCACCGTGCCGCCTGCTTTGATCACTCGATCCTCCGCCGCAGCGAGGTCGTCCGTATAAATGACGGGCAGCGGCGCTGCCTGTTGTTCGGAATCTCCGTCAATCCCGGACCCGACTCCGGAATCACGGGTATCGCAATAGGCATCGCCCCACATTTGATACTTCCAGCCAAATACGGTGGAGTGGAAGTCTCGCGCACTGCTCATGAGTTCGGGTGTGGCGGCGGAAAGCTCAATGTAGTCGATCGTGTTCGGTTGATGCTTGGAGTGGGACATGGCGGAAGAGGATGAATGAATGCAATGGCACAGTGGGGAGTGACGGGGCAGAAGCTTGCTGGAGGGATGTGAGAGTGTCCAGCGCAGAGGAGCCGCCCCGGTGCCGTGTGTGGTTGATGATTCCGTCCGGTTGCAATTTGCGCTGTCCGCTCCATGCTCAACGCCCACATGGTTCGGCTGTTGTTCATCCTGATTTTTCCCATCATCCTGACCGCGTGCGGTCCCAGGGAACAGCTTGCGACCATCGCCGCCCGGGAAAAGATCCTGCTGAAGGGAAATGGTACGGAGCCGGACACACTGGATCCGCATTTCGCTCAAAGCACCACGGAACATCATGTGCTGATGGCACTGTTCGAAGGACTGGTGGAGGAACATCCTGACAACGATGAAGAAGTCATTCCGGGGGTGGCCGAACGTTGGGAGTTCCTGGACAATGCCAGCCGCTGGATTTTCCACCTGCGGGAGAAGGCAAGGTGGTCGGATGGAGAGCCCGTCACCGCAGGCGATTTCGTTTTTGCCTATCAACGCCAACTGACACCGGCTACCGGTGCCATGTATGCCTCCATGCTCTACAAGCTCAAAGGGGCGGAGGACTTTCATCAGGGGCGCAGTCAGGATTTCGCCTCGGTGGGAGTGAAGGCGCTAAATGACCGGACACTGGAACTGACATTGGCCGGTCCCATGCCGTATTTTTTGAAAATGCTCCCCCATTTCACCTGGTACCCGCTGCCCCGCCATGTCCTGCCGAAATACGGCGGCATCTCCGATCGCTATAACCAGTGGACCCGCCCTGGAAAAATCGTGAGCAACGGTGCCTTCCGCTTGAAGGAGCATGTGTTCAAAAAGGAGATCCGCATGGAACGCAATCCCCACTACTGGGATGCGGCCACCGTCAAACTCAACGGCATCCGGTTTTTTCCAATCACCTCGGATGCCAGCGAGGACCGCATGTTCCGCACCGGCAGGCTCCATGTGACTGAAATTGTCCCGCTCGACAGGATTCCACACTACAAGCAGAACTTCCCGAACATCCTCCATCTCGAACCCTACCTCGGAGTCTATTTTTTCCGACTCAATCTGAAGCGCCCGCCGGTGGACAATCCAAAAGTGCGCTGGGCATTGGCGCTGGCCCTGGATCGGAAGGCAATCTGTGACAACGTGCTACGCGGTGGCCAGATACCAGCCTATGGGCTGACCCCGCCGATGACTGGATATGAAGCACCCAGGCCGGTGACGCATGATCCGGAAAAAGCGCGCAGGCTGCTGGCGGAAGCGGGCTATCCGGGCGGAAAGGATCTGCCACGGCTGGAAATCCATGTCAGCGACACGGAATCCAACAAAAAGATGGCGGAAGTGGTCCAGAGCATGTGGAAAACCGAACTGGGCGTACAGGCGAGCATTCGTCTCGAAGATTCCTCGGTTTTTTACAATACCCAGAACCGCATGGACTATCAAATTTCACGCGCCGGCTGGATTGCCGACTACGTGGAGCCGCTGACCTTCATTGACATGTGGACGACCGGAAATGAAAACAACAACACCGGATGGAGCAGTCCGGAATTCGACCAGTTGATCCGCGATTCCTATCGTGAGGGAAATCCCGCCGCCCGCCTGGCCATTCTGCACCGGGCGGAAGAGCTTTTTATGGCGGACCTGCCCATTGTTCCCATCTATTTCTACACCCGCCAGTATCTGCTGCATCCGGCGGTCAGCGGATGGGGCAAAAAGGTCATGGACAACCATCCCTACAAATTCGTGGACCTGGAGGATGTCCCGCTGCCGGAGATGCATTGAATCCATGGTGCGCTTTCTGTTCAACCGCATTGTGCAGGCCCTGCTCGTCATTTGGGCGCTCATCACCATCACCTTTTTCCTGGTGAGAATGATTCCGGGCGATCCCTTTGCCGGAGAAAAAAACCTTCCTGAGTCGGTGAAGGCAAAGCTCCGGGAACAATACGATCTCGACAAGCCCCTGATGGTTCAATACTGGAAAACCATTTCCAACATCGCCTTGCGGGGAGATTTTGGCATCTCCACGAAATACGAAGGGCGGACCGTCAATGATTTCATCCGCGAGGCCTTTCCCATCTCGTTGCGCCTCGGGCTCTTCGCCTTGGCCATCGCCCTGGCCATCGGCATTCCAGCGGGGCTCCTGGCTGCGGTCAGACAGAATACGTGGGCGGATTACGCCCCGATGTCCGTGGCGATGCTGGGGATCTGTCTGCCCACGTTTGTGCTCGGGCCGCTGCTGGCCCTGCTGTTCGGCATCAAGCTGGGGTGGTTCAACGTTGCTGGGCTGTACGAGTGGCGGGACTGGGTGCTGCCCTCACTGACGCTGGGACTGGTCTATGCCGCTTCCATCGCGCGGATGACTCGCGGAGGCATGCTGGAAGTACTTTCCCAAGATTTTATCCGCACGGCGCACGCCAAGGGCCTTCACCCGAGCCGCATTGTTTTCCGCCATGCGCTGAAGGCCGGATTGATGCCGGTCATTTCGTTCCTTGGTCCCGCGGTGGCCGGACTGGTCACCGGGTCATTCATTCTGGAAAAGATTTTCCAGATTCCGGGGCTTGGCTCGCACTTTGTGGAAGCAGCCACCACGCGGGATGTCACGCTGATCGTGGGCACCGCGGCATTCTATGCGGTGCTCATCACGGGATGCAATCTGCTGGTGGATGTCCTCATGGTGTTGCTCAATCCCAGATTGAAATTCGGATCATGAAGCCGGCTCCGACATCCGCATTGCCCTTGGAAAGGGGCGTTTCGCTGGGACGGGATGCCTGGCGGCGGCTGTGCCGCAACCGCCTGGCGCTGGTCTGCCTCTACGCTTTCGGACTCATCCTCGCGGCCTGCATGGCGGGTCCGTGGCTTTCACCCTATGATCCTGCCGTGCAGGACCTGGCACTCAAAGCTGCGCCGCCCAGTGGTGAGCACTGGATGGGCACGGATGACCTGGGGCGGGATGTTGCCACGCGTGTACTGTGCGGCGGAAGGGTGTCGCTCGCCGTCGGACTGGCGGCCACGCTGGTGGCGCTGGTCATCGGGGTCGTTTATGGAGCCACCGCGGGCTATGTCGGAGGAAAAGTGGACGGCGTCATGATGCGCTTGGTGGACATTCTCTACGGCGTTCCCTTCATCATTTTCATCATTCTGGTGAAGGTGGTTGTCGATGAGCACATCAAGGATCCCACGGCATCGCTGGTGGTCATCTTCCTGGTTATCGGTGCGGTGGAGTGGCTGACCATGGCCCGAATCGTCCGCGGCCAGGTTCTTTCTCTGCGAAAGATGGAGTTTGTCGAAGCGGCAGAAAGTCTGGGGCTCGGAACCTGGCGCATCATTCGCCGCCATGTCATCCCAAATACCGTTGGCCCGGTCATCATCTACACCACCCTGACAGTCCCCGCGGTCATGCTCACGGAAGCAGCACTCAGTTTCCTCGGACTCGGCATCAAGCCGCCGGACAGTTCCTGGGGCGTGCTCATTCAGGAAGGGGCGGCGAAAATGGAGACGTATCCCTGGATGCTGGTCTTCCCGGCGGTGCTTTTTGCGGTCACGCTCTTCTGCTTGAATTTCATCGGCGACGGCCTGCGCAATGCTCTGGATGTGAGGTCGGCGAAGGATTGAGTCCTCCTTGCGCCCGCTGCTGTTCCCCGGTATGCATGGCCCATGTTTGTGGACCACATCAAGGTGTATGCGAAAGCGGGAAACGGCGGAGACGGCTCAGCCAGT
>JAGNEJ010000103.1 GCA_018003315.1 Verrucomicrobiales bacterium
GTTCATGGTGCCGTCAGGGTTGAGCACATCGATCGCGGGCAGCCCATGCCGCTGGCCAATTTCGTAGTCCGCCTTGTCGTGGGCGGGCGTCACTTTCAGCACTCCGGTGCCGAATTCGAAATCGACATGTTCGTCGCCAACGATGGGAATTTCCGCTCTGGGAAACGGTCGCCAGACGGTTTTTCCGATCAAATGCTGATAGCGTTCATCCTTTGGATTCACGGCTACGGCGGTATCGCCCATCAGCGTTTCCGGACGGGTGGTGGCAATTTCCAGGAACGTTCCCGGCTGGTGCGCCAGTTCATACCGCATGGTGTAGAGCTTGGACCGTTGCTCCTTCATGATGACTTCCTCATCACTCAGAGCGGTCAGGGATTTCGGGCACCAGTTGACCATGCGTCTGCCGCGGTAAATCAACCCCTTGGCATGCAAATCCACAAATGTACGCAGCACCGCCTGGACATAGTCATCATCCATCGTGAAGCGCTGCCGCTCCCAGTCGCAGGAACACCCCAGCCGCTTCAACTGCTGAATGATGATTCCCCCGTATTTTTCCTTCCATTCCCAGACGCGCTTCAAAAATTCCTCCCGTCCCAGGTCGCGTCTCGTTTTGCCTTCCTCCTTGCGGATTTGCTGTTCCACTTTCGTCTGGGTGGCGATGCCCGCGTGGTCCGTGCCCGGCAGCCAGCAGACTTCATGTCCAGTCATTCGGGCGCGCCGGGCGAGGATGTCCTGCAGGGTGTTGTTGAGCACATGGCCCAAGTGCAGAATGCCCGTCACGTTCGGCGGCGGAATGACAATGCTGTAGGCTGGTTTCGATGACGTTTCATCGCCATGGAAACACCGGGCATCCAGCCAGTGCTGATACCACTTTTCCTCCACCTCGCCGGGAAGATACGCTTTGGACAATTCGGACATAGGGCGGCGAATATGAAAGCGCCGCCGGAAAGATCAAATGCGATTCCCCCCCCCCAGGACTGGGCACCGCATCGCAGATGCACCCGGCCAGCAGAGAGCGGATGCGCCACCAGCCGTAGTTCTCGTCCGGCAGTCAGTTCAACAGCGCCAGCAACTCGGCATCGTTGAGCTTGCTTGGGTCATCCACGGAAACCAGGGAGCTAAAGCCCTCCACGGCCACCAGTTCCTGCTCCAGGGAATCATCCGCCATGGTTTCATCGACGGCCGACATTTTCGCTGGATCGGAAGGCAGAATCACGATTTCAGGCTGATTCGTGGCAGGCGGTGAAAAAAACGACAGAAGCCCCCAGACGACGGCGGCTGCCGCTGCCAATCCGCCCACGCCGGCGAACATCGGCCAGGGAAAATGCCGCACCTTCGCTTTTGGTGGCGCTGGCCTTTGCGGTTCTGGCTGGTCCTGCGGTGTCCTCCGGATTTCAGCGAGCACCTGCTGCAAAAAATCCGGACGCACCTCGGCCTTCCTGGTTTTGCCAAGAAGCTGCCAGACAGGCTCCTGTTGTTCGTCGAAATTCATGGCTTCCTGGGTGCAAACCCCGGCGACGACAAAAGGTTGCACTCAATGTTCAAAAGTCGCGAAATTTTCTTTTGGCGTTGTTCGTCATCACTGCGGCGACGACCGCCTATTTCCGCCGAATTTCCTCCAACCAGGCTCTCTCCGGCTGGGCGTAAGGACGGAAAGTTTCGAGGGTGCCTTCGTGTTCGTTGAACAGCAGGGCGCGGTGGAGCCCCAGGTTGCCGGCCTTCGGACTGTCGATGAGGCTTGCGGAATCGTTGGCGCTCATCTGAAAGACGACCCGCATTTCAAATTCACTCTGGGCTTTGCGGTTCAAAAAGCGTCCGACGTTGTTGTAGGTGTCCACGGTGGCAATGAGGTGGATGCCATGACTGCTGCCTTCCGTAATGAGGGCGGTCAACTGGGTGGCGGGATTGGCGGCGGCGTCCTCCCCGCCCATGCCGAAGGAGAAATCATCCTCCCCGCGGAGCTTTTTGAACTTGTGCAGGCCGTGGATGAAGACAAACACCGCCGGACCACTGTGGGGGTCACCGGTGCTGCGATCCTTCAACTCGTCCGCCAGTTCACCGATGATTTCCGGCATCTCCGGAATCCGGCCAATGGTTACAGGATGGGAAATGGCGCCGGCTACCTGGTCGAGGAACTGCGATTCCGCCGCCTCGGGAGGTGCGGCATGGAGGACAATCAGTTTCAATGTGCCGGCCGGATACTGCGCGGCGAGCGACACCAGAGAAATGCCCAACATCGAAACAATGGAATCGTCACGCTGTCCGACAATCAGCAGGTGGTTGCCGCTCTGGCGGTGGAAGGCGGCTTCGGTGGGACCCTTGATGGAATTTGGCGCACCCAGCCAGATGCGCCCGGCAGCGGGTGCTTTGGCAGGAATGCTGCCCTGGGCCGCCTGCAGGAGGTAGTTTTCGCGAATGTCCGCCGGGGAATTTCCTTCGAAAACAATGGGACCGCGGTGCGGGTCGTGTCGCTCCTGCGCCAGGCGGTGGATCGTGTGCAGATAGTCGTCGCGCTGTTCATCATTGAGCCAGACTACCTGGAACGGGCTGTTGCCCTCGATGGCCCCGGCGGCATCGTTGTAAATGCCCTCACCGGGACGCGACAGGAGGCGCGGGGCGGGGTTGTTTTCATCCATGATGAGGTAGGCGTCCGCCTCGTTGCACTGCAGGGCCACGCGGATGACCATCTGGCCGAGCGTCGCCCGGGCCAGCGTATAGGCGCCGCCAAGCGTCTGCGATCCCAACAGCACATGAATTCCGAAGGCGCGGCCCTGACGTACGATGCGGTCGAAGAGCACTGAGGCGTTTTGGGCGATCTGGTCGTCCTCGACGAAAAATTCCTGGAATTCGTCGATGATCAGCAGGCTACGCGGCACCGGTTCCGTGCCCCCCGCCTTTTTGTATCCGGCAATATCCTGCACGCCCAGCTTGCGAAACATGTCACCGCGGCGGCGCAATTCCTCGTCCACCCGCTGCAGGACGCTGAGACCGAATTCGCGGTCCGACTCGATGGCGACCACTCTGGCGTGGGGCAGCCGGCTGCTGGCGTAGCATTTGAACTCCACGCCCTTCTTGAAGTCGATGAGGTAAAATTCCACCTGATCCGGACTGCAGGCCAGGGCGAGGTTGGTGATGATGACGTGGAAGAGGGTGGATTTTCCGGAACCGGTTTTTCCGGCAAAGAGGGCATGCTGCCGGGTGCCCTTGCCGATGGCGAGATACTGCAGCTTGGTGGCACCGGTCCGTCCGATGGCGATGCGCAGTTCGCTGGTGGTGTCGCTGGTCCACAGTTCCTCCGGTTTCGGGGCTATCTGTGAGAAGGGAACCTCCACGCGGTTGGAATCGATGCTGGCCTTGCCGATTTTGTGGACCAGGCTGACGGCGAGATCCGGATTTGGCGGGGCATCGAGCAGCACCTTTCCGGAAATGGCCGACTCCCCTGCAAGCACCAATCCGCCTTTTTCCCCGCGCAGGACCACGCTGCCCTTGCGCAGGTCATCGGCCACAAAACCCTCCGGTTCGGGCTGGCGGCGATCCCAGTGGATGAGCGTGAAGACGCCGCAGCGCGGCCCGCTCATGGCGATGCTTTGCAGGCGCTTGACTGCAGTTTCACCGAAATTGGCGGGAAAATCCGCCACGACCAGAAAGTGGTATTTTTCGGCGACGCTGCCGGCCTGTTCGTTGTATTCGGTGATGGTTTCGTATTCGTTGCGCAGATACATCTGAATGACCTTTTCGATGTGCTCATTCAGCTCGGCGAGCCGCTCTTCGATCTGGTCGCGCTGGGTCCAGATGCGGCGGTTGATCAGCGCTTCCTCGTAGTCGGACAGGTGCATGAGTCCGGCGAAATTCTGGCCGAGACCAACCGGATCCAAAATGGTGAAGCTGACTTTTCCCGGCGGCATGGCCACGAGCAGCCGGAGGATGATGTTGTTCAGCGTGTCCATCGCCGTGCCGGTGCAGGCCTCGTTGGCCTCAATGAGCAGCGAGCCTTGCCCCGGAAATCCCAGTGCCAGCGGAACGGAGATTTTGGAGGCGCCGGGAAGGGCAAGCCGGCTGTCTTTCGGCCGCGTTTCCTGCGCAGCATCCGTTTCAAAGCGGCCAAACTTGACGGCGGGAGTGAATTCCGTGGGCGGACTCCAGGAATCGACCAGGCGCTGATCCCATCCCGAAACGCACGCGGGTCTGGCCGCATTCAATGCGCCCACTTCATGATAGAGGGGCTCGATCCGTCCCCGCCATTCAAGCTGCAATGCCTCCCAAGCCTTTGTTTCCTCCGCCGCTACCAGGGCCAGTGCGGATTCGTGGGATTCCTTCAAGCTGAATTTCCGGTTTTCCATCTCCTGCTCCAGCGGGGCCAACTGGCGCAGTCTGCGATCCTCCAACTGCTGGAGGCGCTTCCGGAACATGGCCACGTTGCGGGCAGCGGCGCGCGGCGCCTGCAGCTTCAGCTTCTCGCGGCTCTTTGCCTCAAAATCCTGCTGCACATCGTCCCCGTGAGTCCATTTGTCCTGAATTTCTCCGGACGCCGCATCGAACTCCTCCTGGATGCGCTGGCGTTGCTGGTTCATGTGCACCTCCACGGATGCGGCGCAAGCCTTTTCCAGATGCCGCGCTTCGGAGAGGGCCGCGACGAACCGCCTGGCAGCGGCACCTGCCTGGGCGGCTCCGATGAAATAAGGAATGAGCAACGCCACGAGAACGCCCCCGGCAATGCCGAGCGAGGTCCCAAGTGCGGCCCCCCCGCCCATCGCAAAACCCGCCAGCAGTCCGACCGCCAGCACCATGAGGGCCAGCACGGCGACCGGCACATAGCTGAACATCCGCGGCAGGGCCAGTTGGCGGAAATCACCCAGCAGGTTTTCGGTCTCCTGCACTTTGGCGTTGAGTTTGTTGGTCAGGCCCTCCCCCTCGGCACTGGCAGTCGCCGTGGTGGCAGCGGGGGCCTTCAGCAGTTTCCGAAGCCACGGGTAGCCGCCAAAAAACACCCCTGCACGCCGTTCCATTTTTTGAATTTTTGCCCCGTTGGCCGAAACCTGATCGGTGGTTTCCTTGAATGCAGCCGCCGCGGCATTCAGGTCGTTCTGGCGTTTGCGATCCATGCGCATTTTGCGCATTTGCAGGTCGCCCATGTAGCGGGCCCGCATCTGCTGGGCTTTTTTGGGCAGGCTGCGCACCCCGGCACTTTCCGCCTTCTGGATCCGGTTGCGGCGGGATTCATAAGCAGCGCGAACGCTTTCCTCCCGCAGTCGCAGATCGGCCTCCAGGTCCTTCACCTGAGTCTGGATCGTGGCTTCGAATTCCTTGACCGCCCCGCGGTATTTGCGGTCGAGGGCGTGACGTTGGGATCGAAACTCCTGCACCGCCTGTTCCTCGCGCACGGCGAATTGAGAGGCGGTTTGGCTGATGCGGCCGAGCAGTTCGAGGCTGCGGTTGGTTTGAAGGGTCGGTTCGTTACTCACAGTCGGTTCTCATCTTTCTTAAAAGTGCATCGATTTCCTCAATGATCCCCCGTGCCTGGTGCACCAACTGCGGAAGCTTGTCGAGGTAGTCGCGTTCGAATTCGAGGCTTTTGGCATCGGTCCAGGATGCCTTGGTGTTCTGCCACTCGACGTGGAGGTCGCGAACGGCCTGTTCGAGGTTTCCGGCACTGACTCGGGAACTCATGGACTCTGGATTTGGCGGGGTGAAGGAGCCGGCTCCCTGGCCGGAAAATGCAGCACGGCTCGGGCCGCTGCCGCAGGGAATGGGAGGAAACGGGTGGGCACAGTTGCTGTCAAGTGCATTGCCAGAAATCGAACGTCCCGAGGGCTGCTGCATCTGATACGAGCCCGACTGGCTTCCCTTTCGGAACACTCGCTTGCCGGGCGGAGGATCATGATTTCCATTGCGGACAGCCGTATCGGGAACTCCGGCTGGTTGATTCCTCCGTTCCCCCACCCTTTTGCGCCTTGTCCCGCTCCGTCATCCTCAACATCGTAGGTCTCACGCCGCGCCTCATCAGCGAGGCTCAGACGCCGCATATTTTCAGCTGGATGAAGCGGAAACAGGGCAGCGTGATCCAGCCGCAGATTCCAGCCGTCACCTGCACCATGCAGGCAACGTTTCTCACGGGCCGGAGGCCAACAGAGCATGGAATCGTGGCCAACGGATGGTATGACCGGGACTTGGCGGAAGTGCACATGTGGAAGCAGAGCAACCATCTGGTGCGCGGCGCGAAACTGTGGGATAAAATCCGGCAGGAGCATCCGGGCTACACGGTGGCCAAGACCTTCTGGTGGTACAACATGTATTCCACCGCGGACTACTCGATTACGCCGCGTCCGATGTATCCCGCGGACGGACGCAAGGTCTTTGATGTTTACACTCAACCCGCTGGGATGCGGGAGGAAATCAAAGTGGACCTTGGCGACTTTCCGTTTCCCGCATTCTGGGGTCCGGTGGCGGGCCTGGAAAGCTCGCAGTGGATTGCGGATGCAGCCCGGTGGATTGAGGAAAAACACTGGCCGAACCTGCAACTGGTCTATCTTTCCCATCTGGACTACAACCTGCAGCGGCTGGGGCCGAACGATCCAGCCATTTCCCAGGACCTGCGGGAAATCGATGCCATCGTGGGAAAACTGCTGCAGTTCTTCAAGGCACGGGCGGTCAAGGTGTTCCTGCTCTCGGAATACGGCATCACCGCGGTGGACCATCCGGTACATTTGAACCGCATTTTCCGGGAAAAAGGATGGATTGCCATCCGGGAGGAGCTGGGTCTGGAATTGCTGGACTTTGGAGCCTCAAAGGTGTTTGCCGTGGCCGACCACCAAGTGGCCCATGTGTATCTCAATGATTACGGCATCGCCAAGCAGGTCCGGGATGTTCTGGAAGCAACACCTGGAGTGCAGAGCGTGGTGGATCCGGTGTGGAAAAGCTCGCTGGGGATTGATCATGCCCGCGCAGGGGATTTTGTGGTGGTCGCTGATCCCCGCAGCTGGTTCACGTATTATTACTGGCTGGATGATACCCGCGCTCCGGACTTCGCCCGCTGCGTGGACATCCACCGCAAACCGGGGTACGACCCGGTGGAGCTTTTTTTCGATCCGGCGATCAAAAACCCAAAAATCGCCCTGGCCTCGAAACTGGCGAAAAAGAAACTGGGCATGCGCGTGCTGATGGATGTGATTCCACTGGATCCCACTTTGGTGAAAGGCTCTCACGGACGGATTCCCGAAGATCAACAGGATTGGCCGATCCTGGCTGGTGATTTTCCCGAACTGGTCAATGCAGAAAAAATCTCGGCGATGGATGTGCATCACCATTTGCTGCGGGCACTGAAAAAGGGTTTGGCCTGAAGTGCTCGGACGGACTATTTCAGGACTTTCGGGTCACTACGGCGTTGCTCCGCCCGGGGAACAATTCCCGACAGAGGCGGCAGACGGTTCCATCGCACCCCCGGGCGGTGCAGTGCTCCCGCCCGAAATAAATGATCTGAAGATGCAGCTTATTCCAGAGTTCTGTGGGAAACAGGCGCTTCAGGTCGGCCTCCGTCTGGGTGACATTTCTGCCGCTGGTCAGTTGCCAGCGCTGAGCCAGCCGGTGGATGTGGGTGTCCACCGGAAAGGCGGGAACGCCAAAGGCCTGGGACATCACCACGGATGCCGTCTTGTGTCCGACTCCGGGAAGGGCTTCCAGCGGGGCAAACGCTGCAGGCACCTTTCCGCCATGCTGTTCCACGAGAATGCGGGACAGTCCGCTGATCGCTTTCGCCTTCTGCGGGGAAAGCCCACAGGGGCGGATGATTTCCTGAATGCGCTCCACCGGAACCGCCCCCATGGCTTCCGGTGTGGAGGCCAACTGAAACAGAACCGGAGTGACCTGGTTCACCCGGGCATCCGTGCATTGGGCGGAAAGCAGTACTGCGATCAGCAGTGTGTAGGCATCCCAATGGTGCAATGGCACCGGGACGCTCGGATACAGTTCCTCCAGAACACGGACAATATGGTCTGCCCGCTCCCGTTTGGTCATGCCAAGGTCCGGCAGAAAACCGATCGCAAATTCCTGAATGTCAGGACTTGGAGCCCTTGTTTTTCAGAATGTTTGCGTACATCGCACGCACATGGGAATGCTTGCGGCGCTCGCTCAGAATCTTGAGCGACTGGTCGAAGGAACCCCAACGCAAAATTTCGATATGCACGTTGCGCGCACCCCACTTGGACATCTCCGACTTGCTCGGGCGGTAGAGGTCGATCGTCTTCGTGCCAACCAGGGCGCTGCCGTAGTCATCGACGACATAGGTGTTCGATTCGCCAAGGATGCGGAACACGGTCCCCATCGGGAATATGGACCAATCCGCAGCGGCACTGCGCACTTTTCCATACATCAGGGCATTTCCGGTGGCGCTGCCCCTGCCGTATTTCAGACTGTCCTTCTCGGTGTGGCTGTAGGCGGTGGTCTTCACCTTGTAAATGACGCTTCCGGCTTTTTTCACCGGGATGCTGTTTCCGGCAACTTTTGCTGCCGAACAACTGCAAAGAGCAAATGCCACCATCATGGCCAACAGAGAGACGAGTTTCTTTATCATGCGGATTATTCTGGTTTGGCGCACTGAGCGCTGCGGGTTTTACGTCTTTCGGCGGAGGATGGCTACAAAAAAATGCCGATGGGGGGATTTTTTCTCATATCTGATAATTATCGAGAATAGCAATCTACTCAAAATTAACCGAGAAATTCTAAATTCTCCCACAACCGGGCCGATGTTTTCTAGAAATTATACCTCGACTTGGTTGCACCTGCTGCGCCGACGACCTCCGACTTTCGGTGGAGGAAGCGGTCCGTTTCGGCAATTCTGGCGGGGGGAGCGGATCTGAGAATTTGGCATCGAACGGGTTGAAGCGGCGGGGAATGCCGCTAGGATGCGCGCCATGAATCCCCCCCCGAACAAAGCCTCGACTCTTTTTGCCTACGGCAGCGGCCTGTTGCTGCTCGGCTTCGCCGCCATTTTATTCAATCCGGAAGTCGGCCAGATCGGCCTGTATTGGAAGGGAAAAAGCGGGCTGATCGCCGCCGGCACCGGAGGGGTGCTGGCTCTGGTTTTCGGGTGTTTTGCGAAGCAGGGAAAAACCTGGGCGCACTGGGCGGGCGTCATTCTGGCGTTTTTATTCCTCTGCATCGCTTTCAACAACGGCTTCCGCACCGCCTACGCTCTTTCCAAAGGGACGGTCGAATCCTACCACTGGTTCAAGGCCACCCTGTTCGGACTGATCGCATTTCTCTCGCTTGCCGCCCTGCTGCCCCTGGCGGTTTACATGCGGCGGGAGCGGTTCTAACCGCGGAGTCGCTGGCCTGCACCGGGATGCCTCATGGACTTTGCCCCTGCTCCGCCGCGTCCTCCGGCGAAATTTGTCCCCCACCCTTTCGCCTACCATCAGGTGGTCGAACTGGAAATCACCACGCTGACCAACATGGGGCAGGGTCTCGGGAGGATGGACGGTTGGGTGGTTTTGGTTCCGTTTGCCCTGCCTGGAGAGCGGGTGAGGGCCCGGGTTTACCGAAACGACAAGAACTTCAGCGAGTCGGACCTCGTGGAAGTGCTGGCCCCCTCTCCCCAGCGCACCGAACCGCGTTGCCGGCTTTTCGGCTCCTGCGGTGGATGCCAGTATCAGCACCTGGCGTACGCGGATCAACTGGAATGGAAGCGCCGCCAGGTGGCGGAACTGCTGCACCACATGGCAAAAATCGACGTTCCGGTCGAACCCGTGCGCCCCTCCCCGAACATTTACGGATATCGGTCGAAAATCACCCCGCATTTTGACCGGCCAATCGCCGGGGAAATTGGCCCAATTGGTTTCCTGCGCACGGGCCGTGGCCGGTCGCTGGTGGATGTGGAGCGCTGCGAGATCGCTACCGCCGCCATCAACGAAACCCTGAGCGCCCTCCGCCAAGAGGTCCGCGCCCGTGCGTCCACTTATAAAAGAGGAGCCACCCTGCTGCTGCGCGAGGCGGGCGGCAGAGTGCTGACCGACCCCAAGGCTTCCGCCACCGAAACCGTCTGCGGCCTGAGCTTCGAGTTCCTTGCCGGTGACTTTTTCCAGAACAATCCGTTCCTCCTGGATGAATTCGTCCAATATGGGACCGACGAGGCCGCTGGCACCGGTGCCCGATTCCTGGTCGATGCCTATTGCGGCAGCGGGTTGTTCAGCCTGGTGGCGGCGGGGAAATTCCACCAGGTGCTCGGGGTGGAGGTCTCGCCGTCCGCCGTGCACCGTGCCACCAGTAACGCCCGCAGCAACAGGATCGCCAACTGCCGCTTCCAGGCGGGAAAAGCGGAATCCATTTTTGAAAATATCCCGTTCCCTCCGAACGAAACGGCCGTTCTCATCGATCCTCCCCGCGCCGGCTGTGATGAAGCATTCCTGAAGCAACTTGCCACCTTTTCCCCGCAGGCTATCGTCTATGTTTCCTGTAATCCGGCCACCCAGATGCGCGATCTCCGCACCCTTGCAGCCGCTGGTTTCAAGCCCGGCAAAGTGCAGCCATTCGACCTCTTCCCCCAAACCCGGCACCTCGAATGCATCGTCACCCTGGAACGCGACCGGCACCGGACGGCCCCAGAAGCATGAGCAGCCGCACTTCGTTTGCTGGGAGCGCCCAGTGGTGGGTGGGGCGCAGGCACGGGAACATCCCGGTCACTTTTTCCGCACATCAAGACAGACGACACTGCCCGCGGCATTGCGGCAATAAATCAATCCGTTTGCCAGCACCGGCGCTGTCCAGCACTTGCCTTTGAGAACCTGGGCACGGGAGATGGCTGCAAATCGATCCGGAGCGGCCGGAACCGTCATCAATTCCCCCTTGGCTCCGAGCACAATGAGCGTTTCATCCGCCATCATCAGGGAGCCGGCGCCGACGCTTTTCTCCGACCATTTGGTTTTGCCGGATTCCAATTCCAGACATTTCAACGACGCCTTGTCATGGTTCCCGTCGATGCCGTAGAGGTGTCCCTTGTGCAGCACGCAGGAGTTGAACTGGTTGCGCATCTCCTTGTTCTGCCAGGCCGCCGAAACGGAATCCCCCGACCATTTCAGGAGAGCGGCCCCCTTTTCGTAACCCGAGGAAATGAACACCAGATTGCTGGAAAGCACCGGGTCGGCCGCATTGACTCCGTAGGCAGTCGCCCAGGGAAAGCTCCACACTTGGCTGCCGGTCGTCGCATCCACTGCCAGGTAGTTGCTGGCATTGCCGAGCAGGATCAGGTTTTTCCCATTCCGCTGGACCGGCAGCGGCGTGGAATAACCCGCCTTTTTGTCCGCGGATTTCCACACGATTTTACCCGTTGCGGCCTCCACGCAAATGCCGGCTTCGCCCATGTTGAAGAGCACGTGCTTTCCCTGCACCAGCGGAGAGCCGGCATAGCCCCAGTCAGGGATGCGCACTCCGGCCTCCTTCTGCAGGTTTTTCTGCCAGGCAACTTTGCCGCTAGCGGCATCCAGGCACATGGCATCGCCCCAGCGGCTCAACTGATAGATTTTGCCCCCCGCCACGGTGGGGGTGGCACTGGTGCCGCCTTCGTAATATTTCGGATCCAGGTCCGCGGGGTAGGTGTGACGCCAGACCTGCCTGCCGGACACCGCATCAAAGCAAAACACGGAATCCTCATCCTCCTGATTGCCCGTGGTGTAAACGCGCCCGTCCGCCACGCTGAAACTGGCAAAGCCCGTGCCCACCTCCGCCTTCCACAAAATCGCCGGTCCGTCATCCGGCCACTGCGCCTGCCAGCCCTTTTCGGCGGAGATCCCGTCGTGGGTGGGACCCCGGTAGTTTGGCCAGTCGGCAGCGGTTAGGGCGGTGGCGGTCGCCAGGAGCAGCAGGAGCGGTGTGGTGGAGTGCATAAAACGAAGGGAATGGTTGGAATGACAGGTTTGACTAACAATGTGATTTCAGCGGCTGAGATCGCTCTGACGAAGGGTTTTGAATCCATGTCGCTCCATGACCGCGGCGCCCAGTTCCGTGTCCTCCAGGTGGAGCGCCAGCAAGGCATGGCCCTCGGGGCGGATCAACAGGGGGTAGGCGAAATGGATGTTGGTTTCCGCCTCCAGAAAGGCACGGAGACATTTTGAAAGATCCTCGGGACCCCGCTTCAACTCCACGGTCAGGAGGTCGCAGGCGCCGAAGGGAATGCCCTTTTCAATGAACAGAGTCTCCACAGTGTCCGGATCGCTTACGATCATGCGGACCACAGTGACGTCGATGGAATCATGGACGCTGAGCGCCAATACATGGACGCCGGCCTCCTCCAGGAGTTTGACCACGCCGAGGAGAGCGCCGGCGCGATTGATCAGAAAAACAGAAAACTGCTGAACGTATTTGTCGATGGTGGAGTTGTCAGTGTCCATGGGATGGCCGGAGGGGTGGCGGGCTAGGTGGAGGGAGATTCCGGGGACGAAGATTTTGGCGTGGATGGCTTGTTTTGAATCAATTGATCGACCATTTCCCCCAGCAGCATTTGCGTCATCTGGAGGCGTTCGGCGCGCGTTTCCACGGTGGGATTCCTCCACGTCTTGGCCAGTGCAAAGGTTTTCCGCGCCAGCACTCCCAGGCACCTGTCCTCTTTGTCGCCTTGGTCCGCCTGGGCGGAGATGGCCTCCATGTCTCTGGCCAGGGTCTGGGGCATTCCCGGGCTGCCCACCGCCAGCGAGTCCGCGTCCAGGTTTTTCGCCACGACCACATTGGTGGAAATCTGCCAGGCACGCAGCCAGTGCCCCGCCGACACCAACTGGGCGAGGTCATGGTCGCGCAGGGTCTTGAGGAGTTCGATCTGACGCTCCACCGCACGCCGCACAGAACGACCAAGCTCCGGCCAGTCGGAGTTGTCTGCTGCCATGACAATGCGCTGCCGCTGCGCAGTCATCCGGTCCGTAATGCCGAGCAGTTTTTCCAGGGATTCCTCATCCTGAACCAGGTTGCGAATCTGCTGGGTGTCGCGGGCCATTCCTGCCAGATAGAGATCCGTCATCAATGCGCCGAGTCCCAATGCCGCCTTGGAGCGGTTCGTCACCGTCCGGACGATTTTTTCCCGGTATTGCACCCGCCAGACCGGCTTGGTGCGTTTTGTCAATTCCTCGAACAAATCTCCCGGCGTCTGAAAGTCTGCCGCCTGCGGTTCTTTTGCTGGTTGGGTTTCTGCCGCCGCATCCGCTGGGGGCGGTGTCTGGGCGGCAGTCGCCTGGCAAGTCAGGGCAAGGATTGAACCAAACACGGCACCTGTCACCTGACTGACTCGGAGCCGCCCGTGCCGCGGTTTGGGAACAATCAGCGTCTGACGGCGCAGGGCGGAAATCATGGTCTGAAAATCAGTAACGGACCCAGTCGGCGGCGAGATCAACGATGCGAACCTGTCCGTCAGCAGCTCCTTCGTCGAACTGCATGTAGAGGTTGGCCGGAACCAGACTGCCATTTCCGGCTGCAACTTCTGTTTCTAACTCCTGGGCGGCGCGGTTGGTTTTCTCCACATATCCGGTCAATGTCGGCGCTCCGCTCTGATGGGTGATGGTGAAGCAGAGGAATTTCTCCTGGTCGTAGGGCGGTGCGTAGTTTTCTGCCTTCACGAGGTAAACGTTCATCTGCTTTGGCTCCCGGGGACGATCCTGGCAGAATTTCGTCCAAGGCATCGCCCCCAAGGCGACAAAGTTTTCCCAATCAATTTTGTAGGTTGGGATTCCGTCGGGGGAGGAGATTTCCTGCAATCGCATCTGCACAGGCAGTCCCGAGGGGGATTTGAGGCTGAAGGCGAACCAGTAGCGACCGCCGATTTCGCGGGGGCGAAACGGCTCCGCCGTATCCACACTGGGGTCCTGGGATTTTTCCACCTCGTACCACTGCTGCATCAACGGCTTCACCCGTTCAGCCTCCAGCACAAAGGGAAGCTTTTCCTGCCAGGTCTTCGCCGAAAGGAAGGTGTTCATGGTTTCCCGTGCGGCCGCCAAACGGGCCTCGATCCCCTCCTTTTTGGTCTTGACGTCGCTCCCGGAGTAGGTGCCGACGGCGGTCATATTTCCTGAGAATTTCAGGGTCAGAAAGACCAGCAGGGCAACCAAAAGCACGATGCCGCCAATCCTCAGGATGCGGTTGAGCCGGTGGGGGTCCAGCCACGAGAGGGATGATGATTCAAAAATATTGAGGAGGAACGAGTGGGCCTTGTTTTCCTTGAGTTCCTGGATCCGTTCCTGCGGACGGCGTTTTGCGAAAGCCTCGCCGTCGTTTCCTGCTGCGGTCGGCTGCGGGGGCGCGCTGGTCGCCACCGCCACGGAGGGACGCGCTACCAACCGGGTGAATTGTTTCGCCGCCTCGCCGCTCCGGTGTTGAAATTTCGCCCCCCGCCGCCGTCCATCCCCTTCAGGCTCCTTGGCAGGCGCTACGTGGGGTGCCTGGGTGCCTGGGCTCAACCCGACCGTGGGCTCCCCAGCCTGAACTCCCGAATTCCCCGATTTTCGGGCGAAAACCTGGTCCAAATCGAGATCGAAATCAGCCGGTTCGTCCGGCACTTCTGAGGAAAGATCCTTCACGCGGGGTTAAAAAATCAGTAAGGAGAACCATACACTCCGGGCCAATCCGTTCAAGACGAATCGCGGACCAACCGATTCGATCGCAGTGGACCGCAGTCATTGGCCATGCACGTCCAGCCCGTGGACGGTCATCCCATTGACGCTGCTGTCATGCTGTCCCTATCCGCAAGGAAGCATCAAACGTTCGCCCTCCGGTGCCGGTTGCCGCCGCGGGCGGTCAGGCCAGAAATCCCAGCGTGTCGTAATTGGTGCGGAGCACCGTCTTGCCAGGAATGCCTAGCCACTTTTCGAGAATCGTGGCGTAGATTTGCCGAAAGTCGGTGGATGTCCGGGTGAACGGAATGTCGCTGCGGCGGTCCTTGGGGATGACCGGGTGCTTTCCGTAGATTCCGCCTTTGATTTTGGTGCCGGCGACAAAGAAGGTGGAATTGGTTCCGTGATCGGTGCCGGCCGTGCCGTTCTCATACGGCCTCCGTCCGAATTCGGAGAACGGCAGGACAATGACCTTGTCGGAGAGCTTCTTTGCCTGCAAATCCTTGATCAGCGCCGCCATGGCACTGCTGACTTCACCGATGAGTTCCGAGTGTCGGCGCACATGGCCGGAATGCGTGTCGAAGCCTCCGATCTCCACCGAGTAAACCCGGTTTCCAAGCCCGGCAGCGATCATCGACGCCACCGCCTTCATGTCGTTGCCAAAGGTGGTTTTTGGATAGGTTTCTTCGGCTTTGCAGCTGGAAATCACGCTGCGACCATTCTCACAAGTGATGAGGGCGTTCATGTAGGCGAGGTTGAGGCAACGGACCTTTTCGTCGCCCTCGCGACCACCGCCTGCGATGGCCGCACGGA
>JAGNEJ010000038.1 GCA_018003315.1 Verrucomicrobiales bacterium
CAGATAGGCCCCCAGCGGTCCTTTTTCCCGGTTGAGTTCGTAGGCTTCATCCGCTTTGAACCGGTGCGGGCAGAAGCGGTCCTCCTGCGCATATACTGCCACCGTGGTGATGCCCAGTTCGGTGGCCGCCCGCATGATGCGGATGGCGATCTCGGACCGGTTGGCGACCAGCAGTTTCCTGATGGGACGGATGGCGGCTTTGGCGGCAGTGGATTTCGGCATGGGAAAAACGTCAGGACGTGGGAAAGGAAACCGGCATCGCGTCTCGACACGATGCGGATCCGTGGGGAAGCCGACATTTCATGCGCATCGGCGGCTTTGCAACTTCCGGCTTCCAGACGCTGCCAGCCACGCAAGGGCCGGTGGCGGCACCCGGTGTTCGAAGCATCCGGCGGGTCGTCACCGCCGCGCTCAGGGATGCATTCGGATAATTTGATAAAACCGCGTGGGATTTCCAGGGGCGGTGGCATCCGTGAACACACTGGAAGTGCCGGTGGAGCCTGCGGTGATGAGCGAATTCGGAAGACTGGCGGACCAGTTGGTCAGGTCCGGCGACCAACGGACCTGGTAGCGGTAACCGGATTCGACATCCCAGGCCAGTGAGACTTCGCCATTGGGCGCCCGGATCAGTTGGGTGATTCTGGGGGTGGGCAGCGGTTCCGCCTCGATGCCGAGGCCGTCAAAGAGCAGGTAATTGTTGCCTGGGTAGCGGTCCGATGGCGTCACTCCGAGAAATGCCCTGAAGGCTACGGCTCCCAGATTGCGGTTTGCGCTGGGTGCGTAAAAGGCCGCGTCCGAGAAAACGGGCACACCGTCGAGCCAGGCGCTCCATTTGCTGGTGCGGTAGTTGATGCGGATGGCCAGCGCATGGATGAATTCGTCGATGAACACCGAGGAGGTGGCCGTGTAGGCGAGGGTGGAGGTGCCATTGTAGGCTCCGCGGAACAGGGTGCGCTTGGGCTCAGCCGGAGTGAGGGTGGCATCCAGCGTGGTGTTGTCGAAAAATACCGATCCCATGATCGTCCCGGCGGTATTGAGGATCGCCACTTCGAAATCGTCCCGCTGCACGATGCCGCCCACCGTGGTGGTGGAGTCCTTGATGCCCAGCAGACAATGGATGGACACCACTTCTTTGTTCTGCGCGACCGGATCGAAATTCACCGGTCGGCGGACGTTGACAACGGAGTTGGTGACGCTGGCGGGCAGGGCGGCATCATTCCCGCCGATGTAGGCCGCATTGCCCAGTCCGATGACTCCATGGCCTGTTTCAGGATCAATGCCTGTTAGGCCAAGGCCAAAGTGGGACCCCGTTGGCGAGCCAATCCAACCTTCCGTGCCGGTGATCTGGTCGGACCCTGCGGAGAAGGTTTCGAAGTCGGTGGTGTAAAGAACGTCCGCAAAACCTGAGAGTGCCGGCAAACCGTGCAGCAGCAAAACGGCGCAGAGCGCAGGGGAGGGCGGGAGTTTCATCGAAACAGAGGCAGCACAATGGCTGGCAGCATCAATAAACGCCGGAGGGCAGGAAATGTCGCGGACAATTCCCGAAGGATGAAAAAAAGCGGCCCGTCCTGCGACGGGCCGCCCGGTGGGAAGCGGATTTTCTGCGCGGTTAGCGGTGCGGGCCGGGTGGGACCAGCTTGCCGCTTTCGATGTCGGCGCGCAGGGCCTCCATTTCCGCCGGTTCCAGGATGCCGTTGTTGTTCACATCATACGGCTTCTGCCAGTCCGGGAGCGGGCGGGGAGGAGGCGGAGGAGGAGGTGGGGGCGGAGGTGGAGGTGGTTCGCCGCCACCGCCACCGCCGGGTGGACGTCCGCCCGGCGGGCGCAGACCGCCCAGAAATTCTTCCTGGGAGATTTCGCCGTTTCCGTCCTTGTCGAGGTGGGCGAAAATCCGGTCCAGCAACCGGTCCGGCACGGGCACCGGGGGCTTGAATTCGTCCTTCGAGAGCGATCCGTTGCCGTCGGTGTCCAGCTTCTTGAACTGCTCAAGGCGTCGTTCCTTGAACTTGTCCCGGGCGGCATCGCGGGCGGCTTTCAGCTCCTCTTCGCTCAGTTTGCCGTCGCCGTCGGTGTCAAATTTGGCGAGGAGCGCATCGTGCCGCTTGTCCCGCATTGCCTTTTCGAAGGCCTGGCGCTCTTCGGCATTCAGTTTGCCGTCGCCGTCGAGGTCAAACGGCTTCATGATTTCCGGAAGCTGGCCGTTGCCGAACGGCTGACGCTCCCCGGCGTGGGTGCTGGCCCCGCCCGCCAGCAAGCCGGCGAGGGCGAAGAACAATGAACAGGTATATTTCATGGGTGGCTGGTGTTTGGGTGGTTCCTGGGATGGTGCTTTTTTTGGTATTCCGATTTCCAAGGCGACTGCCTTCAGAATAGGTGACGGCTGCTCCGGCGGCTGGTTACAATCTTTCGCAATTTGTTTTCCGCTTGCTGCGGGGAGGCTGCTGGGGAACGCTGCGGCATGGCAAATCGACGCAGTTTTCTGACCGGGACGGCCGCCGCCGGGGCGGCATCGCTGGGGACCTTTTCGTCAGCGGCTCAGGAGGATCCCAACTGGAAGATCAAAAATGGGCGTATCCGGCAGTCGGTGGTGCACTGGTGTTTCAATCCGATGAGCGTGGAGGAACTGGCCAAAGCAGCGGCGGGCATGGGGCTGCAGAGCGTCGAACTGGTGGGGCCGGAGCACTGGCCGGTGCTGCGCCGTTACAACCTCACCTGCGCGATTGCCGGCAGTCATGGGTTTGCCAAGGGGTTTGCCCATCTGGAGGAGCATGAGGAATGCCTCGAAAAACTGCGCCGGAGCATCGACGCCAGTGCCGAATTTGGCTGTCCCAATGTGATTACCTTTTCCGGTTTTCGCCGCGGCATTTCCACCGAGGAGGGTCGGAAGAACATGATCGACGGACTGAAAAAGATCGTCGGCCATGCGGAGGAAAAAAAGGTGACCCTGTGTCTGGAAATGCTCAACAGCCGGGTGGCGGTGGAGATGAAGGGGCATCCTGATTATTTTGCGGACAGCATGGACCTGGCGGTGGATGTCTGCCGGGCGGTCGGGTCGGAGCGGATGAAGGTCCTTTTCGACATTTACCATGTGCAGATCATGCAGGGAGACGTCATCAGCCGCATTCGGGAATTCAAGGATTGGATCGGCCACGTGCACACGGCGGGAAATCCCGGACGCAACGAAATCGGTGCCGACCAGGAGATCAACTATCCACCCATCATGCAGGCGCTGCTGGATGCCGGCTACAAGGGGTACGTCGGTCAGGAATTCATCCCCAAAAACCCGGACAAGATCGCTGCGCTCAAAGAGGGTGTCCGCATTTGTGATGTGTAAAATTTCGCCGCGGGAGCCGCGTCAGGAATATTTCACATTGCGCCCTGGGTCCATTTCGTAGTCCAGCGACAGGTGTTCGGTGGTGTAGGGGCGGACGACTTCCTCGATGAATTTGAGGTAAATGGGATCGTCCCGGAACATGGCCTGCTTGTGCCGGTTTCCAAAGTCCAGGGACATGAAAAACGGCCATTCGCAGTTCGGATCGATCTTTTTTCCCGACCGCACGGAGAGCACTTCCGGGATTTTCAGCAGCAGGCTGCGCGTCTTGCGGATCATCTCCTCGATGATCTCCGGGGTGACTTCAGGCCGCAGTTTGTAGAGAGTGACGTGGTGGACCATGCTAGTCGTTCCACTTCAGGGCGCCCTTCTTCAGCGCATAGACGTAGGCGGCCAGGAGAATGCCGGCGAATCCCGCCATGCTCCAGAAGACCGCGGAGCCGTCTGCGAGCAGTTTCTGGAAGCTGACCGCCCACGGATACATAAAAACCACCTCGATGTCGAAAAGGACAAACAGCATCGCCACCAGGTAGAATTTCACGCTGAAGCGCGGTTGAGCCTCGCCCAGCGGGAGCATTCCGCATTCGTAGGGCGAATCCTTGGTGGCATTGCGCTTGGCACTGCGTCCCAGCAGCACGCTCATGATGAGCATGCCGGATGCCAGACCGGTGGCGATGAGGGCCTGCATGAGAACGGGAAAGTATTCCTTGAGCATGGGATCGTGGCGGCTGGTGAACGGAAAGAAGCGTGCAAGATGCACACCCGCCGGGACAAGACAATCAATTCTTTGCCTTCCGGCGGGTCTCTCCAAAGCGCGTGCGATGGGAATTAGCGCCGGACTGCGGCTCAGCATGGGAGCCGCCGACAACACCGGCAACGCCGCTCCCGGAACCCTGCGGGTGGCGTCTCCAGGTGAGAAACCGATTGCAATGAAGGGAAAGCGGCACTTTTAGGATGATCAGGAAATGCTGCCCGTCACTCACTGGATATTGCGCGATGTGGACCCGGAGGCGCTTCGCAGTGTGGATGCATGCGAGGCGTCGCGGGGGCAGTCTGCCTTGGTGCGCCGGTTGCTGGCGCAGCGGGGCGTGGTCAACGAGAAAGCGGTCGAGCAGTTTTTGAATCCGCGGCTTCGGGAGCTGAGCGATCCGTTTCTGCTGCCGGACATGGATCGGGCGGTAAAGCGCCTCCTGCAGGCCGTGGACCAAAGCGAGGACGTGGTGCTCTACGGCGACTACGACGTGGACGGGGTCACCTCACTGACGCTCCTGCAGCGCGTGCTGGAGGCCTACGGCCTGCGTCCGCGGACATTTCTGCCGCACCGGATTGATGAAGGTTATGGCGTGTCGCGGGAGGGGCTGGAGCGCTGCCTGGCGGAGGGCTGTCCGCAATTGTTGATCGCCGTGGACTGCGGGACCAATGCCAGGGAACAAATTGCGTGGCTCAAGGAGGAGCGTCGCGTGGAGGTCATCGTGTGCGACCACCATGAGGGGGATCCTGACAATCTTCCGCAATGTTCCGCGCTGGTGAATCCGAAACTGGGGCCGCATTTCCACTACCTGTGCAGTGCGGGCGTGGTCTTCAAGCTGGCTCATGCGCTGGTGAAGACGCGCAGGGTGGAGGGATTGGATCTGCGCGAGCATTTGGACGTGGTGGCGCTGGGGACGGTGGCGGACATTGTCCCGCTGGTGGGGGAGAATCGGCTGCTGGTGCGCAAGGGGCTGGATGCCCTGGAGCAGACACGGAAAGCAGGGCTGCGGGCGCTGAAGGTGGTGTCCTCGCTCAACTCGCGGCTTTCCAGCATGGATTTGGGCTTCCGGCTTGGCCCGCGGCTCAATGCCTCTGGGCGCCTGGACACGGCACAGGCTTCGCTGGACCTGCTGCTGGCGGAGGATCCCGTGGAAGCCCAGCGGCTGGCGGAGGTGCTGGACCAGCAAAACCGAACCCGGCAGCAGTTGGAGCACCGCATTCAGATCGAGGCGCAGGAAGCCGCCGAAGAGTTGATTTCCCGCTCGGACCCTGCGGGGCTGGTCATCGGCGCTCCGGGCTGGCATCCCGGAGTGGTGGGCATCGTGGCTTCACGGCTCGTGAAGAAATTCCATCGACCGGTGTTTGTGATCGCGTTTGATGAGTCCGGCATGGGCAAGGGCAGCGGACGCAGTGTGGATGGGATTTCCCTGGTCGCCGCCATCCAGCAGTGCCGCGACCTGCTGACGGGCGGAGGCGGACATGAAATGGCCGCGGGGCTCTCGATCCACTGCAGCAACCTGGAGGCGTTTCAGGAAAAATTCGCCAATGTCATCGCGCGGCAGGCGTTGGACGGGCAGTTGGAACCGAAGCTGCACATGGATGCGGAGACCCGGCTGCGGGAGCTGGATTTGGATTTTCTGGACAGCTACGACCAACTGCAGCCGTTCGGTAGCGGCAATCCCCAGCCGATGTTTCTGGCGCGCAACGTGCAGCCGGCGGTGGAGCCGAAGCTGCTGAAGGAGAAGCACATCAAGTTCGACTTTTATCAGGACGGGGTGACGCGGTCGGGCGTCTGGTTCAACGGAGTGCGGGAAAACGGAACGCTGGAACTGCCGCGCCCTCCGTGGGACATTGCGTTTCTGGTGGACCGCAACACCTTCCGCGGCACCACTTCGGTGCAGATGCTGGTGCAGGCACTGCGCAGCGCGGCTCCCATTCAGCGCATCATGGCGCGGGCGTCCGCTGCGGAGACTGGCTGACGGCAAAAAAATCCGCAAGCACCCGGCGGTAAACCTCACGCTTGAAATCCGGCAGCCATCCCAGGTCAAACTCCTCCGGGCGAATCCAGCGCCAACTGCGGAATTCCGGGTGTTTGGTTTCCAGGTTCACCACGTCGTCCGGCGCGTGGAAGCGACAGAGAAAATACGCCTGCTCTTGGCCGACGTAGCGGCCCCGGCGGCGGTGCCGGACGGGAAACCGGTAACGGTAGCCCTGGCGCTCTTCCATGACGTCATAGTGTTCGGGCAATACGGAAAGCTCTTCCCAGAGTTCCCGGGCCAGGGTTTCCCGGGTGGTTTCCCCTTCATCCTGACCACCCTGCGGGAACTGCCAGCTGTTGGCAAAATCGCAGCGCTCCGCAATGAGGATGAGCCCTGCCTCATTTTGCAGCAGGGCGGCGACACAGGGACGAAAAAGTTCGGGCATGAGGAACGCGGGGTGGGGTTTCCCGCACTATGGCGACGGCACCTGCGCTTGCAAATGCCAGATGCATGGCGGCGCCGACGCCCGGCCATTGCCCGCATACTCCGGGGGCTTCCGGCCCCGGTTATTTTCCCAGCGCCAGACGGTCTGCCAATTGGTGGGGCAGACCCGCTTCCAGAATTTTCCGCTGGGTGGTCTCCAGATCGTATGGCAGGCGGTGCAGGGAGATTTCCTGATTGTCGTGGTCGTAAATGACATAGGCGGCCCGCCAGTCTCCGTCGCGCGGCTGGCCGACGCTGCCGACATTTATGAAATACTTTTTCCCCGCCTCGATCCTGATGGAGGTGACGTTTTCCATGGTGACGCTGGCTCCCTTGACGTAGAAGCGCGGGGTGTGGGTGTGGCCGAAAAAGCAGACCTGGGTGAACTGGTAGCTGAAGCTGGCCATTGCATCAAACTTGTTCATCACGTAGGCCCAGCTTCCGGGCGTGTCGAGCGTCGAGTGGACGATGGTGAAATCCCTGACCTGGCGCACCATGCGCAGTTCCCGCAGCCATTTTTTGTCCTCGGCGCTGAGGTGTTCGCGCGTCCATTCCAGGGCCGCCTGGGCCAGCGGGTTGAGCCCCACGATTTCCGTTTCCGCACTGGCTTCCTCGTCATGGTTGCCTTTGACGACAGGGCAGGCCAGCTCCTTGATTCGCGTCAGGCATTCGTGCGGGTTGGCATTGTAGCCGACGATGTCCCCGATGCAGGCATAATGGGTAACGTCGTGCTGGGCGGCGTCGTCCATGACGGCGTCCAAGGCTTCCCAATTGGCGTGGATGTCTCCAAAAATGGCGAACTTCATTCGATCAAAAGAGCGGTGGGAGAGAATTCCCTGATTTTGAGATGCAAGCACTTCAGCTGGCACCCCGCAAGCGGCATTCGCGGCTGTTTGTTAATCGCTTTCCGTGCGCGGAGCGGCGGAGGCGGCAGGTTCATCCAGCGCCAGGGCGAGGCATTTCAAATACTGCATCTCCGGAAACGCCGCGGGATGGTCCGGAGCATTGGCGCTGGTCCACAGCTCGAAAACCTTCCGTCCGGTCCGGGCTGCGGCCCGCCGCGCCGCATCCAGGAATTCCTCGCGGCTGACATGGGCGGAACAGGATGCCGCCACCAGCACGCCCCCCCGACGCAGCCGCTGCAGGGCATGAAAATGCAGGCGATGATAGGCGTCGATGGCTCCCTGGCGCTCCTGTTCGCGCTTGGCTAGTGAAGGGGGGTCGCACACGATGAGATCGAACTGCCGCCGGGGGCCGGCGTCCATCCAGGCAAAGGCATCCGCGGCGATGCATTCGTGTTCCACGGCAGCCACGCGGGCGTCCCCGCGGTTGAGCAGGAAGTTGCGCCGGGCGCATTCCAGCGCATGGGCGCTGAGGTCGAGATCGGTCACGCTGCGGGCGCCGCCGCGGGCGGCATAGAGCGAAAAGCCTCCGGAAAAACTGAAGGCATTGAGCACGGTGCGACCGGCGGCCAGCCCCTCCACGCGCTGCCGGTTTTCGCGCTGGTCGAGGAAAAATCCGGTTTTCTGGCCACGCAGCACATCGGCCTCAAACTGCAGCCCGTTTTCCAGAAAGACCACCCGCTCCACCGGTTCGCCGCGCCGGACTCCGTCGCGAATCCCAAACTGCTGCGCGGCCCGCTGTTCCAGATTGCGGCTCAGGCGCACCACCAGCGACCCCGGCTGCAGCGCCTCGCAAACCAGATCCGCCACCTCCTCCAGCCGCGGCAGCCAGATGCCGGTGTAAAGTTTCATCACCAGCACGTCTGCATAGCGGTCGAGCACCAGCCCCGGCCAGCCGTCGCTTTCCCCGTTGATCCAGCGGAAACCGTTGGTCCTTTCCGGTGAAAACAGGCCGTGCCTTTTGGCCAGGGCGCTTTCCAGCCGGTTGCGCCACCAGGCGGCATCCATCGGCACCGGTTTGCCGACATGCAGCATCCGCAGGCCGATGACGGAATGCGGATCGCACAGGCCCATGCCGAGGAACCGGTCCTGCGCATCATAGACCACCGCCCATTCCCCCAGGGTGCCTGCCCGGTTTTGTTCCCGGATGCGGTCGGCAAAAACCCACGGATGCCCTTTTTTGACGGCCGTTTCCGCCGCTCTGGTCAGGCGCACTTTCAGGCGGGATTCGCTCATGGGTGCATCAGACCGTGCCGAAATAGCGATCCCCGGCATCTCCCAAGCCGGGAGTAATGAAGGCGGTGGAAGTCAGCCCCGCATCCAGTGCTGCGGTGAAGACCGGGATGTCCGGATGCGCCAGGTGAAAGCGCTGCACGCCTTCCGGCGCGGCGATGATGCAGGCGAACCGGAGGCGGTTCGCCCCCATTTCCCTGAGCTGGGATGCAGCGGCCGCCGCGCTGTTGCCAGTGGCCAGCATGGGGTCCAGCAGCACGGTGTCCGCTCCGTCCAGCCCGCAGGGGGCGCGGAAATAATAGGACTCCGGCTGCTTGGTCTCCTCATTGCGAAACATTCCGATGTGTGCCACCCGGGCCTCGGGCAAGACTTCCAGCATTCCATGGAGCATGCCCAACCCGGCGCGCAGGATGGGGGCCAGCACCGGAGTGCGCTGCAGCTCTCGACCCTGGGTGGAGGTGAGCGGCGTCTGCACCTTCCGCTCCTGCGTTTCCCAGTCCCGGGTGATTTCATAAGCCATGAGGCGGGTGATCGCATGCACACACTGGCGGAATTCGGCATGACTGGCGGCGGCATCGCGCAGCCGTGCCAGGCGGACCTGCACCAGGGGATGGTCAATGATTATCAGCGGGGCGGTCATGGTGGCAGGGCGGATGCGCTTTGCGTCATGCCTTGGACCATATCAAAAGCCGGTCAGCGGCCAAGACAAAGTTTGCCAATGGAGGCCGCACGCATCGCCCCGCTGCCGGAAGGTTTGGAAATGGAACAACCGGTTGAATCTGCCCGTGCCTGTTCTAGGTTCCCCGCTCACCACCTGCCAGGATGGCGAAATTGGTAGACGCGCCAGACTTAGGATCTGGTCCCGCAAGGGGTAGGGGTTCGAGTCCCCTTCCTGGTACTCATTTCTCGGGCACTCCCCGGTGCCCCGTTGACAAAAAAGCGGCGGAGCCCATGCCCCGCCGCTTGAAACACACCAACCACAGGTGTTTGCTGAAAAACTGTCAGGAACTCAGGGGATTCTGAGTGTTTGTCCGACGCGGATGAGGTCCGAATTCAGGCCGTTGAGCGACATGATCCGGGAAACACTTGCCCCGGTTCGTTTGCTGATGCCAAACAGAGTGTCTCCCCGCTTCACCGTGTATTTGCGACTCCCGCCGGAACTCGAATTACGCACTGGTGCCGGTTCCGAATAGTCATCCATGGCCGGTGGGGCATAGCCTGCACCGCCCGCGGGATAGACCTGAGCCTGTTCCGCTCCGTAGTTCGCACCTGCATAGGGTTGCTGTGGGGTGTTCGGCATATTTCCGTAGGGTTGCTGCGGGTAATAGGATCCGTTCCCATAGGGCTGCTGCGGCTGTTGGGGATACTGCCCATACTGGCCATACTGGCCATTGGCATAGTCGCCGGTGGCCCCGTAGGGATCGTTGACCGCTGCCGTATCCTTCTTCCAAGGCAGTTTGAAATTCTGGCACGAAGTCAGCAGACAGGCGGAAACCAGCAGGCTGTAGGAAATAAATTTCATGATTTGTGAGGACGGTTTGAATTTCTGATATTCCTTGAATTTAATGTGTTTTAGCAAATCGACAAGGGATTTTTGAATCGGGAATGTTCCATTGGAGAAAGTCCCCCGGATCCGTGCGGTGTGTTCCCGCCCTGTTTTCGGACCATTTGGCTTTTCCTCCCTGCGCCAACCGGAATGGAACGGCAATTTGAGCGGCATTGATTCCGCTCGTTGCGCTGTGGCCCTGTCCGGCACAAGGTGCCGGGCATGAAATGCATCAAAGTCGCCGCTGCCGTGCTCAACCAGACGCCGCTGGACTGGGAGGGAAATGCCGCACGGGTCCGGCAGGCGATGGCGATGGCGAGGTCGCAAGAGGTGGCGGTGCTGTGTCTGCCGGAGCTGTGTCTGTCCGGTTACGGCTGCGAGGACATGTTCCATGCTTCCGGCGTGCATCAGCGGGCATTGCAGTCGCTGCTGGATTGCCTGCCGCAGACGCGCGGCATGGCGGTTTGTTTCGGCCTGCCGGTGATGCATCAGAAAGGGGTGTTCAACACCGCCTGCCTTGCGGTGGACGGGCGCATTGCCGGATTTGTCGGGAAGCGGTTTCTGGCCGGCGATGGCATTCATTATGAACCAAGGTGGTTCAAACCGTGGCCGGCGGGCGTGCAGAACGAACTGCTGATCGAGGGTTCCCCCTATCCGATTGGCGACCTGTACTTCGACGTGGGCGGGGTGAAACTCGGCTTTGAAATCTGTGAGGATGCGTGGGTGGCGAACCGTCCGGGCAGCGATCTGGCGCTCAAGGGCGTGGATCTCATTCTCAACCCCAGTGCCAGCCACTTTGCCTTTGGCAAGATGGAAATCCGCAAGCGGTTCGTGCTGGAAGGCTCCCGGGCCTTCGGAGTCAGCTATGTGTATGCGAACCTCCTGGGGAACGAAAGCGGACGGGCGATTTTCGACGGCGAGGCAATGATCGCCAGCCAGGGACGGCTGATTGCGGAAGGTCCGCGGTTTTCCTATCAGGACGTGCTGGTGACGGCGGCGCAGATCGACATCGATGCCACCCGCATGAACCAGGCCCGGACTGCCAGCTACCGTCCGCTGCTGCAGGACGATCCGGACGGCCTGGTGCGGACGGCGTTTTCCTGGCCGGAGATGTGTCCGGAAGCACCGCCTTGCAAAAGCCCCGGCTGGGAGCAGGCAGCGGACCTCAAGGCCGAGGAATTTGCCAGGGCAGTGCCGCTGGCGCTGTTCGACTACCTGCGCAAGAGCCGCAGCCAGGGATTCGTGGTGTCGCTGAGCGGCGGGGCGGATTCCGGAGCGGTCGCCTGCCTCATTCGTCTGATGGCAGAATTCGGCGTGGCGGAGTTGGGCTTGGAGGGATTCAAAGCAAAACTCTCCCATTTCAAGCTGCTGCAACATGGTGATTCGGTGGACACTCTGATGCGGCAAATCCTGACAACCGTCTATCAGGCCAGCGCCCACAGCGGCACCGTCACCCGGGATGCCGCCCGGGCCGTTGCCCGGGAAACGGGTGCCCGGCATCTGGAATTCGACATTTCCGCACTGGTGAGCGGATACATCGACATGGTGAGCGGTGCGGAAGGACGGAAACTGACCTGGGAAACGGACGACATCGCCCTGCAAAACATCCAGGCCAGGGTGCGTTCGCCCGGCGTGTGGATGCTGGCCAATCTGCGCGGCGCCCTGCTGCTGAGCACCAGCAACCGCAGTGAAGCCGCCGTCGGTTATGCCACGATGGACGGGGACACCAGCGGCGGACTCAGCCCCATCGCCGGCATCGACAAGGCTTACCTGCGCCGGTGGCTCGTGTGGCTGGAGCAGGAGGGGCCGCACGGACTGCACCGGTTTCCCGCCCTGCAGGCGGTCAATGTCCAGGCACCCACCGCGGAACTCCGCCCGGCAGCGAGCAAGCAGACCGACGAGGACGACCTCATGCCCTATCCGCTGCTCGATGCCATCGAACGCTGCGCCATCCGCGACAAACAGATGCCGCTCGACGTGCTGCAAACAATGCGTCTGGATTTTCCCACTTTTCAACTGCGCCAACTGGCGGTGTGGGTGGATCGCTTTTTCAAACTGTGGTGCCGCAACCAATGGAAACGCGAGCGCTACGCCCCCTCCTTCCACCTCGATGACGAAAATCTGGACCCGAAAACCTGGTGCCGCTTTCCCATCCTCTCCGGGGGATTCACCGCGGAACTGCAGGACATGTGGCGCTGGGTGGACGGAGGCGAAACCTAACCGATGCCATCCTCCGCGGGCGGGCCGCTCAGCCGCGGGGGCGTTTGCGGCTTTTTTTCCCGGATGGTTCCTCCGGGGAAGGCGCTTCCGCTGCGGGAGTTTCCTCGGCAGGCATTTCGGACAATGCAGGTTGCGCTTCCGGTTCCGCCGCGTGCTCCGCTTCCGGTTCCACCGCTTGCTCCGGGTTGGTTGATGCGGCCTCCGGCGGACTGGTTTCCGCTGGCGGCTCCGCGGCTGCGGGGGCCGCTTTTTTCCGGGTGCGCCTTGGGGTGGGGGACTCGGGTGCGGACGGTGCGTCCGTGGATTCGCCCGCAATGGGCGGATTCGAAATTTCCGGTGGCAGGGCGACCTTCGCCCGCCCGCCGGTGCCGCGCTGCGATTTCAACTGCGCCTGGGCCTGCTGCAGTTCTTTGGTCGCGGATTTCAATTCTCCTTCCAGCCGCTTTTTGGCGCCGACGGCCTCGTAAAGCCGCGATTCCAGATTGCGATACTGAATGCGCAGCACGCCGTGGGCCTTTTCTTCCTGGGCCAGTCCGGACTTCAGTCGTTCGATGTCCGGGGCGTTCTGAATGCGGTCGAGCCGCTGCTGAAGTTCGGTCATGCGGGTGAGGGCGCGGGACATGTCCGCCCGGGCTTTGTCCACTTCGGTGCGGGCCTTGTCGTACTCTGTCCGGGCCACGGTGGTGCGCCGCAGGTCTTCCACTTCCGCAGCGGCGGCGGCCAGCCGTTCACGGGTTTCCTTCACGCCCGCCTCCATGCGGGAGCGCTCGTCCGCGGCGGACTTGGCGGTGTGTTCGAGTTCCTCCAGTCTGGAAACCAGCCGGGCATGTTCCTCGGTGCCGGATGCCGCCTCCTTGGCCGACTGGAGTTCTGCGGCGAGGCGCACCTGGGATTCGCGGGCGAGCCGCAGTTCCATTTCCAGGTCGGCCCGCTCCGTGTTTGCCGCCGCGGCGTGGGCCTCCTTCAGGGCGGACTGCAGTTCGCCGATCCGTTCCTGCAGGCCGGACACCTGCCCGGCCGCTTCCTCCTTCGCCCGCAACTGTTCGGTTAGTGATTCCACCTGCCGCTGCCATTCGCCGGCTTGTTCCTGAAGTTTCCGGTCGGTCTCGGCGGAAAAATGCTCCGCATCGCTGCGGGCTTGGCGGGCTTCCTCGCGGGCGATGCCTAGGTCCGTTTCCAAAAGGCCGGCGGCCTCGCGCACTTGCGCCAGTTCCCGCTGCGCGGCATCCAGATCCTCCTGCAGGGTGTCGATTTCTCCCAACCGTTTCGCCGATTCGCTGAGGTGGGCGATCTGTCCGTTTGCCTCTGCCAATGCCGCGCGCAGGGCGGCGACCTCTGCTTCCAGGCTGGCGCATCGCTCGCTGGCTTCTGCGGCGGCCTGGTGTTTCGCCGCAAATTCCATCTGAAGGTTTTCCAACTGCACTTTCGGCACCTGAGAATCGGCTCGTTGCCGCGCCTGTTCGCGGTCGGCGGCCAGTTCTTCCGCTGTGGCGGAAAGCGCGGTGCGCAGCGACTCTGACTCCTCCTGGGCGGTTGCTGCGGCACGGCGGGCTTCCTCCAACTCCGCCACCAGAGGTTCGATTTCCTGAAGGCGGCGTTCGGATTCCTCCAGTTGTGCGATGCGGATGCGGTTGGATTCCAGTTCCGCCTGCAATGCCGTCGCCTGTTCGTCCAGTGCTGCGGCGCGCTGCGTCTCTTCGGCGTGGGCCTGGTGTTTCGCCGCAAATTCCATCTGAAGGTTTTCCAACTGCACTTTCGGCACCTGAGAGTCGGCTCGTTGCCGCGCCTGTTCGCGGTCGGCGGCCAGTTCCTCCGCTGTAGTGGAAAGCGCGGTGCGCAGCGACTCTGACTCCTCCCGTGCGGTTGCTGCGGCACGGCGGGCTTCCTCCAACTCCGCCACCAGAGGTTCGATTTCCTGAAGTCGCCGTTCGGATTCCTCCAGTTGTGCGATGCGGCTGCGGCTGGATTCCAGTTCCGCCTGCAGCTTGGCCGCGGTTCCGGCTTCCGCTGCGGCGGACTGCAGATCCCCAACCTTCGCTTGCAACTCCGTCAATTGCTCCCCGGCGGAGGCCACTGCCGATTTCGCCGCCGCCAGTTCCCCGACATGCGCTGCCTGTTGTTGCGCCGCCGCCGCCTGCAGCGCGGAAATTTTGGCTTCGGCCGCCGTCAGCGCTTGCTGCCGTGCCGCGGAGCCTTCCCTCGCGGACGCGAGGGCTGTTTCCAGTTCCGCTGCCCGGGCCGCCTCTGCCGCGGTGCTGGTGCTGGCTTCCGCTGCCAGCCGGGATTGTTTCCGTCCGGTCTCCTCCAGTTCCCTGGTTAGGGTTTCGGCATTGCTGACCAGGCCGGAAATGTGCTTCTCTTTTTCGGTCAGGGTCCGGCGCAGTTCCGCCATCTCCTTTGCCTGCTCCTGCAATGCTGCGGTTTCCCTGCGGCTGGCGGCCAGGATTTCCTGACATTCCTGCAGCGACTTCCGCGCCGTGGCGGCATCGGCAGTGGCGGTGGTGGCAAGCTGCTGTGCCTCTGCCAGCGAACTGTCTTCAGGCAGCGGGGCTCCATTTGCTTCCGGTGCGGGGGTGCTGGCCGACACGCCCTGCCGGCCCTGCCGGTATCCCAGCACCCAGGCAATGACGGCGGACACGATCGGCAGGACAACGAAAAGGAGGAGGCTCAGCACATCGGACATGCCGCCGAATGTGGAGCGGTTTCCCCGCAGGGCAACGGAGATGACAGGTGAATCGGTCTTCCGCATTTGAGTTTTCCGCTGCGGCCGGACGTGCTGCGAACCGATCGCGCAGGCCGCGTCAGGAAGGCAGTTCCCTGGCCATCGCGGCGGCCAGGTCCTTTAATTCCACCCGCTGGATTTTCCCCAGCGGGCTGCGGGGCAGTGCCTCCAGTTGCAGGATGCGGCCAAGTCTTTGGAAGGGTGCGCACCGCTGCTGGTGGACGGCCACGGCTGTGGAAAGGTCCGACTCCGCACAAATGGTGAGGATGCCCCCGCGGCGTTCGTCGGGCATGGAAATGACGGCGACTTCCGTTCCAGCCAGTGCGGACAATTCCCGTTCCAGTGCGTCCAGATCCACCAGTTCACCGAGAATTTTCACCGTCCGGTCCAGGCGTCCCAGCCAGTGCAGCGTCCCGCCGTCCAACTGCACCCGGTCGGCGGTGGCGAACCAGCCGCCGGCAGGCTGCGGGTGAAACTGCCACGATTCGCCATTCCTGACAAAGGATCCATGAAACAGCGCCGGGCCGCGCAGCAGCAGGCGGCCCTGGTCATCGACCGCCGTTTCCCAGTGCGACAGGATTTGCAGGGGAGAGAAAACACCTGTGGCAGTGGCCACCTGGGAGGCCGCTTCGGTCAGCCCGTAACTCGGCAGCAGCGGCCAGCCCAGTTCCGCGGCCCGGTCCGCCAGGGCCGGGGAGAGGAATCCCCCGCCGACGATGGCGGCGCGCAGCGCAGGCGGTGCGCACAGGCCCTGCTCCGCCAGATCATGCACCTGGGCGGGCACCAGCGATGTCAGGGTCACGCGTTCAGCCTCCATGGTCCTGACCGTCTCCCGGGGGCACCATTTGTCAGGACCATGGACGACACGGCTCCCGCTCAGGTGCGCCCGGGCGGTGATCGCCAGTCCCCCCACGTGAAAGAGCGGCAGGCAGCACAGCCAGGTGTCGGCGCGGTCCGCCTGCAGGCGGCGGTTTACCGCGCTGGCAGATGTCAGGAGCGTTTCACGGCTGTGCAGAATCCATTTCGGCTGCCCGGTGGAGCCGGAGGTTGCAAACAGCAGTGCGCCTCCGGGCAGCAAATCCGGCGGAGGTTCCGGCAGCAGCGCCCGCGGATTTTGCAGAACCAGGATTCCGCGCTGCTGCCAGACGGATGCGGCGTTCAGTTCAGGCGTTGCCATGGCAGATGCTCCAGCAGGTCGTCAAATCCCAGTCCGGTTCCGCCGGGAGCGTGCAGCACCGGACCGCTGACGCACAGGTTTTCGGAAAACGGATTGGGCTGGAACAGGGAATGCGTCAGCAGGCCGCAGGCGTCACAGTGTTCAAAATGCAGCGCCGCCTGCCAGGCCGCAAACATCTGGCCCAGCGGATGATCCATGTAGGAGGTGGCCAGAATGCGTCCGCCGTGCGCCGCCATTTCCTGAACCGCTGGCTTGATGATCCTGACATCAAATGTCTCCTGTTCCGGTTCACCGGTGCAGCGGTCCAGCGCCAGCGGAATCCGCCCCATGCGGCGCAGCGCCGTCCAGGCGGCTGGATGATAGGGGCAGGGGTCCTCCAGAAATTCCAGATGCTGCCGTGCGGATTTGTTCAGGGACCAGAGGAAATCCAGGGTGGCATTCGCCGTGAGGGTGGCATTGAAATCCAGCCGCAGCCGGATGCCCAGGCCGAGGGAATCCAGTTCCGTGGCGAGCTGGTCCAGCCGGGCGGGCAGATCCCGGTCTTCCGCTGACGCTTTGATTTTCAGGCTGGCGAATCCCTCCTCAGCAAGGCGCGCGCACCGGGAGACGGAGGGAAATGCAACCAGCGTGGCGTGGCTGGGGGGAATGGTCAGCCCGTCGAAGAGGCTGCGCCGTTGCTGCCGTGCCGTTCCGTCCGCCGCACAGCAGGCGAGCGACTGTCTTGTCAGGCTGGTGGTGCGCCCTTGCTGCAGAAGGCGCAGTTGCTCGTCCAGCGGGTGGTCTCCCAGTTCCGGCCAGGGATGAATGCAGCCGAAGCCATCCCCCAGGCGCAGCAGCGCGCCTTCGTGCCGGCGGCGCGTGCTCAAGGCATTGAGCGGACCGGCGGATTCCAGGGTGTAACGGAAATAATATGCCGGCTGCGTCATCGTGTCGGCCCGGGAGGCGGATCGATTCCCAGCCTTCCGGTTCCGTGGCATTTATTGACGCCGCAACGGCCGAGTGCCACGGAATTTTTGCGCCGTGGCGATGGCCCCTTGCCATGCGGGATCGCCGTGCTACTGCATGGGAATGGAGAATGATACGCTGACAAAACTGCAGTCGGGCATCCGAGATGTGATGGACTTTCCGAAGCCCGGAATCCTGTTCAAGGACATCACCCCGCTGCTGGCGGATCCCGGACTGTTCAAGCTGTCGCTGGATGCCCTCGAAGAAACGATGCTCGGGCAGCATGTGGACAAGCTCGTGGCCATTGACGCCCGCGGATTCATCTTCGCCGGAGCCCTGGCGGAGCGGCTCGGTGCCGGACTTGTTCCGGTGAGGAAAAAGGGGAAACTGCCCTTCCGCACCAAGGCGGTTTCCTATGACTTGGAATACGGATCGGCAACGGTGGAGATCCACGAAGACGCCCTGCATCCCGGGGAGTCGGTGTGGCTGGTCGATGACGTGCTGGCCACCGGCGGAACCTCCGGTGCCGCTGCGAATCTGGTGAAATTGCTGGGCGCCAGGCTGGTCGGCATGACGTTTTTGATTGAGCTGGATTTTCTTGGAGGCAGGAAGGTCCTGCCCCAGGACGTGCCGGTATTCAGCGTGGTCCGCTACGCATAGCCTGGCCTTGTCGGCGCTGGTGGCTCTCGGTTTCCGCTGCTTGACCGCCAGTCAGGATGTCTTTACTGTGGGCGGCATCCGGTCGGTTGCTCCTCTGCCCCATGAAATGCCCCCGCTGTGTCCGTGAGGTCGCACCAGGCGCTGCGAACTGCGGCGAATGCGGGTTTTCCATTGCCGACCTGAATGCACATTTCGGTGCCGAGCCCGTCGTGCTGGACCGGGTGCACGATGCCGCGGGCATTTTCCAGCCGCCGGAAGTGGAATCCCTGACAAACGCACTCACTGAATTTGAAGCGCAGTTCCCCCAGCTTTTCCTGTGCATTCACGCCGGTGCGCTGCCCGCCGGCACCGGCCCCCGCCAGTTCGGGTTCTGGCTGTTGAATCACGCGGCGGTCAACGCCGTGGCCATCACCCGGCCCAACGAAAACGGAGCCCTGCTGGTGCTGGATGCGGCGTCCGGACAGGCCGCGCTGGTGGTTGGATATTTTTTGGAATGCCACCTCAACCGGGAGGACTTGCAGGCCTGCCTCAATGCCGCCCGCAACAGTTGGCAACATGGCCGGTTTGCCGCGGGTGCCCTGCAGGTGGTGGGAGAGTTCAGCAACCGGCTGCGCCGGGCGGCAACGTCCGCCGCTGCGGGACCGGAACAACCGGCTGGGGCCCGCACCGCCACGGAGCCGACACCGTCCGGACTGTCGGCGGCAAAGCCTGGCGCCGGAGGCAAACCCTGGTTGAAAGGCGAACGAAAAAGTCCTTATAAAAAGAAAGGAAAGCGCCGGTGAAAACGCTTGGCATGAGGTTGGGAGGGTGGCTGGTGTGGATGGCGCTCCACCTCTGCGTCCCGCACGGCATGGCGCTGGAAAACCCCTCCGAGGAGGAAATGAACCATCCGGAGGAAACGGAAACCGGAGACGCAGTCGGGCCGCAGTTTCCGGGTGGATTGCCGCACGATGTCACCTTGGAACTGCCCGAATGGACACCGGAGGACCTGCGGGAAATCGACGAAAATGGAGCCCCCGCCAACCTCGGCGGAGGACTTTGGCCGTCCGAGTTGTGGCCGCTCCTGCCCGAACCGCGCAGGCTGCCGCCACCGCCATCCGGCCACCTCGCCTCCGCCTCTGATCCAGCCAGCGCCGAAGCGACGGAACCGGTGCCGGTGACCCTGCACCCGGCGTATTTTGGCGCATTGCCCGCGGAAAGCGTGGTGGACCCCCAGTCGCTCGTCGGCGAACAGCGCCAGGAAGAGCTTTCGGATTTTGTCCGCGAAACCACCGGGCAGACCGCGGGTATTCCGCTGCGCATTCTGGTTTTTGCTGCGCATCAGAAACTGCCGGACGAGTTGCCGCTCGATGCCCTGGCCGACCGCTGGTTTGGGGAAAAGGACGGATTCATCGCCGCTTATTTCATGGGGCGTCCCCAGCGTGCCATCCTGACGCCGTCCAGCGCGCTGCGCCACCGGTTTGCCGCGGAACAGGTGACAAACGTCAGGGACAGTGCCGTCCGCGAAGCCACCGTGGTCACCCCGCCGGAGGAGCAGATCGCCCGCTTCTGCATCAAAGCCGCGGTTAGGATTTATCAACTGCAGCAGGAAGGGCCGCGCTTGGTGCCGCAGGAATCCCAGTCCGCCAGAGGCGATTCCCGCCCCCACGCAGGCAATGCCAAAACCGTCTGGGCGATGGTGCTCACCGGCCTCGCCGCGTTGCTGGCCTGGTGGCTCTGGCACCGGCAGCGCAGGGAAAAACCGCCGGCCACCGCCGGGCCGTGGCTGCTTCCGGACCAAGAGGGCGTCCCACGCCTCGGCGCCCCGCATTGCGGTGGTCACGCCGCCGCAATCAAATTCAAAACCGCAAAGGCCTGAAATCAGCCGTTGCCCCGGCAACCGGCGTCTGCCGTGCGTGCGGTTCCGCATAGGTGGTCCCGGTTTGCCTTCGGGTTGTTTTTTCTGGACGCAGGCGGAACAAATCGCTAAACGTCATCGTCGTGAGCCATGCCTTATTTTCTGTCCTGAATCCCGCAGCAGCAGGGATTTGCATCTGAAACCATGAAACAGCAGTGACTCCATGAAACAGAATTCGAACCATCAGAAACGCGCATGGCGCAACCTGTTGCGCTCCATGTGCCTGGTTGTCGGCGCTGGGACCGTCTTTTCCGCTACCTATACCTGGGATGGAGGCGACACCGACGACAACTTATGGGGCTCCGACGACAACTGGAATCCCAATGCCGCACCAACCCCGGCCGTCGATGCGGATTTGATCTTCGCCGGCACCGCCCGCCTCAGCCCTTCGTTCAATTACACGGATGGGGACGATTTTCGGGACATCACCTTCGACAGCACTGCCGGAGCATTCACGATCAACCCTGACAGCGGCAGCAAGGGCATCGACTGGTATGGCTCCATCACCAACGACAGCACCGCACTCCAAACCCTGGGCATCAATCTCTATCTGCAGGGCGGCACCCGGACGATCAATGCCACCTCCGGCAGCATCAAACTCAACGGCTCGATTTATAACAACGGCAACACACTCAAAATCACGGGTAGCTCCTCAAATGGAGTGGAAATCAACTATGGAGCCGTCTTTGATGGCACAGGCGGGGTGCAAATTGACAGCGGCAGCCTCAAGCTGGGCGGGGTCACCTTCGCCGGTACTGCCCGCACCTACACCATCGCCTCCGGTGCGACGCTCAACATCAATGGCAACACCGGAGTCGCCACGGGAACGACCACGTTTTCCGGCGGCGGCACACTCCTCGTCACTGGTGGGACCTTTGGCAATGAAGGTCCCAACAGCCCGGTCGGATCCGGACGCAACATCACGATGAATCTTGGAGCCGGGGCGATGATTGACATTCAATCCGGTGCCACCATGATCAATGGCGGTTGGCAGAACACCACATGGACTGACAACCTCGCTTCGATGAATGTGAATGGCACCTTCAATGTGTGGGATGGCCAGACGGTGATCGTCGATGCCCTCACTGGTTCAGGTCTCATCACCAAATCCCAAGGCAGTTCGAACGTGGATTTGAGGGTGGGGGTGAACAACAGCAACGGAAACTTTACCGGCACTTTCTACGCTGGCTCCAATGGTGGGTGGACGCTGGTGAAACAGGGAACCGGCACCCAGCAACTCTCCGGCACAATCGATTACATCACCGCCCGAGCCCGCGTCGAAAATGGAGTGCTGCTGCTCAACATGACCAGCAGCGCTGCCGTCCACGCCATCGGCGGGGGCCTGACGGTGGCTGGCGGCACGGCGAAACTCGGAGGCACTGGAGGCGACCAGATTTACAATGGGACTGGAGTGACGGTGAACAGCGGGACCTTTGACATGAACGGGCTTCCCGAGACGGTGGGTTATCTTAATGGCAGCGGGGGCACTGTTAGCAACAGCGGTGGCTCGCAATCGGTGCTCACCGTCAATTTATCGGGCACTCAAGACTATGGCGGCGCGGTCAGTGGCAACATCAAGATAATCAAGGCGGGAGCAGGCACGCAAACTCTCTCCGGTGTCGGCGACAACAATTCTGCACTCGCAGAGGTTTCTGACGGAACACTTGTGCTGGGCAAGACGAGCAGTGGCTCGGTCCACGCCATCGGGGGCGGCCTGACCGTCACGGGCGGCACGGCGAAACTGGGCGGCACGGGAGGCGACCAGATTTCCGATGGAACTGGAGTCACGGTGAACGGCGGGACCTTCGACATGAACGGACTTTCCGAAACGGTGAATTATCTTGATGGCAGCGGGGGTACGGTCAGCAACAGCGGGGGATCCCAGTCCGTCCTCACCATCAGCATCGGAAGCCTGGGGGAGAAAACCTACAGTGGTGCGATCAACGGCAACGTCCGGGTTGCGGTCACGAATTCCACCACCAAGAACTCGAATGTGGCCTGGTTCAACGGAACCAATGGGTACACGGGAGGGACGCTGATTGACAACGGCCATCTGCGTGTCACCGGGGATGCCGCCCTGGGTGCGGTGCCGGGTTCCTTTGATGCGGCGAATATCACGCTGCAGAATGGCGGAGTGCTGCAGAACCGGGACAGCAACGTCACCCTCGACGCCAATCGCGGCATTTATCTTGGTTCCGGCGGCGGGGTGATCTATTCCGGCTGGGCTGGCAGCCGCAGCATGACCATTCCGGGGGCGATCTCCGGCCCCGGCAGCCTCACCAAAACAGACGGAGCGCCCCTTATTCTCAACGGCACGGCCGCCAACACCTATTCCGGTGGCACCGTCTTTCGCGAGGGGCGGCTCGACCTGGCAAAACCCGATGGCGTCAACGCCATTCCCGGCGATATTTCATTCACCGGGAATCCGAACTGGGGCGGTTCGCAGATGGCGGCCGGCGTCCGCCTGCTGGCCAATGAACAAGTGGCTGACACCGCCATTCTCACGTGGTCGGGTCTGAGCAATGCGGCGGATTTTCGCCTGCGCGGCTTCACCGAAACCATCGGCGGGCTGGCGAGCACCGCTGGGACCAATGCCATCGTGGAAAACAACGGTCCTTCGGACAATGTGCCGAGCGATGGAACGCTGGTCCTGAATGTGACCGGCTCCAACAGTTATTCCTTCAACGGCCAGGTGCGCGATCAGAATTCCGGCGGCACCAGCAAACTGAATCTGACAAAAACGGGCACTGGCACCCAGACGCTGGCTGGTTCGTCGATTATTTATACCGGCACCACCGCGGTGAATCAGGGACGGCTCATCGTCCAGAACACGGGCACCGCGTTTGATACGCCCAGCGCGTCCATTGCGGGCGGTGCCGTGCTGGAATTCAACGCCGCCACCGGGAATACAATTCAACTCAACAACAACGGTCAGACGATTTCCGGGACGGGTACGCTGGAGAAAACGGGTCCCGGCAACTTGTTGTTCGGAGCGAGCGGCCAGACGATCCACATCAGCCTCGGGTCGGGGGCCTTGATTGATGTGAAGGAAGGTCTCCTGCGAAACGAGTACTTCGCCGGAAACTGGGCAGCCAACAAGGCTGACCTCAACATTGCCAGCGGGGCAACCGTCGATGTGTGGGACGCCAACATCACGGTGGATGCATTGACCGGCTCGGGAACCATGCAGAAGGGATGGGCGGGCACCCATACGCTGACGGTGGGCGTGGACAATGGCAGCGGTGTTTTCAGCGGTGTGATCCAGAATCCCTCGGGAACGCTCCATCTCACCAAGAGTGGAACCGGCTCCCAGACGCTCTCCGGCGCCAACACCTTCACTGGCATCACTTCGATCACCGGCGGCACGCTTCTGATGGGGGCGAACAACGTCCTCCCCACCACCTCGGCAGTGAAACTCGACGGCGGCACACTGGGAACCGGCGGTTATTCAAATACGACATCCGGCACCCTGGATCTGCTGTCCAGTTCGGTGATCGATTTCGGTACCTCCGGGAGCGGCGATTCGGTGCTGAATTTTTCTAAACTGAACTGGACCGCAGGCACACTTTCCGTCTGGAACTGGACCGGTGCAATTTGGGCGTCCGGTGGTACCGAACAATTGCGGTTTTCCATTGTGAACAATCCGGTGGGAGATTTTGCGAACGTGCAGTTCTACAGCGGAGAAAACAGTGGAGCGCTGGGAGTTGGCGGACGCTTTGTCGATGTCGGCGGAGGATTCGTAGAACTGGTCCCGGTTCCCGAACCAAGCGCCGCAGGAGCCGCAGCGCTACTGTTCGGGGCGATCTGCCTGAGGGGACGGCGCGGTGCCGTGCGGCGGCGTCAGGGAGCGTGCGTTCCAGCCGGCGCTGCCGGGAAAAACGCGATGGCCGCCTGATGCCTCGTCGGGCCGCTGTCGGCTGGGCCGCGCAGGCCGCGCCGACTTGGTTCCTCACACATCCATGTCCCGGTCATCGCCCGCGGTGCGTCCCCGCAGCTTCCATTCGATGAACTCGTCGATGTAGCCGTCCATGACCAGCGGCACGTTGGTGTTGGTGCAGCCGGTACGGTGGTCCTTTACCAGTTGATAGGGTTGGAAGACGTAGGAGCGAATCTGGCTGCCCCACGCAATGTCCCCCTTTTCCCCATACTGCCGCTCCATTTCGGATTTGCGCTTATCCTCCTCGATTTGATAGAGCTTGGCCTTGAGCAGCTTCATGGCCTGCTCTTCGTTACGGGCCTGGTGGCGCTCGCTTTGACACGCCACCACGATGCCCGTGGGAAGGTGGGTGAGCCGCACGGCCGTTTCCACCTTGTTGACGTTCTGGCCTCCTTTGCCGCCGGCGCGGAAGGTGTCGCGCTTGAGGTCCTTTTCCTCGATGGTGATGCTGATGTCGTCGTCGAGTTCCGGCACCACGTCCACGCTGGCAAAGGAGGTGTGCCGCTTCTTCGCGGCATCAAACGGGGAGATGCGCACCAGCCGGTGCACGCCGCGTTCCGTTTGCAGGTAACCGTAGGCCCACGCTCCCTCCACCTTCAGCGTCACCGACCGCACCCCGGCGGAGTCGCCGTCCTGGTAGTCCACGATTTCGTGCTTGAAGTCGTGCCGTTCCCCCCACCGCTTGTAGAGCCGGAACAGCATGTCCGCCCAGTCGCAGGCCTCGGTGCCTCCGGCTCCGGCGTGGATGGTGAGGTAGCAGTGCGCGTCATCGTGCTCACCGGACATCAACTGCTCCAGCTCGAAATCGTGCAGTTCCTTCTCCAGTTTCGGGAATTCGTTCTGCATTTCCGCCACCAGGGCAGAGTCCTCGTCCAGTTGGGCCAGTTCCACCAAAGCCTCCACGTCCGCCAGCCGCTTTTCCAACGCCAGAAAGGGATGGATTTTCCGTCTCAGCCGGGAAACCTGGGTGATGGTGGACTGGGATTTTTCGCGACTGTCCCAGAAGTCCGGTTCCGCCATGCGCTCCTCGCAGTCGCGCAGGGATTGCTGCAGGTTCTCGAAGTCAAAGATACCTCCGCAGCTCCCCCAGGCGGGTTCTTAGCGCGGAGGTGTCAAATGCCTGGAAATCCACATGCAGTTGTTTGGTCTGGTCATCCATAGGTCAGGACGCCGAAGGTGCGGACAATCCCCGCCTGCGCAAGCGAAAATGCCGCAGCCCATCACGCCGCCGCTGCGCCTCCCGGGACGCCATCAGTGCTTGTGCTTGTCGTCCTTGTGGTTGCCGCCCCGCTTTTGACTCGAACTGCCGGTCTTGTGCGCCTTGTGGACCACGTCTCCGTCGTCATTTTTGACCGTGTAATTGTGCAGGTTGTAGCCGCGCTTCCGGTACCAATCCGCCGAATGCGACCCTTCCGGACGGTTCGGCTTCCCTCGCTGGCTGCCGCCGGAGAGCCGGTAGGTGGCGTCATCGTGCCCGTCGTGGTCATGGCGGTCATCGTGACCGCGATGCGAACACGTGCAGGGATTGTGCCCGCAGACACTGCACCGGTAGCCGGAACCATGGGAATACCCCGAGCCGTAATAGCCCGAACCATAATAAGGCCGCGAGCCATACCCGCCGCCGCCCCCGCCGTAGTAGGCATTGTCATAGGACCCGTAGCCGTATGGATCCGTGGCAATGCACGAAGTCAGGACGGCTGCAGCCATGCAGGCTGCACCCCGGAGGAGGGCGGTGCGGAACGCGCGGTGGTTTTTCATGGAGTCAAACATTCGGTGCAGCCGGTGGGACGGCGCGGCGGCCCAAGATATTCACGAATCCAGTCAAACGCCACGCCTTTTCCACCTGCATGGTGCCGCGCGGGCCGCCATGCCGTGCTGCCATGGCTTCGCCCGGCAACTGGCATTGCAGATTGGGCAAAATCGATTGGCAACGTGGTCCGCACAGTCCTCTGTGCGGCACAAAAGACCACCAGACCGTCCGATTCCGCACAGGGGACTGTGCGGACCACGTTGGCGTGGTATTTCCGAGAAAACCCGTTCCTGTTTCCGTCGTCGTCTTGCCTCAGGTTCGCTCACGCCGCCGGGGTGTAGAGGAATTGCTGAAAGCTGCTGAAAGTTTTGGAAATGTCCGCCGGGTCGCCGAGGTCCGCCACGGCGTCGGGGATGGAGTCGTGGTATTTCAAGCGCAGCAAGGGCGCGAGTTTCGCGGTGTCCAGTTCCTCCACGCCGATGCGGACGTAGTGCGCCAGCACGAAGTCGAGGAACGCCTGCTGCTTCGGCAGGAACTGGCCGTCCATCGCCTGCCGCGCCTGCGCCGCACGCTCCTCGCGCGTCATCGGCGGCGAGGCGTAGGCGACGTAGGACAGCACGTCGAAAAGGTCGGACTCCTCCGCGTCGATGATCTTCTGCATCTCCGCGAGCTGCTCCGCGCCGAAACCCTGCTCGGCCAGGCTTTCCAACAGATGCCTGCGTGTTTCCGGCAGGCTCCACAGGGCGCGCAGTTCGTCCTCGTTTTTGAAAAACTCCGGCAGCTTGCCGAAGAGCGAGCCCATGAACTGCTGCGCGCTCATCGGCGTGCCGTCGGGATGCCAGAACGAGGTCACCGTCATGTGCTGGATCTTGCGGGCCTTGCCGTCGGCGAGTTTGACGTGGATGCGCTGTGGTCGGGAAGGTGGCGGTTCGCGGGGTTCCGGGGCGGGTTTGGGGGTTTTGTTGACCGGATTGACTGGATTGACGGGCTCGCCATCCCACTCGGGATCGGCGAAGTGCAGGTGCGCTTTGACGAAATCGTAGATCGTGAAGTAGTCCTTGCCGTCGAAGAGGCGGGTGCCGCGGCCGATGATCTGTTTGAACTCGATCATCGAGTTCACCGGGCGCATGAGCACGATGTTGCGCACGTTGCGGGCGTCCACCCCGGTGCTGAGTTTCTGCGAGGTGGTGAGGATGGTCGGGATGCTTTTCTCGCTGTCCTGGAAGTCGCGCAGGTGTTGCTCGCCGAGTTCGCCGTCGTCGGCGGTGACGCGCTGGCAGTAGTTCGGGTCCTTGCTGGTTTTGATCTGGTTGATCAGGTCGCGCACCAGCAGCGCGTGGGCCTGGGTGGCGCAGAAGACGAGCGTCTTCTCGCTCTGGTCAATTTCCGCCATGAAGATTTCCACGCGCTTCTTCTCCCGCTCGCGGATCTCGATGTTGCGGTTGAAATCCGGCTCGTCATAGACCTTGCCGACCTCGATCTGGCCCTCCACCACGGTGTCGTCGGAGGTGTAGGTGTAGGTATCGAGCGTGGTCTGGATTTGTTTCACGCGGAAGGGCGTGAGGAAGCCGTCGTTGATGCCGTCTTTGAGCGAATAGACGAAGACCGGCTCGCCGAAGTAGCGGTAGGTGTCGGCGTTGTCCTTGCGCTTCGGCGTGGCGGTGAGGCCGAGCTGCACGGCGGGCGCGAAGTATTCCAAAATGCCGCGCCAGGTGCTCTCGTCGTTCGCGCCGCCGCGGTGGCATTCATCCACGACAATGAAGTCAAAAAAGTTAGCGGGATACTCGCCGAAATACGGCGTGTTTTCCGGCCCCGACATGAAGGTCTGGAAGATGGTGAAGAACAGGCTGCCGTTTTTCGGCACCTTGCCCCGTTTGCGGATTTCGTCCGGTGCGATCCGCACCAGCGCGTCCTCCGGAAAGGCCGAAAACGCGTTGTAAGCCTGGTCCGCCAGGATGTTCCGGTCCGCCAGAAACAGGATGCGCGGGCGGCGGGTCGGCTCGCCGCTGAGGTTCCAGCGGCTTTGAAAAAGTTTCCACGCCAGTTGGAAGGCGATGAAGGTCTTGCCCGTGCCGGTGGCCAGCGTCAGCAGCAGGCGCGTGCGCCCGGCGGCGATGCCTTCCAGCACGCGCTCCACCGCGAGTTCCTGATAGTAGCGCGCTTGGAAATACCCGCCGCGATCCTCGAAGGGAACCTCCGCGAAGCGGTCCCGCCACGTGTTCTGCTTGGCGAAGGTGCGCTGCCAGAGTTCCTCCGGCGTCGGATACGCGGCGACCGCGCCTTCCGCGCCGGTTTCCATGTCGATGGCGTAGATGCCCTGGCCGTTGGTGGCATAGCTGTGGCGGAGTTGCAGCTTTTGCGCGTAGGCTTTGGCCTGTGCCACCCCGAGCGTCAACGGCTCGTCCCAGGCCTTGGCCTCGACCACCGCCAGCTTGAGGTTGCGGAAAACCAGCACGTAGTCTGCGATGGCCGGTTGTCCGCGCCGTCCGCGACCCTCGATGCGGCCCTCCGTGATGCGGTATTCCCGCAGGATGCGGCTGCCATCCACGACACCCCAGCCCGCCGCCTTCAAGGCGGGGTCGATGTGCTCGGCGCGGGTTTCGGGTTCGTTCATGGTGTGGGATATTGACCGCATTGACCAGTTTGTCAGCAAGTTCAATGCGGTCACATTGGCTTGGTTCCTTTGCACGCGGGGTAGCCGCTGCAGCCCCAGAACTCTCCCTTGGCGGACTTCCGGCGGCGCATGGCCTGACCGCACTGCGGGCACTCGGGACCGTTGTTGCGTTGTTCCTCGCGAGCGGCGAGGCGCACGGTGCTGAGGCGTTCGCTGAAACCGCCGCTTTCCTCAAAGGCTTTTCCCTGGGCGGCGATCTGGCTTTTGAGCATGTTCAACGCGCGGCTGAGGATGATGAGCATCGCGTTGGCCACCACCACCGGGTCCGGCGCGTCGAGCCAGGCGGCGTATTTTTTCCGCTGCTCGCGCGCGTGTTTGGCGGACTCGTGCACCATGTCGTCGGAAAATGGCGGCTGGTCCAGCGTGATGGCGTTCACGGCGCGGGCTTCCGGTGAGTGGCAGGACCACGGAAGCTCGCCGCGGTCGAGGATGAAAATCTCGTAGTCGCCGCGCAACTCGCTGAGGCTGGCGCGGGCGACGTCGGTGAGTTTCATCTCGGTGTCCTTCGAGGTCGAGGCGCGCTCCGAGCCTTCGATGATGTTCTGGCGTCCGCTGCGCGCGGCCTGGGTCATCTGGTCGTATTGGCGGCCTTTTGGGTCGTAGAATTTTTCGTGCGCCTCGCGGTGGTCGTGGGTCAGGAAGCGGCGGCAGAACCGCAGGGTCTCGAGCTGCACGAGCGTCGCCAGCGTGAACGAATGTAAGCGCCGGAAGCCGCCGTGTTTGTCAAAGAGTTCGGGCATCGGGTGCGGGTGTTGGGATTTGGGACGGCATTGACCGGAGGGACGCCATTGTCTGCGTCCATGTTCTCAGCGCGGTCATGTCTGTCAATGAGGTCATGCGTGGCAATGAGGTCATCACAGCTCCCCGGCGAAGGCCCGGTGCAGCAGCGCCTGCTTCAACTCCCCCAGCGCCGCCAACTGCCGCTCATACACCCCCGCCAGCCGTTGGGTCTCGGCGGAGAGCGCGTCGAGCTGGGTGGCGATGCGGCGTTGTTCGGGGAGGACTGTTGGAAAAGTGATCACGATCTGCCTCAGGTTGTCATTGTAGAGCCGTGATATGGTTGCGCCCTTCGTTGAGTTCCACTCGCAAGCCCCGTAGAAGTGATACAGGTAGTCGTTAATCACCTGCGTTTCATCGTTAGCAATCCAAACGATATTCGAGTCTTGGAAGTAGGCGGGTTCGCCGTCATATCTCACGCGCCGCCCAATTGTGCCAGATGCCGAAATAAGAATGTCACCCTTGTTGGGGAAAGGATATTTGGCCCTGTATTCGTTATAGGTTTGGTTTGGGATATACGCGTCTGGCTCTTTTCCGAACGTCCCAATTTTGTAGAATGGAATTTCGCCTTTTGCAGTCGTCTCCTCCTTGAAGATTCTCTTGCACATTGAAACTTTGCCAACCTCCCCCAACCGCTTCTCCACCCAGCCCTTTCCGCGTTGGGAGAAGACGGCTTGGAGGTGGCTTTCGAAGAGGGCGCGGGCGTTTTGGAGGTTGCGGGCGGCGTTGGCTTGGGCGCGGGCCAGCCCGGCAAACGCTTCGTCCAGCACCCCCACGATACGCCGCTGCTCGGGGAGCGGGGGGAGGGGGATTTCGACTTCTTTCAGTTTGCCCCCCGAGAGTTCTTTGAAAGTCGCGCCTGTTCCCAACGAGTCCAGCAACCCCACGATGCTGCTGAGGTAGTAATACAAAAACTTGTGCTCAAGTTGACCGCTCGGAATCAGACTTTTGCAGCCTTGGTTTGTGGACATTGGCTGGGTGTTGATAACCAAGTGGCCGATGGGCGCACGAGACGAGAGAATCACCGAGTATGGCGGAAGCATCCGCGCCGAACTGTCCCGCAGCCCGGTTTCCGTTAGTTTACGTTCGGTGTCGTCGGCATACGGCGACTCACGCTTTCCCATCTCAGCGGGTGTGATCCACAGATGTTTTCCACCCCAGTATTCGGCGACGCTGGTTTTTGGCGTGCCGCCATTCACGATCTCGCACACCTCCCCCAGCCGCTTCCATTCCCACCCCTTCTTCATTTCAACAACCTCCCGATGTTCTTCCGGATTTCCGCGCTTTCGGCATCGAGCCCGGCGATTTCTTCCATGATCTCCTGCGGGCTGCGGTGGGTCACGGCTTCGCCGCCGTTGGGGTTTTTCACGGAGAGGTCCCACGTCGCCGGGTCGATGTCCTTCACCGCCACGCTCCAACTGCGGTCGGAGTCGGCGAAGGTCTTTTGTTTCTCAATGAAGTCCGCCAGGTCCGCATCGTTGAGCGGGTTCGTCTTGCCGAGGTTGCGGCCGGGGTCGAGCTGGTAGAACCAGACCTTGCGGGTGGGCGCGCCTTTTTCAAAGAAGAGCACCACGGTCTTCACTCCCGCGCCCTGGAAGGTGCCGCCGGGGCAGTCGAGCACGGTGTGGAGGTTGCAGCTTTCCAGCAGGTGTTTGCGCAGGCTGACGGAGGCGTTGTCGGTGTTGGAAAGAAAGGTGTTCTTGATGACCACGCCGGCGCGGCCGCCGGCCTTGAGGATCTTGATGAAGTGCTGGAGGAAGAGGAAGGCGGTCTCGCCGGTGCGGATCGGGAAGTTCTGCTGCACCTCCGGGCGCTCCTTGCCGCCGAAGGGCGGATTGGCCAGCACGATGTGGTGGCGGTCCTTTTCCTGAATGTCGGCGAGGTTTTCCGCGAGCGTGTTGGTGTGGACGATGTTCGGAGCCTCGATGCCGTGGAGGATGAGGTTCATCACGCCGATGACGTAGGCCAGGGACTTCTTTTCCTTGCCGTAGAAGGTTTTGGTTTGGAGGGTCGCCAAATCCTTCGTCGCCAATTTGGTCACCTGGGTCAGATAATCATACGACTCGCACAAGAACCCGGCGGAGCCGCAGGCGCCGTCGTAGATGGTCTCGCCGATGCGGGGCGCGACGACGCGGATGATGGCGCGGATGAGCGGGCGCGGCGTGTAGTATTCGCCGCCGTTGCGCCCGGCGTTGCCCATGTTCTTGATCTTGGCCTCGTAGAGGTGGGACAGCTCGTGCTTTTCTTTCTGCGTCCCAAACCGCAGCTCGTCCACGTGGTCGATGATGTCGCGCAGGTTGTAGCCGCTTTGGATCTTGTTGCGGATCTCGCCGAAAATCTCGCCGATCTTGTATTCGATGGTGTCCGGCCCGGTGGCGCGCTGTTTGAATCCGTGCAGGTAGGGGAAAAGTTTCCCGTTCACGAAGTCGCGCAGGTCGTCGCCGGTGAGGGCCCGGTTGTGGTCGATGGCGCCGCTTTTGTCCTTGGGCGCGGCCCAGGCGGACCAGCGGAACTCCGGGGCGAGGATGGGCGTGTGTTTCCTGCCTTCCAGCACGGCGACGGCGGCTTTGTCCTGCTCCAGGCTGTCGAGGTATTTCAGGAACAGCAGCCAGGAGGACTGCTCGGAGTAATCCAGTTCGCTGGTGCAGCCGGCGTCCTTCCAGAGGACGTCGTCGATGTTTTTGAAGGTTTGTTCGAACATGCGGGGCGGTTTGGGGGCGAAATGCCAGGATCACGGTAATGAAAATTGACGCCGCAGCAAGCCTTGGGAGCCAGGGAGGATGATGCCTGGGGTCTGCGACGGTTGGCGTGGGAGCGCAACACGGACTTCGCCCAACTCCGTCCGCGGAAGCAACCCCGCGATCCAGCCCAGCTATTCAATGGCGACCTCGTAGTCGTGGCCTTCCCATTGATCCGGCGTCAGCCAACGCAGAGTGAACGCGATGCGCGTCCCCGCAGGCAGCTCCGCCGATGGCAGGTCGGCATAATGAATTCCGAGGGCGCTGTCCTGCGTCTCCATTTCGTCGTGCGTGCTCCAGTCGTTCCGGGTCCAGCGAATCACGGCGGGCGCCGGCGCCTCGATGCGCAGTATTTTCCCGGAGGACATGCGGCGAATCCGCTGGTTGAAACGCCAGGGCGAGTGTGCGGCGGCGCGCTGGTGGAGGACGTAGCGCTCGGCGGGTTGCGGCGGCAGGTCGAAGACGCGTCCGTCACGCAAGGAGCGGCAGAGCTTGATGTGCTCGGCGTGCGCCCAAACCAGCGGTGTGGCGGAACCCGATGGGCGGCCGAAGAACAGTTCGCGCCCGGGGATGTCCGGCGCGTCCCAGACTTGTTCGGGAAAGAGGCCGCCGTCGTTGCCGAAGTTTTCCAGGGCGCGCAGGAGGCGCTCCGCCTCGGCTCGCCTCCCGGCGGCTAGCTCGTAATGCGCGCGTTCGCCGGCTAGCAGCGGCCAGGCGCGGCCGATGCCCGTGCCGTCAAAGGGCGCGCCGTCCTCATGCTCCCCGTAGCCGTCTTCGTTGTAGCGGCGCCAGGCGAGGCCGGCCGGAGTCTCCACGCGGAGCAGCGCGTCGATGACTTTCACGGTGTTGACGATGCGCGGATCGTCGGCCGCCCGGAGGCCGAACCGCACCAGGGCCAGCGCATCCGGACTGACGATCTGGCCGGCCCGCCGACAGGCATGATCCGGCGGCCGGTTCTTGATGGGCACGAAGCCCGCCGCGGGCGAGGCCGCCTCCGCCATCTCCGGCGGCGCGATGCGCACATAGTAGCCTGGCACGCCGCAGCGCCGGGCGAGATCCGTATCCGTCACATAGGTCCAGCGCTCGACGGAGTCGTTCCACGCGTCGGCGGTTTCGCGCAGATAAGCGGCGGCGCCAGGTTCCCCGTTGGATTCGGCGAGGTCCGCCGCCGCCAGCAACGCGGCGATCGTCGCGGCCAGCGTGAATGGCGAATAGCCCGCGTCTTCCTCCCAGCGGTCCTGCCCGGTGACCGGTCCGTTGCGGACGAGAAAAGCAGCGGCTTTGCGCGCCATGGGCCAGAAGCGACTCCCTCCCGCGGCATCCAGCGCCCCCTCGCGCCGCGCCAGGTCCAGCAGCAGGATGGGCAGGGCCGTTTCGTCCAGTTGGATTCCGTTCCAGTAGGGCGTCCCGTCCAGCCACATGTTCTGCGCCCAGTGGCCGTCCGCCTCCTGCGTGGCCTGAAAGTAGCAGAGAACGCGGCGGGCGTCTTCGCGCGCACCGGCGGCCAGCAGCCCTCCGCCGGCTTCCGCGAGGTCGCGCGGCCAGACCAGATGATAACCGCCCAGGTCTTTGTCGCTCTTCTCGGATCCCCACGGCACCGACAGGCTGGCGATGATGCCGCCGGGAAACTGAATCGCGTCATGGGAGCGCAGGACTGCGGCGCCGATGCGATAGAAATTGCGTCCTTCCTCGCAGCGCGGTTGGTCCAGCGGCAAGACGGCGTCCTGCCAGCGCCGCCACTGCTCGACGTATTCCGCGCGTGCCGGTTCGAATCCCTGCTGCAGGCTGGCCAGCGCGTGGTGGCCGGCCTCGGTGGCGTTGGGCCCGAAACCCAAAGCGAGCAGGAACTCGCCGTGGGCGGCCAGCAGATCGACCTGGCCGGTGAGCGCGACGTTCCCGTCCTCCGCGCGCGCAAAATCCCAGGTCATCCGCTTGTGTTGCGACAAGTCCTGCCAGCCATCCGAAGCGCCGACGAAACCCGCGGAGCACTTCAGCCACGGGACGGAGCAGGCCAGCGCCAGGGCGTAGCCCGGGCGTTCCGCCATCAGCATCGCCATGCCCTTGAAGCCGCCGACAAACGCGGTGTTGCCCCATCCGCGGTTCCCCAGGTGGGGCGCGAGCAGCGCGAACACCTGATAGTCCGCAAGCGTCCCCTGCAGCGGCACGAAACGCGTGCGCTGGAGCACCACGTCGCGCCGCGGATCGGCCAGGATCTCCTTCTCCAACCGATACCGGCCTTGCCGGCAGGTATTCACCACCCGGTAGGCCGGCACGCCGTCCTCCGCGCTGGCGATCGCGCTGTGGGCGTGACGCTTCTCCTCCGAGAAGAACTCGCGCCCATCCGTGACGATCAGCCCGAGGTCGCGCGTGCATGCGGTGTCGATGCGCGGGTAGTAAACCTCGTTGAGAATGCCGTGGCTGATGGTGAACCAGACGCGGCTCGTCGCGGTGAGCGCCGTGCCGACGCCGCTCTTGGCGCCGGAGGTCCACCGCGGTTCGATTCCCGGATGGCCGAAGGCGGATTCCGTGTTCATGCCAGTGAGTTTAGCCGGTTGCATTGTCAGGACAACCGGCCACGCAAATGATGGGGGCAATTTCCCGCATGGTGTCTGGCGGGAGAAATCGCCTTGCCGCCGCCTGGGGGACGTGAAAGTGTCCGCGCCAGTCTCCCGGAGAACGGGATGTCTGCGACTCATGACTGGTGCCGCCAAGCATAACCCCATCCTGGAATGCCTGCGGGGGCTCGCCGCCCTGGCGGTCTGCCTGCTGCACCTGACCATTGTCGGTTTTGGCCCCATCCCCATGCACTGGGCGTTTGTTGGAAACCTGGGCGTGGACCTGTTTTTTGTGCTCAGCGGATTTCTCATCGCACGGTGCGTGCTGGTGCCGGACCGCTTTCGCCTGGGGGAGTATCTGACACACCGCTCGCGCCGCATTCTGCCTGCCTATTTCGCCTGCCTGGTCATTGTCCTGCTGCTCGTGGATGCCCGCCAGATGTTCAACCCGGATTTTGGGAAAAACCTCCTGCTGCATGTGACGCTCCTGCACGGCTGGTCGCAGCCGTTTTACCAGAGCATCAACGGCCCCTTCTGGACGCTGAGCCATGAATGGTGCTTCTATCTTTTCATGGCACTAATCGCCCCGCTGTTGCGTGGTCGCGCCTTTTGGATCGTGGTGGCTGCGATGGCCGCGGGTTCCCTGACATTTCGCTCCCTGCTGCAAGCCGGCGTCATTGCCCCGCCGCTCGGGTTCCAGCATCCGCTCTGCTTTCTCGACCGGTTTGCCTGCGGCATGGCTGCCGCCAGGTGCGCCCTTGGGGCCGCTGCGGACGCGAAACTTCTGCGCTGGGGGCCAGCCTCCGCCTTGCTCTTGGCCGGAGGGCTGTTGCTGGCATGGGCAGTCTGGCGTTACCTGGCAACTGCGGCGCAAATCCCCGCTGCCAAACTCCAGGAATTGGAGGGGACGCACCAATTTTTCCGCCTCGTGCAAAAGAGCCGGACTCTCAGCGTTTTCATGCCCCTGGCATTTTCCGCGGGCATGGGAACTCTGCTGGTTGTTTTTTGGCTGAAACCGCGATCCCTGGCCGCCCTGCTGCGCCGCACGCCGCTGCCGTGGATGGGCAAGGTCAGCTATGCAACCTACCTCTGGCATCTGCCACTCATGCACGGGCTGTCGCGGGCTTTCAAAACCCATCCCGATTCCTGGCTGGCAAACCCCTGGCTGGCCCTGGGCGGGGTGCTGGCGCTGGTGTACCTGTTCTCCTGGATTTTTTACGAGGGATTCGAACGGCCCTATCTAAAACGCCGCCCCTCCTGAAATGGGAATGGCGGTTGATGATCGTTCCCGCGAAATCGGATTTTCCTTTGCACAGCTGTTCCGTTAAATCGCCACACCATGCTTCGTCATCCTGCCATTCGCCTTGCTGCCGCTCTTTGCGGTGTTGTTCTCCTGCCCACCGCAGCCCCTGCCCAGCGCGATCTGAAGGACATTCCCGATCCTTCGCCTGATTTGGAAAAACAGGCATTGCAGCTTGCTCCGAATCTGGAAATCAACCTCTGGGCGAGTGATCCGATGATCGCCAAGCCCATCCAGATGGCGTGGGATGCAAAAGGGCGGCTCTGGGTGGCCAGCAGCGCGATTTATCCGCACATCAAGCCGGGAGCCAAGCCGGATGACGCCATCGTGGTGCTGGAGGATGTGAATGGCGATGGTGCCGCGGACAAACGGACGGTTTTCTGCGAGGGTCTGCTCATTCCCACCGGTGTGTGGCCGGTCATTGATGCCGCACTTCCCGCGGGGCATCCCGGACGCTATAACAGCGCCTATGTGGCGAACAGCACGGAAATCCTGCTGCTGCGCGACACGGACGGCGACGGTCGGGCGGACGACCGGCAGATAGTGATGAGCGGGTTTGGAACCGAAGACACGCACCACATCATTCACAGTTTCAAGGGCGGTCCGGACGGATGTCTTTACTTCAACCAGTCGGTGTACATTCACAGCCACATCGAGACGCCGTATGGCACCCGCAAACTGCTGGGCAGCGGCATCTGGCAGTTCCAGCCGGAGACCGGCCAACTGGAGGTGTTCACGATGGGTCAGGTCAACCCGTGGGGGCACGTTTGGGACCGCTGGGGCCAGAGCTTCACCACGGACGGAGCCTACGGCGAGGGAATCAACTACGCCTTCCCCGGGGCGACATTCCTCTGTCTGCCCAATCAGCGTCCGCGCATTCTCAAGGGCCTCAATCCCGGCCAGCCGAAACAATGCGGACTGGAAATTGTCAGTGGAAGCCATTTCCCGGACGCGTGGCAGGGCACGCTCATCACCAATGATTTTCGCGGGCACCGGGTGAACCGGTTTGCCGTGAGCGATGATGGCAGCGGATTCGCCAGCCGGCAGATGGAGGATGTGGTGGCGACGACCCATCAGGCCTTCCGCCCCATCGATGTCCGGATGGGGCCTGACGGAGCGCTTTACATTGCCGACTGGTACAACCCGATCATTCAGCACGGGGAGGTGGATTTCCGCGACGAACGCCGCGACCATTCGCACGGCCGCATTTGGCGCATCACCTGCAAGGGACGGCCGCTGTGCCAGCGCCCTAACTACGAAAATGCCGGCATCGACGCACTGGTGGAACTGCTCAATGCCCGCGAAGACTGGGTGCGGCTGTGGGCGAAATGGGAACTGCGCACCAGGCAGGGCAGGGAGCAAACGCACGCGGCACTGGCCAAAGCACTGGTCGGCGCGACGGACGATCATTTTCGCCTGGAATTGCTCTGGGCGATGCAGACGCTGAACGTCCAGGTGGAAGCGACCGCCGCTGCTGCCAGGACACTGGCAAAATCACCGTCCTTCGAAGTGCGCGCTGCCGCCACCCGGTATTTGAATTTCCTGATCGACCGGCTCAAACCCACGGGCGATGCCGCATCGATGACACGTCATGCGCCCGGCGAGGTTTCCGATGCACATCCCCGCGTGAGGCTGGAAACGGTGAATGCCCTGCGCACCGTGGGCACCGCACAAGCCGTGGAACTGGCGATGACCGCTCTGGACAAGCCGGTGGATGCCAATCTGGATTTTGCCCTCTGGCTTACTGCCTGGGAACTGGCGGACGTCTGGCTGCCGGCGCTGCAGCGGGGCGAAATTTCCTTCGGAGGAAATGTCAGTCATCTCAGTTTCGCCCTGAAGGCAGCGAACAGGCCCGAAGCCGCCGGGGCGCTGGTGAAACTGGTCAGGGAAAACCGGGTGTCAGGCGAGCGAGCAGGGGAAGTATTGAAGCTGATTGCCGAACTGGGAACGGCGGAAGACCTGGCGCTGCTGCTGGAGCTTTCCGCCGACCGGAAGACACTTTCCGAAGCGCAGCGGGCGGCGGTTTTTGAAGCCCTGACAACTGCTGCCAGGACGCGCAACCTCAAGCCCACCGGAGAGTTGAACCGGGTGGAAACGATTCTGAGCAGCGGTCCGGCAGGATTGCGGCCCGCAGTGGCCCGGCTGGCGGGGGCATGGAAGCTGGAATCCGCCAGGGCCATGCTGGATCAACTGGCACTGGGCGCAGACACCGGAGCGGAGCTGCGGCAGGCTGCGTTTGCCGGCCTCGCCAGCCTGGGGGGGAGCGCTGCGGTGCAGTCCCTAACATCCGCTGCGGGGACCGGTCCTGCCGCCAGCCGGGCGCAGGCAGCGGCTGCGCTCATTGCGCTTGCGCCGGATCAGGCGGCTGGAGTGGCCGTGGAGGTCCTGGCCGCAATGAAGGAGGACGCTGCCGGAGCCGGGGAGGTGTTTGATGCCCTTCTCAAGCTGAAAAACGGCCCGGCGCTGCTCGCCCGGTCGCTCAAGGGGCGAACGCTTTCCGCGCCAGTGGCCACGCTGGGCCTGCAAAAGGCCAGTCAGACGGGTGGTGACACCAAAGCCCTGCAGGATGCCCTGAGCGCCGCCGGAGGGCTGCAGCCCATGGTCCAGCAATTGACGCCGGACCAAATGACCGCCCTCATGAACGAGGTGAAAGCCAGCGGAAATGCCGCACGCGGTGAGGCCGTCTATCGCCGCCAGAACCTGACCTGTCAGGTTTGCCATGCCATCGGTGGCGCCGGCGGGAACATCGGCCCGGACTTGGTGAGCATCGGGGCCAGTGCGCCGGTGGACTACATTGTCGAATCCCTGCTGGAACCCGGAAAAAAAATCAAGGAGGGCTTCGCGACCTCCGTGGTCACTACCAAAACCAACGAGGTGATGACGGGTTTTTTGGCGGCGCAGGATGACCAGAAGATCACGCTCCGCGACGCTGCCGGGAAAACCTCCGTTCTGGCCCGGGCCGACATTGCCAAACTGGAAAACGCACCGGTTTCGCTGATGCCTCCGGGGCTTGCCGCCAGTCTGCGCCGGGATGAATTTGTCGATCTGGTGCGGTTTCTCTCCGAACTTGGGAAGGAAGGGGACTTCAAGACGCGCGGCGAGGGCGTGGTCCGCCGCTGGCGGGTGCTCCAGTATTCCAAGGCCCTGGACGCGCCGCTGAATCAGGATGGATTCCGCGCCCTGACAAAACCCGATCCCGGCTTCATCTGGACTCCGGCCTACAGCCTGGTGAATGGAAATCTGCCGTCCGATGCGATTCCGAAACTCACTGTCTTCGTCCACCATCCGGCAGCTGCCCAGGCGGAAGTGGACGTCACCACGGCCGGGAAACTTGGCCTGCGCTTCCAGGATGCCACCGGAGTGAAAGTCTGGCTGGGGGATCAGGAACTGCCCATTGCCAACAATGAAGCGGTGGGGGAGGTGCCAGTGGGCCGGATTGGCGTCACAGTCGTTAGTGATCATTCTGTTCGCAAAGCCCCGTGGCTCCGCCTGGAACTCTTCGACGTTCCCGGCAGCGGCATCAAGGCGCGGCCTGTTGGCGGCCCGTGACCGAATCGCGCTGGACCCTGCTGGCTATTTGACCACCGGACGCGCCGGAGGCGAGACATCGAGAAAGGTTTCGGTTTCCAGCGATTCCTGATCGGTCAGTTCCGAGTCGAGTTCAGGGTGGTCCGAGGCGGGTTCCACGAGCAGTTCGTAGGTGCCGTTAATTTCACGGGGAATGCCCGGAACCAGTTCGCGATCGAGCACCCCCCAGTGGAGCACCACGATTTGCTTGAGGTCGGTTTTGCCCTCCAGCACTTCGGTGACTTCGTAAACGTGATCGACCAGCATGCGGCGGTAACTGGCCAGCTTTGCCTTGTCAGGTTCCGTGGCTTCCAGGAGGCGTCCCTTGAATCGAAGTCGGGGGGCGGGAGGCAACGCGGTGTGCTCCGCAGCGGCAAGGTTTGCCGCCCCTTCCGCAGCGGTGAGGGTCCGGGAATAGAGGGCGATGTTCTGCAACTGAAACGAACTGCCGGAGAGATCCGCATCCTGACCGAAGACAAGGCGGGTGGCGGCACACGGCGCAAGGTTGTTGACGCCGAGATCGGCGACCGCTCCGGAGGTGCCATTGATGGTCCAGCAGGCCTTTCCAGCATCCAGGACAAAGGAGATCTGCACCGGGTCTTTTTTTGCCGGAATGTCCGCAGCGTGACGGACGGCTTCCGGCTTCAATCCGCCTGCGGGCGAACGAAACACCATGCGGTTCCCCTCTTTCCACCATTCCATGACGGGAGTTCCGGCTGCGTTTGTCAGGGCGGCCACTCGCAGCGGAGCGTCCCCCCCGGTTGAGGTGAGCACGGCGTCCATGGTCAGGGAGCCGGAGGTGGCCAGCGCCCTGCCAAGTTCGGCCTCGGTCACCTCATCGGTTTCAAACCACCCGCCATCCAGCAGCAGTGCGCCTTGCGGAGCAAAGCGGCCGATGCCGCGGGCAATCGCCCGGCAGGCCAGATGGCGTCCGGCAATCTGGTTTTTGGCCTGGGCATTTTTCCACACAAACTGCAGTCCCGTGGTGGCCGCCGGCCAGGAATCGCCGGTCGGTGGCGCGGCGTCTTGCGGTTGTGCCTGGGCGAATTCTGTGAGTGCCGCCTCGTCTCCGTCCTCGATCCACGCATCCGGATAAAAATCACCCCAGGTGTTGCTGGTGAGGCGCACCCAGGTCTGCACCCTGTCCAGTTTCGGCGTGAACCGTCCGACAAACACATCCGCGTTCTGGCCGCTTTGGGCGATCACATTGCCGGACGCCACCTTGCGGCCCCTGACCTTGGTTGGATAGGGTCCGGTCATGGTCAGGAACAGCGGATGGTTGGCCCACCGCGGATGATAGACCTGGTGATTGTGGACTCCCGGCGCATCAGACAGCGTGACGTTCCAGTCTCGGCTGGCGCGGGTGTCAAAGAGCCGGATCCGTTTGTGCGTCCCGGAGAACATCCAGAAGAGGTGGCTGTTGTCCGGCGCCAGCGACGCCCAGCAGCCGCTGGCCAGCTTCTGCCATCCGCCGTTGGCGGGGTCGGCAATGCCGCCCTCAGGCCAGGGGAACAGCGCTCCAAAACGGCGGCCGTCCCGCGAAAACTGGAGGTTGTCCACGGTGATGGGAGTGTGGTCCCAGATCGGCTCGCGTTTGACCTGCCCGTTGAGTTGGAAACGAAACAACCGTTCGCCGTCGATGCTGGCAGTGCGTCCGGCATTGAGTGTCTCCAGGGCATACACCACCGTGCCCCCAGTCTGCGGATCCCTGGCCACATCCACACAAAAACCGTCGCCAAGCTCCCGGTCGTTTTCCCCGTCAAAATCCACGATGCGCATCTTCGGATGGAATGCCCCATCGCGTCCGTTTTTGTCCGTGTAGATGACTTGTTCCCCGTCGGGTGTCAGAAGGGGACGGGAAAAATTCCGGGGTCCTTCCAGGATGGGTGCGTAGCCTCCGGCTTCACTGTCGAAGCCCACCAGGCGCAGTTCGTTGGTGTTCGTGAAGGTGTCGGAGTGTTCCACGGACCGGTCCTCCACCCAGACCACCCGCACGGCTTTCCCTTCCGCAAGCTCGCGCAGTTGATCGCAGATTTCCGCATTGCCGGGAATCGGACTAACCTTTCGAGGTTTCTTCTTCTTCTTTGCCTTGGCTGTGGATTCCTGCTGGCGCTTTTGCTCTGCGGCCTTGGCGTGGCGGGCGATCAAAATCCCTGTGGTGGCGGCAGCGGCCAGGGCCGCACCGGTCAGAATCCAAC
>JAGNEJ010000141.1 GCA_018003315.1 Verrucomicrobiales bacterium
GTGCGACAGCTTGGACCGCTTCGGAGCGTTGGCGCGCAACCACTTGCTTCCGGCGGATCTCCTTTTTGCATAAGGATTATTTCGATCGCGCAGCGGAATTCTCAATACTCCAGGTTCGATTTCAATTCCGGGGGGATTTACGGACTTTCCTTGGCTTTTGATCCCGATTTGACAGCGTTGGGAAAGCAACTATGTTTCCTGCCCTTTTCCGGAATTCCGGAAACTTTTTCCATCCGGCATTGTCTGGCCGGGTGGAACGTTTTTCACCCACAAGCAACCCACATCAATTCCAATTCAGAACGGAGAGACCGCATGCTCGAAGTCCCAGTCAAAAAAGGAGAACCGATCGACCGCGCCCTGAAGCGCCTGAAAAGCAAGCTTGAAGTCGAAGGCAAGCTTGACGAAGTGCGCCGCCTGCGCGCCTACGAAACACCCACGGAAAAAACCCGCCGCAAAGCGCGTGCTGCGGCGAAAAAGAACAAGTATCGGTTCCGTTTCGTTCCTTGATCTTCGCCGGACCCCCGGGTTGCTCAATCATTTTCGCACGACACTCTGCACCACCCGGAGTGTCGTGCATTTTTATGGTCTCGGTGGACCGGAGGCGGAATCACACCTCCTGCCGGGAAGACGCCATCTTTGCGTAACTACCAGCGGTCGGCAAATGCACCACGGTGGCGCTGCCGTGGTCCTCAATGCCACCGAGCCTTTTCCAATCCATTACCCATGAAACTGCAAGCCATCTTCTCCCTGTTCGCGCTGGCCTTCGGGCTGACCGCTTCCACTGCCAATGACAAATCCGCTGACCCCAAGGCGGCGGACGGCTGGACTTCACTTTTTGACGGCAAATCGCTGGATGGCTGGAAAGCCAATGACGAGGACAAGGACGGCAAGGTTTTCTCAGTAAGCAACGGGGAACTTGTGGTGAAAGGCGGGCGGGCCCACCTGTTTTACATGGGCAGCGACGGCAAGGCATCATTCAAAAATTTCGAGTTCCGGGCGAAGGTCCTGACCAAAAAAAATGCCAACAGCGGACTCTACTTCCACACGGAATACCAGGCCACTGGATGGCCGAAAAAAGGTTACGAGGCCCAGGTGAACAACTCCTTTGACAAGGATCCGCGCAAAACAGGCAGCCTCTATGCCGTGAAGGATGTGCTGGAGAAGGCCGCGCAGGATGACCAGTGGTTCGACTATCTGATCAAGGTTGAGGGAAAGAAGGTGGCCATCAGCATCAACGGAAAATGCCTGGTGGAATACGAGGAAAAAGCGGGGGACAAGCGTGCTCCTGACATGGACGGACGCTGGTTGAAGAGCGGGACGTTTGCGATCCAGGCGCACGATCCCGGATGCGAAGTCCACTACAAGGACATCGCCGTCAAACCGCTTCCCTGAGCACTCCGGAGGCTGTTGCACTTTCCTCAAGGCGGGGCTGGTCCAGTCAGGACCGCCCCGCCTTCTGTTTTGGGCGATTGCAGAGCGCTTTCAGGATTGGGCATTGACACTGGCGGGAAGGATCCGAAAGTAGCTGCGCCATGCTCCCCCTTGCTCAACAATTTTCGCGGAGGGCTGCTCCCAGAGGGCATTGTGAATGGCGCCAGCAACTTCCAACCTCTGTGCAAATGAAATTCATCCGAGTGTCCATGTGGATGCTGCTGCCGTTTGTCGTTTGTTTGTGCGGCATCTGGCCGCAGCATGCGGATGCCTGCATGGCAGTGTCCCGCAGCGGGAATCCCGTGGTGAATGCCGATCAGACGGTGCTTATCCTGTGGGACGAGGCTTCACGGACGGAGCATTTCATCCGCAAACCTTCCTTCCGAGGCGGAGGAGAATCGGATTTCGGCTTTCTGGTACCGACACCCTCGCGACCGGAAGTCACCGAAACCGAGGATTCAGTGTTTTCCCGTCTCGCCTCCATCACCGCACCACCCGCGGCTTCCGGAGGCTGGTTCCCCTTTGGCTGTGCGGCCGCGGCACCGCAGACATTGGCTGCAGTACGGGTGGTTGAGCGGAAGACCGTGGCGGGTATGGATGTTGCCGTGCTGCAGGCCGACGGTGGTGCCGCCCTGGCAAAATGGCTCATGGATCACGGCTATGCACAGACTCCTGAAGTTGCCGATTGGGCGAAACCCTATCTTTCAGGAGACTGGTTCATCACGGCAATGAAATACGCGAAAAACGCGACTGCTCCCGGTGCTCCAAAAACGGTCGCGGGGACCCTGAGCCTGCGTTTCAAGACGGACCGTCCGCTCTTTCCCTACCGCGAATCCGACACCAGCCAGAGCGCCGCAGCCCTATCTGCAAAAAGGCGGTTGTTGCGCATCTATTTCATCGCCGGATGGGCGTACGGGGGCCGGCTGGATGATGGCAGTGCGTGGAGCGGCAAGCCGGTCTGGAGCGATGCCCTGACGCCCGCTGACCGCACGGATATTCTCCGCCGCCTGGGGCTGCCTGCGGCCACACTGCCTGCCACCGCCTGGCTGACGGAATTCGAGGACGATTGGAAATACCGGAAGGCTCCTGCAGACCTGTATTTTTCCAAGGCTGCGGAACGGCGCGTGCAGCGCCGGGTGGCAGAGACTGGTGTCGTTGATCCGGTCATTGCGATTGCAGCAGCATCCTGCGTGCTGACGCCGGTTTTTCGCCGGAAGCGCCGGTAAACCGTTGCTTGTTCCAATTCGCGTTCAAAATGGGCGGCATGTGCAAGCCGGAGGCCTGCCAACCGGTAGATACGGGCGGCGATCCCTCCGGGATGATGATCGTCTGGATCGCGCCTCGGAATCAGTGCGGGAAAAATATCTTTCTTTGACAGTGGGGCGCGCCGTGGCTCAGTCCACGTTTCCACTTTTGCCAACGACCCCGCCCGCATGGATGCCAACCACATTGCAGTGATTGATTTTGGATCGCAGTACACGCAACTGATCGTGCGGCGGGTGCGGGAGCTGGGTTATTTTTCGCGACTCTACCAGCCGGGTGACTTGCGGCAGACCGGAAAACCGGCGGCGGTCATCCTGTCCGGCGGACCGCGCAGCGTGACGGAGGCGGGTGCCCCTGACATCGACCTGGCATTTCTGAAATCACTCGAAGTTCCAGTGCTGGGCGTCTGTTATGGCATGCAACTGCTGGCGAAAAAGGGCGGAGGCACCGTGGCGGCATCCCACAGCCGGGAATATGGCCCGGCGCAGCTCTGCGTGGCTGGAGACAGTCCGCTTTTCCGGGGGCTTTCACCCCGGTCACAAATCTGGATGAGCCACAGCGACACCGTGGAGCAGCTTCCCGCAGCAGCGCGCATCATTGGAGAAAACCAGGACGGGGTGCCGGTGGCCCTGCAGTTTGCCGCGGACTGGTTCGGCATTCAGTTTCACCCGGAAGTCAGCCACAGCCACGAAGGTGCCGCCATACTAGGCAATTTTCTGAAACTCGCCCACGGGGCGGAACGTTTCGAAATCGACTCGTTCAAGAATCTCCTCATCCGGCAGATTCGCGATTTCGTTGGAGAGCGGGAGGTGGTGTGCGGAGTCTCCGGCGGCGTGGATTCCACGGTGCTGGCGGTATTGTTGAAGGAAAGCGGAATCCGTCACCGGGCGATCTTTGTGGACACCGGACTGCTGCGCAAGAATGAGGCGCTGGAAGTGCAGGAACAGTTTCGGGAACTCGGAGTTCAGCTCGAAACGATCAATGCCTCGCAGCGCTTTCTGGAGGCATTGCGCGGGCAGACGGATCCCGAGAAAAAGCGTTCGATCATTGGAAATCTTTTCATTGATGTTTTCTGGGAAAGCGCCGCCAACGTTGAGATTTTGGCGCAGGGCACGCTGTATCCGGACGTGATTGAAAGCGCCACCAGCGGATCCATCGCGTCCAAGATCAAAACGCACCACAACCGCGTGGACCGGATCATGGAATTGAAACGGGATGGCCGGGTGCTGGAGCCGCTGCATGAACTGTTCAAGGATGAGGTGCGGGCCGTAGGCCGGAGTCTGCTGATTCCTGACAGGATTCTCAACCGGCATCCCTTTCCCGGTCCCGGACTGGCAGTGCGCTGCCCGGGTGAAGTCACCGAGGACAAGCTGGCCATCATCCGCGAAGGGGATGCCATTTTCATGCATCTGCTGCGCGAATCCGGCTGGTATGACAAAGTGTGGCAGGCCTATTGTGCGCTGGTTCCGGTGAAGACCGTCGGGGTCAAAGGGGATGAGCGCAGCTATGAGTATGCGGTCAGTCTGCGGGCGGTCACCAGCGAGGATGCGATGACTGCGGACTGGGCCAAGCTGCCCTATGAACTGCTGGGGCGCATTTCCAATGAAATCCTGAACAAGGTGCGCGGCATCAACCGGGTGCTCTACGACATTTCCACCAAGCCGCCGGCGAGCATCGAGTGGGAGTGATGCTGCCGACTGCGCGTCGCGGAAGCTCCAGCTACTGCAGGATGACCTTGAGCCGCAGCCAGCGTTTCGGCGTGCCGGGACCACCGGCCGTGCCGTCCACCACGGTCACGGCGCGGGTGGGTCCGGCGCCGGTTTCCGTCACTGATTGGGCACCACCCAGATTCACCGTGGCAGCGCCGCTGGTGCTGCGGGCAATCGCTGTCCAGGTGGAAAGATTGCTGCTGGCCTGCACTTCCATGATCACGTCCGTTTGCGACGGGCTGCGCCGGAAAATCAGGCTGAGGCGCTTGGTCGCCGCATTGTGGCTGGAGCTGAGCGCCGCTGCATCCGGAAAGCCGGAGGCGGGCTCACTGCCGATGGCATATTCCACCAGGTTCAACAGCCCGTCGTTGTCAGGATCCGCCGTGGGCCCGGCATTGGCTCCGGCAAGCCCCTTGCT
>JAGNEJ010000104.1 GCA_018003315.1 Verrucomicrobiales bacterium
CGCCCTGGCCGGGGCGGAATTTGCGGGCCTGGACCGCATGGAAGCCCGCAAGCTGGCTGCGGCCAAACTGGCGGAAATGGGCCTGCTGGCGAAGGAGGAAGACTACATCAACAAAGTGGGCTTCAGTGAGCGGGCGGACGTTCCGATTGAGCCGCGACTTTCGCTCCAGTGGTTTTTGAAATACCCCGGCGTCGAAGAGGCAAAGCGCGTGGTGCGCGACGGCGAGATTGCCTTCCGCCCGGAACGCTGGACCAAAACCTATCTTCACTGGCTGGACAATCTTCAGGACTGGTGCATTTCGCGGCAGTTGTGGTGGGGGCACCGCATTCCCGCCTGGTATTTTCACAAAGGCCAGCCGGACGAGGAAATCCGCGTCCAGATCGCACCGCCCGGCCCTGATTGGGAGCAGGATGAGGATGTGATGGACACCTGGTTCAGTTCCTGGCTCTGGCCGTTCGCCACCATGGATGCCGCCACCAAGGCCAAGTTCTACCCCACCGCCGACCTGGTCACCGGTCCGGACATCATTTTCTTCTGGGTCGCCAGGATGATCATGGCCGGCCTGGAATACGAGGGGCGCATTCCATTCAAAAACGTCTTCTTCACCAGCATCATCCGCGACCGCCAGGGCCGCAAGATGGCCAAGCAACTGGGCAATTCGCCGGACCCGCTGGACTTGATCGCCACTTACGGAGCGGACGGACTGCGTTTCGGACTGCTGCGCATTTCTCCGACCGGGACGGACGTGAAATTTGATGAAAAGCAGATCGAGGAAGGCAGAAACTTCGCCAACAAGCTCTGGAATGCCTGCCGCTTCCGGCAAATGCAGCCAGCCGCTCCCGCAGGAAACCTGGATCCCGCGGCTCTTGGCATTTATGCGGTGGATATCCTGACAAAACTGGACGACCTCGCAGTGAACCTCCAGTCCGCACTGGGGGAATATGAATTCAACACGGCCAGCAATCTGCTCTACGAGTTCTTCTGGGCCAATTACTGCGATCGGTATCTGGAAACAATCAAGGGCGACTCCTCACCCGGCACCCTGCAGGCCCAGGATGCGGTCCTGCGACGGTTCCTGCTGCTGCTGCATCCCTTCATGCCACATGTGACGGAGGAACTCTGGGAAAAGCTGGGTTTCGCCCGGGATGGCCGCCAGCTCATGCTGGAACAACTTCCCACAGCCCGGCTGCTGGGCAGGGAACATGCAGCCAGGATCGCAGCAGCCACCGCCAATGCCTCTGCGGTCTATTCCGCCGCTGCCAAGGCGCGCAACCTCAAGGCCGAATACCAACTGGCCGCCAGCAAGAATGTGAAGTTCATTCTCAAACCCGCCGCAGACTGGGTGTCCGGCGAATTGGAGATTTTCAAAATGCTGGCCGGAGCCGCCTCGGTGGAGGTGGTTCCCGACTTCGCCGCACCTTCCGGCACTCCGGGTGCCCTGACAGATTTGGGACAGTTGTATCTGCCTCTGGAAGGGCTGGTGGACAAGGCGGCGGAGCGCAAGCGGCTGGAAAAGGAACTGGCAAAAATGCAGGAGCAGGTGACAAAAACAGAGGCGAATCTGAACAATTCAAACTTTGTCGCCAAGGTGCCTGCTGCCGTTCTGGACGAGCACCGGAAGCGACTGGAGGACTTCACCGCCAGACGCGGTCAGATTCAACAAATGCTCGCGAATCTCGACTGATCCCACCGACAAATCCACTGGCGCGGCCTGTTTCCGGAGGTTACTGATTCGGCGTGTTACAAGTTGTCTTCAACGAAATCAGCGCCGCCGAAATCTCCCGTTTGGACACCCTGCTCCAACTGGATCTGCTGAGTCAGTTCAAGGTGACTCAGGATGATCTCAAACAGCCGGACGGAGTGCGCTTTGGCATCATGGAACGGGAAGGCAGGACGCTCTATCGCTACCGCGCCCGGGATTACCGCATCTACTTTGAAATCGTGGGTGAAGGAGTCCGTGTCCATCGCGTCCTGCACAAGAACACGCTGCAGGATTTCCTGTTTCGCACCAAACTGCCACTGTCCGAAGATGAGGCGTTGAGCAAATCCAAGACGTTTTGGAAACTCATCGAGGAAGGGGAAAACGCCCGGCGGGTTTGATGCCCTGTCAGACTGCGAAGCGCAGGGTTCACTTTGGAGCCGCCACGATGGTTGCGGACAGGACGCCTTCGGGAGTCCGGCTGACTTCCAGTGCCGTTGCCAGCCTGCGGATTCGCATTGCTTGGACATCCAGCGCCCAGACCTGCAGCAGCGTCCGCCCTTCCGGCACCTGTTTTGGAAACAGCCGTGCAGTGAACGGATAAAATGTTTCCGGAGGGAGCGTTTCCGGGTGTCGGGTGAATTCGTAGTCCAGACTGTAGAGGTTGAGCAACTGGCGCGTCTCTGGCTGGCCCAGCAGGAGGATTTTTCCATCCTTGTCCGCGAACAGCACCAGGTCTGCCGGACGCTCCATGGAAAAACGGGCATAGCCGGAAATGGCAAGGTGGCTGTAGTCCTCCCCTTTCTCATTCTGCTGCGGTTTGAACTCCGCCTTGACGAGACCAGCCTGTTCCGGACTCATGGTTTTTGAGTCCTGCTTGAAATGACGCAGCTCCGCCGTTTCCAGCACTGGCGTCTTGAACAGGCCGAGCGACTTCAGCGTGTTGATGTGGGCTTTGGCATCGAGTTGGTGGCCGTTTTTGTCGAATTTGTCGAGCGGTTCCCAGACATCCTTGGCGTTCTCGAGGTCGATGGCATTGACAAACATGGCCAGCGCCTTGCCCTGGAGGCGGCCCTGTTTCCAGACGCGCATCAGATGACTGCCGTAGCTCCATGCCGGCAGTTGCAGGGCGGCGAATGCGGCTAGGCCGGCGATTCCGGCCCGCCGCAGTGATTCACGGGAAAGCCAGGGACAGCAGGCCGACGCCGCAAATCCGCGGATGACCAGAAATCCCAGCGCAAGCGTGGAAACCGGCAGAAACACCGCTACCGAAATATAGCGCGCCGTGAGGGCACGCCCGGGAACCGTAGCCGTGCGGCCGAATCCCACCAGCAGGCCGACGCCGATGGCGTAGGAGGCCAGGGCCAGCCACGGCAGGGCGGGTCGCCACAGGGAACGTCCGCGTTTGGTGCCCAGCAGCAGCACGACCATCGCGAGGTAAACGGCCAGAAGAATCTTTCCGATGAAGGCGGCCCGGTTGAGCGGGTGCTGCGGCTCGAAGGGATCTCGGGAAAACAGGCTCCCCAGATAACCGAAAAAGCACTGAATGGCGCGTTCCCTTCCCGCAGCGGTCTGGAGGCTTTCACTCAGGCTTTTGGAAACGCCCCCTGACAGGGAATGGTCGCCGATTTTCAAGTCATAGGCATGGAATGCCTGGTTGTAAAAATTGGTCATGTAGAGCCCGATGGTCACCGCTGCAATCGCAGCCCAGATGCCGGCATGGATAGCCCGCTTTTTCATGCCGCCGATGCCCGGTTGGAGCAGAATGTAGGTGAAGAGCAGCGGCCACATGGCCAGACCGTGGCTGAAGCTGTGCGTGGCGATTTCCATGAGCACCACGGCTCCGGCAAGTTCCTTCCAGTCGGCGTTTTCCCGGCTCAACAGCAGAATGGCCCCGAGCAGGCAGGGCATGGGAATGGACATCCAGAGACTGCTGCCCCAGAGCAGATTTTGATAGAGCATGGGTGTGAACAGCAGCAGATTCACCACGAGGGCGATGCCCGGCACCCAGGAGGTCGGCCCCAAGGTGCGGCGCAGCAGGCGGTAAACCAGCAGTCCGCTCAGGACGAACATGGAAAAGGACGCCCAGGTTTCGACGCGGAAATCCCCCCCGCTGAGTTTGGCCATGGCGATGATGAGCAGCCGCGGAATGACAATCCGGTGCTGGATTTGCGCGGCATAGAGGTCACTCAGGCCCAGGCTGCCTTCCGCATATTTTTTTAACAACGCCCCATTCTCCCACATGTCCCAGCAGGCGATGTCCACGGCGTTTTCCTTCACGAGCATCCCCAGCAAAATAGCGGGGATGAAGGCAAGCAGCAGCAGCAACAGCCGCCGGGTCATCGGTTGGCGGCTTCCGGGGGCAGTGGCGGGCAGGTTGGGCATCCGGGAAACGTGGGGTGGGGGCCGCGTCCGGTCAAGGTTCGCCGCTGCATTCACTGGATTGTGAGATCGATTTCAGAATTCCCTGATTGCCCAATTTCGTCGTCAGGGCACAACATCTGGCACAGTCGAACCCCGCGATGGATACAAAACAGGATCGAGTCCCCCCTTGCTCCATGCTGATGCCCGACGACCTCGCCGGAACACACCTGCAGGGGCGGGACGCCCCGCCAAGCCGCGCCGGCCGATCCGGATGGATTCGTGAGTTCACCGGCAGACCGGCAGTGCGGCGCGCCGGCTGGCTCCTGCTGGCGTGGTCCTGCATTTTGCTGCCCGCGGTTGTGGCAGCGCGGCTGCTGTATCGAAACGTGGTGAATTTTCCGTTTCTGGATGACTTCATGTTCACGGAGTTTCTGGAAAAGACCAATGCCGGCACCCTGACGCTGCATGATTTTTTCAAGGTCCAGATGGAGCACCGGCTGGCTTGGCCCCGCCTGGTCATATTCACCCTGCATCACCTGGCACCCGGGCAGTTTCACCTCCAGTGCTGGGTCACCTACGGGCTGATTCTTCTGACCGTTCTGAATGTCGGCCTGCTGCTCCGGCGCACCGGTCGTCCTTTCGCCCGGTGGTGGCCGCTGCTGGCGTGCACCAGCCTGGCATTTTTCAGCCCGGTTCAGTACCAGATTCTGCTTTGGCCCATGATGTTTCAGGTGGTTTCGCCCGTCTGGGGGCTGACGTCCGCCATGGTGGTTCTCTCCACAAAATGGCCGCTGTGGTTGCGGTTTCCGTTGTGCGTGAGTTTCGCACTGGTTGCGACGCTGAGCCTGGCCTCTGGTTTGCTAGTCTGGCTGCTGCTTGTCCCCGTCATTCTGTTTGCCGACTGGCTGCCGCAGGGGAAGCGCCGCTGGACTTTTGCCGCACTGTGGCTGGCGGCTTTCGCGGTGACGGTGGCGCTCTATTTTCACGGCCTCAAAAACGAAACAGATGCCAAATTCGCCTATCGGGCTGAATCCGGCGAGGTCACCGTCACCAAAGGCCTGAGCAAGTTTCTGCACGAACCCGGAGTGGCCCTGACATTTGTTCTCCGCTTTTCCGGAGCCAGCCTGGCCCGCGGAACGAGCATCCCCATGCTGACGGCGGCGCAGGGCTGGGGAATCCTGCTGGCGGGAGTGTGGGTGGCAGTGGCGGTTGCCTGCTTGCGGCGCCATCGAAACGGGAAACTGCTGTCGGAACTGGTGCCGTGGCTCATGTTTGGCGCCTACACCATCGGTACCGGATTTCTCGTCTCCCTCGGGCGGGCTTGGGCATCGAAGTCTGGCGACAATGCACTGCAGTCCCGTTACATCTGCCATGCAGTTCCGCTGACCGTGGCGGTGATGGTGCTGGTCTGGCTGCTGGTTTCCAGGCTGGGAAAATCAACAGCCCCTGCGCTCATCCGGACCAGGATGGCTGCCGGTGCCGGGGCGCTGCTGATGGTGGGGATGCAGATGATCCAGTGGTGGCACGGAGCGGTGATGATGGAAGCGTGGTCGTCCTCCAGGATGCGGGCGGCAGCCAATGCGCTCTTCTTCAAGATTGCCGGGAAACCCTATCTTTTGAATGCAGCCAGCGAGCTGTGCCCGAACATGGAGTATGCCAGCCGCCTGGATGACATGGGCCTGCTGCCGCATCCGATGTTCAAAGACACACGGCTCGATCATTTCACCCGGTCCGGCAAGGAACTCAGTAGCAACACCGCGGTATTTCGTGAGCTGCGCCCGCTGTTCAACGACCGGGAGCCGCGCTACACCATGCTGGCCGAGGGCTACGCCTCTCTGCCCGGGCGCAAGCGCGTCCCCGATGCCCTGATTTTCACCTATCAAGAAAAGGATTCCCCACGCCAGATTTTTCACGTTGCGCAGAACCTGGAGATGCCGCTGTTTTTGAAGGACTCGCTCGGAAGGGACATGCGCTTTCTTTTCCAGCATACCACCGAACTGAGCCGAAATCTGACGCGGTTCGCCACGGAAATCCCGTTCAATGCCCTGCCGGGCGAGGTTGAGGAGGCCAAAGTTCAGTTGTGGGTGCTGGATTACCGGAAATGGCTCGTGCATCCGGTGGTGGGTGATTTCCGGATTCGTGTCAAGGACCGCCGGATCATCAATCTGGGTCCGGTCCGCTCCGGTTCAAAATCCGGAACTCGTGCCGCCTCGCCGCCTCGTCCGGTTGGCGGTGACAAGACAGATGAACCGCGAGACAAGGGGACGCAGGACTGAATCGTGTCGCTCAACCGGTGAGGGGGGCAAAAATTTGGGCCGTGCCAGGAGCGGAATTCGTTGGCTGGCGAATCCGGTCTGCACACTTGGTGCAAGTCGCCACGGATGTGCAAGGCCCACCGAAGGTGTGGCCTTTGGCGGCGGGTGAAGCCTGGCACCCACCCTGCTGCTGCGCAGCAGGGGGACGGTGAACTATCAGGAATTCTCGATTTTATCCTTTTGTCACGCGGCACAGGTGCCGCTCCTGGCATTCTCCGTTGGCGACATTCAATTCTGAGGTGGTCGCTATGCCAACTCATGTGCGCCTGCGTCCAGCCGCTGAACGGAATCTTTTTGGATGGGGCAATGCGGATGGCTGTGGGGTGGGCTGTGGCTCTTGACACCCCGACTTTCTCCTCCAGTTTGCGCCCCCTATGGAAATAAAGAAAGTCCTGGTAGCGGACCCGATCGCTGAACGGGGAATCGAGGAACTGCGCGCCACTCCGGAACTGGAGGTGGTGGTGAAGATCGGCATTTCTCCCCAGGAATTGCTGGACAGCGCGCATGAGTATCATGGGATCGTGGTTCGCAGCGAAACTAAGATCACGCCAGCGGTGTTTGAAAAGGCAAAGCACTTGAAGGTGGTGGGGCGGGCGGGAGTGGGGGTGGACAACATTGACCTGCCGGCAGCGAATCGGAGCGGGGTCATCGTGATGAACACCCCCGGGGGCAATACGATTTCCACGGCGGAACATGCCTTTGCGCTGCTGATGAGTGTGGCGCGGCAGATTCCTCAGGCGCATGCAGGCACGGTCGCCGGAACCTGGCCGCGCAAGAAGCACAAGGGGGTGGAATTGAGCGGGAAGACCCTGGTGGTTCTGGGCATGGGCCGCATCGGCACGGAGGTGGCCCGGCGGGCGATGGCGTTTGGGATGCGGGTGGTGGCGTATGATCCCTACCTGGCCCCGAACCGGGCGCGGACGCTGCGCGTGGAACTGGTGGAAACGGTGGATGAAGCGGTCCGGGAGGCGGATTTTATCACCCTGCACATGCCGATGACCAAGGAAACGCGGCATCTGCTGAATGCGGAACGGATTGGGAAATGTCGGCGGGGCGTGAGGATCGTGAATTGTGCGCGGGGCGGACTGGTGGACGAGGAGGCACTGCTGGAGGCGCTGCGCAGCGGCCAGGTGGCCGGTGCGGCGCTGGATGTCTTCGAGAGCGAACCGCCGCCGCCGGACCATCCGCTGCTCAAGGAGCCGAATCTGGTCGTGACTCCGCACCTGGGCGCGTCCACCGCAGAAGCGCAGGAAAATGTGGGCATTGAAATCGCCTGCCAGGTGCGCGACACCCTGGTCAATGGCATTGTCACCAATGCGGTGAACATGCCCAGCGTGGACCAGAAGACGATGCAGGCGATCGGCCCGTATCTGAAATTTGCGGAAAGCCTGGGGCGCATCGCAGGGCAACTGGCCTCGCCACATCCGGAAGTGCTGCGCGTGGATTACCACGGCAAGCTCACCGACATGGATACCACGCTCATTTCCCGGGCGGTGCTCAAGGGGTATCTGGATCTGGCACTGAGCGAAGGCGCAGTGAACTGGATCAACGCCCCGGGGCTGGCGGAAGGCATGGGGCTGCGCCTAACCGAAAGCCGACAGGGAGCGACCTCGGAATTTGCCGACCTCATCGAAGTGTCCGTGGGCACCGCGGACAAGCGGGCGAGCGTGGCGGGAACCTTTTTCGGCACCAGCCCGCGCATTGTGTGGATCAACGGACGCCGCACCGAGGCATATCCGGAAGGGTCGCTGCTGCTGATCAAGAACAACGACACGCCGGGCATGGTCGGCATGGTGGGAACCATCCTTGGAAAGCACGGAGTCAACATTGCCAACATGAGCCTGTCGCGGGATCAGGCCCGCGGCGTAGCCTACACCGTGCTCAATGTGGACAGCAGTCCCAGTGCGGAAATTCTGGCGGAACTGGAGGGTCAGGAAAGCATCCTGACCGTCCGGGAGTTGAAGGTCTGATTGCCGGCGGAAACGAGCACCAGCACAACCCAATGCATCCCCAGCACCCGCAGCGTCCCCGTCCGACCAGTGGCGGATCGCCGCTGCTTTCGCGGGTTTCTTTGCTTGCCGTGGTGCTGCTCTTTGTCGTGGTGGTGGCCGGTGCGGTGGTCAAGGCTACCGGTTCGGGCATGGGATGCCCGGACTGGCCGAAATGTTTTGGCCGACTCATTCCACCCACTCAGACTGCGGACATTCCGCCGGAGTTCATGGCGGACTTTCTCGACCCCGCCAAGGGCAATGGCAACCTGGCCCACACCTGGACGGAATACGTCAACCGGTTGTTCGGCGCACTCAGTGGTACGGGCGTCCTGGCCACGCTGGTGCTTTCGCTGGGACTGCTGCGCAAACGTCCGTTCATCCCCGTCATCCTGCTGGCGGGCTGCATCACCTTTGGATTCGTGGCCTGGCTGGGAAAGGTCCTGGTGGACACCACCCTGGCCCCTCACAAGATCACCCTGCATTTCCTCGGCGGCATGATTCTGACCCTCACCATGGTCTGTGTGGCTGCCATCCTTCGCCCCATGCCACCCGCTGCCGTGTCCCGCCGGCTGCGACAGCACCTGTGGATTGCCCTGGGCCTCACCACCGTGCAGATGCTCCTGGGCACCCAGGTGCGGGAAATCGTGGATGGACTGGCGGCAGGCCAATGCTGTGATGGGCGCCTGGAGGAACACCTGGGCGGCTGGCTGCTGTGGCACCGGCTGGGCGCCGCGCTGGCGGTCCTTGCGGTTGCATCCCTTTATTTTCACCTCCGCATGGGAGGTCTGGCCCACAGTGCACCCATCCTGACGCGACTGGTTCCCATCATTCTCGCGTTGGAATATGCGGCCGGCGTGGCGATGATCCGCTTTCAACTGCCCGGAGGAGCCCAACCGGTGCATACCGTGCTGGGCGTGGGGTTGATCTCCGTGCTCGTGGCTCTGCTGGGGCGCACGCGCCGGGAAAGCGTCGCCCCCGCAGACCCCGCGCTCCCAGCGGCAATTTCCTGAGAGCCTGCACGGCTCCGTTCTTGCAATTCTGTGCTCGAGCAGACAGGAATGTCTGCTCCACTCTTGCAATTCTGCCGTTCGGCGGCAGTGATCAAGTTTCTTCCTCCTCCATTCCATCATGTCCAGCGAACGCCGCAAACAATTTCCCTTTCACATCTTCGAGCCGAAATGGCAGCGGATTTGGGATGAGCAGAAAACATTCCGGGCGGCGGGTCCGGGCGATGCGGGTTTTGATGCGACCAAACCAAAATACTACGCGCTGGACATGTTTCCTTATCCGAGCGGGGACGGCCTGCACGTCGGGCATCCGGAAGGATACACCGCCACGGACATTGTCAGCCGGTACAAAAAGAAAAAGGGATGCAATGTGCTGCATCCCATGGGCTGGGACGCCTTTGGCCTGCCCGCGGAACAGTATGCCATCAAAACCAACCAACATCCGCGGACAACCACGGAACGCAACGTCCGCCGCTTTCGGGAACAGTTGAAGGCGCTGGGTTTTGGCTATGACTGGGACCGCGAGGTCAACACGACCGACCCCGGCTACTTCAAATGGACGCAGTGGATTTTCCTCCAAATTTACCATTCCTGGTTCAACCCCGCGACCAACCGGGTGGAACCGATTTCCACCTATACCGGAGAGGATCCCGACCGGGTGCGACTGGCCTACGTGGCGGAAGTGCCGGTGAACTGGTGCCAGAGCCTGGGAACGGTGCTGGCAAATGAGGAAGTGGTGGACGGCAAAAGCGAAGTGGGAGGATTTCCCGTCGAACGCCGCCCGATGAAACAATGGATGCTGCGGATCACTGCATTGGCACAGCGGCTGGCCGACGAACTGGAGCCGCTCGACTGGCCCGCCGGCATCAAGGCCAAGCAGCGCGACTGGATTGGCCGCAGCGAAGGCGCGGAGGTGCGTTTCACGCTGGCGGACGACGGCGGGGAACTGACCGTCTTCACCACGCGGCCGGACACTCTGTTCGGCGCGACGTACATGGTGCTGGCTCCGGAACATCCGCTGGTGGCACGGATCACCACGCCAGACCAGAAAGCGGCGGTGGAGTCCTATCAAAAGCAAACCGCGGGCAAGAGCGACATGGACCGCGGCCTGGCCAAAGAAAAAACCGGCGTGGCCACCGGAGCCCATGCGGTGAATCCGGTGAATGGCGAGCGCATTCCGGTGTGGATCGCTGATTATGTGATGATGGGCTATGGCACGGGTGCCATCATGGCGGTGCCTGCCCATGACGAGCGGGATTTCGCCTTCGCCACGAAGTTTGGGCTGAAAATTGTGGAGGTAGTGCGCGGCGACACCACGACACTGCCGGACGCGGCCTTTTGTGAGGAAGGCTCTGCGGTGAACTCCGCCTTTCTCGACGGACTGCCGACGGCGGAAGCCAAGAAAAAAATCACCGGATGGCTGGAAGAAAAGGGTCTCGGGAAAAAAACGGTGAACTACAAGCTGCGCGACTGGCTGTTTGCGCGCCAGCGCTACTGGGGCGAGCCGTTTCCGATATTGTGGGAAAACGGGCGACACCGCGCCCTGGCGGAATCGGAACTCCCGGTGCTGCCGCCGGACCTCGAAGATTTCAAGCCGACGGGGACGATCGAACCGCCGCTGGCAAAAGCCACTGGCTGGGTGCGCTACAGCGCGACCTCCACGCGGGAACTCAACACCATGCCGCAGTGGGCGGGCAGTTGCTGGTACTACCTTCGCTACTGCGATGCCCGCAATCCCGAGCGTTTCATTTCAAAGGAAGCAGAAGCCTACTGGATGGGCGGCAATCAAAATCCCGGCGGAGTGGACCTGTATGTCGGCGGTACGGAACATGCCGTGCTGCACCTGCTCTACGCCCGTTTCTGGCACAAGGTGCTGTTCGATCTCGGCCACCTCAGCACGCCGGAGCCTTTCCAAAAGCTGGTGAATCAGGGACTGATCCTGGGCGAAGACGGCCAGAAGATGTCCAAATCCCGCGGCAATGTGATCAACCCGGACCACGTCATTTTCGAATACGGTGCGGACTCGCTGCGGCTCTATGAAATGTTCATGGGACCGCTGGAACAGGTGAAGCCGTGGAGCATGAAAGGCGTGGAAGGCGTGCACCGCTTCCTGGCCAGAGTATGGCGACTGGTGATGGAAGAAAACCAGGAAGGCCAGTGGGTGCTTTCCGCCAAACTGCAGGACGTGCCGGTGAATGCCGGATTGAACAAAGTGCTGCACGAGACCATCCGCAAGGTCGGCGATGACATCGAGCGCATGGCATTCAACACCGCCATTTCGCAAATGATGGTCTGCACCAATGCCCTGGTGGAAGCGCCGGTGAAGCCGGTCGCCGCGGTCGGCACTCTGCTGCACCTGCTCAGCCCGTTCGCCCCCCACCTGGCCGAGGAACTGTGGGCGGTGATCCGTCAGGCGTTTCCCGCAGCCGCCCCGGCTCAGGGGGCGGATGCCAACGCGGTGCTTCTGTCGCACCTGCCGTGGCCGGAGTTCGACGCCGCGGCGCTCATCGAAACGGAGGTGGAAATCGTGGTCCAGGTGAATGGAAAATTGCGGGACCGGATCACCATTCCAGCGGATGCCGATGCCGCAGCAGCGGAGGCGGCAGCCAAGGCTGCGCCAAAAGTCCTGGAAGCCACTGCCGGAAAAGAAATCGTGAAGGTCGTGGTGGTGCCCAAGCGGCTGGTGAACATCGTGGTCAAAGGCTGAAGCCGCGCGCACTCACGGTGTTGGCGGTTCCAAAACCGAGCGGAATGGCAGTGCTTTTTCCGTGTCGGAAAGCGCTTCACTTTTTCCGGAGTCCTCCTCGCGGAAGGCCGTTTGGCAGAGTTTCCAGTAAAGGCCGCCCTGGCTGACAAGCTGGTTGTGGGTGCCGGATTCGACCACGGCACCCTGGTCCATCACATAAATCCGGTGGGCGTTGCGAATGGTGGAGAGCCGGTGGGCGATGACAAAGGCGGTGCGGTTGCGCATGAGGCGGTCCAGCGCCTCTTGAATCAGACGTTCGGTCTCGTTGTCCACGCTGGCGGTGGCTTCATCCAGCAGCAGAATGGCCGGATTCTTCAACAACACCCGGGCGATGGAGATGCGCTGCTTTTCGCCCCCGGAAAGCCTGACGCCCCGCTCGCCCACCTCGGTATCCAGCGCCTCTGGCTGACGGCGGACAAAGGTTTCCGCATTTGCCGCCCGCAGTGCCGTCCACAGGTCGTCATCCGTGGCATCCAGCCTGGCAATGCGCAGGTTGTCCCGGATCGTGCCGTTGAACAGAAAGGCTTCCTGGGTGACGTAGCCGAGGCTGGTGCGCCAACTGTCCTTCGCCAGGCTCTTCAGTTCATGGCCGTCCACCTGAATGCTGCCGCTGTCGTATTCATAGAACCGGGCCAGCAGGTAGAGAATGGTGCTCTTCCCCGCCCCGCTGGAGCCCACCAGGGCCACGGTCTCGCCGGGATTCGCCTCCAGCGAGACTGCGTTGAGCGTCGGTTTTTCCCCGTAGGAAAAATTCACCCTGTCAAAGCGCACGAGCCCCTGAAGTTCGGACAGCCGCTGCCCGGATGAGAGGTCCGCCTCGTCCTCAGTGTCGATGATGGCAAAAACCCGATCCGCCGAGGTTTGGGCATTCTGCAGCATCTGGTGCAGGTCCTTGAGCCGCTGGATAGGATCATAAAACGCCCACAGCAGCAGCAGGTAGGTGGAAAGATCTCCCGCCTTCAGCGTGGGCTGATCTTTCATGCAAAGATAGGCTCCATAGGCAAGCACCAGGGTGTAGCCGAGCGCCACGGTGGACCCGACGATCGGGGAAAACACCGCCCAGAAAAGATTCACTCGCAGGTTCGCCTGGCGCACTGTTTCACTGGCTCCGTTGAACCGGCGCAGTTCGGCATCCAGAAGATGATAGGCCTTGATCTGGCGGATGCCGCCCAGGTTGTCGTTGACCAGAGAATTGAGTTCGGAGTGGGCCTCCCGGCTGCGCCGATATACGGCACGCATGGGATTGGTGGAGAAATACCCTGCCAGAATGAGGAACGGGATGGGAATCATTGCCACCAGTGTCAGGGGCACGTTGGTCCAGAACAGCGTACCGGCCACCGCGATCACCTGGAACAACAGACGGACAAACGTCTCCATGCCTTCGTTGATAACCCGTTCCATCGCCGGAACATCGTCGGCGATGCGGGTCATGATGTCGCCGGTGCGCTGCCGGTCGAACCACCGGACCGGAAGCCGCTGCAGCTTTCCGTACAAAGCCGCCCGCAGGTTGAAGTTGATCAACTGGCCGAGTTTTCCGCTGGTCCGGGTGCGGACAAAGCTCATCAGGTCGCGCACCAGACCGACCGCGAGCACCAGACCGATGCAAAACCACAGCGCCTGGAAGTCCCGGTTGGGAATGACCTCATTTTGTATTTTCGAGGTCACCACCGGAAAAACCGGCGCCCAAAAGCTGTCGAGAATGGTCAGGACGAGCAACGTCACGGCCAGCCGGGGCGAAACCCGGGCATAGCTCACAAGACGACGGAGAAATTTCATTGCCGGCAATTAGCGCGTGGTCCCTCACAATGCAATCCCAGCCCAAGTCCGCCTGACATGATGGTCAGCCGGTCCGCACCGGTGGCGGACAAAAAATAGCAGTTGCCTAACTAGATGTTCGCGGGCGAAATGATCCGCCTCCCCCACCTCGCCGGCGGTTTCCACCGCCACCGCCGCGCCGGGGGCCGCCGTGGCCAGGGCCGTGGCCCCCATGACTGCGGGGCGGACCGTCCATCCGGACATAGACTTTCAAACCATGCCTGGCACCCGCTGCCGCCGCCAGGTGGCGCATGGCAAAGAGTCCCCGGTTTTCCTTTCCCATGATCCGGGAGACGTCATCCTCCGGCACCTTGATGGTGAAGACCGTTTTGTCCTCCTCCTCCGTGCGGGTAATGACCGCCGTATCCGGCTCACGCAGCACTCCACGGACCACGAACCGCAGAAACTCATGGATTCCAGTGGCCGGTTCCATACTGCAGCGAGTTTCAGCCGATGGCGAACGCTTCCGCTATTCCTTGCCGGCTTTCCGCGTTCGGCGGATGATGCTGGCAACGGTTTCGCTGGGTTTGGCGCCTTTTTGAATCCAAGAGTCCGCCTTCGCCAGGTCGATCCGGTAGTTCTCCTCACCTTTGCTCATCGGATCATAGGTGCCGATCATTTCAATGAACCGTCCGTCGCGGCGCGAACGGGAATCCGCCACCACAATGCGATAAAAGGGGCGCCCGTGGGCACCTTCACGTCTCAGCCTGATTGCTACTGCCATAGTTGGAAATTTGAGGGTCGAAAGGAAAATTGGAGCGTGGAAATTACCTGCTCCCCGGACAAAGCAACCGAAAAGTGCGGGATTTCACGCGCCCGCGCAGGACACCTTACGGTGTCCTACTTGCTTGAGGCATCCACACCCTCAACTTGCTTACCTACGGTGTGCTGTCTTGAATGAGGCATCACGCGTGCACGTTGTCCGGGCTGGCCGATGAAGCCACCCGGAGCGCTTGGCCCGCAAAGCGCGGCGTCCGGTGAAAGGCACGCCGGAAATGCGGCGGGAATTGAGGGAGCTTTTGATCGCCGGCTGGAGTCCGCAACAGATCGCGGGCCGCTGGGCGCACGAGCAGCGACCTGTGGAAGAACGCTGGAGCCATGAGCGGCTCTATCAACTGATCGCCGCGGAGCGCAAGGCCGGTGGGACAATGTGGCAGATGTTGCGCCGACGTGGAAAAGAGGTGCGGCGGGATCGTTGCGGAACGCGGCGGGGACACCGACTGAAAGTGGCTGCGGAGCAGGAGATCGCCCAGCGCGGAGAGCAGGTCAATGGGCGCAGCGAAACTGGGCACTGGGATGTGGACTT
>JAGNEJ010000039.1 GCA_018003315.1 Verrucomicrobiales bacterium
TCGCACTGGCGGCGGTCCACAGCTTCTGCCCGGTCCCCGTCACTGGCGGGCCGGAAAAGCATCGGCTGCATTTCAAACCCGGTGAGATTGTTACCAACGGCGCCTTCAAACTGGGGGACTGGCGGCTCAATGACCACATCCGGCTGACAAAAAATCCCCACTACTGGGATGCGGCCAGCGTGCCATTGAACACCGTGGACGTGTTGCCGGTTTCCAATGCCTCCACGGCGCTGAATCTGTTTTTGAGCGGCGATGTGGATCTGATGCTCGACAAGGGGCTCATCCCCCCGAACCTCGGGGACAAACTCCGCCAGCAGCCGTTCTTCCATTCCAAGGAATTCCTCGCCACCTGGTTCCTCCGCTACAATGCGACCCGCAAGCCGTTCAACGATGCCCGGGTCCGCCGCGCCTTCACCCTGGCGCTCGACAAGGAGCGCATCGTCACCAAAATCACCCAGTATGGCGAACCGGTGGCCTACAGTCTGGTGCCGCCCGGCGCGGGCGAAAACTACCAGCCGCCCCCGGGGCTCAAGCAGGACATAACGGAAGCCAGAAGACTCCTGGCAGAGGCCGGATATCCGGACGGCGCAGGCTTTCCCACCGTGGGTTATCTCTTTCAGAACTCCAACCTGGAATCCAACATCGCCGGCGAAGTTCAGGCGATGTGGAAACGGAATCTCAACGTCAACGTTTCCCTCCCCAAGCAGGAGTACAAGGTGTTTCTCAACAGCCAGAAGAATCTGGACTACGACCTGTGCCGCTCCACCTGGATCGGCGACTACAACGACCCCAACACCTTTCTGGACATGTTCACCACCCACAGCGGCAACAACCGCACCGGCTGGGCGAGCGCGGAATACGACCGGCTCATCGCCGCCGCGGCATCCGAGCCCGACACCGTGCGGCGTCACGACATTTTCCGCCAGGCGGAGACGCTGCTGCTGGACAAGGACTGTGTCATCACTCCGGTTTACCACATGGTCGCACCCCAGTTTTTCCGGGAGGATCAACTCGGCGGCGTGGAAGCCAATCTCACGGACGAACACCCGCTGCGGCTCATTTTTCGCCGCCGGTGATCCGCGCTTCCGCATGTGGCGGGAACCGGCCGCAACGCACCTTGACGACGCCCGCAGGCCGCGGCACTGCTTGCATCTCAACGCCACCAAACCATGTCATCGACCTATCATTTTTCCGGCCCCACCCGCACTGAAACCGACACCATGGGCGAGATGTCCGTGCCGCAGCAAGTTTACTGGGGCGCACAAACGGCGCGGAGCATTCACTATTTCAACATCGGGCGCGATGTGATGCCGCGTCCGGTGATCCGGGCGATGGGAATCCTGAAAAAAGCCTGTGCACAGGTCAATGCCGAGCTGAAACCAGGGAAGATGACCCCGGAAAAACTGCGGCTCATCAGCGCGGCGGCCGACGAAGTGATCGCCGGGAAGCTCGATGCGCACTTTCCAGTCCACATCTGGCAGACCGGCAGCGGCACGCAGAGCAACATGAACTGCAACGAGGTCATCGCCAACCGCGCCATCGAAATTTCCGGCGGGGTCATGGGTTCCAAAAAACCGGTGCATCCAAACGACGACGTAAACATGTCCCAGTCGTCCAACGACACCTTCCCCACCGCCATGCACATCGCCGCGGCGGAAGAAATCGAAAACCGGCTGCTGCCAGCCTGCCGCGTGTTTCGCGAAGCGCTGGAAGCCAAGCGTGCGGAGTTTGCCGATATTGTTAAAATCGGACGCACCCATCTGCAGGATGCCACGCCCGTGACCCTGGGCCAGGAATTTTCCGGCTACGTGGCGATGATCGACCGGAACATCCAGCGGCTGCAGGGCATCCTGCCGCATGTCAGGGACCTGGCCATCGGCGGAACCGCCGTCGGAACCGGCATCAACTCCCATCCGGAATTTGCCAGCCGGGCTGCGGCTAAAATCGCGGAACTGACAGGCCTTCCGTTCACAAGCCACCCGAATCTGTTCGCGGCCCTTTCCGCTCATGATGAACTGGTGATGGCTAGCGGCGCGCTGAAAACCCTGGCCGGCAGCTTGATGAAAATTGCCAACGACATCCGGTGGCTGGGTTCCGGCCCCCGCTGCGGCTTCGGCGAACTGCTGCTGCCGGAGAACGAACCCGGCTCATCCATCATGCCGGGAAAAGTGAACCCGACGCAGTGCGAGGCAATGACGATGGTTGCCGTGCAGGTGATGGGCAACGATGCGGCCATCGGATTCGCCGGCAGCCAGGGGAACTTCGAACTCAACGTGTTCAACCCGGTGATGATCCTCAACGTGCTGCATTCCGTGGAGTTGCTGACGGACACCATGCTCAGCTTTTCCGAGCACTGCCTGAAAGGTCTGCGGGCCAACCGTTCAAAAATCGCCGGCTACGTCGAACAGTGTCTCATGCTGGTGACGGCGCTCAACGAACACATCGGATACGACAAGGCGGCGGCGATCGCGAAAAAGGCGAACAAGGAAGGCACCACGCTGAAGGAGGCAGCCCTGGCACTGGGGCACCTGACCGGTGAGGAATTTGACCGGTTCGTCGTTCCGGAGCGCATGACCCGTCCGTAAGTCTCGTTTCCCGCGAAGATGGCGAAAAAGCAAAGTATTCCTTTCCTTCTTCGGAATGGCCTGTGGATGCCGTCCGGGCAAGTATGGCACCGTCAACCATGCTCCAACCAAAACCGCCATCCACACCATGAAACTCAGCCTGCGTTTCCGCCGCCTGCCCGACACTGACAAAAACCGCGCCATCGTTCACGAAGAAATCAACCGGCTCGCCGCGGGCAATGACCTGGCCGCAGTCGAGGCGCTGGTGGAGCAGCCGGAGCAGGACGTATCCATCCGCGTGCAGGTGAAGGTGGATGCCGACGGAACTCCGCTGCGGGCGGAGGCGCGGGACTATACGCTGCGGGCGGTCATGCGGAAGGCGCTGGGGCTTCTCAGAAAAAAACTCAACCGCCGACGACTCCGGAGGCAGAGTGCCGAAACTCCCAAACGACGCCATTCTCCGGCCGCCGCGGCCCGGGCCTGACAAACCGCCCGCTGCGTCTCCGCTTCATCCTGCATGACCGAATCTCCGCTTTTCTGGTCCATTTTCGCCACGGTCATCCTGACGATGCTGGCATTGGACCTCGGTGTCTTCCACCGCAAATCCCACGTCGTCACCTTCAGGGAATCGCTCACCTGGACCATCGTCTGGGTGACGCTGGCCAGTGCCTTCGGTGCCTGGATCTGGCTGGCCCGCGGGCCGCAGGCCGGACTGGAGTTCATGACCGGCTATCTCATTGAGCTGTCGCTCAGTGCGGACAACGTGTTCGTCTTCGCCCTGCTGTTCGGCTATTTTGCGGTGCCGCCGCAATACCAGCACAAGGTCCTCTTCTGGGGCGTGCTGTCCGCCATTGTCCTGCGCTTTGTCATGATCATGGTTGGAGACGCGCTGCTCACCCGGTTTGCATGGCTCATCTATGTATTCGGAGGCTTTCTCATCTTCACCGGCATCAAGCTCCTTCTGCAGAAATCCCAGGAACACCACCCGGAACGAAACGTGGTGGTCCGCCTCTTCCGGCGTCTCATGCCCACCACGGATGACTACCACGGTGCCGCCTTCTTTTTCAAGATGGGCGGGCGGATCTCAGCCACGCCGTTGATGATGGTGCTGCTGTGCGTGGAAGTCAGCGATGTCATTTTCGCCCTGGATTCCATCCCCGCGATCTTTGCCATCACCCGCGACTCCTTCATCGTCTTCACTTCCAATGTGTTTGCCATCCTGGGATTGCGCTCGCTCTATTTTCTTCTCGCCGGAGTCATGGACAAATTCCACTACCTGCGCGCCGGCCTGGGATTGGTGCTGGCATTCGTCGGTGTGAAAATGATTCTGGGGCACACACCCTGGAAAATTCCGGTGGGTCCCGCTCTGGGCGTGGTGGCGTTGATTCTGGGCGCCTCGATTGCCGCATCGCTGCTCTGGCCGCCGAAGGATTCCCGCTCGGAAACCGCCGCATAAGAATCCGTAAGTGAGCAGTTGAAGCCATGCGTCCGCGCACCCATCATTCCCCCGGCCCTCCGGCTCCCCAACGGACGGACCGTGGTCCCATGGAATCACTCAACTACCACCACTTGCGCTATTTTTGGATGGTGGCCCGCGAGGGCAGCCTGAAAAAGGCATCCGAACGCATGAACATCTCCCAGCCGACCATCAGCGCCCAGGTAGCCGCGCTGGAGGAAAGTCTGGGACAGTTGCTGTTTCGCCGCAGCGGCCGCTCCCTGGTGCTCACCGAAGCAGGCCGGCGAGCGTTTACCATTGCCGAGGAGATCTTCACCCTGGGCGAGGAACTCATCGCCCAAGTGCGGGAACGCAACAACGAACGGCCCCTGCCCCTGCACCTGGGACTGGCGGATTCACTGCCCAAGCTGGTGAGCTGGGAGGTCTTTTCCGCCGTCTTCAACCTGCCTCACCTGGTGCATCTGGTCTGCCATGAGGGCAACAGCCAGGAACTGCTGGCCGACCTCGCCGCGGGACAACTGGATCTGGTCATCTCCGACGAACCCGCCCCCAGTTCCCTTCCGCTTCGGGCCATCAATGCCCAGTTGGGTGAATCGCCCACGAATTTCTGCGCCGTCCCGGCACTGGCAAAAAAACTGCTGAAATCCTTCCCGGCCTCTCTGGACGGTGCGCCCATGCTGCTGCCCACGGGAAAAACTGCCTGGCGTCATGAACTTGAAGCATGGTTTTTGCGCCAGAACGTGCGCCCCCGCATCATCGCGGAATTTGACGATGCCGCCCTGCTCAATGTCGCCGGGGCCAAGGGACTTGGCGTCGCCCCCATTCCTGCCAGGGTCGGAGCGGATGCCAGTGAACGCTACGGACTCCAGCATTTTGGCACCGCGGAGGACTGCATTCTGCGCTTTTACGGCATTGCCGCCCAGCGCCGCATCAGCAATCCCGCGGTCGCCGCCATCATGTCCGGCCATCCGCCAAAGGAATCCTGACATCCGAAATTCAGGAATGCCGGAATTCAAACGCCGGTGACAGTCGCGGGAAACATGCCATATTCTCCCGAGCCATGAACCGTCTCTTCCTCTTCTCCGGCATTTCCTTCCTCATCGGCGCAGCACTCGGCGCATTTTTAATTTCCCGCCAAAATGCGGCCGAACAGGAACGCTGGCAGGCCAAAGTCTCACAGTTGGAGGAAAAGCTGGCAGGCTCCCCGGCCTCCGCCGGAAAACACTTGGCAGTGAAAGCCGCCCGGCCTGACCATTCGGAGACGAAATCTGCCGAGGGGGCATCGTCCCCCAAGATGGCCGTCTTTGGTGCCACCACGCCGGGACCCGAAGCCATGAAACTGGCGGAAGAGTGGCGGCAAAAAATGCGAAAAAGCCGCGAGGAAAAAAACAAACTCAAAGTGGACGAACGGCTGGCAGCGCTGCGCGGTCGGCTCCATCTGACCGCAGAGCAGGCTGAAGCCCTGAAGCCGCTGCTGGCACGCATGCTGTCCCGCGCGGGAGGAATCGATCTCCTCAACGACAACCTCAGCGGCGACCCAAAAGTCGATTGGAGCATGGATGCCATCAAGCAACGGCAGGAAAAAGCCAGGGAGGACCGTGAAGCGGCCGAACAGGAAATGCTGACCAGCCTGACTCCGGAGCAGCGCCAGGCCTACGAACAATGGAAGGAGGAGGAACGAGCCAACCGGCTGGAAATGCGCGCCAATCAAGACCTCACCGCACTGCAAAGCCAGTTCACATTAACGGCAGAGCAAAAGGACAAAGCCTTTGCCGCCTTTTCAAAATTAGCCGCAGACGAGGGGGAGACTCCTGCAGTGCCTTTCGGTGATCCGGCTGCGTTCACGAAGCGCCGGGAGCAGCGCATCGACGCGATGAAGGACATTCTGACGCCCGAACAGTTGGCCGTTTACCAGAGAAATGCCGGCGGCCCCATCGTCAACATCGGCTTCGACGGAATGGACGACTTCTTCATGGATGGAGATCTCATTCCCGGCAGCGCCGCCGTGATCGCAGAGCCCGGCAGTGCCAACACCCCGCCGCTGCCACCGTCCCCGCCACCGGCGGAACTCACCGGAGAGTAGCCGGCTTCCGCCTGCCGGAAATGCTTCTGTTTTCCCGATCTCATGCCTGATTCCAGCAGTCCGGTCGGCGTTTTTGACAGTGGCGTGGGCGGCTTGTCAGTGCTGCAGGAACTGCGCCGTCTGCTGCCATTGGAGAATTTCATCTATGTTGCTGACAGCGGTCAGGTCCCATACGGAAACAAGCCACCGGCATTCATTTTGGAACGCAGCCGGACGCTGACCCGGTTCCTGGTGGAATGCGGTTGCAAAGCGGTGGTCATCGCCTGCAATACCGCCACCGCCAGCGCCGCAGCCGCCTTGCGACGTGAGTTTTCAGACATCCCGGTCATCGGCATGGAACCAGCCGTAAAACCCGCGGTTGCGGCCACCAGGCGAAAAATCATCGGAGTGCTGGCCACCGTTGGCACATTGCAAAGCGCCCGGTTTGCAGCCCTGCTGGATCAATTCGCCGCGGAAGTCCAAGTCATCACGCAACCCGCTCCAGGGCTGGTGGAATGCGTGGAAGCCGGGGATCTGACCTCCGATGCGACGCGATCGCTCGTCAGCAGTTTCGTGTCTCCCCTGGTTGCCCGGGATGTGGATGTGATCGTGCTGGGCTGCACGCATTACCCCTTTCTGCGCCCGGTGATTCAAGAGTGCGCCGGGCCCGGCGTCGCGCTGATTGATACCGGCGGGGCGGTGGCCAGGCAGGTGAAGCGACGGCTGGGAGAATTCGACCTGGATCGAAAGGACGGGCAACCGGGCACCGAGAGGTTTTTCACCACGGGTTCGCCGGAGCACACCGCTGCCGCCGTCCGCATTCTGTGGCCCGCCAGCGTGGAAATCGATTCCCTGACTGAAATCGCGCTCCGGCGCACGGCAACGGCCCCCAAAACATCCTAACTAGACCGACAGCATGTCCATGACCAAACCCACCCAGCCTGTCCACTGTCCCAACTGCGATCTCGTGTTCTATCCATCCGTGGAAAATCCGGACCAGGTCGTCCAGTGCCCCGCATGTTTCATGCGGACGCTGCTGTCATCGTGCCGACCCGCCGCCGAGCCAAAACTGGAGTTCCCCGAACGCTGGGTCACAGAGGCGGACGAAACGGAGGCGCGCCGCCAAATCGTCCGCGGCAGGCAGGGAAAATTCCTGCTCGCCGCAGCCCTCGGGGTGGTGGCCCTGGCAGCCCTGCTGCTCGTGCGTTACCTGCCGGAAATCCACCAGACGCCTTCCGGTGCCGACACCGCGGGAAATTCTCCCGCGGAAGTGGAAAAACAAAAGGCACTCGCCGCCGCCACCGCCCTGGCAAAAACCGCCCTGGAAGCGCCGGACTGGCAGACGCTGCTCCACAGCGTGCGCAAACCGGACCACGTGCGCCCCCTCATGGAGTGGTACTACAAACACCGGACGGGAGGCTATGTTCCCTATCATATCCAACGGATCAAAACGGGCATCTATCAGGCGTCCAATCCGCCGTCCGTCGTCGTCAAACTGGCAACCGCCGACAGCAGGATGCTGGATGTGGTGGTGGAGCAGACCTCTGAAGGCTGGAAACTGGACTGGGAAGCGTTCTCCAATGTTCATGGCATTCGCTGGCGCTTGTTTCTCAGCCGGGAAAAGGAATTTTCGGATTCGCTCATCGTTCCCGTCCGGGTGGCGCGCCTGCCACTCAGCCTGTTGACTTCCGGGTTTTACTCCAGCATCCAGGCCGATCCTGCCGCCACGAAGTCTGCTGCGCGCCTCTTTGTAACCGATCCCGAAGCCGAATACGCCGCCGCCATTTTCCCGGCAGATGCTCCGTTGGCCGCGGAATTGCTCTCGGCGAATGAGGAGGAAAATGTGCGGAAATTTGTGGTCGAAGTTCGCCTGCGGGGAACCGATCCCGACCAATACCCGCCGTGCGTTGAAATCAAGCGCATCCTGCAGCATGGGTGGGACATGCCGGAGGTGACTGAGTTGCCCAAGTGAACAGACCGCGGCGTACGCATGGATGCCTCATGGAAGACTGAATCAAAAACCACCAGGACGGAGGGACGTGCTGTTGCTGGATCCGCAAACGGTCGGACATCCTTGGTCCGCCTCGGCTCGCACAAAAACCGCAATCCGCGAAGCCGCCCCGCCTCGTCCTGCTGACGATGAACGGTTGGTGGACCCGGAAAAAAACGGGAGGCAGGACCGGAAAGTCCGCGATTACCGCCTGACGAGTTCGCTGATGGCACGAAGAATCTGCTCGCGGGCGGTGGGAAATCCCGGCGTGAGCGCCAGGAGGAAGATGTCGCCATCTTTGCAGAGTCCGGAAATCTGGGACAGTGCCTCCGGCAGCGACGCCGGGATGCGGGCGATGACGCCGCGACGTCTCAAATCCCGGCGCAAGCGGTCGTTGTCAAAAGGGCCTGCGGCAGGAATTTTCGGATCGAAGGCCGGAAATGCCAGGACCACGGAAGCGCCCGAAAGGGCTTCCGGCAGATACCGCTGGCAAAGCCCGCTGCGACCACCCGTATGGCAGGGCACCATGAGGACGACAATTCTCCTGCCAGGATGCCGACTGCGCAGACTGCGGACCAGCGGACCAAGCGCCACTGGGTGGCTGGTTTCATCCCCATAGACGATGGACCGCCCCAAAACCGCGAGCACCTCCTGCCGACCGGCAACGCCTGGGAAATCGGTCAGGAACCGGGCAGAGTCAGCGAGGCAGACTCCCGCCGATTCCGCAGCGCAGGCGGCGAGGGCGGCATTGATGGCGTTCATGCGGCCATGCAAGGGGAGGGAAAATGGAACGCCGTTCAAACGAAACCGGCATCCTGAGTTGCGGTCAGTGAATGCAGTGATGCGATGGGTGGACAGTCTTGAGAAGCCTGCGGTGGCGACGGAGCAGTTGGCAGGGGGGAGGAGAGCGAGGGCTCCGACATCCTCCGCATTCACGATCAAGCGCCCATTTTCCGGAAGTTGCCGACACGCATGGTCAAACACCTCCGCATACGACGACTCCGTCGGGTAGATGTCGGGGTGGTCATGGGAGACATTGGTGACGACGAGCAGCTCCGGATGATAGCGCCAGAGTTTTGGAAGCGGATCATCCGGACTGCAGGGAAATTCATCGCCTTCCAGCACCGCAAGCGGACCTCCCCTCAGCCTCAGCAGCGGCCAGTCCGCACTGCGCATCTGACCGCCAATGAGATGCACGGGGGTTTTGCCGGCTCTGCACAAAATCCAGGCCAGCATGGCCGTGGTGGTCGTCTTTCCCTTGGTTCCTGCCACCACCAGATTCCGCGTTTGGCGCAAAAGATGCGCTTCAAGAAAGGCGGCCGCATTCCAGATCGGAATGCCTCGGCGCAGCGCATCGGCAAGTTCAGGATTGTCATCCGCGCACTGGCCCCCGGTCACGACGGCATCGATGTTGGAAGAGAGATTTTCCGGAGACCAGGCTGTAGAAACTCGAATACCGGCAGCTTCCAGCATCCCCGGCATGGGGGGGAACTGTACGGGGTCGGATCCGGCAACATGGACGCCTGCCTCCTTGAGAGCCAGCGCCAAACCGCCAACCAGCCGTCCGCAAATGCCGGTGAAGTGGATGGATCGGGGCAGTGGATGGGTAAACCTGGGCAAGGTCATGAGCGGAGTTCCTTGGTTGCCGCAGCCAGCACGCCATTGCCTCAAAATCCAGACGAATGCGAAGAATAATTGACAGTTTCTCCGAAATACGTCAGGCTTTCATCCGGAGCGCGGTGCTCCGCAACAACAGAAAAACCAAACCATCGCCATCATGACACTGCTTGAAGAATTGTGTGCGTCCGCTGAACAGGTTGTCGTTTCCAACACCGTGCCGACCGGTACGGCCCAGGAAATCGTAGAGTAAGCAACCTGTTTCAGAAACAGCCAGTCCTGTCCTTCAGCAGGCTGGCTGTTTTTGCTTTTCCGGGAGCGGTGTGAATGGATGGAAAGGACGAGTCAATGATCGTCATTGTCGCCACGGAGGATGACCTGGCAATGCCTTCGGTCGTGCAGGCATTGGAGCGGCTGGGGCGGAGGGATGTGCTTCTGCTGGATCTGGAAAAGGCGCATGAAAAAATGATCCTGACCAGCCGGGTGGAAAACGGTTGCGTCGATTGGAGCATTCAGTCACGGGTGCAGCCGGATCTGGTGGTGACGCCTGAAAATGTCACCGCGGTCTATTGGCGCCGACCCATCAGCTACATCGGATCGCCAGTGCTCGGCCTGCCAACCACTGCCAATCTGGACCAGATCGAAATTTTCTGGTCGATCCGCTGGCATCTGGAGGCACTTTCCCCGGCGCTGTTCCCCCTGGGACACCCGTGGGTGTTTGCGCGTGCGGAAAACAAGCACCGTCAGATGGAGGCTGCCCGGAAAGTGGGCTTCACCGTTCCGCAGACCATCCACTCCAACGATCTCGCGGCCCTGCGTGACTTTATCGCGCGCCAGCAGGAAGTCGCGGTCAAGGCGCTGCGGATGCCTGCGGTGAGTGCGGATGGGGACGTGAAAAGGGCGCGGCACATCGCCTGCAAACTCTTCACCGCAGAGTTTCTCGATGCCCGGCTTGCTGCGGTCGAACGCGGGCAGCTTTTCTGCCAGAAGGCGGTGCGGCGCACCCATGACCTGCGCATTACCGTTTTGCCCCGGCAGACCATCTGCGCGGCCATTGACACCACCACGCTGGAAGGCAACAAGCTGGACTGGCGCGAGGATTCCCTGCATCTGGCACACAAAATCCTGCCGGTGGATCCAGTGTTCGATCGGCAACTGCGCGCCTTCCTTGAGGAAATGGAACTGACCGCAGGCTATTTTGACTTCGCCGTGCCGAACGAAGGGCCGCCGATTTTTTTCGAGTGCAACACCAATGCCCAATGGCACTGGATCGAGGCGGTAACCGGTCATCCGTTTTCCGAGGCCATCGCCCGGGAACTCGCCGAGTGCGGTCAGGGCATCAGCGAGGCCCGCAGCCGGAGATAGCGGAAGTCCGAGGCCAGCGGCACCCGCAAACCAAGGGCAGTGGGAGAGTTGAGGATGATCTCCACCTCTGGCGGGGAGGAAGCCCACGCAGATGGATCCGCCGCTGCCTCCGGCGTTAGGACCACATCGGGCAGGACCGGCCTGCTGAAGATGACTTCAAAATGGACGCCGTTGATCCTGACCACGAGCGCAGGGCGTGAAGCACCTTGTCGGGGGTGGGTGTCGAGCGCATATTCCAGCAGGTTCGATGCACCATCCTCGTCGGGATCGGCATTCCATCCGCTGATGGCGGGATCGCTGCGTTCTGCAGCGGAAAAGTAGGCATTGAAAAAGGGATGGTCGATCGTGACATAAACCGCAGCGCGATTTGATGTCAGCGCGGTGGAGTCGCTCACTGAATAAACGAGGATGTCACTGGCTGGGGCGCTGCCTCCTCCATGCGTGTAGGTGATGACGCCTGACGGACTGACGGTGGCGCTGCCGTGCGACGGCGGAGTGACGATCTGAACGGTGCTGGCGGAGAGATTGCCGTCAGGATCGAAATCATTTGTTAGGACATGGACGGTGGCGGACGCACCGCGGTTCACGGTGAGGGTGTCGCTGGCGGCAACCGGATGGTCTCCCCCTTCCGCAGGCAGGAAGAACTGGGTGGCGGGAATGACGCGCTTGGTCCCGGCAGGGGGCGTCCAGGAAAGGACCGCCCAGGCGGAATTGAGTTTGTCGAGCATTTCCAGGTGAAGGCGCGCGTATTTGCCTCCTGTCAGTTGGATGAGTCCGGAATCTTCCGCAGGTCCCCAGTCGGTGCTCCACCGGGAAATGATCTGCTGCTGGCCGAAGTCGTTAGTGACCCAAAGCCGCACGCGGTTGTCCTTGTTGGTGCTGTCCCCGGCGTTGACATGGAACGCATAGGAACCGGTGGTGGGAACGTAGAGGAGCGCGTCCCATTTGACGGCAAAGTTGTCGGCATTGACCGTGGTACCCGGCGGGGCCAAGGCACCCCAGACGGTTGCGGGAAAATTCACCTCGGCATCCACCCGTGACGTTTTCAGGGTGGAAAAGACGGTCGCCCCGGAACTGTTCCAGTATTCGGCATTGATCCCGTTGGCATCGGGATAATCCTCGGCCCGCAGGCTGTTGATCCATTCCTCGATCGTTCTGACGCCGGATGCATCCACCACATTTTTCCCCAGGGGCGGCATCTGATTTGCCCCGGCCAGGTTTGCCCGGAAATGCAGGAGCGATTTCGCCACGGTGCGCGGCCTGACAATGGCCCCGCTGGTGATGTTGAGCGGTCTGGCCACGCTGGCATTGTTGATGACATTCATTTGATCCGGCGGCGTGTGGAAGCGCAGGTCGAACGCCGGCTGGACGCTGCCGGGCCGGTGACAGTGGGAACAATTGGCATCCAGATAGGATTTGGCACGCAGTTCCACGGGCTGGGTGAAGTCGTTTTCGGCACAAGCCCGCGGCAGCGCTGCCGCGGCCGCTTCGCTGATGGGCGTGTTCAGCAAGCCGACGGAACTGAGCGTGTAGAGCTGATTCGCCGTCCGTCCGGTCGCGGGATAAAAGCAGTCGCCGTTCATCTGGTGCGTTTTCAGACCCAGCGCGATTCCGGCAGCGGTCTGGTGACAGTTGAAGCATTCCGTCCGCGAGGGGATCGGCCAAATTTGGCTGCGCGTTCCGCCGTTCTGCGTCTGGATGGTGAACGTCCGCGAGCCGCCGGCAAAAAGCAGATCGGCGTCGCTTTGATCCTCGCGCCACTGGTAGGTGAAGGCATACCAGGTGCCGCCATTGCCGCGGATGAGAAAGCGTGTTTCGATTTTTGCGGTTAGGGATGGCTGAGTTTCATCGACAGGAAGCTCGAAATGCTTGATCAGCACGGTGCCGTCCGGAAAGCTCCAGTCTCCCGTGGCGGAATAGCCAATCTGCTCCGCCGCAGAATTCGGCTGCCCGTCGTTGGGGATGATCATCCATCGGCGCTTGGCCGCGCCGTCCGTCCACAGGGGGGAATTCACCGCGTAGGGCAGGACGCCCGGGGCAGTGGCCAGCGATTGGAGATCGGTAAAAACCCCCGTTTCCGACAGGCGGAGCGGCGGATCGGGCACATTCACCGCGGTGCGGGCCAGCTTGTAAATTTTCCCGTTAGGGCTGCCATAACCCGCAAGTTTGACCATGCAGGGCTCGCCATTGTGATCGACTCCCCATCCGGCAATGTTGGCGTGGAATCCGCCAGTCGGCATGTCGCAGAGGAATTCGACCGTGGCCGGAGTGGTGGCGGGATTGAGCGCCCAGACGTGGCGGTATTCGTGGTCGGCAAAGAGCACTTTTCCGGTGAGGGCGCTGCCGTGCTCCCGTCCGCGGTAAACGGGGCCGCAAATGACGCAGACGCCGGTGGAGCGCAGATAGGAATGGACCGGAGGCATTTCGGTTCCCAGCACGGGATTCGGTGTCGCCCGCAAACGGAGGGTGCCCTCCATGTATGGCCATTGGTAATTTCCCCCTTTCACAATCCGGTTTACTTCCTCGCGCGATCCCTGGCCCACATCTCCCTCAAAAATCATGCCGGTGGCTTCATCGTAGGTCATGGTGTGGGGGCTGCGAATGCCGAGGCACCAGTATTCCTCCAATTGACTGCCATCCGGATGCAGCCAGGGGTTGTCATCGGGTATGCCGTAGTGGGCGGAAAACGACCCTGGCCAGCCCGCCGGGGGCGTTCCACCGGGGCTGGGCTGGCGGCGGATGGGGTGGCTTCGGGCGGCGTCGCTGTCCACATCGATGCGGAAAACCCCGCCGTGCATTCCCTTGTTGCGAAGCTGCCCGGTCACGTAGGGGTCGTAGTCGCCGCCTTCATCGCCGATCGCAAAATACAGGAATCCATCATTCCCGAAAAACATCGCGCCGCCGTTGTGCCAGTCGTGCCGCTCGTATTGCTGAAGCAGAATTTGTTCCGATGCCGGATCCGCGATGGTCTGCCCATCGGGCACGTTAAACCGCGACAGGCGGACGTAGCCGTTTTTCACCACGTTCAGCCCCACCGGAACCGGTGCCGGCGAATAATAATACATGACGTAAAACAGCCCGCGGTTCGGCGAGGCGGGGTCGCCAAAGCTGGGATGGAAAACCAGCCCCACCAGGCCGGTGTTGTCAGTCACCTGAACGTTCGAGGAAATGTCCAGGAAAAGGGATTTGACGGACGTGGCCGGGTTGTCGTCAAAGCTCCAGATGTATCCTTCCTTCCCGACGACATGCAGGCGATTGCTGTGCGGCTCCGCCACCAGGCGGACGGGATCGCGAAAAGTCAGTCCCGGAAAAGCCTCCACAGCCTGCCAGCTGCCGGAACTGCCGGGCGGCGAGGCGGGAAAGACACCGTTGAAAAATTTGCCTGCCGGCTGGACGGCATCCAGTCCGGGCGGGCGGGCCATGACAACAGCACTGGGCATGACGAACCAGAGCAGGATCCAACACCGAACCCACCGGGACAGGTGGACGGCCATGCTGCGGCGTGCCGGAGGGGTCTGAGGGGAAGGAGGCATGCTTGCGCCAAACAGTCTGCCCCACCTCCGGTTTGCTGCAAAGGTGAAAATGCTTCCGGACTGGTGGGGGCGGTTTTGGTGGTTGCACTTTTTTGCGAGGCTTTCAGGTTGGCGGCATGCCGACGCCCATTGCCCCATCTTCGCTGCCAGACTCCCACGGCCATTTTGGCCGGTTCGGGGGGATGTTCGTTCCGGAAACCTTGATGGCAGCGCTGCGCGAACTGGAGACGGAATACGTTGCGGCCAAGGCGGATCCGGCTTTCCAGGCGGAACTGGACCACCTGCTGCACAACTACTGCGGCCGCCCGACGCCGCTCTATTTCGCCGAACGCTGGACGAGCCAGCTTGGCGGGGCCAAAATTTATCTGAAACGCGAGGATCTGCTTCACACCGGAGCGCACAAGATCAACAACGCCCTGGGGCAGATCCTGCTGGCAGTACGGCTGGGGAAAAAGCGGATCATTGCCGAGACCGGAGCCGGTCAGCACGGAGTGGCCACGGCAACGGTGGCGGCGCGCTTTGGGTGCGAGTGCGTGATTTACATGGGTGCCGAGGACATGCGGCGGCAGGCGCTGAACGTGGCCCGGATGCGCTTTCTGGGCGCGGAAGTCCGTTCGGTGACCGCCGGACAGGCGACGCTGAAGGAGGCGGTGAACGAAGCGATGCGCGACTGGGTGACCAATGTCAGGACCACGCACTACATTCTGGGATCGGCGCTGGGGTCCCATCCATTCCCGATGATTGTGCGTGATTTCCACCGCGTCATCGGACAGGAGGCGCGGCGACAGATTTTGGAAGCGGAAAACCGGTTGCCGGATCTGCTGGTGGCCTGCGTGGGCGGGGGCAGCAATGCGATCGGCCTCTTTCACCCGTTCCTGGAGGATGATTCCGTGCGCATGATCGGTGTCGAGGCGGGAGGAGAGGGAATTGTGGCGGAAAAGCACGCCGCCCGGTTCCAGGGAGGGCGGCTGGGCGTTTTGCAGGGGACGAAAACCTATCTTTTGGCCAATGCGGATGGGCAGATTGAACTGACACACTCCGTCAGTGCGGGGCTCGACTATGCCGCCGTGGGGCCGGAGCACGCCTACTACCGCGACGCCGGACGCATTGAATACACCTACGCCACGGATGCGGAGGCGCTGGACGCCTTCCAGACCCTGGCCCGCAGCGAAGGCATCATTCCCGCCCTGGAAACCTCCCATGCCGTGGCCCACGTGAAGAAAATCGCTCCCCGGATGCGCAGGGATGAAATCATCATCGTGAACTGTTCCGGACGCGGGGACAAGGATGTCGCGGAAGCAGCCCGGCATCTGCTGGGCGAGGATCTGAAATTTTAGGCTGATCCGCCAAAGCAGCAGGTCCGTCCAGGAATCCTCGTTGCCGGAACCGGACAGCGGATGCACAGTCGCCAAAGTTTTTCCATGAAACTGCATTTGTCCTCATTCCCCGCTGTTTTGTCTGCCGTGACTGCCGCATGTTTGGCGTCCGCCGGTGCTGCCGAATTCAATTTTGATGCCGTCAGGAAAATGGCCGCCGAACGTGCTGCCGCACCCTATCAGGCTCCGCCGGACTCGCTTGCTGATTTCTGGAAGAACCTCACTTACGACCAGCATCGCGACATCCGCTTCCAGATGGAACACGGGCTGTGGATGAAGGACAAGCTCCCCTTTTCGGTGGACTTCTTTCACCCTGGCTGGACCGCGAAGAAAACTGTGGAGCTGCTGCAGGTGACCGGCGGTGAGGCCCGGCCCCTGGCATTTGATTCCGGACTTTTCAATTACGGGAAGCAGCAGATCCCGGCAGGAACGCCCCCGCCGCCAGGTTACGCCGGCTGGCGGGCCCGGTGCCACCTGAATTCCCCTGACTACATGGACGAGTTCCTGGTATTTTTGGGGGCCAGTTATTTCCGGGCCATTCCGGCCAAGGCACCTTACGGACTTTCCGCCCGCGGGCTCTCCATCAACAGCGGACTGCCGGGCGTGCCGGAGGAGTTCCCGGACTTTCAGAAATTCTGGCTGGAACGCCCGGCTGGCGATGGCGGCCAACTGGTGGTCCATGCCCTGCTTGATGGTCCCAGCGTGGCCGGTGCCTATCAATTCAAGATCACTCCCGGTGCGGAAACGATCGTGGATGTCACTGCCGAGCTGACCCTGCGCCAGCCGGTGCAGCAGCTGGGGCTGGCACCGTTTTCCAGCATGTTCTGGTTTGGCGAGCTGACGCACCCACGGCCTTATGATTTCCGTCCGGAGGTGCATGACAGCGACGGCCTGCTCATGGAACTGGTCAACGGAGAACGGCACTTTCGCCCGCTCGACCACACCAAGGACAAGTTCCGCCACTGTGTCTTCAGTCTGGAACAGCCGAAGGGCTACGGCCTGCTGCAGCGCGACCGTTCGTTTTCCTCCTATCAGGATCCGGAAGCGCTCTATCACAACCGCCCCAGTGTGTGGGTGGAGCCCGGCCAGGGCTGGGAAAAAGGCAGCCTCCACCTCATCGAAATGCCGACCATCGACGAGACCAATGACAATGTGATTCTCCTGTGGGAGCCGACGCCGAAACCCGAACCGGGCAAGGCCTTCCGGGTCCATTACCGGCTGCGCTGGCTGCGCGATCCCGCCCCCCCCGGTCTGTTTCAAGTGCGGGCCACCCGCTTTGGCCACCCGGTGCAGCAGCCGGACAAGCTCCTGTTCACGGTGGACTTTGCCAAGCCGCTCCAGCCCGTGCAGAAGGTGGGCGACCCCAAATGGGACGATGCTTCGAAATTCAAAGTCTCCGTGAAGTGCAATCGGGAGACCAAGCTCGTCCACGCGGATATTTCAGACCTGAGCATGGCCAACGTGGATGATCTGCCGCTGGGTCTGGGCCGGAGCAGGGAAATCCACATGCCCCAGGTGCTGCGCGCCTTTTTTGTATTGGAACCACCGGCCAATGCGGATGACCTCGACCTCTCGTGTGAGATTCTCGACGCTTCCGGCAAGGCGGTTTCCGAACGCTGGCTGTATCTTTGGAAGCGCTAGTGTGCGTGTCGCGTCACACGCTGGATGCTGAACCCGGCCTGCCTCCTACATGCCTTCGCAGGTGCGCAGGGCTTTAGCGACCACTCGGTCCGCCTGTGGCAGTTGGAGTTCCTCCAGCGGCGGGCTGTAGATGGCCGGGCTGTCCAGGGCGCTGATGCGCCCAACGGGGGCATCCAGATCATCGAATGCCTGCTCCTGAATCAAGCTCACGATCTGGGCGCCCACTCCGCAGAACGGCTTGTTTTCCTCCACATAGACGGCGCGGTGCGTTTTGCGCACAGAGTTGAGGATGGTTTCCTCGTCGAGCGGGCGAATGCTGCGCAGGTCAATCACTTCCGCACGGATGCCATGATCCCGTTCCAGGATTTCCGCGGCCTTGAGACTGGTGATGACTCCCCGACCGTGGGCGATCAGCGAGAGGTCGGTTCCCTCCCGCTTGATGTCCGCAACCCCAAGGGGAATCAGCAGTTCCCCATCCGGTAGGCTGGCGTTGTCAGGCACTTCCCCGGTATCTCCATAAAGCATGATGTTCTCCATGACATAGACTGGATCATTGTCACGGATGGCGGACTTCATCAGGCCCTTGGCATCGTAGGGCGTAGCTGGACAGACCACCTTGAGCCCCGGCACGTTGGCAATGGCGTTTTCCGGAGTGTGGCTGTGGGTGGCGCCCACGTTGTTGCCGCCATTGGCCGGTCCGCGGATGACGATGGGGCAGTGGACTTTGCCGCCGCTCATGTAGCGCAGCATCGCGGCATTGTTGATCAACTGATCCCAGGCCACATAGGCGAAGCTCCAGAACATCAGCTCCATGACCGGCCGCATCCCAAGCATGGAGGCGCCGATGCCCATGCCGATGAACCCCGCTTCGGAAATCGGCACGTCCACGACCCGCCGGTCGCCCCACTTTTTCCACAGGCCTTCGGTGACTTTGTAGGCACCGTCATATTGCGCGACTTCCTCGCCCATCAGGATGACGTTTTCATCGCGGGCCAGTTCTTCATCGAGGGCTTGGCGCAGCGCTTCGCGGTAGGTAATCAAGGGCATTGGGGAGAGAGGGGGGCGAAATGAAATGGTTTGGGAAATGGAATGAAGCCGTAAAGCAAAAGCTAGTCTCCGCCGAAAAAGTGTCGTCCGGTGCGTCCGGAAATGGTGTCCTGATCGACTTCCCAGTAAACGTCCTTCATGATGTCCGCAGGCTCCGGAAAGGGACTCTCATCGGCAAAACGGGCGGCATCTTCCGCTTCCTTTTTGGCGGCTTTGTCAATTTCCTTGCACGCCTCCTCGGTCACTACGCCCTCCTCGATGAGGCGGTTTTTCCAGAGCTGAATGGGATCGTGGCCGGTTTTGTAGCTGTTGATCTCCTCTTCCGTGCGGTATTTCTTGGCGTTGGCATCCGCGACGGAGTGTCCGTAGTAGCGATAGGTCTGGATTTCGACCACCGTGGGGCGCTTCTCCTCGTGCGCACGGGTGATGGCGATCTGCATCTTGGCGCGGACTTCATAGAGATCCCATCCGTGAATGAGATCCCAGATGATGTCATAGCCGTCGGCGCGGTAGGCGAGGCAGTTTTTGTAGGCTGAGGATCTGGCCTGGCTGGTGCCCATGGAGTAGCCGTTGTTTTCGATGACGAAGATGACCGGCAGGTCCAGAAGTCCGGCCAGATTGAGCGATTCGTGGAAACAGCCTTGATTGACCGCACCATCTCCCAGGAAGGTCATGCAGGATCCGGTGATGCCGTGGTGTTTGAGGTAGAAGGCAATTCCGGTGCCCAGCGGGGTCTGGGCTCCGACGATACCGTGGCCTCCCCAGTAGTTTTTTTCCGGGGCAAAGAAGTGCATGGAACCGCCCTTGCCCTTGGAACATCCAGTGGCTTTTCCAAACAATTCCGCCATGCATTCGTTCATCCCCATGCCCGCAGCCAGTGCGTGGCCGTGGTCGCGGTAGGCGGTGATCATGTGGTCATTCGGCCCCATCAGCGAGGCGCAGCCCACGGCAATCGCTTCCTGCCCGTCGTACCGGTGAAGGAAGCCGCCCATTTTCCCCATCGCGTAGTATTTCCCGCTCGCCTCTTCGAAGCGGCGGATGCGGACCATCTCCCGAAACAGGAAAATCTTCCGCTCTGCGTCCAATGTCTGGTTGATGCGGTAGGAGGCAAAATCCGTGGGATCGGCAACGGTTTGGGGGGAGGCGGCGGTCTGGCTCATGGCAGGGTGGAGGCGGCGGAGTCGGTGCTGGTTTGGACGGCGACCAGGGATTTTTCGGGAACCAGGCTCCAAACCCCGCAGGCCAAGGTAAAGAGAACGGTGAATGTGAGATCCCCGGCGAGGGATTTGAGCAGGAACATCCAGGTGGGCGGGTAGCCAGGCACCCCGGTTGTCAGGGCCTGCAGCCAGCCGCCCATCGATTTTTCATACCCAGGGTCATACCAGAAGGCCGCGGTATTGGTCACGGCATAGAAAAACAGTGATCCGCCCAGCGACGCCAGCAGCAGTTTGGCCAAGGTGGGGCGCTGGCGCAGCGCCCAGCCCATGCCCGCCAGGGCGAGGCAGCAGGCGAGCAGCAGGAGGGAATAGCCCGCATGGAACGCATGCGGTTTAAGCAGGTGAATGACCGCATCCGAAACCACCTGCGCTGCCACCGGCACCGCAAGCGCCCATTTCCGCGGGAACAGCGCCCCGGAACACAGCGCCATGGCGGCGAGCGGAGAAAAATTCGCGACCGCACGGAGCGTCGCGTCATCCAGGACGGCCGCGGTGCACCGGAAGAAGACAACCGCAGCGATGAGGAAAAGGGCGGGAATCATGGGATGGATTGTGATGGTCCTGCCAAACATGCCGCCTTCCGCCCCGTTTGGCAACCGGCAGTCTGCGGAATTGCAACGTCAGGATCGGCTGGAGCAACTCGTGGGAAATCGCCTTGCCGCCGACGGGATTCACCGCATCTTTGCGGCATGTCAGACAGCGTCACCATTGATTTCATTGAGTCCCATCATCTGTTCGACGGCGTTGCGGATGCCGATGTGGCGCTGATCTTTCCCTTCCTGGAGACCAGAAAGTTCAAGGCGGGCGACTGCATCATTTCCGAAGGCAAGCCGGGCGATGCCATTTATGTGATTGCCAAAGGAACGGTGCGGGTGACCAAGCACAGGGCCAGCGGCGGGGACCTGCTGCTCGGGGAAATGGGCCGGGGCGACGCTTTCGGCGAAATGGGGGTCTTGGATGACGCAGCCACCACGGCATCGGTCCACGCGACCAAACCGACCACCACGCTGGTCATTTCCAAACAGGCATTTCATGACATTTTTGAATTTCGTCCGAATGCCTTCCGCTCCATCATGTGCAACATCGCCAAGGATCTGAGCGTCCGACTGCGGGACGCTGTGGAAAAACTCGCGGCGTCCAACGCCTGACCGGCGTGCGGTTTTCGCGGCTTTTGGAGTGCGGACGGCATTTTTCACACTACCAGTCTGCCCATGCATTTGTTCCGAATTTCTGCATTCCTGTTGCTGACCGCCGGGTGCTCCCTGGCCGGGGACACCTATGCGGTGGTGGCCTCTGAAAAAATCAAGGCGGACGCCGCCTGGGCTGCCGTGGCGGCCAGTCTCACGGCAAAACACCCCGGAGCCGTAGAAATACACTGGTCCGCTCAGCTGTCTGAATCCCTGCCTGCCTTGCGGAAAGCATTTCCAAAGTGGGTCGCATTTGTAGCGCGTCCAGAGGAAGTCACGGTGGCATTTGTCCGGGATGCCCACCAGATGCTGCGACGCCTGGATGATGATCCCTTCACAGACGCCTTTTGGGGCATTGTGACCGGATTCGATGCTGCGAATGCCCGCCAGATGGCCGCAGAGGAAAAGCCGCTAACCATCCGGAAAGTCGCCGCAGGAACGGAAGTGGAGCTTTCCCGCTGCGAGGAGGGCATTTGGTACTGCGAGCTGAATCAAGGCCGGATGGTGCGCAAGCAGAAGGGTGGAGAGCCCAAAACGGAAACCGCCCCTGCGGACACCACCGAGGCGCTGGCCAAAACGCTTGCCGATTATCATGCCGACCTTTTCATCACCTCCGGCCACGCCACGGAGCGCGACTGGCAAATCGGTTTTCGCTACCGCAATGGTTCCTGGCACAGCAAGGGCGGTGAACTGTTCGGCACCGACACCTCGGGCAGGCGCATCAACATCCGCAGCGAAAACCCCAAGGTTTTCATGCCCATCGGCAACTGTCTGATCGGGCACATTGACGGCCCGGATGCCATGGCCCTGGCCTTCATGAAAAGCGCCGGTGTGCGGCAGATGCTCGGCTACGTGAAACCCACCTGGTACGGCTATCAGGGCTGGGGGTGTCTGGACTACTTTGTCGAGCAGCCCGGCCGGTTTTCGTTTTGTGAGGCGTTTTTTGCGAACCATCACGCGCTGATCCACCGGCTGCTGGCTGCCTGTCCTGAAGCCGCAGCGGTCACCAACGTCGATGCGATGGGCCGCAGTCCAGAGCGGCTGCATCTCTCGGCCGCAGGACGGAAACTGGGACTCAAAGACATGGACGTGAACGGACTGTTGTTCGATCGCGATGTGGTCGTCTTTTACGGGGACCCCGCCTGGGATGCCCGGATGGCACCGGGCGCCTGTTCCTGGACACAGGAGTTGAAGAGGGAAGAGAACTCCTGGCGGTTCGTTGTTTCACCCCGCCTCGGCAAGGCCAGCTTCGCCACCGTGAACCACAACGGCACCCAGCGGGGCGGGCGGCCCGTGGTGCAGTTTTTGCCGCAGCGCATTGCTGTGAACTCCATCAAGGTCACGAAGGGCGGAGAATGGAATCCGGTCATTGCGGACAATTTTTTGCTCGTTCCCGCGCCTGCTGCTTCTCCTGAGAAACCAATGGAAATTTGCTTTGATGCAGAGGTCATTTCGCCATGAACCGAACGTGCTGCCGGAGCCTGGAATGGACGGTCAGCAGCGGCCTGCTGCTAAGCCTCGCAAAGGGCATTGGCAAATGCCCGTAGTCGTGCAGAGGCAGCGGAAATGATCGCGAGTCTGGACCGCAAGCTGTTTCGCGACCTTGGCCGGATGAAGGGCCAGATGGTGGCGGTGGGCCTGGTGATGGCCTGCGGGCTAGCCATGATGATCATGACCCGCAGTCTGATGTTGACACTGGAATCGACCCGCGACGCCTATTATCAGCGCTACCAAATGGCGGACGTGTTTGTTTCGCTGAAGCGGGCGCCCCTGGCCGTGGCGGAGCAGCTGGGGGCAATCGCGGGGGTTGCTGCGGTGGAGGCCAGGATTTCAGTGAATGTTACGCTGGATCTGCCCGGCCTGGCAGAGCCGGCCAGCGGAAGAATCGTTTCCCTGCCGGAGGATCGACCGCAGGTGCTGAATCAGGTTTTTCTGCGCAGCGGACGACTCCCGCAGCTCGATCAGCGGCGTGAGTGCGTTGTGAGCGAGGCCTTTGCCCAGGCCAACGGGCTGCATCCGGGTGATTCCGTCGCCGCGGTCATCAATGGCCGGCGCACCACGCTGGTCATTTCGGGAATCGGACTTTCTCCGGAGTTTGTCTTCGAGGCCCGTCCCGGCGAGACGCTTCCTGACAACCGGCGCTTTGGCGTGTTCTGGATGAACTACCGCGCCGTCGCCACGGCGTATGACATGGACGGCGCCTTCAACGATGCCTGCCTGGACCTGGCTCCGGGAGTCAATCCCCTGCCGGTGCAGGCGGAAGCGGACCGGCTGCTGGCGGACTACGGCGGACTGGGTGCCTACACGCAGAAGGACCATGCCTCCGCTTCCCGTCTGCTGGACGAACTGCGGGTGTTGCGTGCGCTGTCGGTGGCTTATCCTGCCATCTTCCTGAGCGTTGCGGCTTTCATGGTAAACGCCATTCTGGCGAGGCTCATCCGCCTGCAGCGCGAACAGATCGCCCAACTGAAAGCCCTTGGGTATTCCTCATGGCAGGTGGGGATGCATTACATGAAGTTTGCCCTGGTGATTGTGGTGCTCGGAACGGTTTTGGGTGCCGTTGGAGGCCGGTTCATGGGCGACGGCCTGGTGCAGCTTTATACGTTGTTTTTCCGGTTTCCGTCGCTGGTGTTCCGGATGGATTACAGCGCCATGGGAACGGCCTTGTTCGTGAGCGCCGCCGCGGCAATGGTGGGGGTGGCTGGCGTGGTCCGGCAGGCGGTGAAACTTCCTCCCGCCGAGGCCATGCGCCCGGAGCCTCCGGCGGATTTCAAGCCATCGCGCCTTGAGCGCATGGGGCTGACGCGCTGGTGCTCTCCGTCATTCCGCATGGCCCTGCGCAACATCGAACGTCGGCCGTTTGCCGCCCTGTTCACCGTGGCCGGGCTTGCCCTGGCCACCGGGCTCATGGTGCTGCCAGGGTCGCTGCACGACAGCATCGACTATCTGCTCACCTATCAATGGAACCTGACGCAGCGGCAGAATGTGGTGGTGTTCCTAACCGAACCAGGATCTGGAAAAGCATTTCATGATCTGCGCCACCTGCCGGGTGTGCTTGCTGCGGAGCCGCTGCGCAGCGTTCAGACCAGACTGCACTTTGGTCCGCACAGCCGGAAGCTGGCACTGACCGGGATGCCGCGGGGGACGGAGTTGAACCGCCTGCTGGATTCCAACGCCCGCCCCATCCTGCTGCCGGAGGAAGGGCTGGTCATGTCTGCCAAACTGGCGGAGGTGCTGGGAGTGAAACTGGGGGACGAAGTGGAAGTGGAAGTCCTGGAGGGAGCGCGTCCGCGGCGGTTTTCGCCGGTGCGTGGACTGATTGAGGATTTTTCCGGCATCGCCGCCTACATGGATCTGGGGGCGTTGCGGCGTTTCCTGCGGGAGGATGCCACGATCAATGGCGCCTATCTCACCGTCGATCCGCTGCGCTGGGATGACTTCATGCGCCTGACCAAGGATACGCCGGCGGCCTCGGTGGTGCTGGTGAAGCGGGAGCAACTGGCAGCCTTCCGCAAAACCACCGGGCAGAGCATCGACATCATCCGGAAACTCTATCTTACCCTGGCCATCATTGTTGCTTTCGGCGTCGTTTACAACAGCGCCCGTATCGCCCTTTCCGAGCGCAACCGCGACCTGGCCACGCTGCGCGTGGTGGGATTTTCGCAGCGGGAAGTGGCTGCGGTCCTGCTGGGGGAACTAACCATGCTGGTGCTGGCTTCACTCCCGGTGGGCTTGTTATTCGGAAAGTCGCTCGCCACCTTCATCGTGGCGACCATCAATACGGAAACGGTTCGCCTGCCGCTGGTCATTGAGAAGCAAACTTACATCGTGGCGGTCGGAGTGGTGCTGCTGGCCGCAGCGGCATCGTTTCTGATCGTCGCCCGCATGTTGCGCAAATTGGATCTCGTCGGGGTGCTCAAGGCGCGGGATTGACCGGCCAGATCACATCGCTGCAACGAACGCACACTGGCTTGCGTCCGCGGGTGATTTGCGCCATGCGTGTCGCCATCATGAATGTGACTCCAATCCTGTATGTCAAAACTGGCTGCCCGTGGTGCGAAGAGGTGCTGGCCTTCCTCGACCGCCACTGCCTGCCCTACGAGAAGTGTGTCGTGACCGGAGATGCGGCAGCGATGCAGCGCATGGTCGCCCTGTCTGGTCAGACCAAGGCTCCGACCATGGATTGGGCGGGCGAAGTGCTGGCCGACTTCGGCGTCAATGAACTGGTGCCATTTCTGCGCGGCAAGGGGATTGGAGTCTGACGCTGCCGGATCTCAGCGGACTCTGAAAAACATGCGGTTTGACGGCCCGTTGAGCGGAACTGGGCTCTTCATTTCCGGATGCGGAAACCAGGAATTCAGATCCGGCGAGGTTTCCAGCGACAGACCCGGATCCAGCCAGTAAAACAGGCTGGCGTCAGACTGCGGCAGGATTCCCACACCACCGCTGGAGGAGGACTGAAAGCTCACGGACAGCTTTGCATCCATGCCCATGTCGCCGGAGGAGGCTCCATTCTGGTGGACTTCGATCGCGACTACATTGGACAGCGGGGCGGCCCGCAGCGCGGGCAGGGAGACGCCGGTGAGGGACAATGCGTGATAGGTCGATTCTGCAGAACCGTCCAGATACCTAGAGGACAACTGGTCGTAATAGAGCGTCCCGCCCGGATTGGTTCCCGGGTCCAGTCCCCAGGAGGTGGGACTGACTCGGACGCCGTTGACATAAACCGAGGCCCCATCGTCGGCGAGGCATTCCAGGTTGAGCGTTTTCACCAAGGCCGGATCCGCCACCGTGAAGGTTTTGCGGAAGTAGGCGGTGATGGGGCGCGTGCCGGAGGGAAACGTGGTGGCCAGCGTGATTCCAGTAACTGAACCCCACCCAAACGGAGCCGTTCCGGTGCTCCACGATGCCGTCTCCACGAAATCCGGCGATGTCCAGGATCGGCTTCCGGCATCCAGCGGCGGCCAGGGAGCATTGTGATCCACAGGGTTCTGGGCCGCGGAATGATACCGCCACCCGGCAGCACCCCGGGCGATGTAAACCGTGTCCGGGGGCGGACCAGACGAGGCTGGAAAATAAACCAGCGGCGTTCCCGTTATTTGCGCATTGGCTGGCGCGGACAATGCAACCTGAACGAAATTCAGATCGTTGGGAATCACCGGAGCGGCGAATATTTTGACGGTTTCGCCCTGTTCAAAACTCAGCACTCCGCTGGCGATGGTGCTGGTGGCCGTGGCATCGACACTGGTTTTGCCAATGGCCTTCCATGTCAGGCTCACGGGCAGTGAGGAAAAGGTGCTCAGCCGCACGGTGAAGCTGGCCGGGAGATTTGTCAGGATGTCCTGGCGCACCGCGGTGGTGAAGTCGGCTCCCACCGCCGACCCGGGCACAGGCATGAAGGCGGCCAGTTGAGCGCCGTCGGATGCGGCATTCCACAGGGAGTTGCCGGAATCCTCCGCTCCATTTTGCGCGGCGAGGTCCGCCGCCTTGCTGACCTTGGTTCCGGTCATGGTGAGCTTGTTGCCGGAATCGTTCCAGGTGGAAAACTCCTTCGCCCAGGTGTCATGGAAGTAGTTGTAGAGGCAGAATGAGTCCTGCACCGTCAGGGTTCCGCTGTACTGGCTGGTTCCGGAACCGTTGCTCCCGGAATTGTTGCCGTAGTTGTCGCCATAGCGGGCCCCCACCATGCAGCCGATCATCGCGCAGTTGTCCACCACGGATAGTGGTCCGCCATAGCCGCATTCCATGCCCTGACCGCAGTTGAAATGCACGCCGCGATGGGTTTCCGGCACCCTTCCCACGCCGGAATTGGAAAATGCCTCATGCGTGCAGTTTTCAAACCAGCAGTCCGTGCAGATGGTGGCCCCGGCGCCATCCGCGCCACTGTCGATTCCGTCATCCTTCACCCAGCCAATGACTGTTTTGCTCAGATGATAGGTTCGTCCGCTGCCCGGAACCAGATAGATGCCGTCATTGTCGGCATCGGCAAAGGCATCACTGTCGGCGTCCAAACCGGCATTGGTCATTTCCAGCAGGGCGCACTGGTGAATTTCCACGGTGCCTCCCACCTGCTCCCCTCCCGTGATGCAGCGCTGCGCGAGGGTGCGGGTCAGGTTGAGCGTTCCGTTGGTCATGGCAAAGGCGGAACCGCGCGTGTCGGCCAGGCCGGTGGGACCAACCAGCGCACAGTCTGTCAGGTTCAGAATGCCTCCGGCACTGACGGCGAAACACGGTTCTTCATTGCGATGGGCCGCAAAGGAGTGGGGCGACTGGGAAAGCCAGTTCTGGTTGTTGCCGAACCGGCAGAAAATGGTGCCAGTGGCGCTCACCTGGGCGTTCTGGCCACCGGATGTCGGCTGCAGCCAGAATCCCCCCCAGAGCTGGGTGGCCTGCTCCGGAACAAACACCACGGGGTTGGATACCGTGCCGTTGATCTGAATGCTGCCGCCGGGCGCCACCTCGATTTCCACACCCTGGGCGCATTTTACAATGGTGCCTGCGCCAATGGTCACGCTGCCCCCGGTGCCGACCGTCAGTTTGGATGTCAAATGAATGCGGGCGTTGCTGCCCCAGTCGTCGGCGGCGGCCACGGCACCGCCCTTGGTTGTGTAGGAAGTGGCGTTTTCGATGGTGATTGTCTTTGGGGCAGACAGCGGTCCGACTGCGGCATCATAGTTGAGCGCGCCGTCGCTGCTCTGGGGAGGCAAAATGGTTGACCCCCAGCCGCGTCGCAGCCGCAGGCTGGAAGCGGGGGCGCTGAACGCACTGACAATTCCATTGAGGAACAGGGGTTCTCCCGCGGTCGCACCGAAGGATGGCCCCTTCACCAGCCTGGCCACGACGGGCACCGGCAGGTCCTTGGGGAAGGCGGATGGCGCCATGACCAGCAACTGCCCGCTGGCGAAGGCGGAGGGAGCATCGTTCACGATCCGGTATGGGCGCATGGTGGGGATTCCATCTTCAGTCCCTCCCCGTTCGCTGTTTTTGATGATGAAACGATGCGTGATCGTGTTCGGCGTGGTGCCGGGGTCGGTAACGGTCAGCTCATGATAGCCAACCGATGTCACTGCCGTGGCTACATTCAGCGGAAATGCCGCTCCGTCGAGCGTGGCGGCGGTGCCGGTAGCGGTGATGGTGACGCTGGTGGTGTAACGTTTCCGGTCAAGGGGATTCGGCGTGACGCCGGCAACGGCGCAATGCGTGCTGACAAGCAGCAGGAGGGAGATCAGTCGGCGGTTCATGGAGGGGATGGGAGGAGTGCGGTGGCGGTGAGCTTATCTGCAAAACAACAGCAGGTCCAGCCTCAGAATTTGGCGGAGTAATGACCCGAACCCGGCCCGCGCAGATCTAAAAGCGCCGGAAGCACTGGCACACCGTCTGGACAGCGAGCCCTCACAGCGCCTTTGCGGATATGGAGGCTCTTCCCACAAACTGAAAACGCCTCCACAGTCGGCGCTGCACCTGTGCGGCGTCCCCCCGCTGTCCGCTCCAGCCAGCGGCAATGAGGGACAATTCGGGATTGCCTCCGAGAATCGAAATTCTCCATGAAAACAGCCAGACCATCCACTGCCCATCACCGGAAATTCCAGCCCCGTTGTTGCGCCCTGCGGGGTGCGCTTGCCATGGTTGCCTCTGCCGGTCTGCTTGCGGCGTCGGCGGGGGAGAAAAAATTCATCGAAATCGGCTGGGACATTCCGGACACCGCTTTCCTGCGCGAAAACTTCCGCGAAATGGAAAAGGAGGGAGCATTTTCCGGCGTTCTCTTCCGCGCCGAGGCGAAATCCGGCACCGAAACCACGGTCACCACGCTGAGCGGCTGGAACGGAGAACCTTGGGAGAAGGCATGGTTCCAGCCCGCTCTGGACGACCTTCGGGCGTGTCGATTTGTGAAATTCACGGACAACTTTCTCCTCATCAATGCAACCCCGCAGCGGATTGAGTGGGACAACGACGCAGGCTGGATGGCGCTTGAAGGCAAGGCGCGGATTGGTGCATGGCTCGCACAGGCGGGCGGTGCCAAGGGCCTCGCGCTGGATTTCGAACCGTACGGGCAGAATCAATGGAAGTTCGATCCCGCCAAGGGGAGGACGTTTTCGGAAACCTCGGCCCTGGCCCGCAAGCGGGGGGCCCAATTCGTCCGCGGAGTGGCGGCGGAAATGCCCCATGCGGTGCTGCTGACCTTTTTTCTGAACAGCGTGGTGCTGCGTGCGGGGCGTGCGGACGATCCCGACGCGATCCTCGCCCAGGAGCATTACGGATTGCTGCCGGCCTTTTTCAACGGAATGCTCGACGCAGCTCCTCCCGGCATGGTGATCGTGGATGGCTGCGAGAACGGCTATTACCTGGACAGCGTCGAAGCCTATCAGCGCGCTGCTCTGGACATGCGCTCGTGGAACGGCCCGTCCATCCGGCTGGTTGCACCGGAGAACCGCGCCAAATACCGGATGCAGGTCCAGGCGGGATTCGGCTTTTATCTCGATATGTTTGTCAATGCGGAAGGCAACCAGTATTTTCGCGGACCGCTGGAGGGCTCGCGGTTGAAGCATCTGGAGCGCAATCTGGCCGCGGCCCGCGACGCCGCCGACGAATACGTCTGGATCTACGGCGAGCAGTGCCGCTGGTGGAGCGGACTGGCGCGCGATAAACCGTGGCGGGAGGAACCATTGAAGCAGACCGCCGGCAAAGGCCGCGCCTGGGAACAAACCCTGCCGGGAATCACCCGCACCATCGCATGGACCCGCAACCTGGAGGCCGCCGCACGCGAGGCATTGGCCAGGCAAAAGGCCGAAGGCACCGCCGCCAATCTGCTGGTGAATGCAGATTTCCGCGAACCGCCCGCAGCGGGAGCCGCCCTGCCGCCCCACTGGTCCGCGTGGCAGGAGGAAACGCACGCGACGGGAACATTCTCATGGGACGAAAAAACCGGTGAGGGGTCCGCACGAGCCGCCAGCGTTTTCGGCGGCTGTTTCATCCAAAAAATTGTCGCTGCACCCAGCGAAATCTTCGTGGTGCAGGCGCAGTGTCTGACCCGGGGCGCCTCCACTCCCAGCCTGACAATTCGGTGGCAGACCAATGACGAGAAATGGACGCATGAAGCGGACGACCAGACCTTCACTTTTGCTCCAGGAAGCGGCAAATGGACTCAGGCCTCGGGCGTTGCAACCGTCCCACCCGGTGCTGGCCGACTGGTTGTGCTGCTGTCCATCCGCGGCCAGCAGACCGCAGCGGATGGCTGTTGGTTTGACAATGTGGAAGTCCACCGAATCAAGCCAGCAGGGCCTTGACGACGGTTCCATGCACATCCGTCAGGCGGTAGCGCCTTCCCTGATAGCGATAGGTGAGGCGTTCGTGATCCACCCCCAGCAAGTGCAGGATGGTGGCATGCCAGTCATGCACATGCACCGGATCGGCCGCGATGTTATAACTGTATTCGTCGGTCTCGCCGTGAGAGCAGCCCGCCTTGAACCCGCCACCGCAGGCCCAGCCGGCGAAACAGCGGGGGTGGTGGTCCCTTCCGTAGTCGGTCGGAGTCAATTTTCCCTGACTGTAGGAGGTACGGCCAAATTCCCCACCCCAGAGCACCATGGTTTCATCCAACAGCCCGCGCTGCTTCAAGTCCTTGACGAGTGCGGCACAGGCCTGGTCAGTCTGTTTCGCTTCCGAGCGGATGGCGCCCGGCAGTCCGCCGTGGTGGTCCCAGTCCTGATGAAAAAGCTGCACAAACCGCACCCCGCGTTCGATGAGTCTGCGGGCCAGTAGGCAGTTTGCGGCAAAGGTTCCTGGTTCCCGGCTGTCCGGGCCATACATGTCGAAAATGTGCGCCGGTTCGCTGCTTAAATCCGTCACTTCCGGCACCGACGTCTGCATGCGATAGGCCATTTCATACTGGGCGATGCGGTCGTTGATTTCCGGATCCAGCGTTTGGGCCAGCGCCTCACGGTTCAGATCATTGAGACGATCCAGAAACCGGCGGCGCTGCGACGGGCTGACCCCCTCCGGATTCCGCAAAAACATGACTCCCTCGCGATTGGACAGGAATTTCACTCCCTGGTGACTGGCGGGCAGAAATCCGCTGCCCCACAGCCGGGCATAGAGCGGCTGCCCGCCCTTTCCCTTGGTCACCAGCACGCTGAAAGCCGGCAGATTGTCGTTCTCGCTGCCCAATCCATAACTCAGCCATGCCCCCATGGATGGACGTCCGGCGATCTGGCTTCCAGTCATGAAAAAGGTGATCGCCGGATCGTGGTTGATGGCCTCAGTGTGCAGGCTTTTGATGAGGCAAAGTTCATCCACCACTTGTGCCGTATGCGGCAGCAGGTCGCTCACCCACGTTCCGCTTGTCCCTTGCGGGGCAAATTTGAAAACGGATCCCGCCAGCGGCAGCGTGGCCTGGTTGGCAGACATGCCGGTAAGCCGCTGCCCCTGGCGCACGGAGTCGGGCAGCTCCCGGCCATGGTCTGCATTGAGCCGTGGTTTGTGATCCCAGAGATCGATCTGGCTGGGGCCGCCGCTCATGAACAGATAAATCGCCCGCTTCGCCCTGGGCACCGTGTGAGGATTTCCCAGAATGCCCCTGCCCTCAGCATGGGCTGCCGCCTGATCCGAAAGTCCCGCCAGCGCCAGCGCACCAAGCCCAAGGCTGGACCGGGAAAAAAACGTCCTCCGGTTCAGCAAAAGTCCCGGATGCTCGGCAGGAGAAAACAGATGCGGCTGCATGTGCGCAGTGTTGTCCGGCTCACCCGCCCCCGCAAGCCGCCGCTTGCAAGGCCGCTCCGGATTCGCGGACCATCCCCCGGCTTCACCCTCCAGGGTGCAGCCGGGGGAGTCCGGCCTTGTAGGCGGGCAGCAGGTCCACGTAATGATCCGCCCAGACCTTGATTCCCTGCTGCTCATCCTGACTGAGCCGACGAATGACTTTTGCCGGCGACCCTAACACCAGAGAGCCGGGTGGAATCACGGTGCGTCCCGTCACCAGGGCGCCGGCCCCAATGATGCTCCGCGCTCCAATCTCCGCTCCATCCAGGATGATCGCTCCCATGCCGATGAGCACCTCGTCATCCACCCGGCAGGCATGCAGTACCGCCTTGTGCCCCACCGTCACATTCTCTCCGACATAACATCCCATCTCATGCGACAAATGCACCACGCAGCCGTCCTGGATGTTGGATCGTGCTCCTATCACAATTCGCTGGATGTCCCCGCGCACCACCGCCGCATACCAGACGCTGGACTCCGCCCCAAGCGTGACATCCCCCAGCACCACCGCCGTGGAAGCAACAAAGGCCGTGGGATCCACACTGGGTTGGACTGACAAATGGGCAGAGCTGGACAGGGGCATAATTTCAAAAATTTTATGGTTAGGAAGTTTTATTTTGAAAGATAATTTTTACCGGTGATGATTGACAGGAAATGGCTGAATCCTTACAAATTGGCAGTCAACACAATGTTGATGCCAACAAACACTCAACCAAAAAAATCCGAATGAACAAAGCAGAACTGATTGAAGCGGTGCAGAAAGCACTTGGCAAGGAAACGTCAAAGAAGGCCGCTACCGATGCCGTCGCTGCCGTGATTGACTCGATCGCCGCCGGCGTGAAGAAGGACGGAAATGTGCAGTTGATCGGCTTCGGCACGTTCAAGGTGACGGAGCGCAAAGCCCGAAAGGGACGCAATCCCAAAACCGGCCAGTCGATGACGATCAAAGCATCGAAAAACGTGCGCTTTGCCGCTTCCAGCGCCCTGAAGGCCGCAGTGAAGAAGGGCGGCAAGCGGTAAGCACTCCGCGGGCAAACGGTTCTCATCCTCACAAAAAGTCCCGGTTCTCTCCCGCAGAGCACCGGGCTTTTTTTGCCCTCAACACCCTCCGGATGCACGTCCTACAGTTTCTGCCGGCCATTGAGGGCGCGGAACAGCGTGAGTTGATCGGCTGATTCCAAACCGCCCCCGGCCGGCAATCCCTGAGCCAGACGGGAGACGGTCACACCCATTGCGCGCAGGGCGTCCGCCAGGTAATGGGCCGTGGCCTCGCCTTCGACATCGCTGCCCACGGCCAAAACGACTTCCTGAACTCCGGTGCGCCGGATGCGGGTGAAGAGTTCTTCCACGCGCAAATTCTCAGGACCGATGTTTTCCAGCGGGCTGAGTTTTCCACCCAGGGCATGATAGAGACCATGATAGGCTCCGGTGCGTTCCAGCGGCAGAATGTCCGTGGCTTGCTCGACCACGCAGAGCAGCGCATGATCGCGTGCCGGATTTCCGCAAAGCGAACAGGCTTCGCCCCGAGAGGAAAAGAATCCGCAATCGACACAGGTGGCAACCGATTGCGCCGCAGTCGCAAGAGCGGCGGCCAGTTGTCCGGCAGAAAGCGCGGGACCGCGCAGCAGCCAGAGGGCGAGGCGTTCGGCACTCTTCGGTCCGATGCCGGGAAGCCGCTTCAACTGAAGAATCAGTTGGCGAATCGGCTCTGGATAGTCAACCCTGGTCACTTTTTCTTCCTGCGGTGCTGTTTCTTTCGTTTGCCAGCGGATTCCGGCGGCTGTTTCGCCTTGACCACGCGGGCCGCGCCGCCTTTGGCAGGATCCGGGGATGGGCCATCCGGTTGCGCCGCGGGCGATCCACCGGAGTCCAGCGCGGCGAAGAGATCGGGCTGTGCCGCAGCGGCATCGGCCGGTGCGGATTCCTCCCTGGCAGCAACGCTTTCAAACATGTCGCCAACCCTGCGTCCGCGTCCGAAAGATTTGCGCGGCACCACCGATTTGGAAAAGGTTTCCCGCAAGATTGGGGCCTTGCCCACCGGTGGCCGCGGCGAATTGAGGGCCCGGGTGACAAAGGCAGGCAGGCTCGACAATGGTTGAGGTTCGGCCTGCACGGGTGGTGCTGCGGCCTCCTCTGGAGGAGGAGGCGTTGCTTCATCGGGCGCTGACACCGCTGCGGTCGTCGCTTCTGCATTGCCAGCCTCCGTCGGTTGGTTGTCAGGATTCTGTGGGGGCAATGGTGCGGCCACCGGGCGTTCGGACGGCGTGGCCGTCTGCTCAACTTCTGCGGCTGGCGGCACCGGGCTGGGGGCTGGAGCCGGCGCAGGGGTTGTCGGCGGCGGTGCCAAGGCAGCCTCCAGAAGTGCCGTGACCGGAACCTTGCCAGTGGCTGCTTTGGCGGTTGCAGGTTGCGGGACCGGCGTCGCAGGATCCGGCAGGCCGGCTGCCGCTGCTTCCAGGAAAAGCGCCAGCGTGACATCCTCCGTTCCATCACGCGGTTCGCACTGTTGGAATTGCTCCAGAGCGGCGGCGGCATTGCCGGAACGCAGCAGTCCCACGCCTTGGGCAAAGCGTTCCATTCGCTCCCGCTGCGCCGGGAGTTCATCCATTTCCACCGCCGGGCAAAGCTCCATCAGATCCATGACCTCCTCCTCGGTGCCGACGATCATGCTGTCGATGGGACGAGACAGGAAACCGACGCCTGCCAGTGACAGGGTTTTCGCGTCCGTCAACACGCCGGTCAGCCAGGCATCGTTGGCGTCGGCCAAGTGGCGGCTGCGTTCCAGCACGTCGCCTTCGGTTTGGTATTCTCCGTTGACCAGGCCGCTTGCCGCCAGACCCTGACAGACCCCGATCCCGAAACGCAGCCGCCCGCCCCCGTTCGGATTGCGCTGCCCGACAAACTCCCGCATCATCCCCAGGAGCAGCAGTGCGGCCTGGCAGCCCTCCCTGACATCATTTTTGCCTTCCAGCGGAACGCCGAAGCACGCCTGAATGGCCTGGGTGGCACCGGGAAGCAGCAGCGCCCCGCGGGCCAGCAGTCCGGAAACAGCCCGCTGCCGGAACTCCTCCGCCAGCTTGAGCACAGCGGCGGGACCGATCAATTTTCGCACTTCCTGTTCATTCAATATGCGCAGGGTAATCACGACCACCGGGCGATTTTCGCACTGCAGATCAGGCAGCGGGCGGCTCTGGCGCAGCTTCTGCATCTGCTCCGCTGAAATGCGTCCGGAAAAAATGACCGGCAACTGCGCAGCAAGGGACAGCCGTGAGCGCCCCACCGCCCAGCCGACGAGCCCTCCCAGCATCAGCGCGATGCTGGACGGAAAGGGATCGAAGCCGATCTTGTGGAGCGCCACGGCAGCGGACCCGCTGAAGCACAGCGCAGTCCCCGCCGCCATCAGGGAAGCCGCCCGAAGCGTCCCGGACACCGCATAGCCAATCCAGGCTCCGGCCACTCCGAAAACGGCAGCGCTGAGGTGGAGCACCCATTCCGCCGGATTCCAGGCGGTTGCAGACATCCAGGGCAGAGCGGCCGCCCAGGCTCCGGTGGGGGCAACCCAGCGCAGACTGTCACCGACAAGACCTGCCAGCAGGCCAACAAGCAATGCAAAGAGCCACGGATGACGCATGAAAAAATTCGAATTTGGAGGGAGCAAAGTCCTCAGCCAGCTTCACCGCTTTTTCCATAGGATTCAACCACGCGCCTGCTGATGTAGCCATCGGGATTGCGGACCGCGTCGGCATCCAGAACGAATGCCGTCTGGCCGGTGTTGCGGCCAATCAATTTGAGGGCGAACTGATAATCTTTGAACCGCCGGTCCAGGAAGTCCCCCGGGGTGCCGCTTTCCCGTTCCCATTGGCGCTGCAGTTCCCGCAACCCTTCCTGCGTGAATTCAAGCGTGATGTCATGCGTCTGAAGAAACGTGCGGCAGAAGGCTTCTGCCGCCTGCAGCACCGCCGGCGATGTCTCCTTCCCCGCCTGTTCGCGCAGCCGCTGCAGCACCGATTCCTTCTGGAATATCAGCTCGGCATCCACCCGAAGTTCACCCACCGAGGTGCCGGGCAGTTCGAATTTGAAATCCCGCAGCATGGACTCGCAGACCGTGAGCAGGCCGCGGGCGCCGGTTTTTTCCATGGCGGCCCTGGAGGCGATTTCCCGCAGCGCCTCCTCCGTGAAGGTGATGCGGATGCCATAGGCATTGAACTCCTGCTCGTATTGCCGGAGGATGCTCCCTTCCGATGTCGTCAGGATGTCGTAAATGTCCGCTGCCGCCAGCGGCTCGCACACCACCCGCACCGGCAGGCGTCCGATGAACTCCGCCTCAAAGCCGTACTCGATGAAGTCCGCAGTCACCGCATGGCGAAACCACGCATCCTCCGAAGGGATGCCGGGCGACTCCTCATTGAAGCCGATGCGGCCCTGGCGCAGCCGCTGGCCGACGATTTTTTCCAGTCCGGAGAAGGCTCCACTGACGATGAAAAGGATGTTCCGCGTGCTGATCTTGGCCGGGCGCTGGCGTCCCTGCTGGAGGTCAAAGAATGCCTGCATCTGGCTCTGGATGTCATGCTGGCCGCGCAGGTTGACTTCCGTTTCCTCCATGAGCTTGAGCAGCGCCGTCTGCACGCCGCGTCCGCTCACATCGCGCCCCATCATGTTGCCCCGTGTGGCCAGCTTGTCGATTTCATCGATATAAACGATGCCATACTCCGCCAGCGCCACATCGCCGCCAGCCTTGTGCACCAGTTCCCGCACCAGGTCATCGACATCGCCACCAACGTAACCGGTTTCGCTGAACTTTGTGGCATCGGCCTTCACAAACGGCACGCCGATGAGATCGGCCACATGTTTGACCAGATAGGTTTTGCCGACGCCCGTGGGGCCGATGATCAGCACGTTTTGCTTGGCAAACTCGATCGCACCGCCCCCGTCGCCCTCGCTGTCCTTGACCCGCTGTTCGCGCAGGAACCTAGCATGGTTGTAGTGGTCGCACACCGCGATGGCCAATGCCTTTTTCGCCTCATCCTGCCGGATCACATACCGGTCGAGGTGGGCTTTGATCTGGCGCGGCGTGAGGCCGAAGTCGAAGACGTCCGGCTTTTCCGGCGGGGTCTGCACCTCGTCAACCGGTGCGGATGCGGCAGCCGTGCCGCCTGTAAATGGATTCATCATCTCCACCCGGGATCCACCGAGACTGGACCGGAAAAGATTCTGCAACCTCCTGGCCAATTCCTCAGGGCTCCGCGGCGGTTTCTGATCATCGTCGTCTTTGGACATGGTTATTGGGGATTGGGGGGATTAAGCGGCCCAAGGCCGGGAAAAAACCGCCATCAGGTGGCGGACACTGGACCGCATTACGGCAAGAATTCCGGAAAATCAAAATTCCACATTCGGCTGCATCCGCTTCCAGCGGGCCTGGAAACCGCGCAGCTCCTTCGCCAGTTCATTGCCGCGCATTCCTGCATAAATGGTCTGCCCGGTTTTCAGTGCAAAGGCCACAACCTGTTCGCGACGGCGGTAGTATTCATCGGAGTCGGAAATTTTGTCTGCCAGCAGCGGGCGTTCCGCAATTTTAATCAGTGCCGGGGGAGGCATTTGCCCGTAGGGAATGACTGTCTCGCCAGCAGCACCGGCCACGCGCAGGGTGATGCCATCGCGGGTGGCAGCCACCACGGTTCCGACTTGGGGTGCCGCGCCCAGCCGTTCGATTTCCCCTTGGTAGCCGACGGCATCCCGGGAGACCTGCACCAGAAAGTCTTCCGCCTGCTGCCAGGTTAGGATTTCGTCCTGACTCAACTGCTGCATTGCGGCGGACTGGAAGCGTTCCTTCTGCAGGCGCTGCACCGCCTGGTAAAATTTCATGCCTGCCGCCGCGGAGGCGGCCTCTGCAACCGCAGCAGCCAGTTTTTTCGATTCCACCTTCTCCAGCTCGGCCTCGCGGGCGCTGGCCAGCTTTTGCGCGGCTTCCAGCTGGGCGTCCACTGCCTTGCCAAAGGCAGCCACCTCCGCCACCACGGCGTTTTTGACAGCGCCAGGCAGGTTCAGTCCCGCAGCGATGGCCGATGCCTTCTCCCGTGCCTGCTTTGCCGCTTCCGGGCTGACATTTTCCAATTGGAAGGAAGGCATGTCGGCCAGCAGTTTTAGATCGGCTGCCTGGGGCCGCACCAGTTCCTTATAGCTGTTGACCCAGGCGTGGGATGGTCCCGGCGTGGCGGATTCAAATGCCAGCAGCATGGCCCTGGCTCCGCGCCAGTCGCCCAACTGCCAGTTTTTCAGGCCCGCCGCCAGCAGGCCCATGGCCTTGAATGAATCCGTTGAAAACGCAGCCGCGGCACCCGCAGGCACCGGTCCGTCCTCGCCCAACACGCGGCTGACTTCGGCAAAAAATCCTGCCAGTTCACCCTCGCCGCTGGGAGGCATGCTGGCAAAAACGCTGCGCGCCTCGCTCTCCTTCGCCTGGAACAGCAGGCACAGTCCGTCGTTGAAGACCGCCCAGTTGGCCGTGGGCTGCGGAGAATTTTTCGCCAAGGTACCGAACTTTTCGCTGGCTTCGGGGAACCTTCCGCCGAGCAATGCATCGCGGGCCGCAGTGAACTGGGCGGAAACGGTCTTGTCGGATGTTGCCGATGGGTCCGTGTCGATCTGCAAAGCGGCGGCATCCTGCTGTTCCGGTCCGCGCACTGCCAGCCAGGTCCCGATCCCCGCGATCCCCACCAGCGCTGCGGCAATGCCCGCCTTGACCGGCCCGGAAAATCCGCCCGCCATCTGTCCGCGCCCGGAACCCGGCTTGGCCTTGCCTGGCAACTGCTGGGCATACTCCAGATCGGCAATCAGTTCGTCGTAGGATTCATAGCGGTTTTCCGGCTTGTTTTCCAGGCAACGCGCCAGAATCGCCGCGGATTCACTGGAAATCAGCGAACGATCGCGATCGGAAAGTTTTACGGTCTGGGCTTTGATGACTTTCAGTTCCTCCAGGGAATTGGTGTCATTTTCGTAGGGCGGATGCCCCAGCACCGCATGGAAAAGGGACGCCCCCAGGCTGTAAATGTCGCTGCGGTGGTCCTCAACTCCGCCGTTAAGTTTTTCCGGCGGCACGTAGTAGGGAGTGGCCCAGATTTCGGTGTCGGTGTCCACATCCTTTTCAAACATGAGCGCCAGTCCGAAATCCACGATTTTCGCGGCCCCCTCTTCCGTAAAGAGGATGTTTCCCGGCTTTACATCCCGATGAATGAGGCCTGCCAGCAGCGCTGCCTTCAGTCCCCGGGCAGTGTCAATGGCGACCTCCAGCATCCTGGCTTCTTCCACCCGCTGTTCCTTGCGAATCCAATCATCCAGGCTCCCACCGATCACCAGCTCCATGGCAATGTAAAAATAGCCCTGGTCTTTTCCGGAGCTGAACACCGTGACCACATTCGGGTGGCTCATGGCCGCAGTGATCCGGGCTTCCCGCTCGAACTGTGCCACGCGGTGTTCGTCACTCGAGCACTGCCGGTTCAGAATCTTCAGCGCCACTTCCCGCTTCAGCCCGGTATCCACCGCACGGAAAACCCGGCTCATCCCGCCGATTCCGATTTGTCCCTTGATCGCAAACTGATCGAAGCTCGTCCGCACCCGAATGGAATCAGCACACTTTTCGCAGACAATCTTTGCATAGGGTTCGAAGGCCGTCACGTCGATGACCTGTCCGCAGTTCGGGCAGGCATTGAAGAGCCGGTTTTCGTCAGTCGGGTTGGTCGCATCCATGGCACGTTTTCAACGACCGTATCACCGCTTCCCAAATCAGCAACCACCCGCCTGCGCCTTCCCTCCCCGTCGCTGGCGGGGCGGCAGGCGTGCCATCTTGCGCTTTGCTTCCAGGTGCGGCTGCGGTATAAGCGCTGTTGTGCTCCCCGGGTTCAAATCCTTCCCCTCCTTCCTGCATTCGGTGCGTTTCTGGCTGTGGTGGACGCTGCCAGCGCTCCTGTTGACGCCATCACCGACCGGTGCCCAAACGCTGGCCATTGCCAATGACATCCAAACCATGTCGTCGCTTTCCGCCACGGCGGCCACGGTCTCCGGCAGGGCGGAATTGCGGCTCACCGGCAGCGGCGACGTTCTGCCGGGCAGCACGGTGAACCTGACATCTCCGGACTCCTGGCTGATTTTCACAAGGATCGCCCCGTCCGCGGTGATCTCCACTTTTTTAAGCCGCGTGCTGGTCAGCAGTGTTCCCGCAGTCGCCGACGCAAATGTCCGCGTAGTGCAGTATGGAATGGGCGCGGTGGTGATTCCCCAGGCGCCGGATTTCCAGCCGCTGGAAGCATTTGATGGGCGCTACTTTCGCGGCACTTCCTGGAAATTGAATGCCCACGCGCACTATGACACCGCCGCGCTGGGGGCCGCCGCGGGGCGCATCAGTTCGTTCAAATTGAAGCGAGGCTACCTGGCGACGTTTGCGGCGTCAGACAACGGCGCGAGCAGCAGCCGGTGCTATGTGGCTCAGGACGGCGACATCGAACTCACCCGGCTGCCCGCATCCCTGGACAACAGGGTGCGTTATGTCAGGGTTTTCCCCTGGCGGTGGGTCAGCAAGAAGGGAATCGCCGGAAACATCGCCAGCGCGGTGCACGCCCACTGGTGGTACAACTGGAACCTGGATCAAAATTCCACGTCCGACCGCGAGTATGTCGCGATTCGCCAGTCGCGCTACTGGCCGGGCTTGGACCAGAACTGGAAGGCGCGGGGCGTCAATCATGTCCTGGGCTACAACGAACCTGACAATTCCGTGGAAGCCAACCTTTCCGTGGGCGATGCCATCTCCTCCTGGCCGGATGTGCTCTGGCCGGGGCTGCGCGCGGGATCTCCCGCGCCAACCGACGGCGGGCTGAACTGGCTCTACAGCTTTGTGGACCAGGCGGACGCAGACGGGCTGCGCGTGGATTACATCGCGGTCCACTACTACCGCAGTTACTGGAACAACAACGATCCGGGGGCGATCGCGAACCAGTTTTACAATTTTCTCAAGGGCATCTACGACCGCACCCGGCGACCCATCTGGATCACCGAATGGAACAACGGCGCCAACTGGACGGGGGATCCGGATCCCACGGAATCTCAGCAGGCGGATGCGGTGGAGGCCATCATCACCATGCTGGACAACACACCGTTCGTGGAACGCCATGCCC